>JAPOQK010000053.1 GCA_026710795.1 Candidatus Poribacteria bacterium
AGTTACCAAAATTATTTTTTTTCAACCACAAAAAACCGATAAAAACAACCCGCAAACCCAGACGAGAACTAACATTAGACCAATTCTACCAAAAGTTACCGTTATGTCAAAAAAAGTTACCATACGGTAACCTTTTAAGGAAGAATATTCCGATGAAATTCAATGACATACACAAACAATTCGCCGTCAAATCCTTCGCAAAAATGATGACACGATCAGAAACCCAAGGTAGGTCAAGAAAAAGAGCAAAAAGGAACTCCAAAAAAAAAAAGCGAAATTCGCGTCACATTCCTTATCCTGACTGAATTCTTTAAGTCACAGGTGACGTGCAAAAGGTCACAATTTATAGCACATACAGATAAACAATGTAACGGTAAATTAACGGGCATAGGTTTCGCTTCTCTCTACCCAACCGACAAGAGATGATATTGAATTGTGAAAAATATATCCGAAAAATCCGATAACTAAATAACCCTGATTGACAACTATAAAGAATTAGCATAAAATACGATTAATAGTAAATTACCATACGAGTAAAGTTCATCTGGAAGAACTAATCTAAGGAAACATATATGAGTAAAACAAGAAAAATTGTGATGAGGAATGATGCAGGTCAAATCTTGACAGAAGAACAGGAAACCCCTGCACCCAAACCGGGGCAACTGCTAATTGAGGTGCACGCCTCTATGGTCAGTCCTGGTACAGAACTTGGCGGTATCAAACGGAGACGCGAGAAACCAGGTTCTGCGACACAGCGACGTCCTTTCGGATATACTAATGCTGGTGTCGTCATCGGAAAAGAAGGGGATTGCGATGAATTTGAGATCGGTGACAGAGTTGCAGGTATGGGTGGTGGGTATGCGTTGCATGCAACTTATGCCTGTGTTCCGCATAACTTGTGTGCCAAGATACCGGAGAAGGTTAAGGATGAGGAAGCCGCATCTATTCACCTCGCTGCGACAGCACTCCACGCGGTGCAACGTGGACGAATCCGTATAGGGGAAAATGTAGTTGTTGCTGGATTAGGTGTTGTGGGACAATTCGCATCACAGATTGCAAAAATTGCGGGGGCTTATGTGATTGGTTTAGATCAGCTGCCGTTGCGTTTAGGAATTGCTGAAACTGCTGGGATTGATCTCGCTATAAATGTATCTGAAACTGACCCGATTCCGATTGCTCAAGAATTCACGAATGGATACGGCATGGATTGTGGAATTATTGCATTTGGTGGAGACGCAACAAGTGCCTTTCAACAGATTCGCGCAATGCTGAAAACAGCACCTGATACACACAAAATGGGACGAATTGTTATCGTTGGTGGAGCAAGCATTACACACGGTTTTGCTGCTGGACTTGGAAACGTAGATGTCATTAGCGCGGCACGGACAGGACCTGGTTACCACGACGAGGATTACGAACATGGTGCAGATTACCCACCTGTGTTAGTTCCTTGGCCAACACAACGAAACTTAGAGTTAGCATTGAGACTGATGTCTGAAGGGAAAATTAAGGTGCGTCCTTTAATAACTGATATTGTGCATATCGACAGGGCATCTGAAGCATGTGAAAAGTTGATACAGACCCCAAATGAAGCGTTAGGTGTAATATTTACAATGAAATAAATTGGTGAAAAAAATATATGGAAATTAGAGCAGCTCGTGAAACCGAATTAGAACAGGTCGTTGAACTTAACTGCAAGGCATTTAACCCAAATCAGCATGAACGGTATTGGCAGTATGTCCGAGGAGATAGCAGTTACAGACTTTCCCAGACACGGGTGGTTGTTGTAAATGATATGGTTGTTTCCACTTTACGCGTTTGGGAACGGAGGATAAGAATCGGGGCAAGTCTGGTAACGATGGGTGGTATCGGCGGAGTCTGCACCCATTC
Organism: Candidatus Poribacteria bacterium; assembly: GCA_026710795.1. Classification (GTDB taxonomy): domain Bacteria; phylum Poribacteria; class WGA-4E; order WGA-4E; family WGA-3G; genus MSPOR6. Next base: position 1,891 of record JAPOQK010000053.1, read on the forward strand.
GAAATATCGTGGTGTCGGTTATGCATCAGCGTTGATGCGACAAACAATTGACTATCTTCAGGTAGTCGGTTACGATCTTGGTGTTCTGTTTACAATTATCCCTGAGGAATTTTACCATAGATTCGGGTGGACTTCCTTTCCATTAAATGGTTTCAAATTAAAGTGCAATTATACAACATCAACACAAAGTCAATCTGATTTTCAGGTGCGTGCTTTCAATGTAGATACCGATTTAGATTCTGTTGCATCAATACACGACCTTGCAAATGCACAACAGAGTGGAACTGTTTCTCGCACACGCGCCTATTGGGATATGGAACCCTCACGGATACGCGGCATCCTCCCTACCGTTGTTGTACATCAAAAGGGTGACATCATAGGATATCTCAACTATGAGGTAGATGAAAAGTGTGCTGAAGTGCTTGAGGTAGGATCCAGACCCGAAAACCCTGAAGCATTGGACATGCTCGTATCTCACTTCTTACAGGATTGTGAAACAGAAGGTGTTGACGAAATAAAAGGTGTTTTTTCGTCTCAACATCCGTTTGTTAAACGCCTGATTGACAGATGCGACGCGGAAATAGCTTTCACTACTGATACTGCTATGATGCTCTATGCAGTGAGTTTACACGTGCTTTTACGTCGTCTCGTTGTTGCGTGGGAATCGCAAATAGCTGCCTCCGAACAGACCTTTCCATCACTCGCTGTGAGATTCCCCAATATCAACAACCAGAAAGCAGGACTGCGATACGATGGCAACAGCACAATACAGATCATAAATGATACCTCAAATGCAGTGGATTTGGATTTCAACGAGGAAGATTTCTGGAAACTTATTTTTGGTGAAATTGGTTGGGATCAGGTAAATTTGGATACACCTGTTTCTGATGAGATCTCCGAGTTCTTAGGGACACTGTTTCCAAAACGGGATGTTATTTTTTGGTATCCTGATCGGTATTAGGGTAATGATGATATGAAAAAAGCGAAGTCTGAATCTCAAAGGAAAGGCACACAGACAAGTACATTTGGAACGCCGGGGAGAAGCAATCACGATTCCAGTGAATTTTATAAGGGGAAACTATATGCAGATCAACCACCTCCAGAACCAGATACCTGGGTAGAAAATCCAATTCCTCATGAAAACCTTGACCAACTCTATTGTGCATCAAGTGAGCAGATGTCTGAAATACCAGATTCCAGTATCCACCTGATGGTTACGTCTCCTCCCTATAATGCCAAAAAGGAATATGATGACGATCTTTCATTAGAGGAATACAGAGTGCTTCTCTGCGCTGTGTTTTCGGAAACCTACAAGAAGTTGGTAACTGGTGGTCGAGTATGTATTAATATTGCGAATTTAGGACGTAAACCGTATATCCCACTACATAGCCACATCATAGAAGACATGTTGGAAATAGGCTACTATATGCGTGGAGAAATCATCTGGAACAAAGCTGCAAGTGCTGGGAGTTCTACTGCATGGGGAAGTTGGCTATCTGCAGCGAATCCTGTTCTAAGGGATGTTCACGAATATATCCTTGTTTTCTCCAAAGACTCTTTCTCTCGCAAGCGCAACGAAAAAGAAAATACTATTAGCAAAGAGGATTTCTTAGAGTGGACAAAAAGCGTATGGACATTTCCTTCTGTATCTGCGAAACGGATTGGACACCCCGCACCGTTTCCTGAAGAACTTCCACATCGATTGATTCAGTTATATACCTTCGTCGGTGATGTTGTTTTAGATCCATTTTGTGGCAGTGGAACAACCTGTTTGAGTGCAGTGAAATCGGATAGACACTATATCGGATACGACATTGAGAAGAAATATATTGATCTGGCAAATGAACGGCTTAGTCAGTATACCAATCAGATTCGTTTGCCGATATGAGTTGTCTTATGGATTATGATGTGTTTATGCAATCTACCAACTGTTTATACTGAATATCTGGAATTCTGGTATTATTGACTTGCAGGATGTCGCGAACATCATTATAATAGAGACTATGACATTTCTTGATGCGATTCTCCTCGGCATTATACAAGGTCTAACCGAATTTCTACCTATCAGTAGTTCAGGACATCTCGTAATAGCTCAACATTATCTCGGTTTGAAGGAATCCCTCGTCTTCTTTGACGTAATGCTGCATTTAGGGACATTATTCGCTGTCCTTGTTGTCTATCGTGGAACTATTGGGAGATTAGTTGTCGGTGGGTTTTCAACACTTGGAAGCGCGCAGTTTTATCAGAAACCGATAACAACGGTCAAGACAAAGGTTGAACTCAGATTTATTTGGTTAATACTTCTTGGAACTATTCCGACAGGAATCATCGCGGTACTGTTCAAAGACCAATTGGAATCCCTTTTTGACAATGTGCAACTTGTTAGTATCACGCTAATTCTTACCGGTGTTATTCTTCAATTACCTCGTTTAAGAAAACAGAAAATGGACAGTGACGATTCTCAAGCAGAAGACATGGAAACATGGCACGCGCCGTTTATCGGTTTTGCACAAGGCTGCGCAATAACCCCCGGCATCTCACGTTCCGGCACAACAATCTCGCTGGCTCTATTTTTGGGTGTTCCAGCAAAAACTGCAGCGGAGTATTCATTCCTGCTCTCGATTCCAGCAATACTTGGCGCAGTTATCATGAAATTAAAGGATATGGGTGACACAACTATTCCTTACCATATTTTGGTTGTAGGAATGCTTGCTTCATTTATTGTCGGTTATATTGCTTTGCGGTTTCTATTAGTAGTGTTGAATCGTGGTAAATTCTCTCTATTTTCCTATTACTGTGTTGCATTAGGACTCATTTCACTTTTCGTATCCATCTTCGTTGCTCCAATCCAGTAGGTAGAAACGAATCCAAACACTCTCTTGTTGTGTTGTAAAATATCTACTGTCAGTCCGATACTTTTGAGAATCTGACATATCTTCTTGTCGTTTTGAAGTGTATTTCGGATGAGCTTTTTTCCACTCAATCTATAGATGAAACTGGCGAGGTACATCTGTAATGGTTTTATTTTTAAGCGTTTGAGATAGCGAATTGGAAAACCTAATCCATGTCCAGAAATAGCGAGGGTGCCGCCCGGTTTTAGAACACGAGCGAGTTCAGATAATGCTGCTTTATCGTCAGACACGTGCGGCATCACAAGGAAACACGTTACAAGGTCAAAAGTGTTGTTTGCAAATGGTAAGGTGGGGAGTGATGCTCGTATCAGTAACGGTCTTGTTGAGGAAGGTCGTATTAATTCTGCGATTCTGGAACGTCCAATAGTCAAGAATCTCTGATCAATGTCAACACCGACAAGTAGTTTTGGACTCTGTTTGGAAAGTACGACGAGATGGTTTCCTGGTCCACATCCAACATCCAAGACGTTTTTCCCAGTCCCCTTGATATTAAGAGCGTCAAGTTGCTTCCGTGTTGTTCCTTGTCTTAACTCGCGATATGCATTCTGAATATAGGCATGATGCCATTTTGTTAAATCGTTGTTCGCCATAATAAAGCATTTAACCTTTTCACAATTCGTTGTGGAATCCCCGTCAACTCGGCGCGAAAGCGGATGAGTCCAGCATCATCACTTATCGGAATAGCCTTGAGTTTATATGGTGACGTATCACTTCTGTTCCATCCTATATCCACCGTGCGTGCAGAACGGTAACCAGCGGATTTGACGAAGTTTAACTCTCTCTCGGTATAATCACCATTCGGATAACTGAAATGGTGACATTTTATACCTAATAATTTCTCTAAATCTTCCTTGCTGCCAAATATTTCTTGTTCACATTCGGTTTTCGTGCAATTTGGAAGGATCGGATGGAATCGGGTATGGGGTTCAAAGTTGACATAACGCATCATCTGTTTCATTTCATTTAAACTTAGTGCGTGCCTATCTTGGTATTCTTTTTCTTGGTCAAAATTAGATGCCTGTCTAAGATGTGTTAACCGTTCTACATTTGGTATTCTTTTTAGGCGTTCTTTTTCTTTCTTGGATAGTGCGGGTATTCCAAACCAGAAATGCCTATGGGTGTTGATTATCTGTGTGCATACATAGATTGTTGGGAAGATGTCGTATTTTTTTATTATTGGCAAGAGTGCGATATTTCCAGCATGACCATCGTCAATCGTAATCACAACGCTTTTCGGTGGAATGTCAGAAAAATGTTTATTACGGATTGATGTGACTAACAGGTCTAATGAAATAATGTTGAAGTGGTGACAAAGGTAGTCTATATGTTTAGTTAATATTTCTGGTTGTACATCGTGGTATAAGAGAACTGTAACCTTGTTTTTGCAGAACCATTCTCTGATGAGAAATGGTATACCGAATAGAAGGACAACTGCTGAAATAGCATTTTTGATAAAGTTTCCGAGTTTGATAGACATGATGTTACTATACGAAACTTTGATATATCTCTTCTAATTTTTGGATAGATTCTTCCATGTTGAACTTCTGCTGTATAGTGTTGCGTGCGTTTTTTCCTAATTCACTGGCAAACTCAGGTTCTGTCAACATTCGGTGCATTGCAGTTTCTAACGCTACTGGATCTTGTGATGGGATACTGATACCGTTCTTCTCATTATCAATCAAATCCTTGATTCCACCTACATCTGAGGCGATGCAGGGCATGCCGATACACATCGCCTCAATAAGTGCATTGGGTGAACCTTCGTGAAGGGATGGAAGAACAAAAAGATCTGCCTTTAAGAGTTCAGAGAATACATCCTTGCAAAATCCCGGAAACATTACCTTATCGGATATGTTGTGTTCTGCAGTGAGTGCGCGAAGTTCTGACTCCAGTTCACCATCACCGAGGAATTTGCATTTCCAATGAACATCTTTCTTGTTCAATAAACTCAACGCCTTAATTAAGTAGCAATGCCCTTTTTCCTGTGCGAATCGTCCCACACTTACAATTAACTTTTCTTCAGATGATTTCCTATGTTTCTGTGTCCATACTTCAGTTGGTAATTCCAGTAAATTTGGAATGCTGATAATTCTTTTATGTGGATAGAGTTGGTGAAGATGGTGTTGTATCTGTTCTGAATTTGTCAGTAAACAGTCGGTAGTATTATAAATTAGTTTTTCTGTAAGCCAGAGTCGGAATTTGCCATACCTTGCTTGGTAATCCCCGCGCTGTGATGCTATGAAGGGAATCTTTCTCAGCAAACCGAACTTACGGGAAATACCGCACAAGAAATTGGAATACCACAACCAACTATGGACGATATCAGGTTTGACTGCCTTGACAATACCACCAAGTGCGAAGGCTTTTTCTATCAGTTTCACACGGCTGCTTTCACCTGAAAGTGTTGTCACATCTTGAACACATCTCAATGCTGCAAGTTCACCGAAACGTTCTCCTTCAGTACGACTCAAGACTACATAAGTTTCATATTGGTCGGGTGTGAACTGTGTTAATGTCTTAAGTAATTGCGATTCTGCCCCGTCTTTTGTCATGGAATCAATGACATAGAGAATTCGCATGATGATATTACCAATATGTGTAAAGGAGGACTTCTGACAAGATAAGTTGTGCAACTAACATTCCACCAACCCAATATAGATCCGAAAGCTGTCGTGTGGTGAGGTATTTAGCAACAGGAATAACGAGAAATGGCACCATGAAAATCCAGATACGTTCTACCTCCATGGTAAATAAGGTCGAAAAAGTGAAAAAGAGGAGCGTTATCAAGAAACCGATCACAAAAGTATCTGTTTTTTCTGTGCTGAAGATCCATGAGATACCTGTCTGATTACTTTCATTTCCCTGTTTCCACTCCTGAATTGTTGAAACTATTTGACGTATCCAGACTACTGTAATCGGAATACCGACACCAATGAGGAATGCAAAGAGATTTGCGAAACTCAGATGGAAATAGCGACCTATGCTTTCATAGCCGGTTCCCATTCCCTTTTCGTCCTTTTTAATTGCTGCCCAAAGTGCGTCAAACGGTTGGAAATCGGTCAGTATACTAAGCAAAATGTAGAATCCGATAAAGCCTGTAGCTGCGAATGCTAAAACTTTCAAATACTGAACGAATCTATTTCGTTCCATCAATGCGACAACACACATAAAGACACCGACGACAACAGTTGCATAAGTCATAAACATTCCGAATGCAAGAGATATTCCTGTTAATAAGCTATAAGGTCGGAATGCGTCCAATTCAAGATATGGTTTCGTTTCACGTTCTCTCGCTTCATAAAACAGGTAGAGGCTAAGAATTGGGAATACACTAAAAGGACCGTCCATAGATGTAGTAGTGAACATCACGAAGTTCGGAGTGATTAGGAAAAGTAGCAGCGAATAAAGTGCTACCTTTTTTCCGTAAAGCCTTTGACCGAGTTTATAGATTGGTATCACCACAATGACGGTAAATAGAATTGACACAAGCGATGCTGAAACGAGATTATAGCCGAAGATTTCGCTAACAATCCACAAGAAGATGACACCGCCGGGTGGATGTGTTCGTGTGTGTCCTGCAAATGTATTGAATAGTTCTGGTTTGCTGAAATCTCGTAAAAATTCCCGGAGTCCAAGTTGGTCAATATGTGGCACATCGGCATAATATTCCTGTCCTGATCGAGTGTATGGTTCCAATAATGCTAAAATCTTTACAGGTTCGTCATCAATGCTTATTTCACGGAATCCGTCTATTTGCGCGACGCTTATATTGATTGCGATGAAGCAGACTATTGCAAACAATATCAATTGATGCGAATTAATGTTATTTGGAAGGATGTATTTATAGCAGAGATAAAGAAATCCAATACAGACAGCAAGGGCGGGTAACATCCACCAACTTAAGCTAAATAGAGGTTGTGCATAGAGAGGGACAAAGTGTCTGCTATAGTTTATTGCACCAAGGTCAAGTCCCGTCTCACGCATGATAAGAAACAGAATGATATGGTAAAAAAAGAAGAATAGTGCAAGGAAATAAATTTGGACAGGTATAGATCGGATCGCTTTTTGCAGGTATTGCATTTGTTTTACGCAGCAAAATAAGAGTGTGAAGTATAGTATGACCTACTATGTTACCATGTATTATGTGGGTGTCAATATTTATTTGCTTAAATTGCTGGATTTGCTCAGAGTAAGCGGATTATAAGGGTAGGTGTTCGTATAAGGTTTGTCTGAACCAGGATTTACAGGATTAGTTATAACCAAATATTAAGAAATAATGTGTCATTACGGAATTCAACCATTATTGTTGATTAGATACCTTTCTTCTGTAGGACCGACTCATAATTGTATGTGAGTGCATCTGTGGCATGCTGCATGATAAAGAGGAGTGAGGATCACGCGCTGTAATAGTATCATTTGCGTTTAAGATTTGCCCAGGATGTGAGATCTTTTTTGTTTGGAGATATCAAACCACGCAAACTGACAGTGGCTAACTGCTGCTGAATTCCTGCAAAGGACACATCTGCTATACGATAAAAGTAGTGCGTGTTAGGTTTTGTTGTGGTGTCAGTCCAAGTATATTCGGTGCGTTTAGATGTGGTACCTGCGCCTTTAATCAGCGATGGGGTAATGACTTTGAACACACCATTCCTTGTTTCACTGCGTAGGATATAGAAACCTGCGTTATCTATCTCGGATTCTGTTGTCCATGTGAGAACAGCCCCATTCTCTGAATGTTCTGCATGGAAATTTGAGAGCGTAACAGGCAAAGTGCCATTGCGTCTATACCCGGGGTTTCCTATGTCGCTTGATTTACCCCAATAAGCGGTAACAGTTAACGGAAAATTTGCAGTGCTTCGCCAACTATCAACATCTGTTCCGTCCAAAGGTAGAAATGTTTCTTTCGTATATCGTCGCATTAACGAAGTGCGTTGACCATCTTCCGTTGTGCCAGCAGGGATTTCCCATGCGGGTTCATCGTTAGTACTGGGATCACCATCCAGATTGCCAACAATATCAACCAAAATTCCATCCGTATTGATCAATTTCAAAGAGAAACCTGCTAAACCGATGATCATGTTTCGGTGTTCGTCTTGTTCAAATTCATCGTAATGTTGGCTGAAAAAGTTATAGACACGGTTTTCAGTAAGTAGATCAGATTTCTGTCTTGCATTCCAGGTCACTATAAGTGCTGTTTCATTCGGTGGTATGTATAGGTCTTTAAGTGGAATAACCCTGTATCTGTGTGTACCGTTTAGGTCGCGTGCTTCAATTGCGAGCAGCCATCCATTGAGATTCACCTCATCTGTTTGAGAACCGTTATATAACTCCATCCATTGTGATAGCGAATGTAGTCCTCCCCTTGAAGTTATCATTAACTCACTGAAACTAACGTGAATTGGTATGAGTTCTGGTGAAATGTTTTCTCTACCTACTTGTACGACATTGATTGTAACTATAATAGATGCACTGCCACCTCTGCTATCAGAGACAGTTACGTCAACGTGATATACATTGTTCAAGTGATAGTCTCTTTTAACTGTTGTTTTCAGTTGTCCTGTATTCCTATCAATATTAAATGCCCATATATCCCTATTTCCAGATATATAATAGGTCAAAGTATCGTTATCAATATCGGTAGCAGATATGGGACTGCCGACATACGTGCCTATAGGTGATTTTTCAAGCATCCAACGAACTGCACTGGTACCATCAATAAAGGTTGGATCGGTGTTGGTAAGGGGATCGGAGTCGATAGGTGTTTCGGTGTTAGCAGGTGGTATGTCTGTAGGCGGTATTACTTCTGTAGGCGATGTTTCTTCCGTAGACGATGTTTCTTCCGTAGGAGGTATTTCGGAGTCGATAGGTGTTTCGGTGTCGATGGGTGTTTCAGTGTCGATGGGTGGTGTTGGGTCGGGTTCAAGATTGGGGTTTTGTTCTTGAATAGTTCGTGGTGGTGTTGGATCTGGAATAGGATTTCCAGCAACCAACAACTGTTCAAGGTTTGGTAGTATTTCCAGTGGACTCACATCTCTAATTTGATTATTGCGCAGGTCTAAAGTCAATAGGTTTGTCAAAACCAACAGGCCAGATACATCTTGGATATTATTACCAGTAAGGTTCAGATGTTGTAGGTTTGTTAATCCTGAAAGTATGGACAGGTCGGAGAATCCACTATTCGATATTTCCAGACTTCTTAGTTCGGTTAGGTCGCTTAGTAGTGAGAAATCTGTAATCGACCTTTGATTTCGTATCACAAGCGTTTCTAAGTTCAGTGCATGCTCAATTCCTGTTAGATCAGTGATTGAAAGGGTTGTTCCTAAGAGTTCAAGCGTTGTTAACCTTGCTAATGTTTGTGTTGTAATCTGCGCGCTTGAAGGTAAATTAGTCTGTTGTCGGATGATAGAAGCGAGATTCGGGTCTGGCATGTGTACGTTTATGCTGTTCAATATTTTAGCTGTATCAAGATCGAACAAATATTCAGTATAATTCCCGTTTTTGTCCATAATGGTCAGGTTTGCCGATGGGTCAGATTGTGGTATATAAGATGTGTCAATAATAATGGTGCCATCATCACCATCTAATGGTTTACATGAAACGATAGAATCAAGTTCATATACAAACACACGGACGAGATAAAGTCCGTCAGGGTCGCTCACCTCAAAACTAAATCGGACATTTCCCTCTGTTGGTGCGAGTCGTGGTATGAGTTCATTGATAGTTGTTGATCCAGCATCCGTATTACCTCCGTTGAAGTATGGATGTACATCTAACCACGCCGCTGCACAGGGTGAATTGATCATCGGGTCGATGTTACCGCTACTGGTGGCATCGTGCTCCAATCCAAATGCGTGTCCGAGTTCATGTGCGATGACATGAAAGCTAAAACATTCTCCGTGCGCGGGTGTTGCACCCCAATTCCCAGAAGCAATACCACAAGCTTGGACATCTGTTCCTCTGAAATTAACTTCCAACACTTCCGGACTAATATCCATTGCTATAAAATAAATACCATCTGATGTGTCAAAACTATCGTAGAGTTCGGACAATACTTTGGAGAAGGTGTTTTCGTGATAATATGCATCGTTGAAGTTACCTTGGACGTGATTCACAACGACATTGCCGTTCGCATCTGTATTCAACTGGAAAGTTTTCCTACCGTAGCCGTAGAGATCCAAGACACCTGCAAAGAACTCTTGTGCGTTTTTCATTTTTGCGTCTAATATGCTGTTTATGTCTGCTTGCGGTGCACTGTCATTAGGATAGAAGTAGATTACTTTGACGACGCTACCCTGTGCAAGACTATGTGGGATATGTACTATCAGTGTGAGTAGTATTAGGAAAATGAGTTTTAGGAAGGTCTTCATTGTGCATGCCTTGCAGCGTGTTATATGTCATACAATACAATGATTTGTTATAAAAAACATTATTGAATTATTTGATGCAGGGTTTGCTTTATGACTGAAACAGGATTCAGTTTTAACTATCTACCCGATATAATTTATTCCTCTAAAGTCTGCATTTGCAGTGCTGCGTCTAATAGTGCATTTGCTAAAAACTGTGGGTTAACCTCGTCTTTTCCACGGAAGGTACGCACCCGTTCACCATTTACCTTTAGGACTGCGAGTTCTTTGCCACCGAGATGTATACCGAGTTTCGCATTGCGCGTTTCACCGGGACCGTTGACTTCACACCCCATTACTGCAACAGGTATATTGATACCGTTTTTCTCTAAAAGTTCCTCTGCAACAGTAACAATGTTCTCGTAGTCAGCATCAGGGTCACCGCGTCCACAGAATGGACAAGAGATAACATCTAAAATATCTCCCGCCATTCCGAGAGCACGTAGCAGTTCTTTCGCTGTCAATACCTCTTCAACAGGGTCACCTGTGATGGAGATACGGAGCGTATCCCCGATACCGTCTAACAATAGCGTTCCGATTCCGAGTGTAGATTTGACATGTGCGCGTCGTGGTGTTCCTGCTTCGGTTACTCCGAGGTGCAACGGGTAACGAACTTTCGCTGAAAGCAGACGGTTTGCCTCTATCATGCGAAGTGGGTCACTGGATTTGACAGAGATTGCGATGTCTGTAAAATCATGTTCCTCGCAAATTTTGACATGTCGCAATGCACTTTCAACCAATGCTTCTGCTGTGGGAGAAGGATATTTCTCTAATAGGTCTTTTTCAAGCGAACCTTCGTTAACACCGATACGAATAGGGATGTTTGCTGATTTTGCTGCGGATAACACCTGAGCAATCCGTTCCTCGTTACCAATGTTCCCAGGATTGATACGCACCTTTGCAACACCTGCATCTACAGCATCAAGAGCGTATCTGTAGTTGAAATGAATATCGGATACAATTGGTACAGGGGAACGTTGGACTATTTCCCTGAGTGCTTTCGCGTCTTTTTCATCTGGCACAGCGACACGGACAATGTGTGCCCCTGCTTCCGCGCATCGTTCAACTTGTGCTAAAGTTGCATCAACGTCGTGTGTCAACGTTGTTGTCATTGTCTGAATGGAAATAGGATTACCACCACCAATGGGTACATTTCCGACATGAATTGTACGTGTGGGTTTCCGATTATCAATCTGAATAAGTTTTTTCATAGTGATGTGAGTTATCAGTAAATTTATTTCTTAATTCTAATTAGTGACGAAAGGACTTCAATGAAACGTTCGTTTTCTCTCTGTTTTCCAATAGTAACCCGAATAGCGTTTGGGTAACCGTAACTTGCCATTTCACGAACGATAACCCCTTCTTTCATCATTGCATCCGTTAAATTGGCACCGGTTTGGTTGACAAATACCATTATAAAATTGCCTTCAGTTTTAATGTACCGAAGACCTAATTTGTCGAATGCATCGTATAGGAATGTTTTCCCTGCTGCGTTTATTTTTTGGCTTTTCTTGACGTAATCGGTATCACTGAGTGCTGCCCGTGCTGCTGCTTGTCCTATTGCATTGCAATTGAAAGGTTGGCGGACAGGATTCATCGTAGCGATTACAGAAGGTGGTGCGATGCCGTAACCTACGCGTAAACCTGCAAGTCCGTAGATTTTGGAAAAGGTTCGTGTGATAATGAAGTTGCGATCCTCCATCACATAAGGCAGTGTCTGTGGATAGTCGGGATTTGTGACGTATTCATAATATGCTTCATCAAAAATGACTAACACATTTTCTGGTACTTGAGCCATAAACTGCGCCGTTTCAGCTGCAGTCACCATAGTTCCTGTAGGGTTGTTCGGATTCGCGATGAAAATAACCTTTGTTTTGTCGGTGATTGCCGCTGCGATTGAAGGTAGGTGGTGTGTATCTTTCTGCATCGGCACGACAACGGGTGTTGCTCCATTGACTTTAGCAACGAGTCCGTAGACGACAAATGCACCCTCAGAATAGATCACTTCGTCACCAGGAGTAAGGTAGGTTTCACCGACAAGCGTTAGTACTTCATTTGATCCATTGGTCAAAATCAAGTGATCTTCGGTCACCCCAAGATGTTTGGCTAAATCTGCTTTAAGATAGTAGGCATTTCCATCTGGATAGAAATGCACTTGCGTGGAACTTTCCTGAATGGCTTGCAATGCTAAGGGTGAAGGACCAAGCGGGTTTTCATTCGATGCTAATTTAATAATATCAGTGATACCGAGTTCACGTTTTACCTCTTCAATCGGTTTTCCACCCTGATATGCTTTAATCGTTTCAATTCCGGGTTTAGGTAATAGTTCTTGCTGTGTTGTGTTCACGGGTTTCCTATTGTAATAATCGTGTTATAAGTTGGTAGTTTTGATGTTTCCCAAATATACCTTAATCTATAATCTGCATTTATAGTATAGCATATTTGTCGTATATTTTCATATAAAAGGTAAAATAACCAGTGATATTTAGTTTTCAATATTTCGGAAATATTATCCTACAGATGTGAATGTCTTAGACAGCTATGGGTTTCGTTCACGCTACCCAACCTACGACGTAAACTTTTAGTAATATACGAAAAATGACTATTCTTAAAACATAATAATCCTGTAAAATGACATGAACCTGATATAGTCTCAATGTTTTTTCAACTTGATATCTACATAGAATTGTAGTATAATTAAGGTGGTGTAGACTGAAAAGGAGGTAAAGACAGGAATGGCATATATAATTTGTGAACCGTGTGTAGATGTAAAAGACACCGCTTGTGTTGACGTTTGTCCAGTAGAATGTATACACACTTCTGAAGGTGAAAACCAACTCTACATTGATCCCGCAGTGTGTATTGATTGTGCTGCGTGTGTAGACGAATGTCCGGTTGAAGCCATATTCATGCAAAGCGATGTTCCAAATGAATGGGAATCATTTATAGATATTAACAGTAAATTTTTTGAGACATTCGTTTATCCTGAAAAGGCTGATGGGGATTCTGATGAGGCAGGCAAATCAAAGCAGAAAGAGCAAGGTGTACCTGAAGAATTTGTGCAGCTACCAGATGCAACTGGATCGTCGTTACGACCACCTTTTGGCTTGATTGCAATGCTTGGACAACCGATTCTCGGTGCGTTCTCAGCGAAATTCAAATCACGATTAGAAGAGATGGCAGGGAACACTCGTGTTTTCAGTTCAGCTATTTCAACGGGTATCAACAGTTTACTTAATCTTATTCTTTACCCACTTGTGCTCTTTTTCATTGGTGTCAAACAAACTGGTGGTAGTTATTTCTCAACGACAGGAAATTTGATGATATTTATTGGAGTAGTCATTGCTATCGTTGAAGGTACAATTCGCTTCAAGGATGAACTTACGACATCTCCTGATGATGACCAATCTCGATTCGGTGCATCTTTCTATGGATGGGTTCCGTCCCTCATTGCAACACCACTCCTGACTCTTATGCGTTCTGCTCTGGTGAAAGATCCAGCAACACCGCGTACAACAATGCCCGGTGCTGTTCAAACAGAAGGTACAATTTACTCCGATGACATTACAGAACGATACCGTCGTTATGGAATGATCAACCGTGTAATGGAATTAGCAGACCACTATCGAATTGAGATTGAGTTCCCACGTTGGGTGCCAAATTCTTCTGCCAAAGCGACCTACGATCTGCCGGATAGAATGCCAGACTATGCCTATGAAGTTTATCTTAGTTCTCCTTATGCACCAGACATTTCTCCCACCAATGAGAGTGTTGTGACCGTTCAAACGCAATTGCCAAGGAATGAAAAGAATCCCAATTTATTTGCCGATCAACGTTTTGAAAAGGTAGTTGGACGTACCAGTTCGTTCCCCGATGGTTTCAGAAATACCTTCCCTATTCCTGGACAGCCTGAAGATTTCTATATCAAGTATCAAAACAGGATGCTTGAAATTGTCGTGCCGAAGGAAGGGACTTACGAAGAACTTGCGTTAGAACATCCTGTGCACTATGCAAAACTTAAGGGATAGTAAAACGCTAATTGGCTGGGATAAAGATTACCTTTGGCATCCATTTACACAGATGCGTGATTGGTTGGCAGAGGAACCTGTTATAATTCAAAGCGGTGAAGGGGTTTACCTGATTGATGTTGAAGGGAATCGTTATATTGACGGTATCGCTTCCATGTGGACAAATGTTCACGGACACAATCATCCCGATTTAAACGCTGCTCTCAAAACACAGTTAGATCAGATAGCGCATTCTACCCTACTCGGTTACAGCAATATTCCTGCCATTAAACTTGCCCAAAAATTGGTTGAGATCACACCAAAAGGTCTCAATAAGGTTTTCTACTCTGACAACGGTTCAACAGCAGTTGAAGTTGCGTTGAAAATGGCGTTTCAGTACTGGCAACATAAAGGGGAACCGCAACGCAAACTATTTATCCACTTTGATAGTGCCTACCATGGTGATACTGTCGGTGCAATGAGTGTCGGTGGTATTAAGAGTTTTCATAACACCTATAATTCCCTCCTTTTTGAGTGTATCCGCGTATCTGCCCCTAAAACCTGCCGTTCTGCCGTTGTTGGCAAAGATTCAGATATGAAAATGAAAACTCGTTGGCTCAACGCGGTTGAGCAGGCAATCTCTGAACACACTGGAGAAATTGTGGGTATCATTTTAGAACCGTTAATTCAGGGTGCGGGTGGTATGTTAATGTCTCCAAAAGGGTTTTTGAAGGAACTTGCTGAATTAGCAAAGAATCAAAATATCCTATTGATTGTTGATGAGGTTATGACAGGACTTGGACGTACTGGAAAAATGTGGGCATGTGAACATGAAGACGTTACACCCGACCTGCTATGCACTGCGAAGGGACTTGCTGCTGGATATCTTCCACTCGCAGCGACGTTAACCACCGATGAAATCTATAATGCATTTCTCGGTGAGTATAATGAACAAAAGACCTTTTTTCACGGACATACCTTCACAGGAAATCCGTTAGCATGTGCAGTGGCGTTAGAAAACATATCAATCTTTGAACGGGAAAACCTACTGCACCAACTTCAAACAACTATTGCGCACTTCAAAAAACGGCTACAGGAATTCTATACGCTTCCACATGTTGGTGATGTGCGTGTTTGCGGAATGGCTGCTGGTATTGAGTTAATGAAAAACCCAGATACTAATGTCTCCTATTCGTTTGAGGAGAAGACCGGTATTCGGGTATGTAAATATGCACTTTCCCAAGGTGCAATACTTCGCCCCCTTGTCAATACGATAGTGTTGATGCCTCCCTTACAAATATCTATTTCTGAATTGGATTCCCTCCTTGATATTACTTTCCGATCAATTGAGACAGTAACAAAAAATAGGGCAAGTTAAAACCTGCCCTACAGATAAGCTATTCTAATCGTACGATTAGAAACTGTGCCGACCAGTTGCAGTGTTCTGTGCTTTATCGGTCACCCGAATTGTAATACTATGTGCACCTTCGGGTAGTTTGTCAGTTTCTAAAAGTAGTGTTTCCTCTTTTGAATCAAAGATACCATCATCAGGGAAGATGACTTTCCACTGTTCGTCGTTGTCAATCTTATAGACTGCCTTCTGAACAGAATTCATCATATCCGAGACATCACAAGTAATCTTGAAGGTGCCGTTGCCGTTCGGCTCTGCCTTAATTTCACCGACATTGGGGTCGGTATTATCAATAGAGAACGGTGCGCTTTCTTTTTCAGCCGATTTTGCCCATCCTACGGGGTTACTTAGTTTATCGGTAGCGACTACTTTGACCTCGTATTCTCCATCGGCGATTGAGGTGATATCCCAATCATAACTGGGACTTGACAGTTCCTTTTTGAGAAGTTGCCAATTCTCTTCACCAACGGCTCTGTAGTGAACAGTATACTGTAATGTATCCTTATTAGCATCTTCAACTTTCCACTCAATTTTCCATTTTTTGGGAGAAGCAGCTGTGGATGAACTTCTGCTTGAGCTGCTTGATGAAGGCGGACCACCTGAAGTACGAGAACGTGCAGAACTACTACTGCCAGAACCGACACTGATGCTGGTGAACCTTGGTTGAACATTTGTCTGTGCAGATGCAAGGACAACTTTTTTCAGTATTGGTGATTTTCCTGGATCAGTGGTAGTGAACTTTGCACGCCATTGAATGTACTGTCCATCAGCATTCGGAATTTGCGAACCTTCTGGTGTGGTGAGTTCCTCGGACCATTTATTCCAAGTATCATCAGGCTTACGAGTGTTCCCTGTGCGCGTTGCAAAAGTGATAGATGTGCCTTCTTTTACTTCTGCTTCCCACGTGAGTTTCCCCCAACGTGACAAACTTTGTGCATCGTGGACAGAGGATTCAATCGTCCCTTCTTCAACATAGGTTGAAGTCAGCGCGAAAAGTTTACCGGGATTTCCAGCAGCAAGGATGGTTTTCATATCATCCGAGTTTTTGGTTTTCAGTATCCCAACGATGTCCTTAGACGAACATTTTCCAATAGCCTCAAAATGACCTTTTTTTGTGTCTACGCGATACAGTTTACCATCACTACCAGTACCGACTAATAGTTGATTACCTTCCTCCAAAACAATGGAAGAGATTAGCGGTTCTGGTGAACTCCACACTAATGCAACTGTTCCATCTTGGTGAAGTTTATATATAAATGACTTGTTTTCTTTTGGCGGACCACTACCGGGTGCTTGTGGAGCAGGCACAGATGGCCCTCTGCTGGGACGTGTGCTTGTGCTTCTACTACTTCTATCTTGAGGGACAGATGTAATCAACGAGGCATACACGTTCCCTTCGCTATCCATGACAAGATTACGGACATCTTTTTCTTTGGCTTGGTATACCACGTTTGCAGTGCCATCACCACTGATTTTGTAGATAATCCCGTTTCCGCTACTTCCTACGTAAAATCCTCCATCATCAGTTGCGACTAAAGACACGAGATTTTTTTCTTCTGCATCAAAAAGAACTGAGGATTCTCCATCAGGTGTAATTTTGTAGACTTTACCCTCGTCTCCAGTTACCGCAAATAGGTTTCCGTCATCGTCAAGATGCATTGCCCACACGTATTTGTCACCTTCGCTTAGGATTGTTGTTGGCGGTGTAGATGCATCAGTAATTTTATAGATCAAGCCATCTGGACCTGTTCCAGCATATAGGTTACCATCTGCATCAATAGCAAGACTATATATCTGTACTTCTGGTGAATCGTAATAGAGATCCATCGTTTTACCATCAGCACTAATTTTATAAATTTTGCCATCGTTTCCTGTTCCGGCAAAGATATTACCTTCAGAGTCCTCAGCCAGTGCCCAGACTTGTGCCTCATCAACCTTTGAGAACCCGTCTATTTTCATAGATAGACTGGCATCTCCCCGGCTTGAGACTGAGATATTCTTGATTTTACCTGCTTCAAAATCTGTTCTCTGTTGTTGTTCCCATAATGACGTAGTCACAGCGGAAGCAAGGCTTGCGTGAATTAAGACAATTGCCATCAGGCTCCAAAGGCGAAAAAAACGGCGCATAAAACATTTCCTCCTGTTATAATTGCGCTAAAACAATACGATAAAATGTGTAAAAAGGTTTATTGTGCATTTCTATTAACGGCTACCTGCATTGTTGCACTGCCAGTAATGATGTAATCAGTTTCAATTCTATCTGCATGTATCGCTGTGCTGAATGTGTAACCACTTTCTCCGATTCGCATAGCCGTATTCATAACAGACATGTATGAGAGAGGCAGATTAGGAAATTCCTCACCTTGAACGGTTAAACCGGTTTGTGGCGCGGAAATTTCAAGAATGAGATTTGTGTTAGGTTCACCGTCTCGCATTAATTTTACCAACTGATTGATATTTTTCGGACGGAAACTACCCGGTGCTCGCGACCGTTTCCACGATTGATATGAACTGGCATTCATTGCGCGTAGCAAGACAATCCCTTCAGGTGTATCTTTTGGAATTGTGATTGTAGCTGTCATAGTTTCGGTTTGCTCAAGGTAGGGTCGCACTGTAAGGATTAATTTTATTTCATCACCGGGACGATATGAAAGTTTATCCAAACGCGCCGTTAGAATCTGTGCGGTTTTCCGCTTATCCTCAACTTTTATATCAAGGTCGATAGATTCAATTCTGACTTTTGCAAAAGGATTTATTAATAGATCCAACATTGGGAACTGAATCGTCCGAGAAACATTCCCTCCAGGAGATCCACTTGAAGAAAATATGTTATCAGTAACAATTTTACGATTATCTAATTCTGGATGGGGTTCAAGTGTAATTACTGTCTTTACATTCACTGTGTTGTCATTAAATGAGAATTCCTTAGCACTAACTAAACCTGAAATACCTGCTGATGCATAAATTGCTGTGAATGTTTTATCTCGAGCTGCTTCATAAGACAATTTATGAATTTTCTTATCAGATGTTTGCAGTTTTGCGGTCACAGGAATATAGTGATGCGAATCTGGTAGTTCCTCAATTAATCCGGCGATTGCTGGGACACGATCTTGTACCAAAGTGCCAATCGGTTGCGTTGGGGATGCAACTTTGGAAGATCGTGTACGACTTGGATGTATAAAGTGAACATATCCACCGGACAAAGGTAGGTTGACATTCCCTTCACCGAAGGCTGAGTGTCCATAGGCAAGTAATTCTTTTTTCTGTTCATCAATGTACGTAATCGTTCCAAAACCAAAACCTGTAACATCTCCACGCATTACCTCTGTGCCTATTATCTGTCCTCGTTCTACCGGAGATTCCTTAACTGGACCTCCTCCTCCAACTGCTTGGACAGGTACCATATTCCCTCTGTTAAAGAAAGGCTTAAGAAGGTGCATTGTCGTTGGATCAAGTTTTGGAAGTGCGACTGGAATCGCTAATTGTGATGAATATTCTTGTATATCCAGAGTATTATTTGATGGTTGGTTTCTATTCTCATAAGGGTTTCGGTAAAGAACACTGTCCCCCTCAGGAATAAGTGTCGGTACCATATTCAACCCTTCCGAAACATATTCTGAACCGAGGTCTAAGAATTGTCCGCGAGCATAAGTTTGGTTAGGTTTCATGCCGCGTTGTGCGACATTCACCATTAATTCAATAGGTGTTATCCCAAAGAGATTTGACCGTTCGCGTTGATTGAAGTAACCAAGCGAGATAGCACCCATAAGTCTGTTATTAATGTAAACAGGACTGCCGCTCATTCCGCCTGCGACACCTGTCCGTTTAAAGTTCTCACTGGTACCTTCTGCCCATACCACATGCCAACCCGGACTATAATTATATTCAATACTGACAACTTCAAACTCAAATGCCTCTGCGTTTGTACCGAAAAATACAGTGTACCCTGTACCCTGCATACCATCTTTTACTTCAGATAACGGCATAAATTTATCGGCATCCCATTCAATTTGTGCGTGAGCATGGAGTATTGTCATACAGAATACCATCAACGCACAAAGCAAAAACTTTTTCACTACTTAACTCCTCCTGATTTGTCGAAAATTGTTTCGTGAATGACAAGTGTAAAGATATTTTATCTGATAACTAAGGCAACTCACGTAAGTGAATATATTACTATTGTGTTGTCATACCACTATGTTGAATGTTCCAAAATCAGTTTAATTTGTAATGGATTTATAATACCATATCAATCTGAAACTGTCAAACAAAAAGAGTACTTTTGTTGCCTTTTATAGTAGATTTTACAATTACTTGGACTGTTTTAGTCCGTGGGTCTAAGTGTGTAATATCTAATTATTTTCAGAATTCAACACAAACAGATTGATGGTCGGGAATCGGAATATTCCTCCTTAAAAGGTTACCGTACGGTAACTTATTTTGACATAACGGTAACTTTTGGTAGAATTGGTCTAATGTTAGTTTCCGTCTGGGTTTGTGGGTTATTTTCATCGGTTTTTTGTGGTTGAAAAAAAATAATTTTGGTAACTTTTTTATGTGCTGGGTTATGGTCGGTTTTTTGGCTATTTGTCGGAGGTCGCTACGCTCGCTCCGACCTACGAATACGGTTATGTTGGGTTTGTGGGTTGTTTTGTTTTTCATAGTGGTAGTATTATAACACGTGGTTGGGTGGGTTGGAAGGGGGATATGGGGTCGGAACAATATGTTTCATGTATGTTTCATGTATGTTTCGGATTATTGGTTTATTTTTTAGTTTTTAGTTGTCGGAATTGCGGGATTGTCAGAATCACTGAAGGCACAGAGGACGCAGAAGTAAGAGGTAATTGTCTGAACCAGGATTTTCAGGATTATAGGATTTTCAGGATAAGAGGGGATTGTCAGAATCGCTGATGGCACAGATGACACGGAAGAACACTGAAAAGAGGGGTTTTCAGTGTTCCGGGCATTCTGTGCATTCTGACAAAAACGGATACACCTGTCGCCCCGCTGGGCTTGTTCACTCTATGTATTGGGTTGCTATACACCTGTCGCCCCGCTGGGGCTGAACGGCACAATCTATAGTGAACATTAAAAATAATAATATAAAGTCCATGTAGGAGCGATATCCGAATCGCGACTTAACTGAGTGATAGTCGGGAATCGGAGTTCCCTCCTACATATCAAAATGTCCCATTAATTCAAAAGTTTACTATAATTATCAAACTCACGTTATTGTAGGTAGCAACTTGGGTTATTTACTATGTATCAATTTAAACAATTCTGATATGTGTTTTTTGTAGACCTCCAACAATCTGTTTCTATGTAAACCAGAATGGATTTCACTTGACTTAAGGTGTTTCTATCAGATAAAATTGAGGAAATCTAAGATATACGGAATCCCTAATGTTAAGTCCACTCTATATCCTCTCTATTGATCAAGGGACAACCGGTACCATGGTACTCCTTGTGGATATGCATGGTAACATCGTAACCCACTCCTATAAAGAATTTTCGCAACATTATCCGGAACCAGGATGGGTAGAACATGATCCCGAAGAGATTTGGAATACGACCCATAATGCCATAGTTGAGGTATTAGACAAGTTTGAGAAAAGCAGCATTGCCGCAATTGGGATTACTAACCAACGTGAAACCACTGTCGTGTGGGATCGAGAAACAGGTGAACCAATTTATCCTGCGATTGTGTGGCAATGTCGACGCACAGCAGATCGATGTGTCTACCTAAACAAAAGAGATTACATCGTAACAGCGGTGAAAACAAAAACAGGGTTACTGATTGATCCGTATTTCTCAGCAACAAAGATAGCGTGGATTCTAAACAATGTACAAGGTGCCCGAGATAGGGCAAAACGTGGTGAACTCGCTTTTGGGACAATTGATACTTGGCTTCTCTGGAAGTTGACAAATGGCACTGTTCATAAAACTGATTATACAAATGCGTCAAGAACACTTCTGTTTAACATTGATACGTTTTCGTGGGATGAAAGCCTATTAGACATCTTTGATGTTCCGAAGACTGTACTACCTGAAGTCTGTCCATCCGCAAGTCTTTTTGGACAAGCGGAGATCCCAATTTTAGATGGAATTCCAATAACTGGTATTGCTGGGGACCAACAATCTGCCTTGTTCGGTCAGCTCTGCTGGGAACCTGGAATGGCGAAGAATACATACGGAACTGGATGTTTTCTCATGCTAAATACCGGTTCAGTTAGAGTGAATTCTGAATCTGGTCTATTGACGACACTGGCGTGCAGTCTGAATGATGAACCGGTCTATGCATTGGAAGGTAGTGTGTTTATCGCAGGTGCAGCAGTACAATGGCTTAGAGACGGATTACAAATAGTAGATTCTGCTGATGAAACGGAGTTATTTGCCAACCGTGTAAAAGATACAGCGGGGGTTGTCGTTGTGCCAGCATTTACCGGTCTGGGTGCGCCTCACTGGAATTTTGATGCCAGAGGTGCGATCTTTGGATTAACTTTAGGCACAAACCGAGAACATATTGTCCGTGCTACATTGGAGTCAATAGCTTATCAAACGGCGGATGTATTAGCTGCGATGAAGTCAGACACAGATCAACCTTTGATAGAGTTACGTGTGGATGGTGGTGCTGTTGCCAACAATTATTTGATGCAGTTTCAATCGGATATATTGGGAATAGTCGTGGAAAGACCTATGCAGATTGAGACAACAGGTCTCGGTGCCGCATATCTTGCTGGCATTACTGCTGAGGTGTGGGAAGATGTTAATGAACTAAAAATACATCGAGAGGTAGACCGTGTTTTTACGCCACAGATGGCAGCATTCCTACGCGAAGTGCGACTTAAACAATGGAGAGATGCTGTTAAAAGGTTAAACTGGGATGCTGATGGAGTATAATTATGCGTCTACAGTGGAAGTACTCTTTGATTATCAACTTGACAGTAATTATGGTTCTTGTCGCATTCTACTTTTTTGATAGTATTCGTATGCGGAAGGAGATGAGTGCACTTCATGCGTTAGGTGCAGAACAAGGCACAACCCTGAAGATAATTGCTGAGAACACAATCTTAAATGCAGTTGTTGGGGAACTTACTACATCACAAGCATTCAATGCCCAACGGCTGGATCAGATTATTGCTAATCTTAAAAGAGAACACCAAGATATGAAAAATGTGAATAACGTACAAGTCACTTTAGGGGATACTCACGTCCGTTCCAGTTTGCTTGCACAGAATAATCCAGCCAATTTTAATTTAGACAAGAACGAAATAAATGAGATTGAAACAAAGGGAGCAATAATTGATACGATTACTGAACAGAGTGCAACATCAATTATCATAAAATATACCGTACAGCCAAAACGTTTAGAATTTACACAGTTGCAATCACAAACTTCATTAGACGCAGCTGATATTCCAGATGAGTTCTGGCGAATGTTTTTGTCAACAGACTTTGATTTACCGGTATCAACAACAATTACTGTTGAGGATAAACGAACTGAATACAATTACCAAACTGCCCTGAACCAAGGGAAGTTTCCTTTTGGATTGTGGCGGATGTTGATAGCAAACCAAATCTATCTGTCACCAGATGCAATAGTCAAATTAGACGAAGAAAATAACCGATGGCAAATTACAGATTTAGACAGTGGACATAATTATAATTTGTGGCAGGACGAAAACGCATTCTGGATACATATTGCAAGTGCAGATACCGGTTATATCAGAGTGCTTTTTGCTGTGCCGTATATTGCGAAATCTATTCGTTCATCGCTATTAATGCATGCTATTTTCATCGTAATTGTCGGGGTTTTGCTTGTTGTGCTAATCGATTTGATGACGAACAACATGATTTTGAAACCTCTGGCACGGATGACGGAGATTATTCAAAATGCGGAAACTGGTAATTTTTCATCCTATCTACATAAGACTTATGCATCTGATGAGATCAGCAAAGCCACTCGGAATTTAGTGCGGATGTTTCTTCAATTAAAAACATCACACTCAAGAAAAATAGATGCCTTGGGACAATTCGCTGCAGGTATCGCTCACGAAATACGTAATCCACTAAATTCCATTGGAATGACAGCACAACATCTAAAAACGATATTCTCACAGCCTGATGTCAGCCCTAAAGATATAGATGAAGCGATAGAATTATTAGATATTGTTGATGAAAAGATTGAAGACTTAAAACAGACATCGGAACAATTCTTGACGCTCAATCGCCCACGAAAACTTGACTTAACAACGGTTAATCTCAACGAACTCTTGGATTCTGTCTTATCGGAATTCGTCCTAATTGCGGAAGAGGCAAACGTCCAAATAAATAAATCTTATTATACCGAACTCCCCGATTTACAGTTAGATGAAATGCTGATGCGTCAGACTATTTTCAACATTGTACAAAACAGTATACAAGCAATGCCCAAAGGTGGGAGTGTCTACATAACGACAACCGTTGAGAAAATAGGAAATATGCCTTACATTCTGCTTGAAATTAGGGATACTGGTATCGGTATTCCAGAGGAGAATCAAGAACTGATTTACGATGCCTATTTCACAACCAAGGAGTCTGATGGTGGTGTCGGTCTTGGTCTTGCCATCTCACATCAGGCTATTACAGCACATCAAGGTAGGGTTGAGGTAAAAAGCAAAGTCGGCATGGGTACAGCGTTTAACATAACACTCCCGGTAAACACCTCTGAGAACAAGTAAAATTTGGAGAAATTAGAAATGCCATCAATATTAATTGTAGACGATGACCAAGCGCAACTTACAATCCTTCAACGTATTTTACAACGTGATGGATATGATATCGAAACGGTCGAAGATAGTACAACTGCCCTCGACAAGATTAAGGAACAGATGTTTGATGTGGTCATTAGTGATATGTGGATGTCTTCACGGTTTGAGGGGCGCGATCTTCTACGAGAGATAAAAAAAGTTGATCCAAGTTTACCAGTATTGATTATCACTGCATTCGCTGAACTGAATGATGCTGTTAATCTTGTCGCAAATGAAGGTGCGTTTTACTATCTTGAAAAACCAATTCAGATTGATGTGCTTAAACGAGAGATTAATCGCGCATTGCAAGCACGCGGGGTTCTTACAGAAGGGCAACCAGAGACAGACACATCATCCCCAGAAGGTATACAAATTGAACATATCGTTGGTGAAAGCGATAAAATGCAACAACTCTTCAAAAATATATCCAGAGTTATTAACCGAGGGGTTCGACAGGTTCTTATCACAGGTGAGACGGGTAGCGGGAAAAGTCTTGTGGCACATGCGCTTCATGAATTTGGAAACCGTAAAGATCGTCCGTTTGTATCAATCAATTGTGGTGCAATCGCAGAGACCTTAATTGAAAGTGAACTGTTTGGACATGAAAAAGGGGCATTCACTGATGCAATCCAGCAGAAGAAAGGTATCTTTGAAATTGCCGATACAGGCACACTTTTCTTAGATGAAATCGGTGACATCTCTGTTCAAATGCAGAGCACCTTACTACATGTATTGGAAAAACATGAGATACGCAGGATTGGTGGATCTGAAAATATTAAAGTAGATGTGTGTGTTATTGCAGCAACAAACAAGAATTTGGTTGAAGCAGTGAAAGATGGCACATTTCGTTCTGATCTATACTTCAGATTGAACGTTATTCCATTACATCTCCCACCACTTCGTGAACGCGTTCAGGATATTCCGAAGCTTGTCACTTTCCTGATTCAAAAGTTCAGCGATGAATATGTAGACGCAGAACCTAAACAGGTTACACCTCGTGCGATGTCTGCACTGTGTCGATATAATTGGCCCGGCAATGTGCGTCAACTGGAAAACTATCTCCATCGTATTTATGTTTTAACAGAAAACACTTCTATTGACTTAGACCAACTACCTCCGGAAATCTTGGATACATCTCTACCTTCTACGGAATTTGAAATTGACATCCCTGAGAGCGGTGTTTCCTTGGATGATATTATTAAGGAATATGTGAGTGCCGCCCTGACAAAAACAGGTGGTACACAAACTAAAGCAGCTGAACTATTGGGCATTTCACGCCGTCAATTGCAGCACCGAATGCAAAGTTATGGATTGCAAAGCCAAGATTTTAAAGACGATGATGTTTAGTAGATACACACTATTAGATTAATTTAGCTATTAATCCTGCATAAAAAATTCTTTTAATTTTTTCTTGACATTCCCACAATTACATGTTAATCTTTTAAGTGATATTTATCCCTATTTAACGTTGGTTAGAAATCCTTTTCGCCAACCGCATCTCTATAAAAAAAATATAAGAAGAAACAAGTCTAATGATTGAAGTTAGAGAACTTACCAAATCTTACGGTCCGACTCTTGCCGTGAATAATGTCTCGTTTAATGCGAATATTGGTGAAGTTGTAGGATTTATCGGACCAAACGGTGCAGGTAAGACTACCACAATGCGAATCCTGACCTGTTATCTAACTGCAGATGCAGGAACCGCAACCGTTGCTGGATTTGATGTGCTTGAACACGCAATTGATGTCAGAAAAAATGTTGGATATCTCCCTGAGAGTGCTCCGCTCTATGCAGATATGGGAGTGGTTGAATACCTTAAGTTCATGGCAGAAATCCGAGAAATTCCCAAAACTCGACGGAAAGAACGCATAAGAACAGTGGTTGATATATGTGGACTTGAAGGTGTAATACAAAAAGACATCGGGGAACTATCAAAGGGTTACAGACAACGTGTTGGCTTAGCACAAAGTCTCATCCACGACCCACCGATTCTGATTTTGGACGAACCTACCTCTGGACTTGATCCAACACAAACCATAGAAATTCGGAACCTGATTAAGGAAATCGGGACAGAGAAACTCGTTCTTTTTAGTACTCACATTTTGCCCGAGGTTGCAGCAACTTGCAGCCGCATCCTTATGATCAGCAGAGGAAAGATAGTCGCTAACGGAACACTTGAGGAACTTATAAACCAAGTTCGAAGTGAAAACAAATTACATGTTGCCATTAAAGGTACAGAAGATGAGATTACCACAAAACTAAGAGGACTGGACGGTATCACTGGGGTTACACCAGTAAAGACTGACAATGGTATCGTGAGATATGAAATTACAACTACACATGAGGGTCCTGATGCCACTGGTGCCATCTTCAACGCTGCTGTTCAAAACCGATGGGATTTAGTGGAACTACACGAAGAATCTATTGATTTGGAACAGATATTCCTCCACTATACCACTGGACAAATTAGCGGTACACCTACCAAGTCGGTAGTGAATGAAGATATAGACTCTACAGAAGAGGAATAAATCTAAGGTTTGTAGTTCGGTATTATATATAATGTGCCGAATGAACAATAGAAAATACAATGCAGAACATCAATACTATATTTAAAAAGGAATTTAGAAGTTATTTCAATTCTCCCATAGCGTATATTTTTATTACATTTTTCCTCGGAATTTCCTCTTGGTTATTCTTTCAAACCTTTTTCTTTTCAAACCAAGCAGAAATGCGGGGATTTTTTGGATTAATGCCATGGATTTTTCTCTTTTTCATTCCGTCTGTAACGATGAAACTATGGGCAGAAGAGAAAAAGATGGGAACCGCTGAAATTTTGATGACTTTACCGATACGGGATTACGAGGTGGTTATTGGGAAGTTTCTGGCGAGTTTCGGGTTACTTGCTGTATCTGTGCTTTTTTCGCTTGGTATTCCCATTTCAGTTGCTCTCCTCGGCGATCCGGATGGAGGAACAATTGTATGTGGTTATCTCGGATTGCTACTGATGGGTGGTGCGTATTTGGCAATCGGGATGTTTGCATCAACGTTAACCGAGAATCAGATTATCGCATTTATTATAGGAATCACTACCTGTTTTGTTTTGCTGATTATTGGGACAGATTATGTTCTTTTTAGTGCTCCCGATTGGTTATATCCAATTTTTAGTTATCTTGGTCTTGGTGTCCACTATAGCAGCATTCTACGCGGTGTCATTGATTCCCGCGATATAATCTATTATTTGACTATCATGGGGTTCTTTCTATATATAAGTACTCTAATGGTTGAAAGTCGGAAATGGCGTTAAGGTAAGGAGGTAAACTGTTTTGGCTGATAAACGGATCAAATACGGTGCTAATACCGCTATATTTATAGTTCTCATTTTCGGTATACTTGTGCTGGTTAATTTCCTGTCATCTCGCCAATTTTTACGCTTGGATCTCACAGAAGATAAACGTTATACCGTATCTAATGCAACTAAAGATGTCATAAGGAACTTGGATGATATTGTTACAATTACTACATACTTCTCTTCAGAACCCGCGAGAGTGGCTCAAATCCATCGTGACATCAGAGATGTTTTAGATGAATATAATGCATTTTCTAAAAGACTCCAGATAGACTATGTGGATCCAGTTGATTTAGACGATGGAGAGAAACAGGAACTCCGTTTCAAAGGAATACAGGAAGTTCAAATCAATGTTCCAGGGAAAGATAAACTTGAAATCGCAAATGTGTTTATGGCGATATCTGTCGGGTATAGTGGCAAAGAGGAAGTACTACCAATTGTGCAATCGACAGCTAACTTGGAATATGAACTCACCTCAACAATTGTAAAAGTGACAACCAAGGAAGCAAAAACAGTTGGGTTTCTGACTGGACACAATGAATTTGATATAAACGCGCAGGAACAATTAAACCAACATTTACGCCAACTCTTGGATAAAAACGCACAAGGACAATACAACATTACTACTGTTGATCTCCAAGCAGGCGAAGCCGTGGACCCCTCTGTGACGACATTAGTTGTCGCAGGACCAAAACAGGTGTTGACTGAGCGGGAAAAGTATGAGATTGACCAGTTTATTATGCGTGGTGGAAGAGCGTTATTCTTGATTGATCCGATTACCATGCAAGCCAGAACACTACAAGGTGCTCCCCTTGCTACAGGTTTGAACGACATGCTTGAACATTACGGTGTAAAACTTGGTAATAATTTGGTAGGGGATCGTAGATTTCACGATTCCGTTCAGCTGCAACAAGGCAATATGACTTTTATACAACCTTATATCTATTTTGTCAAAGTCATAAAACCCAATTTTTCAAAAGAACACGCGGTTACAAATCAGTTAGAAGAATTGACGTTACCTTGGACAAGTTCTGTGGATATTTTGACGAAAGAAGGAGTTATAGGGACAGCCTTAGCAAAGACAAGTGAATTTGGACAGAGTTTCCAAGGTGCATACAACCTGATGCCAGGTACCCCTATACCGCAAACAGAATCACAAGTTTATTCTGTTGCTGGTTCTTTAGAGGGGCAGTTCAAGAGTTTTTACGCGGACAAAGAAATACCGTCAACAGAAACTCCTGTGACGACTGATGGCGAAAATGATAGTGATACCTCAGATCAGATAGACAATACAGATGACAGAACAACTATTACCGTGAGTGCAGAAACACAGATTATTGTAGTAGGTACAGCAGAATTACTAACACGGTTGAACAGAAACAGCGCTGACTTCTTCTTGAACTGTATTGACTGGTTGACTCTTGGGGATACTCTCATCGGAATCCGTTCCCATACAATTACGGATCGTCCTTTAGTAGAAACATCGGAGTTGGCAAAAAACTCTATCAAATATATCTGTACCATAGGTATTTCGCTATTGGTTATCCTATTTGGACTGATTAGATATTTCATAAAAGGGAGAGTAAGACGGTTGGTAGAAACACAAGGCGTTCCAACCGCAATTGACTAAATTATATTACTTTTGGATAAAATGATGAAAAATAGACAACTACAGGTTTTAGGTGGAATCTTTGTTTTATTATTACTCGTTGTACTGATTTTTGAGAACCCTTTCAAAAAAAGTGAGTATCAGAAGAAAATTGAAGCTGCAACTGCACTGTTTCCAAACTTTGATAAGGAACAGGTCACGAGAATAGAGATTATTGCCATTGGTCAAACATCAACACTAATGAAGCAGGATGATAGTTGGGTTGTTGCATCTATGGATAACTATCCTGCTGATACTGAAAGCGTAGATGAATTGTTCACAAAAGTCGCTGAATTTGACAATGCAAACCTTGTCTCCGACAACCCCAAAAACCAGGCTGAATTTCAAGTAGATAATACAGGTATTGAAACAAAATTGCTTGGAGCAAATGATACAGTGCTGGTACATCTATTTGTTGGGAAAAATACCCCAGGATTTCTAAGCAGTTATGTGCGTGTCGCAGATTCAAATGATGTCTATACCGCGCAAGGATACTTACAAGGTGTTTTTGATAAAAGCACACGAACTTGGAAAGATCGGACGATATTCAAGTTCAACAAAGGTATAGCCACACAAATTAACATTACTTCCCCAGACGAAACGGTTGAATTGCGTTTAGATGCTGAAAATAAATGGCAAATGCTACAACCGGTGTCTGCTGCAGTTAACCAGAACGAAGTTGACAACTTGCTCAATGCATTCAGCGAATTGAAAACTGACGATTTTGCTGAGGAAAAAGAACTTACCGAATACGGTTTAGATGCTCCAACGTCATCAATTACTGCAATCCTCAACGATGGCACTACAGCAACTTTGCATGTTGGTAAAGAAGAAGGCGGTAAACTATACGTTAAGAGAGAAGATAAAGCATCGGTCTTTATGTTGTTCAAATCAAATGTTGATAATCTGATTAAAAAATCCGAAAAACTTATAGAAAATGTGCCTCCTCCACAGGCAGAGGACGAAAACACAACACCAGCGGAGGAAGGAAATCCAACAGAATAAATTAATGGTGTATAAGTTTCAAAGATAGTCATGTCCTGCATCATAAGCAACCCGATGAACGATATAACCTCCTTGTAGCAATCATCAACAGAAGATTCTTAAAACTGGATAATCCTATTGTTGAGTTAAACCACGACCTATAAACTAAGGCATAATTTCGCTTTCTCCGTTGGAGTAAGGAGTTTACAATGAAAACTATAGCATTCTTTGCCCTCCCTCTATTCGTTTTTCTTACAGGATGCGCGACCATAACTAACACCCTTTCTGATGATTCTAAAGACAAATACGATTTTCGAGAAACCCAATGGGGCTTCAGTCAACAGCGAGTCCAAGTAGCAGAAAAGGATAGTAGACTTTATCTTAAGAGAGATGATGTACTTGTCTACAATACTGAAATCGCTGGTGTCCCAACATACCTTGTTTATACTTTCAAGGACAACAAATTACGAGCAGCTGGGTATATCACAGAGAAACCGGTAAAAAACGCACAGAATATTACCAAAATGTGTATTGATAAACTCGGTCCACCAACAAAAAGAACTAACGAAGGTATGAATTGGGATACACCAGAAACAGTGATATTTGCCAACGCATATCCGTCACACATCACCTTGGGAGCAGTAAGATATGAACACGTCCCTGGTGGTGTCTTTACCAATTTACTACATAATCTAAAAAAGAATCAAAAAGGTTCTGTTGATCGTTGGGATGCTGTGTGGTCATATATTGACAAGTCGTACTACGAGGAACAACGTAAAGATGGTATCCATTTAGCAGATTTATCTTTCTATGAGAAAGTATTATTCGGAACCATCAAAAGACATGAATTTCTTCACTATAAAACCAGAACTGGTTATAAGCTTCCTATTCCACATGATTTCTTAAACAGCGGAGTGGCTGAAGCCAAATAATAGAACTATATGTCATATAGACTAATTACCTGTTACGAATAATGGGAATATTTCAAATTAATTCACAACTAATCATGGAGACAGATATGTCCACAACTAAAGCATACTGCTTAGGTTTTACTTCTTTTTCAATTACCAAATTTTGCATGTTAGGACTTTCTTTAATACTGATTTCTACACTCACTGCCTGTGATTCGCATGTTGCTTCACAGTTATTATCTTCTTCACCATCGGGTAGAACTATTCATGTAACAGGAAGCGGCTCGGTTACAGGTGAACCTGATATTGCCAACCTCAACATAGGTGTCTCAGTTGTAAGACCGAATGTCGCTGATGCTCGCGAGGAAGCTGCAATGGCAATGACAGGGTTGATAGATTCTCTAAAGGCGAACAACATTGATGAAAAGGATATCAACACACAGAATTTCAGCATTTATCCGCAATACGACTATACGGAAGAAGGACGTAAACTCCGTGGTTACAGTGTAAACAACACCGTTAGAGTAAAGGTGCGAGATTTGACAACTCTCAGTGATGTTATTGATGATGCTGCGGAAGCGGGGGGAGATAGTATAGTTGTCAACTCTATACAATTCATGATTGACGATACTACGCCATTACAGTCACAAGCACGAACTTTAGCTGTAAAGAATGCTGAAACAAAGGCACAAACGTTAGCTGATGCGAGCGGTGTATTGCTTGGAAAGCCTGTTACTATAACAGAAAGCACCTATTTTGAAAGTCCACCAATTCCCTATGCCGCAGAAGATGCAGCATTTGCAGATGAAGCACGCACTTCCACACCAATTTCACCAGGAGAACTCACTGTTACTGTGAACGTTACTGTTATATATGAAATTGAGTGAGATACATAACCTAAATTAATGGTAATTTCATACCGTATTTGTTGAGTCAGGTCTATGTGCTTGACTCTTTGTTTATTACGGATTGATACACAGTTAGCAGCTTCTTCCCGATGTTCCGCCAATCATAATCTTGTTCTACGCGTTCACGACCTTTTTCACCAATTTGCTTACGCAGTGATGGGTCTGTCAGCAATTTTATGACAGCTTCAGCAAAATCTTTCGGGTCGTTAGCGATAAGGATTTCTTCACCATCGCGAAGTATCAGACCTTCTGCACCCACTGAGGTAGACACAACTGCTTTCCCCATTGCCAATGCTTCCAGAATCTTCAAACGTGTACCACTCCCTATCCGTAAAGGCACGACAAATACTGTTGCCTCAGCAAAATAAGGTTTAATCTCTGGTACACGTCCAGTCACTACTACACCTTCCCTATCTGCCAGTTGTTGTACCTGTGTTGATGGATTTCCACCAACGATAGAGAATTTGACATCTGGTACGTTTTTCTGTACCTGTGGTAACACCTCGTCCGCAAAGAATGAAACAGCATCTTCGTTGGGGTACCAATCCATGCTTCCAATATAGATGAGATGTGCGGGTGCTTCTGATTCGAAATCCGGTTGATAATGTGAAACATCTACACCGTTAGGAATTACCTTAACAACGTCATCAGCACAGAATTGCTGGAAAACTTTAGCGTCAATGTCGGATGTACATGTCACGGCATCAAACTGAGAACTTAACACTCGCTCATAACGTTGAAATGCGCGTTGTTGAGTCCAATACGCGCATTTGTAGAATATGTTCTTTGTTTCACCCGTTAGTCTATGCCAGATAGCTGAGTCAACGTTCTGCTGTGAAAGCACACTCGGAAGGTCAGTTTGATTATAAAACTGAGCAGTATGAAACATCTCATAGTGCACCAGATCATAAGTTCCTGATATTAACAATTCCCTTAGTTTTTGTCGATAGGCAGGAACATTGTATCGTGCTACAGTGATAGGTTGTCTATTGATACACGCAGAGGTGAGTGTCCTGAGTGATAAACGTGGTAGTGTTGCGGAATTCTGAACAAGGTGGACTTTAATACCTAATTGTTCAATATGGGTGACACTTGTTGCATCTGATGGTTGTGTTTGCAAGGCAAGCAGGGTAATGTCGTTGTTTAGTGCTATCTGTTTGAGAAGGTTGAATACG
Organism: Candidatus Poribacteria bacterium; assembly: GCA_026710795.1. Classification (GTDB taxonomy): domain Bacteria; phylum Poribacteria; class WGA-4E; order WGA-4E; family WGA-3G; genus MSPOR6. Next base: position 35,385 of record JAPOQK010000053.1, read on the forward strand.
CGAATACGTCCGCCGTCAGTGAGAGGGTACGGCACGGTGGGAGACAAAAAAAGTATTTTCATGTTTTACGGGAAAAACAATCGTTGGTCATGAGAAATAATACAGAACATTATTTAGTAAGTTCACTGTTTTCTAATTGTTTAGGATTGTTCGCGTCTTTTTCATTTCTTTTAAATCCATCAATAAAAGCAATTAACCTTTCTTTTAATTGCTGACGTGAACTGAGTATCGGTGCAGATGGCATGAAAAGAGTACCGCTTTTAAGCGGTATCCATCCCTTAATCGCATCAGTAATTCCGATGTAGACCCATTTACTATTCAAATCAAGATAAACATCTATCCAACTATCCGTCATTTGAACATTATATTTTTGTGTGCCATCAATTATTTGCCAACTGACACCGTCCTCATCAGCAATCAGCTTAGTATTTATAGGTAATTCTATATTCTTCCTCTTGAATCCTTCGCGAAGTTCTGTAGATAACTTCCCTTGACTTAAAGTCTCTGCGGAGGTAGTATCCACATGAAATAGTTTCGTTAAAATAGGATACTTCGATTGTTGATAGACATTCAGTTGGTTTTTGCCATTCCTGATTTCATAATTCTGTTGAAGCTTATTATCATTCATCAGCCAGTGTTTATTTTTTTCTACAACCGAGAATTTCAGATCATTAGATAGATTAATCTTCTGGGTGTTAAATGCCTCTTCAAAATTAGGTAGATAGATATCAAGCACATTGTTATTCCTTGCAACGGTGTAACCCGCTCCAGTACTATCTGTCAGAATCCAGTCTTGACCACTTAGCAACACTTTAATTTGGGAAGAACCCGATGAAATCTGAATACCACCTAAAGAATCGTCAAACATTTCTTTCCAGTTGAATGCTGTTTTCAATTCTTTATCCAATGCATCTGGGGTTAAATTTGCCCGATGACCCAAGGCAATACTAAACAACATTTCCCTGGAATAGACACCAATATTTAAATTGCTGATATACCTTTGGTCAATACTAAAAAGATATTGGTTTTTTGTGTATACAATTGGTTTTGAATTGACAGTAGGTCTGCCGCGTACTGCCGTTCGTTTGTGAACTTGTAACTTCGGTGGTTCTGTCTGCGCGACCGAGGGTGCATTCAGAATATATACACAAAATAAAGAACCGATGACTATAACTACAAACAGTCCAATAAGTAGGGTTTTTAATACTAATTTCATGGTGTTTTGTTATATACTCTAATATCCTATTATTTATTATTGATGTGAATATTAATTGATATGAATAAAAACTAGTTGACATTTTGTTAATCTCAATACACAATTACTATACTATCAAAGTCTCATTATATTTTGTTATTATACCATTTCCTACTTTAGACCACAACCTGAAAATATGCAAGCCTTAAGTCCTTTAGCAACTGAATTAAATAAACAAATTCGTGAATTTGTACCATCTGTGTATCCGTTATTATCCGAATTAGGAAAACGAATCTATCTTCCTCAAGGGATCTTGAGACAAAGTGCAGAAGCAAACGAAAAAGCGTATCATTCTAATGCAACCCGTGCAGTCGCATACGAAAATAATAAAATAATGCACTTAGATGTTTCACGTAAGTATGTCCCTGAAATTCCTCCTGATAGCATATTTGGTTACCCACCTGTACTTGGCAACTCAGAATTACGCAAATTATGGCAAACTCACATACGCACAGGGAACCCATTACTCAAGGATGCTCCATTAAGTAAACCGATTGTAACTTGTGGAATAACGCACAGTTTCAGTCTCCTTGCGGATATGTTTGTAAATTTAGGTGACACGCTTATTCTCCCGGACATGACATGGGGAAATTACCGACTCATTTTTCAGACGAAGGTTGGTGCAGATATACATACCTATCCGTTCTTTGATTCAGATAAACATTTTAATATCAGTGCCTTCAAAGAGACACTTTGTCAGATTGGTACTGATAAGTTATTGATTCTATTGAATTTTCCACATAACCCTACAGGATATGCTATTACCCGTGACGAAGCACAACATATATTGGATACAATTATAGAATGTGCTGAGACCGGTTGCCACATCCTTGTAATGGTTGACGATGCCTATACAGGTTTTTGGTATGATTCGGAGGTCATGCAAGAATCCATTTTCGGAATGTTAGTTAACTGTCACTCAAATGTTGTGCCAGTGAAGATTGACGGGGCAACGAAAGAGGAATATGCATGGGGTCTACGAGTTGGCTTTTTGACCTTCGGTTTTCCAGAACACCTGATACACGGGATTGAAGGAAAATTAAGCGGTCTAATTCGTGCAAACACATCTGGTGCTACACAAGTTTCGCAAACCCTTATTCTTGAAGCGATGCAGTCACCGGAATATACTGAACAAAAACAACACAACTATGAAACTCTCAAGGCACGTGCCTTGAAGGTGAAAGAGGTAACCACTGATGTGCGATATGCGAATCTATGGGAAGTGTACCCAAGCCATGCGGGTTATTTCACATGTTTATCTATAAAGTCGGGGAATGCAGAAGAAGTTCGTCAGATACTACTTAATGAATACGGTATCGGTACTATTGCGCTCAGCGATACGGAGTTGCGGGTAGCATATTCGTGTCTTAATGTATCCGATATTGAGGAGGTATTCAAAAAAATAGCACAAGTCATTCAATCGTATTTATAGTAGGTGATAGATTCGTTTGTCAGTGGGATTGTATATAGGGAACGGTGTATAAACGTTCCCTATATATTTAATCTTACCGTGCGTCCTTTAATGCACCCCATGTGGTTGTTATTTTCCCACGTGGTTCAACAGGTAGTTCTCCGATTGTATAACGGAAATAAATTTCATCTTCCACATCATTGGGACCACACCAGACCCAATTCGCGGTACAATCTGGATCTTTCAAGATATTCCGCATATTGCCTGCACCACCTGCCCAAATTCCTGCACCGAATTTATCCATTATTTCAAGGTCTGTTTCCCAATCGCTATCGTCATAATCAACCTTTTCCCATCCATCATTTCGTTCAGCGATGGGTTTGCCTGCTTGACAACGCCATCCATCCTCACCTGTGCCGATGTAGTCAGGTTTATCGTCCAGCACAATATCAGCGAGGAATCCACCTCTACCAGCAGCACCTGGTTCTGCATCGTGGACATAGACTGCGATTACTGCAAAACCTTTGTCCAATTCAAACTCAGATACAGTAGGTTGATCCCAGTGAATGTGTTCGGCAACCTTTTCTCCGTTCACATAGACAACCCAAGTGTTATCACCACTTACACGAACCGTCCCATTTCTGGGAACAGCATTTGTTGTTTGTGTCAGAATCACGCAGAAAAATAAAAGTAAAAGTATCATACAAATTGTGTTTCGGTTAGTCATAAATACCTCCATTATGTGTCTTGTAAAGAACAGTTCCTACTGTCTTCACGGTATCTTTGTGTTTATATAATATTTATATGTTTTAATTCAACTCAAAAAAGTGATGGAAAGTGCCGATGTGGATCCGCGGGTTCACGGAAGAGAATCTTTTGACGTTCCGTTAATTCAATATCCTCTGGATGAGCGACGCGTCGGGAAGTCCATGCCATGTGCGAGACACAATATTTATATAAGAGTGATCGACGTTCATGTTTTCCGTTCCAAGCCGCAGTGCCGTGTGTAAGTGCCTCAGAAAACAAAATCGCTGAGCCGGCAGGTGCATTAGGGATTACAACACACGGTGCGTCTTGAGGTGCTGCAGCAATTTCATGTGGTAATCTATAGTTGCTCTTATGACTACCGGGTATACAGCAAAACCCTCCGAGTCCAGGTCCTGTGTCTGCTAAATTCCATGTTACCACTACAAATCCATTATGTATTTCGTTATCCCGAAAGGGAAAATACTCACCCGGTTTTGCATTTGATGTTGGAGATGTTGCACCATAGTCAGCATGCAATCCACCTCTCGGCATTCCTTCCCGCATATACATCCCATAGATACGGTCAAGTCGGAAGCAGTCCCCTAAACGGATACGTAGGATTTCCATTATCTTCGGATGGTCAAGTAAATTGCAAAAGGATTTACCCCACTGTAGAAAACCAGCTCCATCTGGTGCACTTCCAAATCTTTGCCCCTTTCCGGGTATTGGAAGATTCTGGTTATCAATCCGTTCATTGAGTTCAGCCACCTCATTAGAATCTAATACATCTTTAATGACTAAGTAACCTTGTACGTCAAAAAGGTATTGCAGCGTTTGTAGGTCACTCATGAATTTACCTTCCTGTTTGTATAGAATATGTTGTTTCTGAATATTTCATTTCGAACTATAGATGATCCGTAAGTGCCAATTGTCCAGCAAGGTTTGTCACGAACTGGTATGCAACTCGTCCTGAACGTCCGCTGGATGATGCTTCCCATTCCAATGCAGAACGATGTAATTCCTTTGTGGGTATATTCAGTTCCAATTTATGGGCATAATGAGAAACAATTTGTAAATAAGTCTCCTGTGAAATTCGGTAGAAAGCCAGTCTCAAACCAAATCGGTCACTTAACGATACTTTTTCCTCTGTTGCCTCACGCGGATAGAGTTCATCTTCCTCGTTTTGTGGGTACTGGTTTTCACCTACCTGTCTCGGCATCAAATGTCGACGATTTGAGGTTGCGTAAATCAGAATATTATCTGGACATTCAGCAATTCCGCCTTCCAAAATTGCCTTCAGTTCACGGTATTCAGGTTCGTTTTCACTAAAAGCGAGATCATCACAGAATAGGAGATACCGTTCTTGTCGTTCCCATAAGATATCTGCAATCTCTTGTAAATGGACAAGTCCCTCTTTATCAACCCCTATAAGCCTTAGACCTTCGTCAGCGTAACGATTCAACATAGCCTTCACCAGTGAGGATTTTCCTGTCCCACGATCACCCCACAGCAAAACATGATTAGCTGGTAACCGTTGCAAAAACTGGCGTGTGTTTCTGTCAAGTGCAGTGCATTGTGAGTCTATCCCGATGAGATCCATACCTTCAACAAGGTGCGGATGTTTTACAGGAACAAGCTGTCCATTACCGTTCTGTGCATGCCATCTAAAAGCAATGTATTTGTCAAGACATTCACTTGGACAATGTGTTGTATTATTATCCAAACGAGTTATTAAACTGTCAACTTTTTCAAGCAGTTGTATAAAAAGGTCTTCTTGATGCTGTATTTGTTCTGACATTGTGTTAGGGGTGAGATAAACAAAATATGTGAAAACTGATTTTAGATATCCTCTGAGGGATTAATTTTCTATAGTTTACTATTTATTTATAGATAATGTCAATCAAATTATTGTTTTCTGTCAGTAGGTCGGAGAGCGTAACTACCTACGACATGTTAATTTTCTGAACCAGGATTTTCCAAATCTTGGTTCAGAAAAAAATAATGTCAAACAAACTACAAAATATTATGAAAAAATATCCATACTATAATAGTATCAATGTATTGCGCCTTTCAATTGTCCCCATGTGACCGCTAATTTACCAGCCGCATTTACTGCAAGGGATCCCTCAAACATTAATGTACCAAGATTCGCTGAATCATCTGGATTTAAACCGTTCCAGCACATGAATACAATATCTGCCTTATTTTCAAGATTATCAGTACCTTCCTCATATCCAGGTGTAAATCCAACTTCCGAACCTTCTTCAATGTTTTCCTTTGTCAGCCATTCGAAAGGCATTGCAACCTCGTATATCATTCCTCCTTTACCTAATTCTGGTGTAGGAACAATGGCGATATCTGAGTTAGGTAAATTTGCATTTTTCACTGCACTATAATCTGTAATGTGTGCTTTATTATTAATCCGCGCAAAATTGGGTTTGCAGGCAGGGGTTCCTGCCCCAAGTTTTTCCCAATCAATATACAAGAATATCGTATCACCTTTCCATGCGTCAGCCGGAATCGCAGCGGGTGTAAAAAGATCATCACGTACTGCTGCGGCAAAATAAAAATTCTTGTCATCATACATCGTTGACCAAGTCATCGTTAAGTCATCTTCTCCTTTCCATGCCCCCTTTCCACGAAGTAGTTCTTTTTCTGAATCGAAGGCAACCCAAACAGCATGTTTCCAATCGTCAAGTTTTCCGTCAATTTTCGGTTGACTGGGAGGTATACCAGTAATAGATTCACCATATTTTAGTCCAAAGTCGGTACTGTTGTCCTCTGGTAGAAACGCTCCGTTAGCTGAAACGATAATGAGAACATACAAGATGATAGAAAAAACAGTTGATTTTAACATCTGATTTCACTCCTATGATGTAATGTATTATTATTGATGATTATTTGATTTGTTTAAAGTTTGTTTCAGCCATTCAGTAAGTTGGTGATCGTTAGCAATCGCGTTTATAAGCCACCAACCACCTAATCTAATACCCCATGCAATAGCAATCGCAATAAATACTGTGCCAAATAATACTGGGACGAGATATGTTATTGCTCCTACAACAATCAAGTCAATTATATCCACAATAAACTCCTTATATAATACAGATCATTAACTTGTTATTATTTTATGTCTACAACCTATAGGAGTCAATTAAAATCCCAGAACCGTTCATATTTCTAAATATATAGTAGGAGGGAACTCCGATTCCTGACTATCAATCTGCTTGTGATGAATTCTGAAAATTATTAGATATTACATACGTATACATTGTTTATCCGTATGTGCTATAAATTGTGACGTTTTGCACGTCACCTGTGACTTAAAGAATTCAGTCAGGATAAGGAATGTGACGCGAATTTCGCTTTTTTTTTTTTGCTCCTTTTTAGTCTTTTTCTTATCTTGACCTACCTTGGATCTCTGATCGTGTCATCATTTTTGCGAAGGATTTGACGGCGAATTGCTTGTGTATGTCATTGAATTTCATCGGAATATTCCTCCTTAAAAGGTTACCGTATGGTAACTTTTTTTGACATAACGGTAACTTTTGGTAGAATTGGTCTAATATTAGTTCCTGTCTGGGTTTGTGGGTTATTTTCATCGGTTTTTTGTGGTTGA
>JAPOQK010000057.1 GCA_026710795.1 Candidatus Poribacteria bacterium
GCGTAAAATCTCTGAGGAATTTGGGCATGACCTTAACCAATTGGTTGGATATTACCAAGGGTTAGAGAACGAAATGCGGAAATCCGGCAAATACAAGCTTGCAGATTCGCCAAGCAAAGATACTGAGCATGAAAGAGATGTGTGGAATAAGACAAGCGAAGATGCCATTAGGTCAATTAAAGACAGTATATCCTCCTTACGCCAAAAAGTGCTTGTTATTCGTGACGATACAAGAACACAATCAAACGAACTTTTGAAACACGCCATTGTTCAGTATGGAGAGGTAGATTCAGCGGCCAGACAAATTTGCAACAGTGGAAACATTGCCCTTGATGCCCTCAGAGCATCAGACCCGTTATTAGTTGTCCTAACTTTAGGTCCATCATCAATTACAGTAGCATTTTTGACACGCTACTTGATTGAGTTATATGGAGTCTTAAAATATCTTGAAGAGAATTCTGAGGACGGTATGGATGAATGGTTGCGCTATAATGAAATAAAACTAGCGGAGTGGTCTGAAAGTATTAACAACTTAGGTCTTTTAAAAAAAGAATTTACACATATTCATGAATCTCTGCAAACGGGCAAAAAAGAAGTGTTGAAAGAAATGTCAGACAGAGGACTGAACATCAAAAATATAAGAACTGTAAAATCACTTTTGGAAAACACCAATTTTGTAGATACTGCAACTCAAATTGGCACGGAATATTATCAATGCTACCAATACCTTTCCAAGTTTACCCACCCAACGCTTGTCGGGATGTACTCTACTGCCGCTGATTCCCCTGAAGTCTTGCATGTCTGCATAGGGCTAACAAAAGCACTAATGGATGATTTTAATCAGTTATATGCCAATCTTATTAATAAGTTTGGCATTGAATCAACCTCTTGAGGGTGGCTTTTAAGCAGTTCCAACAAAAAAGCCGACGAATGCACAACCCAGTAGGGATGTGAATCCTATGAAACAAACCTACTTTTCCATTTCAACGCTATTTCTTGTTACAACTCTCTCCTTTTCAAATGGAAGTTTTGCACAAAATTATGTTCACTATGCAACCCTCACAGGGCATACAGGGACTGTCAGAAGTATTGCTTATTCCCCTGATAGTGAAATCCTTGCTAGTGGGACTGGAGATGGTAAAATTTATTTATGGGATGTGCACATAGGGAAACTCCAGCACATCCTCATGGGAAATGAGGAGAATATTGAAATTGAGATCATTGCGTATTCACCTGATGGTCGTACGCTCGCAAGTGGTAGTTACGATGGGGCAATTAGTTTGTGGGATGTGCAAACCAACCAACTTCTAAAAACCTTCATTGGACATAAGGACAGTGTCAAATCTCTTGCTTTTAGTAAAGATAGTCACGTTCTTGCCAGTGGGAGCAGAGATAAGACAATTCGTTTATGGAATCCGCGCACCGGTAAACTTCTATATACTCTCGCTGGACATACAGAACCGGTCATGAGCATTGCATATTCTCCAGATGGTCTTACCTTTGCTAGTGGTGCATTTGACGAAAGTAAAATTCGTTTGTGGACACGGACAGGCCAACTTGTAAGAACTATTGGGACCAGTGAACTGTTGAGAGGTGTAGGCCCTGGACAAAATGGTGTTATGAGCGTTGCCTACTCTCCGGATGGGAACATACTCGCTAGTGGAGCGTATGATGGGACGATTCGTTTGTGGGATTTACGCACTGGCAAACTTCTATGCACTCTCACTGGGCATACATTCAGCGTTAGAAGTATTGCGTATTCACCTGATGGTCGCCTCCTCGCTAGTACTGGTTGGGACAAGACAGTCCGTCTATGGGATGTCTTCTCTGGTGTACACCTGCAAACCCTCACTGGCCATACATTTTTGGTCTCGAGTGTTGCATATTCCCCGGATGGCCGGACTCTTGCTAGCGGAAGTTATGACGAAACAATCCGCTTATGGCGAGTTTCCGCTCCGCAGGGCACAAACATAAACCCTCCCACACCACCAAAATCTTCTGCCAACCAAGTCTACGACAGGGCTATCCGTTCCGTCATGTGGACAGTTAATCCCGGTATAGGTGAAGGTAGTGGTGTACTGATCGACAAAAGTTTCAAACTCGCTGTCACCAATGCACATGTCACAGGCACACAGAACACGATAGACGTATATTTTCCCGCTCCCGATGAAAATGGCAAACTCATTAAGGACAGGAACTTCTATGTGACGAGCAGTGATGTGCTAAAGCGACTGGGTTATTATACCAAAGGACATGTCGTCGCGAAAGATGAAAAGACAGACCTTGCAATCATCAGACTGGAGGGTTTCCCCGAAACCGCCCGAGAGATTGACTGGAACTTTACCACACCTACAACGAATGCAGGCGATCTCGTCTATATTCTTGGCAACCCGGGTGGACAAAACCTCTGGCGATGGACACTCGGTGAATTTCTGAATGATCATGGAGACTTCTTGCATATCCAATCCGATGTTTTTGGCGGTAACAGCGGCGGACCAGTGCTTAACAAACAAGGTGTTTTGCTGGGGATTATCGCAAGAAGTGACAGGCACATGAATGCATTGGCGATTCCAGTGAAAGACATAAACCGGTTACTGTCTGAATCGCAGTTGAAACATTCAAGGTCCCGTAGATAAAATTAAACACATAAGAGCGAGATCTGTGATACTAACTTTTAGGAAGGAGGTACTAACAGATGGCGTATAGCAATTTTACATTAGAAATGGTGCGAACAGCGTTTCAATTAGAGATAGCTGAATCCGCAGGCATTTTTTCTGAAATAGCGTCGGTGGATCCGAGTGCACATCTGGCAACGACATTAGCACGAAATGTACCGTTAGCGATCACCATCAACACAGAAAAAGCAAAATCAGAACTGATTATCGCCGATATTCTCGTTGAGCTCCGAGAACAGCTGGAACATCGTATCAGTCTCTTTTCTGGCATTGATTTCAGCATTGATGACGAAAACGGATTGACCGGGGTTTGTGATTTTTTGGTGAGTTTGTCGCCTGTGCAATCTTTTTTAGAGGCACCCGTCATCATTCTCGTCGAGGCAAAGAAAGATGACCTAACTGTAGGTCTTGGACAGTGTGTTGCCGAGATGCTCGCAGCACAACGCTTTAATACTGAAAAAGGCAATGACATCCCTTATATCTATGGAGCTACCACTTCGGGGACAGATTGGCGATTCCTCAAATTGGAAGGGCGAAGACTCCACATTGATATGGTAATTTATCCGATCGCACAGTGCGACAAAATCCTCGGCATCCTTTCAAGCATGGTAGAGCAAAAGGCATAAATCTGTTTGATAGTTTTATGAAAGATGAAAAAAGTTTGCAATTAATAGGCAAATGTAGTATAATATATTAGGAAGTAGGGCGTTGATGTCAAGAACCTTTTTAATCCAATCCAGAGAGGTTGAAAAAAGGATGCAAAAGCACAATTTGAATTGGAATCATAATGTAGACTGTCCATTGGAATCAATTGGATGCTGCCTTTCTCGTCACA
>JAPOQK010000026.1 GCA_026710795.1 Candidatus Poribacteria bacterium
AAGATTCGCAGTTGCAGCGGCGAAGTAGTTCTCTTGAACCGAGGAGGTAATGGTGTGATTTGTTCTCTGGTTACGGACGATTACCTGATAGCCATCAAACGTGGATTTACCTTTCAAATGTCCACTTACAACAAATGCCCACGTTTGTTGTGCGCTTGGTATGGCAGGTGCTGCGGTAGTGCTCTCCGTTTGATTTGTCCACCGTGATCCAACGAAGGCAAAATTGCGTGTTTGCGGTACATTGACGATATAACCTTGTCCACCTTCAATAGGAAATCCGTCGTTGGGTGCATCCTGTGTCCAACCTATGAAACGTTGACTATCGGCATCAAGTGCGATCACAACAGTCGCGCCTGCTATTCCAGCGAGCGATTTTGCGGTCATCGGGGTTCGGGGTGCTAATGGTACAGACAGCATGTTTAAGCCTTTGGTGAGTGTGACGGTGTACTTGTTACCAAAATGATCACTCTCTGACTTAGTACTGAGTCGTGCGATAAAGCCGTGTCTACGTCCATCCGCTGAGTCGTAGTGTCCAACAACAGAACCGTCCTGATTGATATTCCAACCCTCCGTGCTAACACTACCCGGAAACTGCAATTCATGTAGCCCATACAGGTATGATCCGACATAGGAGCGCGGACGGTCTCCCGCCGCTTTGGCTCTCGCAATTGTAAACACACCACTTCCCTCTGCATCGTTAATCCCGTGAAGAAAAAAGTATTCCAGATTGGACGGGTCCAGATAGTCCAGAATTAGAAACCTGCCACTCGGTAGATGTGCGTATGCATGATATAGACCGTCAGCATCTACGTAGCTGCCTATAACAGAGCCTGCCGCATTCACAAAATCGGCGTATGTTGCTGTTGCATCAGGCACCTCAATGATTTCGTCGCCTGAAAAACCACGACGCACACCAGAAACGTCTATAAAATTACCTGTCAATGCACCAGTCGTATCACTGTAACCGTATATGAATGTTTCAACGGCACCCGGAAAATCGTATTGCCGCAACTCGCCATTTTCTAAGATGACACCGTGATAGAGACCATCGCTGTCCAGGTAGTGTCCGGCGGCTATTCCATTGTTGCCAAGTGCATAGAAATAAGTGCTCTTTGAACTTGGGAAATCGTAAGTCGTAAAAACGCCATCAATGTGCGTAAAGGCTACCTCTTTTTCCCCGTCGGCACTTTTCGTATAGCCTGCGTAATCATCAAAATCGCTACTCGCCGTCAACGCTAAAAAATCTACACCCGGAACATCAATACTCTCATAAATATAGTTGAAGTCAGGGGGTGGTGGATACGCTATATTTCTGAATTGTGTAGCAGTTTCCTCAGTAGGTCTTGCGATAAACCCGTGTCTACTCCCATCTGCTAAGTCGTAGTACCCGACGACAGAACCGTCCTGATTTATATTCCAACCCTCCGTGCTTACGCTGCCTGGAAATTGTAATTCAGATAATCCTTGCTGGGAAGTGCCGACATAGGAGCGCGGAATATCATCTTTCGCTTTAGCGCGGGCAACGATAATCCTTGTATCAGTGATGCCGTGCACAAAAAAGTAGTCCAACAGTGATGAGTCAAGGTAGTCATGAAATACAAATGTACCATTTGAGGTGCGCACGTATGGATAATATAAACCGTCAGCGTCTATGTAACTTCCTGTAATTGCACCACTTGCGTTCACAAAATCAGCGTATGTTGCCGTTGCATCGGGCACTTCAATGATTATGTCACCTGAGAATCCACGTCGAACACCAGAGGTATCTATAAAATTACCTGTTAATACTTCAGACGAATCACTGAAACCGTATATCTCTGTTTCAATGGCACCCGGAAAATCATATTGACGCAACTTACCATCTTCTAAGATGACACCGTGATGAAGACCATCACTATCTTCGTAGTATCCCGCAGCTAATCCATTATTACCGAATGCATAGAAGTAAGTGTTCTGTGAACCGGGGAAGTCATACGTCGTAAAAACGCCATCAATGAGTGTAAACCCGACCGTTTTTTCACCATCCGCACTTTTCGTGTAGCCTGCGTAGTCCTCAAAATCACTACTCGCCGTCAACGCTAAAAAATCTACACCCGGAACATCAATACTCTCATAAGTGTAGGTGAAGTTAGGGGATGGGGGAGTTGGATCATTATCGGTTTGTGCATCGGTGTTGCTTAAGAAAAAGGAGTTGAGGTAAATAAAAAACGTAAATGTACAAAACAAAATATTGGTTTTAATCTGAGTGTGCATAACGAAACCTTTCTTAAAGTAAGTAATTTAAAGATAATAATATATCAGATACCCTGCTCTGAAGAGGGCATCTGATATATTCTGTATACCTATTAAGTATCTAATTTTTTGTAATAAAAGGCAAGGAAAATTTCATCTGTGTTCTTGATTTTCTTAGATTGGATATCTAAGAAATTATGATAAACAGGTTTTCATTTACAACAAAGGAGGTGGTTAGGTAGATTGGGATTTATAGGTTATTCTGGAGCCAAAAGAAGTGTCATAGTTGCACTGATAGTACAATTATGACACCAGTGAGGTCTATACTGAATGACTCTACTTTAAGATAACAAGCTGCCGTGTTCGCTGGAATGTGGGGGTTTCTATCTTGTAGAAGTAGATACCACTTGCGACTCTTTCACCTAAGGTGTTTTTGCCATCCCAATATGCTGCACGTCCACGGTTATGATAGAACCCTTGTGACTGGTAGCCAATTGCGAGTGTGCGAACAAGTCCGCCCGTTGTATCATAAATAGATATTGATACAGGACCGGCATTTGATAGTTGATACGGGATCCAAGTTTCAGGATTAAACGGGTTCGGATAATTCTGTAGTAAGAGGTTCCCTTTCGGTTTTCCAAATCCATCAAGGTTGACAGTGAGCAGCGCATTTGCCAAACTGTTGGGTGTTACCTCAAAACTGAATTTCTCAGAAGCGATATTCCCGTTTTTATCGGAGACCGTTACTTCCAGGGTATCACCAACTTGCACAACACTTCGCCGCGACAAGTCAGCAGTTGCAGCCGCGAAGTAATGATTTGTTACTTGTGCTGTCATAACGGAGCGTGTTCTTAGGTTTCGGACAGTAATAAGATACCCATCGTAATTCTGCGTGCCTTCTAACTGTCCACTTACAACGAATGCCCATGCCTCGCGTGGTGTTGTGGTGGCAATCGGTGCTGCTGCAACTTCGTCCATTGGATTTGTCCACCGTGATCCGACGAATGCAAAGTTGCGAGGTTGTGGAACATTGACGATATAGCCTTGTCCACCTTCAATGGGAAATCCATCGTTAGGTGCAGCTGCTGTCCACCCAACGAAACGTTGATTTGCAGCATCAAGTGCAATAACAACAGTCGCACCCGCAATTCCAGCGAGCGATTTTGCGGTCATCGGTTTTGGTGATGCTAAAGGTAAAGATAGCATATTCAAACCTTTCGTCAACGTGATATTGAAAACGTTACTAAAATAATCGCTCACTTCCTGAGTAGTGAGGCTGCCAACAAATCCATGTCTTCGTCCATCTGCTGAGTCATAATAGCCGATAATACTCCCGTCCTGATTAATATTACGCACCACAGTGCTAACACTGCCTGGGAACCGCAATTCATGAGTTATACCGCTTGGCAGGAGGATATAGGAACGCTGAATATCATCAACAGCTTTAGCTCTAAAGATTACAACACCGACATTGTTGATAGCGTTCACAAAAAGGAACTGCAAATTTGGAGTTTCTGGAACGTCGATAGTAGTAAAACTGCCATCAGGGTCACGCCTGAACCCATGAACCGAACCATCAGCAGCTATGTAGCTGCCAACGACAACACCAGCAGAATTGACAAAGTCCGCATAAGTTTTGACTGCACCAGGGAATGTAATAGACATATCCCCCGAGAATCCATGGGTAACTCCATCTGTATCAACGATATTACCGCTCAGTGCTCCCGTTTCATCACTAATACCGAAGATGAACGTCTCAACTGCACCTGGAAAATCGTATTGTTTCAACTCGCCATTTTCGTCCAATACGACACCATGGTAAAGTCCATCACTATCCTTGTAGTGTCCTGCAGCAACACCATTATTCCCGAGTGCAAAGAAATGCGTTTTCTGTGATCCGGGAAAATCATAGGTCGTAAAAACATCATTTATGAGCGTAAAGGCGATTTCTTTTTTACCATCAGCACTTTTCGTATAGCCTGCGTAATCTCCAAAGTCGCTACTGGCAGTCAAAGCTAAGAAATCTACTCCTGGAACATCAATACTCTCAAAAGTATAGTTAACCTCAACAGGTTGATTCTTGTCTTGTGCCGCAATGTTCAATACGAAAACAAAATTGAGACAAACAAACAATGTAAACACGTAAAACAAAGCACTAGTTCTAATTTGTGTAAACATAAAAACCTCCTATATTATATTCTTTAAAGATCATTAGTAATATGTTGAATATCCTGTCTAAGAAACGATGTTTGTAATTGAAGTTTCGTTAGTTTACGTTCAACAGTACTCCTATCACGATGAATGGTATCCTGTACATATAATTTAGTATGTAGCATTTTGAAATAAAAGACAAGAATAATCTTATGTTCTCTCTTATTTCATAAGTTGGATATCTAAACCTATTTTTCAGGAGGGGAAGCTTGTCGTTTACACCATTGAAGGCAATTCGTTGGGTAGGAACTTACAGGTGATTGGTTTTAACAGAGTGCCACAGTTATCCATAGCAAAACTGTGGCACCTGTCCATTCTTTACTAATTGAGCTTACTTTAAAATCACGAACTGTCGTGTTTGCTGGAAGGATGGTGTTTCTAACTTGTAGAAGTAGATACCACTTGCGACGCTTTCACCTAAAGTGTTTTTGCCATCCCAATAAGCAGCACGACCACGGTTATGGTAGAAACCCTCTGACTGATGTCCAAG
>JAPOQK010000050.1 GCA_026710795.1 Candidatus Poribacteria bacterium
AACACGGGATTGGGTGAGTTGGAAGGGGACGTGGGGGTCGGAACAATATGTTTCATGTATGTTTCATGTATGTTTCGGTTTTTAGTTTATTTTTCAGTTTTTAGTTGTCAGAATTGCGGGATTGTCAGAATCGCTGAAGGCACAGAGGACGCAGAGGACGCTGAAGGTAGAGGGGATTGTCAGAACCAGGATTTTCAGGATAAGAGAAGAGGTTTTTGGTGGGTTGTATGTTTTTGTCAGAATCGCTGAAGGCGCAGAGGACACAGAAGACGCTGAAGGTAGAGGGATTTTCTGTGTTTTCTGTGGATTCTGTGCATTCTGGGATTCTGACAATCCCGTTGAGCACCTGTCGCCCCGCTGGGGCTTGTTATATGTGGATCAACGCTAACTATACACCTTTCGCCTCTCCGAGGCTATCGTAAATGCCTCCCAGCACCAGAGGTGCGGAAAGTATATAGTACCCACGCATCTCAGAAAGAAGCAAAGCACCAGCGGTGCGAAAGGTGTATAGCAAAATTCGGGTATCTAATAACCCTTAACCAAAGACATGATCTTATTTGACATCTGTGGGCAGTTAGGAAACCGCCCTTACCGGACCTAATGAAAATTGGAATTATCGATTTAATACCTTAATCTTCATACAGATTGTGCTACAAAAGATAAAGAAGTCGGAGGTCGCTGACGCTCGCTCCGACCTACGAAGACTAATTCAGACGATAAACGGTGAATCCATTAAACATCTATCCATTCCAATTCAAAGTATTAACTTTAAGTAAACTTCAATAACAAAGAAATCTTAAAACTAAATAACCCTGGAAACTAAGTAAACATGTTGATGTACTTTGCGTCCTATGATATACTTTGAAGACGTTATACTTCACATATATTCTATAGTTACATTAGTTACCTCTTATCTGCCAAATTCTTATTTCATTGTTATAGAATTTTCTATATTTCTGTAACGTATACGGATTAGTTTCGTTAATATTTAGCGAAACTTGTTTCAATATTACTCCTTTGGCTATAAGGAGGACAAAGGAGGGTTAGCCAATGGCGCGCCAAACGAAGAATGACCTGTCCGCCACAGAAGATACTTATTTGGCTTCACAAGCTAAAGAAGGTGATGAAGCTGCGTTTAGTCAGTTGTTTGATAAGCACTATAATTGGGTCTATAGCAAGGCTTATCGAATACTCAAGGATCACCAAGACACAGAAGAAGTCAGTCTTGATGTTTTTACAAAAGTCTGGCAAAAATTACAAAACGAAAAATGGGATCCCAAAAAAGGCAGTTTTCAGGCATGGTTAAATATCGTTGCCCGAAATACTATTATTGATGCGATACGAAAAAGAGATCGAATCCGTGAATCGTTACTGACTCTTGAAGAGCAAGATGATCTGCCGTTAAATGAATATGAAGATGGAAGACCAGGACCCGACAAACATATTATAGCCCAAGAGGCACAAGAAATTTTAGAACAAGCTCTTGAACAGGTGACAAAACCGAACCACCGAATCGCATGGATATTAAGACATTTGGAAGGATGCAGTGTTGCTGATATATCACGTATACTAAACAGGAAAGATGGCACTGTAAAAATATGGATCTTCCGATGTACGCAGGAACTCAGACAAATACTTGTAAATAAAGGAATTCGATGGATACAATAATGAAGTTATAGATATATATTATATGGAGGATAACTAATGCGTTTTCTAAGAAAAACACCAAAGAACGCTCGGTATAGCGATGCCGATATCAGAGAAGCAGAGATTTTAGAAGCCTATACCTGCTGGTTGAAAAATGAAAAACTCAGTCGGAAACAGAAAGGTCTACTTAAAAACATTCAGGGATCAACCGATTTTCATAAGGTAAAAGATCTGATTGATTTCGCACATTATCGTTTTCAGGAAACAGAGAGCGTTACACCTCTTGCAGGTTCAAAGGAACGCGTTGCTGAAAAACTGATGGATGCAATAAAAAGTGAAACACAGATCGATGCTGTTCCTCAGCCAGCTTATAGTCCGGAAGCAATGGGAAATGTGGATACAGATGTATTGCCCAATTCACTAAAAGCTCCTTCTGAAGAAGAGATGAAACAGTGGAATAACCTTGAGAATACAGCAGAAACTAACACACAAACATTAGCACACCTCAATCTTTCATTTGAGGTGCACGATGATGAAGTCTCTATCACAGATTTGGGTAGTCCGACACCAGTTTATGTTGGTGGGATACGCGTAAATGACTCAGCACCAATTCAAGAAGGTGCAGAGTTCAAGTGCGGTGATATTACTTTCCAAATCGTTGACATAGAGACATCGTAAAATATTAGATGGAACATGGGGAGGTATATTATACTTCCCTTTATGTTCTCACATATCCAAGAAATAACAATTCCGTGCGTGATACGTCTGCGGTCGCCCTATCCTATTTTCAGAAAGCTGCGACTTATTATCAACAAGCCCAATATGTTGAAGCAATTCAGCATTACCTGTCTGGCTTGAAATATGATAAGAGTCGTTACCATATTTACGCTGACCTCGCGAAAGCCTATGAAATGGTGGGTAAATGGGAACAGGCATTGGTGTATTTGGACATAGCCCTTCAAATGTGTCCTGATTCACCGACAGTGCTGAGGCGACAGACACGCATCAAAGAAGAAAAGGCATTTTATCAGACACTACTTTCTGAAATAGGTTTAGAGGTTAGCCAGCCACGAGAATTTGCCCCATGCATTAACACCGAAAATTCGGTGCGTCCCCAACATATAGTAGAGTACAAGTTTTTCAAACTCACTGTGGAACCTACTGTTACACCGCAAACACTTTGGTATATCTGCCAACTCATTGCAAGAGTACACGATGAAGTTGGTTCGCAACTTGATTGCTATCCAAATCGTCAAATTTGTATTTCAATAATAAATAGCTACGACGCACCGACACAGACAAACCTACCAAAATGGGCAAGTGGTTGTTATGACGGACAAATTCTGCTGAAATATTGTGCTGATGGTGAACCTGAACTGGGAGTACTCTATTCACTAATCCGACATGAATGGACACACCTTTTAGTTGAACTGCTAACGCAAGGAAAATGTCCAATATGGTTTAATGAAGGACTCGCGCACACGATTGCACGTCCACTGTTGACTTATGAAAAATTCGCTTTACAACAAGCAAAGGAAAACGAAACTTTACCAACGATCTCTCAACTCAACCAATCCTTTACAAATTTTACTACCTCACAACGTAAAATTGCCTATCTCCAATCCGCTGCAATCGTTACATCGCTTATTGAAGAGGGTGGTTTCTCTTCAATCCGACAATTCCTTAGTCTAATAGGAAATGGTATTTCTACGGAAAAGGCGTTGCAGAAAGTATATAATAAGAGTATACTACCAAATTAACAGACTAATTACTTCTTAAAATCTCGTTATCACTATTTGATTCTCTAATTCGAAATTCCTCACCAATCATTCTAACCTATTGATTCTCTTTTCATTATGACGTTACTTGATATTTTAATCCTCATACTCGTTGGTTTAGCAGGATTTAGTTGCTACATGGCGGGATTCACCCGAAGCATTTGGGGGGTTTTTGCACTCGGTGCTGGTGTTGTCGTCGCAAGTCAACTATGGCAAGACCTCGCCTTTCTACTTGAGAATATAATTCCACACGAAGGCACAGCAAAATGGATCAGCATTGTTGTTTTGATTGTTGTGACAACAATCATCGTTGACATAATATTTGCGCGGTTACATGACATATTTGAGAAAGGTATTTTGGGCTGGTTGAATAGTTTTCTTGGCTTAGCAGTTGGTATTGCCTCAAGTGTACTTATAATCTCACTTCTCCTGCATTTCCTCAATCCGCATATAGAGGATTACATTTCAGATCAACTTGATGATTCGCTTATCGCATCTCATCTGTTGGAATTTGGTGAGGAAGTGTGGGTATTTAGCAAAGAGAATGTCAAGAAACACCTTGACTCAGAATAATACCTATATCAGAAATCCCCATGCCTTCCGAGATTCAGACATCCCTTCTGCGTCCTCTGTGATTCAGACAATCACAAATTAATGGAACGACCTACTATTTTGGACATCTGCATTCTTTTACGTAAATACATACAATATTCTGAATTACCAACCCGCAAGTTTCAGAAATTCTAACGCCATCAAGGTATGTCCTTCCGCATTCGGATGCACACCGTCTTTGGTTGTCCATAATGCCCCTGGTCTTGCGGCAACAGCACTATCAAACGCATCATTTGTTCGAATTAACCTTGCCTCAAACTCCTTAGCAAGTTGGTGGATACAGACATTATAGGCATCTACTGCTAATGGACGTGGGTTTTCAACATCCTCTTCAATATAGAAAATCTCAAATAGGAAAATTGGGGCATCTAATTCGTTTTTGATCCGTGTAAGAATTCGTCGATAACACGATTCCCATTCTGGCAAGTAATCTTCATTAGAGACACCTTGTCCAAGTTGACGACTCGCGTTGTTGATACCTATTTTCACAGAGAGCCAATCCGGTTTTTCATCAATCACATCATCATCCCAACGATTTTCCAATCCTTCAACAATATCGCCGCCAATTCCTTTGTTGACATAAGTAATATCGCGTTCAGGATACTTAGCAGTAATCAATTCAGTTATTTTGCGGACATCCCCGTGTCCATAAGGTGCATGGTCACCGCGCCTGCCACAATCCGTGATACTATCTCCAATAAAAAGCACTTTATCTCCAGATTCAAATAATAAATTACTCACAAACAATCTCCTATCTATGGTATACTAATTACAGATATATATCTTTGTATTACCTAATTTCAATAACATACATAATCCTATTAACTTACCACATTTACATTAGAATGCCAACATGAAAAAAATAGGAGTTCTTCACGTCGTTACTGACACAACATTTCAATCCAAATATACGCACCCACAACTTGCGGAACTTGCAATACAGGGAGGGGCGGATACCATTCAATTCCGTCAAAAGAATGGATCGACGCGCGAGTTAATAGATATTGCAAACCAGATGCAAGCAATATGTTCAAAGCATGGTGTACCATTGATTGTTAATGATAGGACTGACATTACAATGGCGGTTGGAGCAAAGGGAACGCATTTTGGGCAAGATGATATGCCAGTATCCATTGGTAGAAGAATACTACCCACAGAAACCATTATCGGTGCCTCTGCGCGAACTGAAGAAAAGATACTTGAGGCTATAACTGAAGGAGCAGATTATATAGGATTTGGTCCTATTTATCAAACCTCCTCAAAATCCAACGCAGAACGACCAAAAGGTTTAGAACAATTACATAGAATGTGTGAAATAGCAAAATGTCCAGTGATTGCAATTGGTGGAATTTCCTTACAAACCACAGGGGAGGTGGTACGAGCAGGTGCACACGGTATCGCTGTTATTTCTGCTGTATGTGGACAGAAAGATCCAGCAGCAGCTACGCATAGGCTTATGCAAGCGATACAAGATGCAAAACAGACATAATTTACTGCACGGAGAAAATGGATCACATGTCAGAACATACACAGGGGAATGTAACCTCAGTCCCTTCAAGTGAATTTTCGTCAATGGAATTCAGAGAGGTAGATCATTTCTACGAACCGGATTTTGATAAGATTGATGAAGATTTCGTGCAGAAATTGTGGAATGGACAACGTTTTTTCAATGCCAACCTTCTCTCAATTGCTGGTAAAGAAATACGGGTGCTGAAACTAGGGGTCTGGAATCGTGAAGAAGGTCCAGATTTTATGCATGCCGAGATTGAAATTGACGGTAAGTTATGTGTTGGTGATGTTGAAATCCATGTGAAATCATCGGAATGGTATGCACACAAACATCATCTCAATTCAAGATATAATCGTGTTGTTCTACATGTGGTACTCTTTAACGACGATTTCAATCTACGTACACGTCTTCAGAATGGGAAACGAATTCCAACCTTGGAACTCCTCAAATGGATAGATGCTCCCATCGGAGACCTATTTGACGAAACAGCACAAGCAGAAGAAGATGCCTCCAATTTCTGCCGTATCACAGGAAAACAGTTAAATATAGACAGTATCAAGAGTGTTTTTGAGTCGTTAGGTCAGGAACGTTTTTTAGAAAAGGCAGATGCCGTTAGGCTATTACGGACACGCCTAAATTTTGAGCAAATCCTGTATGAAGGAATAATGGAGGCGTTGGGTTACTCACAAAATAGAAAACCCTTGCGAGAGTTGGCACAACGTGTTCCTTTTGCCGAATTTGATCATAAGACGGAACATGAAATTCAAGCAATTCTCTTTGGTGTCGCGGGGCTGTTACCATCCCAATTAGAAAAAACGCTGCCTTCAGAAGAAACCGATAACCCATTCATTGTAGCGTTGGAAACCCTATGGGAAACTTCAGATTATACCAAAAGAGTAGATCGTATGATGACATCACAGTGGCGTTTTGGTAGAATACGTCCTATGAACTATCCCACAAGACGTATTGCGGCAATTAGTCAGTTGATAACTAACAGCAAAGGAAGTTTGATGATGTATTTTCTACCGTCATGTGAAATGGCAGCAAACGCAGATACATCAATTATGTTACAGAAAATCAGAAAGCAACTACTTGAACTCCTAATGCTGGAACCAGTTGGGTATTGGGAAACTCATTCTAATTTCGGTAAAGGAGGAACCAACAAAGCAAAACTCATTGGATCAGATAGAGCATTGGACATTATAGTCAACAAAATCCTTCCAGTAGCATATATTTGGGCGGTAGAGTCGGAGAGTCGGAAATTACAGGATGCTATTCTCTCACTTTACAGCGACTATACTAAAATGCAGGATAATACTATCATTCGGCAGGTTGGAATACAAGTTTTCTCAGAAACACAACCGATGCGACTGATAAAACCCACTGCCAAAATCCAGCAAGGGATCATACGACTATATAAGAACTACTGTGCCGACCAACTCTGTGATCTTTGTCCTATTATTCAGAACAATGCAGTTCTGTCAACAGAGAAATCTGTTTGAAAAACCAACAAATTGGTATAATATAAGTACAGTTTACAATTGAGTTAGCATTAAATTTAGCAGGATCCTATCACATGTGCTATTATGTTTTCAAACGGAATAAACATTAGCTCACACAATCACTTACAAAGGAGAGATATATTATGAAAACCTCGTGTATCATAACAATTATGCTGTTATGTTGTTCAGTTGCTATTGCAAAAGAAACCTTCTTTTCTGCGCTTGAAAGTCAGGCGGAAGTCGAAAAAGAGGGTGGTACAGTTGACGGTGGGAGTTTCGTTCCCGGAAAATTTGGAAACGGTTTTGTCAGCGAAAATGCTGGCGATGTCATCCACTTCCCTGTTGAAGATCGGTTTGTAAATCTCGAGGAAGGCACCGTTGAGTTATGGGTAACAATGGGCATGGATATTGCTACAGTTACCGGTGAACTTTTTCTGTTCATGACATATAAACGTGGAACAGATGCAATATTCCTGCAATTTGACAATGGTGGAAAAGCGCGTATGCGTGTAAAAAGTGCTAATAGTTGGGTTAATGCCGACAGTGGTGCACTAAACTGGAAAAAAGGCGAACATCATCACATGGCAGGAACCTGGGGACCTGATGGGTTGAAACTGTACTTGGATGGAGAAATGGCAGGAGAGAACGCATCTAATAAAGGTCCTACTGTGTTTGCAGAAACCTTCGAAATTAACAACGCTTCTCCCCCTGACCCTAAATTCCCTACAAACTGTGTTGTTGATGGAATAAGAATTTCAGACCATCAAAAGGATGTTGATGAATTGGTCCTGGATGATCCTGCACCTGTCCAACCTCAAGGTAAATTAGCAATAACTTGGGGACAATTGAAAACTGTAAAATAAGTGATTGGGTGGGACTATAATTCCACCCAATCTGATTATATCTTTAGAAACTATTCCAGTAAATATGGTGAACTTTAGAATTAATAGGACATATAGAGATGTAGGAGGAGCTCCGATTCCCGACTATCAGTGAGTGTCGTCGCAATTCGGAGTTCCCACCTATAAAAAATATGTCTCTTTATTTACAAAGTTCACCATAGTTATCTTATAAACTTGTTTTGAGCAAGAATACCTTTTTCACTATCCATTTTAGAAGTTATGATTCTATATGAGAATGAATACTAATTTGGTTCACCGAGAAGGGTACTATCAACATTAACTACAGACTGACAGAGGACTGTAAATGTATAAAACAGAAAATCCACTTTTCACGTCGGGAACCGAAGGATATAACACTTTTCGAATACCTGCACTTGCCGCATCAAGTAATGGAACGCTGTTAGCATTCTGTGAAGGTAGACGAAAAGGTGGTGGCGATTCAGGCGATATTGACATTGTGTTGAAAAGAAGTTTTGACAACGGAGAAACATGGCAACCGTTGCAAGTTGCTGTCTCCACTGGAAGTGATACTGACGGAAATCCTGCCCCTGTTGTTGACCGTGATACAGGTACAATCTGGTTACTTTTCTGTAAAAACTTCGCTGATGGTGGGGAAGGAAAAATTATTGCGGGGGAAGCACCACGCACTGTCTGGGTAACATCAAGCACTGATGACGGTGAAACTTGGACAGAACCGAGGGAAGTCACTGGTGATACCAAATTAGAGACATGGACGTGGTATGCCACAGGTCCGTGTCATGGTATACAATTGGCAAGCGGTAGAATGGTAATTCCTTGTGATCACGTGCTTGGTCAAAGCCGTAATTACGCAGAGATGGGTTATTCGCATCTTATTGTGAGTGACGACCACGGTGAGACGTGGCATATTGCTGGCAAAGCACAACCCGGTACAAACGAATCTACTGTGGTTGAGACGGTAGATGGCGACTTATATTTCAACTGCCGAAACTATGTAGCACCGAAACGTCGTGCCTATGCATGGAGTTCTGACGGTGGAGATACGTTCACCGAATTTGGCTATGACGATGACCTGATTGAACCTATCTGTCAAGCAAGTCTGGTTCGCTTTACAGATGCTAACTCCCATGACAAAAACCGTGTGTTGTTCTCTAATCCTGCAAGTACGGGTAGAGAAAAATTGACGATACGTATCAGTTATGATGAGTGCCGCAGCTGGAACGATGGTAAAATCTTACACGATGGTCCTGCAGCATATTCTGACCTCTGTATTGATTCAGACATGAATATATGTTGTCTCTATGAAAGAGGGGAACGGGGTGCCTACGAAACGTTGTCATTCGCGAAGTTTGACTTAGCGTGGCTGACTGATGGGGAGGATACACTGTAATCCCAGATTAATAGCAAAACATAGATTACAATGTTAATTTGGCACCACGGTTCTCCTCGCGATATATTGGAAAATCTCTATACAAGTTGATTTGTTAGAAAATTAGCAGTGATGGGAAGATTACCGTAATCTTCCCTCATATCACAGGAATGTCGACGATTACCCTTAGGACGTCGGGATGGGAAGTTGATACACTGGCATTTTCACCTAATGGAAAATACTTTGCAAGTGATGGCAGTAAAAGATGGAGTGATAGCCAGAAGATTCTCATTTGGGACTTGACCTCACACCAATTAATCTCAATGATTGATACAGAATCCCATGGTGATATTACTGCTTTGGTTTTTGCATCTGATAACAAAACACTTGCAAGCGGTAATAAGTATGGTGCAGTACATTTATGGGATATTACTGGTCAAACCAAAAAATGAATGTGATAGAACATTTCTCCAAAACTACCTTTAGACAATGATTGTTTGTAAAATATTCCGAATAAGGTAAATATGATTTGAAAAACACAATTTTTCATGCTAATATATACGACAATAAAACCGAGAGTCTACGTTGAAGCAACAGTTGTTAGTTACTTAGTAGCGAGACCCAGCAATAATCCAATATCAGGATCTCGGCAAAGAGCAACTCGACGATTGTGGCAAAACTATGCGGATAGATTTGAGTTTGTTATTTCAGAATTAGTTCGTACCGAAATTCAACGGGGTGACGCAACCGCAGCACAGCAGCGGATCGAAACGATTTCATCTCTTACTGTACTAGAAAGCAGACCGAGACAAATGTACTTGTACAAGAACTTTTAGATGCTGGTGCAGTGCCGCGGAATTCTGTGCCTGATGCAGAACATATTGCTGTTGCAACAATACACAGTGTCGATTACTTGATATCGTGGAACTATAAGCATATTGTGAATGAACACAAACGTGAACAGATCAAACACGTATGTCAAGAAGCTGGTTTTCAGCCCGTTACAATCTGTACACCTATAGAATTGATGGAGGAAATCCAGATGAAGGAAACACCGGAAAAACATCCAGAGTTCGACCCTGAAACTTATACAGACCCTATCCTTGAAGAATGTTATCGAATCAAAGCAGAAATTAGCGCGCAATTCAAAACTCTGGACGAATTTTTTGCCTATCTGAAGGCAAGAGAGGAAGAGGGAAAACGGAACGGGAAAAAATATATCTCCTATTTTGACCCTTCCAAACATATAACAACAGAAAAATCTGAAGATAATATCTAACTGTTAGCAGAAAATAAGTTCCACTAATTTTGTAACGTGTCTGAAACGCATGATATATATGAGGGTGGGTTCTACTGAATAGGTACCGCAAGATTCCCAATCACATTTCAAAAAATTACATGATTGGTTTTTCAATCCATCTCTCTCGAATTTTAAAGAACAGAACATTTTATTATAGAACCAAAAGGTGCCACTCTTACCGCACATATTCCTCCCCACGATGCTCCGCAATCCATGTCTTTAAAGGCACATCAGCATCAGTGGGTTGCCACCAACCTTTTATATTTACACCATCACCTAACAACTGCCGCCGAATCGGATCGCATTTTTCGAGGATCTCTGTCGGCATAAGGTTGTAATCCAACCCGCGTAACCACCGATAACTATATCCCATAAATAAGACTTTTCGTGTAACATCGGAGAAATTCCAACCACGGGAATGCCACATGCGTCTATCAAATAGCACTGCAGTCCCGCGTTTAACAAGCAAATCTATTGCACCTGCTGGATCACCATCAGGGTCGTTCTCGCTATTTGGTGGACGTGTATCAAGTTTATGGCTACCCGGTACAATCCGCATCGCACCGTTGTCACGGTGTGTAACATCACTTAACCAGTAACTCACCTTCAACGAAAGGCGAGGGTGTGGACGTTCCATCTCAGGTATTGGTCTGCCACCGTCCTGATGCCAATGTGCGGCTTTGGTAACCCGCTTTGTTTCAGATGGTTCGGGAGGATACATGATGAGATGTGAGATGTAAAGTTGGATATTCCATCCTAAGATGTCCCAGAGAAGTGGAAACACCTTCTTGTTATCAAGTAACTCCAGTAGTATATCGTCTTCAATAACAGTGCGAAATTTTGACAACAATTTGTGTGGTGCCAGTCCTGTTTTAGAACGTTCCTCAGCATCAATTCGGTCTGCTACTTCCTCTAATGCATCTACCATCTCATGACTTATGGCATCTTCAACAATGAGATATCCAGTGTCATTAAATGCAGTGAGTTGTTCCTCAGTGGCACAATAGTCAAGCCAAGTATTATCCATATTTCTATACAAAAGGTGTTGTGGTTTTATGATTATGGTGCTTTTTCTTCTACGCGTTCAATAATCTCTCCCGTTTCCCGGTCTCTATAAATTCGTTTCATTCTACCATCTGGCATCCGTTCATCTTTGAGATGTGCATATCTTTCATCTGCATCTGCCTGACTTGCGCGAGTATCATCCACTTCTTCCTTTCCACGCCAGTCTGAGATTTCAACTGATTCCCACTTTTTAGATTTTTCAGATTTGTAGCAAGCATCAATAATAGCATTCACGACATATCCATCGTAGAAAGTTTCCATAGCTTCTCTGTTCTCATCTATTGCGTTGAACATATCAAGAAACATATCCCGATATCCGAGTTCTGCCACCTCATCACCAACAGGGAAAAGCCAACCGGTATCACTCTCTGCTTTCTCAGCAACATATCCACCTTGACCAACAGAAGTAAACATCTCAAACCCCGTTCTGAGCCAATGATTAAGCCAGATTGTTCCTTCACTACCAGAGACTTCATCTCGCAGATCCATACCACCACGAAATGCCCAACTCACCTCAAATTGCCCCATTGCACCGCTTTCAAATCGGATAAGTGCGATCCCGTGGTCTTCCGCATCTATTGGATGTACGAGTGTGTCTGCCCAACACATCACCTCAACCGGTTTGTTATTCTTTCCAACAAAATTGCGGATAATTTCAATACAGTGGCACCCCATATCAACAATAGCACCACCACCTGCCTGTTCCAAATCCCAAAACCAATCGCTGTGTGGACCGGGATGAGTCTCACGTGAACGCACCCATAAAATCTTTCCAAGTGCACCGTTCTGAACTGCCTCCAATGCTTTAAGCGTTTTGGGAGGATACACCAAATCTTCAAGATACCCACCAAACACACCCGCGTTTTCAACGATGTCCAGCATTGCTTTCGCTTCCTCAGCAGTACGTCCAAGCGGTTTTGTGCAAAGTATTGCCTTACCTGCTTCTGCTGCAAGTTCAACCGCTTTCAAATGTAAGTTGTTTGGTAATCCGATGACAACGACATCCGTTTCGGAATGATTGATGGCTTCCGCCAAATCTGTTGTGGAATTAGGGATATTCCACTCTTTCGCAAATTCAGTTGCCCGTTCCTCACGACGAGAATAGACAGCGTGAACGCGATCTGCGCCGCGCTGGTTATGGAGCGTCATCGTGTAAAACATGCCGATGAGTCCAGTCCCGAGCATAGTAACCTTATGACTTTTCTGTCCTGACATTCTTTCTCCTTGAGTATTGTTATTATTACCTATACGTTATGCTATTGGTAGATGTTGTCATAAACGACATACAACTTATGTTATTCACTTACTTTTTGTATGTAGCGATAACACCCCAATCGTCTACTGTCCAACAGTGGTCCTTGTCCGTGGCGTGAATACCTTTGATAGCACCACTACTACCAACTTTCGAAGCATTCCAAGTCTTACCACCATCAGTCGTATGTAAAACAGCACCGTAATCTCCAGCAGTCCAACCAACCATCTCATCAACAAACACAATGTCATACAAATTGTCAAATGAATCTGTCTTTTGTTGATTCCACGTTTTACCACTATCGTTTGTATAGAGGATCAACCCCTCCTGTCCACAAATCCATCCAATTTTATCATTAAAAAAATGGATTCCAAACAAATTATGATCAACACCAGCATTCCGTTTTTCCCATGTTTCACCACCATCAGTGGTATGTAGTAAGGTTCCGTATGAGCCTATTACCCAACCGGTTGTAGGGGAAACGAATAAGATATTTTCAAGGTTATTACGTGTTTCACCGACGCGCGCACGTTCTGAGCTGCCTATCCATGTTTCACCACCATCAGTAGTCTTTAAAATCGTATTTTCAGACCCCGCTATGAAGCCAACTGTTTCGCTAACCATCTGAATTCCCATTAAGTTTGCACGTATGCCCCCTCTACGGCGGTTAGTATTTTGTTCCGCAGCTCCACTTCTTGCAATTTTCCTATTCCACGTCTTTCCACTATCTTCAGTCTTGAGGATTGTTCCTCTTGCCCCTGTAATGAATCCTACCTTTTCATTTACAAAATATATGTTATAGAGTGTTACGGAACCACCCCCTCCAAAGCCTGCGGGTGGTCCACCACCTCCGGGTCTTTGTCCTGTACCTGCTCCAGGAGGACGCATGTTAACCTCTTTTTTCTTCCACGTTTTTCCTCCATCCGCTGTCTCAAGCATTAAGCCGTTATTGCCAACTACCAAACCGTTTAGATTATCCATAAAATAGACATCCTGTAACATCCCTTCAATACCATCAGCACGGATAATATCGTCTTCTCTCACTACAGTCCAATTTGCTTCGACTACTGTATGTGAAAAAAGGAACATGATAGTGACAAATACAGTGGCAATAATAGTAATCGCTTTAGCCATGATTATCTCCTTTTGTAGATAGATCTATATATCAGTAGTGATATTTACAGATTATGTGAAAAATTCCTCATTATGTGGACGAACATCTACCTCAAAGCTCCATGCGCTGCGTTCCTGTTGCACAAGTGCCCAATAGGTATCCGCAATAGAGTCTGGAGCGAGCAAAGGTTCATCTTCTTGCATCTTATACCGTTCTCTGAGATTGGGAGTATCAATGACACCGTCAATAATTACATGTGCAACATGTATGCCTTTTGGACCTACCTCACGTGCAAGTGAAGATGCCAAACCACGCATTGCGAATTTCGCACTACTAAATGCAATAGCACCTGCCCTACCACGTACAGCAGATGTAGCACCGGAAAAGAGGATTGTGCCACTCCCCTTCTCAATCATTCCTGGTACAACTTGCTTAACACATAGAAAAGCACCCAGCGTACAAACCCTCCATGAGTTTTCAAATGCCTCAGGTGTAAGTTCTGAGAGATTTCCCCAAGCTGCATTACCTGCGTGATTAATCAAGATATCTGGTGCACCTAATTCCTCACGAATTTGAGCAAAACTCGCTGCAACTTGTGTGGCATCGGTAATATCTGTTGGGATAGGCAAAGCAACCGCACCTGACTCTTCCAACTTATTTGATAGGTTTATAATATATGGTGATGAACGTGAAAGTAATGCAAGGTGGCATCCTTCGTTCGCGAATTTACGGGCAATTGCTGCACCTAAACCCGGACCTACACCTGCAATCACTGCAATAGTTGACATGTTAACTCCTTCAATAATGAATTTTAGATGGATCCTATACTAATACCATTTTTAACATATAATGTCTCTTTTTGTAGCAACTTAGATTATTCTAACGTAACCGGTTCATTTAGTCATGTCTAAGTGCATCAATCGGATGAAGTTTGGCGGCTTTCCAAGCAGGATACGCACCAAAGAAAACACCAACAAGTGCACTTACAAAAAATGAGAGAATACCATAAAACGGTGAGATAACCGTCCGCCACTCCCATAGAGAAGGCACCATCTTCGCACCTACTATGCCAACACCAACCCCCAATAGTCCCCCAATTAAGGCTAATGTCGTTGATTCTACAAGGAATTGAACAAGTATATCTATTCGTTGTGCACCGACCGCTTTCCGTAGACCAATTTCCTTGGTACGTTCTGTAACTGAAACCAACATAATGTTCATAATACCGATACCACCAACAAGCAGTGATACCACCGCGATACCTAAAATCATGTTGGTAAATGTCTGACTTGACTCTTCCAACGTTTCCATGAACTCCGCTTGGTTGCGTATGTGGAAGTCAGGTTCTTTATTGATTGGGATTTTGTGCTGTTTCCGTAGTATTTCGATTGCCTCTGTCTCTGCTGCCTGTAAAAGCTTATCGTTTTTGGCTTGCATACTGATGCTGGAAAGATAATCACTTCCAAAAACCCGTTTCATCGCTGTAGTATAAGGGATAAATACTTGATCATCTGGATTTCTCCATCCACTGGCTCCCTTCTCCTTCATCACACCTAAGACATGGAAACCAATATTCCGAATCTTGACCGTCTTCCCAACAGGATCTCTATGTTCAAATAAATTTTCAACAACAGTTTTCCCAAGGACGCATACCCTTGCACGATAGAGGATATCGTTCTCTCCAAAAAATCTTCCATATTCGACATTAAAATTTGCTGTTACCAGATATTCAGGAGAGGTGCCTACAATGGTAGTATTGGTATTTTTGTTGAGATATTTTACTTGTGCTCGACTGCTGACTTCAGGTGTGATATATCCAAAATTCTGTCCGCGCTCACGTAATATTGTAATGTCATCAACAGTAAGGGTTCTACGCGCATCTGCTGAACTTCGTCCACGGAACATACTTTGCCCCGGACGAACTGCAAGGATGTTTGCACCTAATGTCTGAATCCGTTCTGTAATATCTGCCTTCGCACCCTCACCGATTGAGGTAGTTGTGATAATCGCTCCTACACCGATGATAACACCTAACATAGTTAAAATTGACCGAAGTTTGTTCGCTAATAATCCATGAAAAGCATTTGCCAAACTTTCGAGAATACTCACAGTTATTCCTCCTTAGTCTATCTTCCCCCTCTGGGACCTCCACCGCCACCCATACGACGTACAGTGGAAGCAGGATTCTGCATCATACGACGGAACATTTCACTACCCTGATTACCTCGTTGAAATCCACCAACGGCAACTACATCTCCCTCAGCGAGTCCTGATAGGATTTCAATCTTATCAAAACTACTTACACCAACAACAATAGATTGTGGTCGTCCGGGTTGTCCATCTTCACCAATTATTCTAACCATTTTCCTACCGCGCATATCAAGCACTGCTTCGGTGGAAAGGGTGAGAATACCAGTTTTATTGATTGCTGATATTTGGACACTTGCATTCATACCCGGTTTGAGAAACGGTTTCTTAGGTGCTTCAGTTTCTGGTTCTGATTGTAGTTCTGGAATATTTAGTGTGCTCTCCGCAGGAGTTTCCACAAAAAATCCGCTGAAAGGGTTCCCCAAATCGGCTTCATCTTCAGCACCTACGATGGCATCAGAAGATTCAGCGGGTTGTTCTGAAGTAGATTCCTGCTGCTCAGATCCACGCTGTTCAGTGGATTGCTGACCCTCTGCTTCACGTTGTTGACGCATTTCTCGGAATCGTTCACGTTGCTCATCGGTCATATCCCCTCTCGGTCCATCTTGCCATCTTCCCGCACCTCTGCCTATCCTTTGGGGTGAACTGGATGCACCAACATTTTTCAATTCGGAGGTCACCTCAAATGTCGTGATGTTTTGAATAACCTGCCCCAGAGGTGCTATTTTCAAAACTTGCCCTTCAAACGGCATGTCTGGATATGCTTCAACTGTAATCGTTACAGGTTGTCCTATTTCCACTTTTCCGATGTCTGTTTCATCAACTTCAGTCACAACATATACAGAATTCAAGTCTGCCATTGTTACTATCGTTTGTCCTTCTGAAGAAGCAAGAGATGATAGTCTTGATGTGATAACTTGACCTTCTTCAACCCTTTTCTCAAGAACAGTACCAGAAATTGGTGCTCTTATGACGGTATCTTCAAATTCGATTTTTCGTAAGTCCCGTTGTCCCTGACTTCTCATGAGAGATGCTTCCGCACTTTGCAGGTCTCGTTTCTTTCTGTCAATCTGTTTCTGGTTGGTTAATGCTAACTTCAATGAGTCTTCGGCTTGCGTAACACGTTGCTGCTGCAATTCAATATCCATATCACGTGTCGCTTCAGCTTCAATTTTTTCTTTGGCAACCTCTAATGAGAATTCAGCTTTTTTAATATCTGCTTGTGCCAATTCAAGTTCTACTTCACTGGCAGGTTGTTCAACAAGTTTCAACTGTTGCTGAGTAGACTCATATCGCGCCTTCGCAGAATTGTATTGTGCTTCAGAGGATTCATGCGCGGCTTCTGAGATGAGTTCCTTCCCAAACAGTTCAGTATTTCTTGCGTGTTCCTTTTCTGCCAAGTCAAGATTGACCTTCTCTTGTGTAACAGAAGATTGGGCACGTTTCTTATTTTCTTCACGCACTGTTTCAGATGTTAGCAATTTGTACCTAAGGTTTGCAATTTTAAGACTATTTTCAGAATCTAACACACCACGTTTATTAGCAATTTTTTCAAGTCGGATCTGCTCCCTAATCTGTTCTAATTTTTTCTTTGCTTCTGCCAGAGATTCTCTCGCTTGTCGTATCTGAATTTCCGATTGTTCTCTCTGAAGTTGAATGTCAATTTCCGCCTGCTGAAAACGTGCCTGTGCAGCCTTCAAATCCGCTTCTGCTTGCTCTAAACTAATCTGCACGTATGTTTTTTCAATCACGGCTATGATCTCGTCTTTTTCAACAAAATCTCCTGCGTCAACATTAAGTTCTAATATTTTACCACTTGCCTTTGAACTAATTTCAACAATATTCAACGGTTTGATAGTACCCGTTGCATCAATCGTCACAGCAATATCACCACGTTCTACTGTTGCAGTTTGTATTGCCGATGCATCAGCAATGTTGTCACTCTTCGTTGCGAAAACCATACGTCCAACAACTACCGCTACTCCAACTACAAGTACAACTACACCAACGATTGCAATAACTTTCCACTTACCCATCGGAATACCCCCTTATACATACCTAACTTATATAACATTACTTTCTTATTTTAGTCATTCCAGATAATTAAAAGTTCGCTTTTTATCCAGTTTTGACCTGTAGTTTGGTAATGTGGATTGCTGTCAAATAGTTCTAATACTTTCACCTTTTTTACTGCATATACACTGCGTTATCCCTACGTTAGAGTCATTTAGCTTTAGGTTTTCTTGCGTTATTTTTCACGAAGGTTAATTATTCTTATGAGCAGATGTGATAAATCACACGATATCTGCTATACTTCACCTTAAAACTTAGCTCTTTGAGGTGAATAATGACAAGAAGAAAATCTTCCCACTTGATAGATATGTTAGCAGAAATTCCATATCCTCGCAACAATAAAGGAAAAAGACATCCGTTGGTGTCCATTCTTGTCCTTGTCGTTATCGGTTTGATGTGTGGACATAAAGGATATACATCTATCGCTACTTGGTACGATCTCAATAGAGATCCTCAAAACCTTTGATGTCAGTGAGAAAGACATCAAGTGATGGCTGCTTTGCGGAATACAGCATTGTTAGTTTTCCAATTGGCAGGGATAACGCGGATCACTGATAAAATGAAATATCATGCTTCTAAACCTAAACTTGCAGTAAATCTCATAAAATGAAAATTCTCAAAACTATGGTAAACATTGAAATTAAAGAGACACATTTCTGTAGGAGCGATCTCCGAATCGCGACAAAACTCACTGATAGTCGGGAATCGGAGTTCCCTCCTACAACTCAAAATGTCCTATTAATTCCAAAGTTCACTATAAATAACTCTGGAACACGAACTGTATGACTTGACTGACATCACTTTATGTGTTAGAATATCCACAAAAAACAGGAGGGGAGACAATATGACACTAATATCTCTGTTTGAACAGGCAATTCAGAATTACGGCGATAAACCCGCATTAGCACATAAACCGAAAGGTGGCACATATCAAGATATATCTTATACTGAATTTGGAGAATCAGTAGATACTTTTAGCAGAGGTTTAACTGCGATAGGGGTGCAAAAAGGTGATAGAGTAGCCATCCTTTCAGAAAATCGTCCTGAATGGGCAATCACTGACTTCGGTATCCTCAAAATAGGTGCGGTCAACGTGCCGATGTTTTCTACACTGACCGCTGCACAAGTTGGGTATATTCTCAAAGATTCTGGATCTAAAGTAATCTGTGTCTCTACCAAAGATCAGTTGGAGAAAGTAACTTCTATTCGCGATGAAGTACCATCACTTGAACATATTATAATCTATAATGAACTTGATGATGAAGTGCCCGCAGGGGTAATCCAATTTGTGGATGTATGTAGTAAAGGGACTGAAACAGAGACACCTATAGATATTGATATAGATGAGAACGATCTCGCGACGATAATCTATACCTCTGGTACGACAGGTAACCCAAAAGGTGTTATGCTGACACATGCGAATTTTATATCAAACTACAATGCTGCCAAATCACTGATTGATGTCAATGAAACGGATGTGTTATTATCCTTCCTTCCGTTATCGCATGTCTTTGAACGTCTTGGGGGACATTATGTACCTTTGTTTTCTGGTGCAAAGGTAGCTTATGCTGAAAGCACATTCACTGTCGCACAAAATATGCAGGATGTTTCACCCACGGTAATGCTCAGTGTGCCGCGACTATATGAAACTATGCACGACAGAGTATTGCGTGCTGTACAGGCAGGGTCATCCTTAAAACAAAAGATATTCCACTGGGGAGTATCAGTTGGCTCTACAGTGAGTTCAAAGATTCAACATGGCGAAAAACCTTCTGCGATATTGAAATTGAAACAGAGTATAGCAGATAAACTTGTTTTTGCGAAATTGAAGGCTGCGACGGGTGGTAGACTTCGATTTTTCGTATCTGGTGGTGCAGCGTTACCGAAATCAATTGCTGAGTTCTTTCATGCAGCCGGTATTTTGATTCTGGAAGGATACGGTTTAACAGAAACTTCACCTATTATCAGTATGAACCACCCCGGAAAATGGAAATTTGGGACTGTCGGTGCACCTATCCCTGATATTGAAGTGAAAATCGCTGAAGATGGAGAGATAATAACCCGTGGACCTCACGTCATGAATGGTTATTTTAACAATGAAGAAGCAACCACAGAGGCAATTGATTCGGATGGATGGTTTCACACTGGGGATATTGGTATTATTGACGAGAACGGGTTTATCAAGATTACCGATCGCAAAAAGAATATTATTGTGCTATCCAATGGAAAGAATGTCGCACCACAACCGATAGAAAGTCAATTAGTACAAAGCCCATTTATTACTCAGATAATATTGGTCGGAAATGAACGGAAGAATATTGCTGCACTGATTGTACCGAATTTTGATGCACTCAAATCATGGGCAAAGGAGAACGGTATTGAGACAACCGACCTCCCAGAGATACTGAAAACACGTGAGGTGCAACAACTTATTCAGAGCCAGATTCGGGAACGGCTAACAGATTTTGCTGACTTTGAACAGGTCAGACGGTTTGCGCTGCTTGAAAAGGAATTCTCGCAAGAAGAAGATGAGATGACACCGACACTAAAGTTGAAGCGGAACGTTATTATAGAAAAGTATGGTGATGTTATAGAGGGTATGTATCCTGAGGAGTCGTAATTAATGTGGGTTTGAAAGATGTGATTTAATAAATAGATTTAGTATTAATTTTCAGTTGAAATGTGCTGTTCATCAATTTTGAGAGTTGGATTTGCTATTCCAATCGCTACATCTGCAGTAATATCAATATTAATATCATCTAAAGATGCAATAGAAAGACGGCATCCCAAAGCATTAAGAACGGTTCTAAGTGTGTTAATCCGTGGTGCTTCGGTGCTTGTTAACACATCTGAGAGAACATCGATATCAATGTCGAATTTCTTTGCTACTTCGGCAATCCCTCCCTTCGCTTCAACAATACTCTCTAATGCTATCTGAATAACAGATGCATTCCCATGGGTTTGATATTCTTCCATTATAGCTGAGAGGTATCCGCTCATATCTTCCTCTTCAGCAAGTTGTTCAATCATGAACTCTCGCCATGTTCCATATATCTTAGTCATTTATCCTCTCCTTATATTCTCTCCAATAGTTTTTCGCCTGTTCAATATCCCGATTCTGTGAAGACTTGTCACCACCGCAGAGTAAGAGAACGATTCTATTGTCTACTTCACCATAATAGATGCGATAACCTGGACCGAAGTCAAACTTTAGTTCCCAAACCCCGTCACCTACAGATTTATAGACACCGAGGTTGCCAGTTTCAACAGAATCTATACGTGCTTGAATCCGATTTTTTGTCCTTGTATCCCGAATTGAATTGAACCATTCCATGAAAGGTTGGGGACCACTTGGAATTTGATAAAAAATTATTGTTCGCGGATGAGCATCGCGCATTGATGATTTTCACATGTTAATAAGCAACAAGTTCTATACAGAGTTATGCTGATTAAGACCTACACAGACTTGACATATAGTATCATGTTTATCATGATAAGTCAAGATGTATGTAAAACGGGTTATACGATTCAGCGGTTTCATATTGTCTAAACCAATCTGCGACTATTCCATAGGAAAACATCTAAGATGGTACAAGCACAGTAAGTCCGTGTTTGATAATCTCAATTGTGGCGGGAGTTTCGCACATCGGTTCGCCATCTGCGTATAGGGTAACTGGTGGGTCTGTTTGTATCTTTAAACTACGGGTCTGATGGATATTTACTGCAGGATGAAATAGGTGTCCTCCCCAGAAAAGCGTAACCATAAGCAGTAACACCGTAGACGATGCAACTTCTCGTATGATACAGACATCAAACACTCCATCATCATACCGTGCGTTTGGTACAATCTTAAATCCACCTCCGTAGCTGCTTGTGCTTCCTGTTGCAGCCAGTAGTATTGTTCCCTCATACACACCAAAATCACCTTCGATTCGGACAGATGGACACTTGTATTGAGAAAGTGTCGCAATAGCAGCGTAGACATAAGAGGCAGTTCCTGAAAATGGTGTATTTCGTGCTGCAGCACGGCGACTGACTTCTGTGTCGTATCCACAAGTGGTAATCGTCGTAAAATAATGTTCTGTGCCCTTTTCTGAACGGACGTGTCCTAAGTCAATTTGCTTGGGTGTACCGGTTAATAGTGTTTGTATGGCAGACTGCGGTTTTCGAGATATTTTTAAAGCAGTAGCCAAATCATTACCTCTACCACATGGCAGTATGCTCAATGTCACATCTGGAACTTTTGCAATACCGTTGACAATCTCATGTAGTGTTCCATCACCCCCACAGGAAATCACCCACTTAATTCCATTTGCTATCGCTTCTTGGGCAAAACGTTTCGCATCTCCGGCACCATTTGTTAATTTGAGTTGTCCTTTATGGTTTGCTGCTGTAAGTGCGTCTTGTGCTTGTTCAGCAACGGATGTTGCTCTACCTTTGCCAGATACTGGATTTGCAATAATGATATAGTTATCCATATTAGTTAGGTTATGATTTTTAATTAAGATGTGAACATGAAATATGCGTTTTTCCTGCTATTAAGATAGTGTTTATTAGTTGGCGCGGTTAGGAAACAGTGAACGATCTCCTCATCATTTTATCACAGCTATCTTCCCCACTTTTTTCTGTGTTTCAAATTCAAGCAGATAGATATAGATGCCGGTTGTTACATCTCCAACGTTGCCGTTGGTCAACCACCACTCTTTGCTGTTTCCATCGCTTTCGGTTACATCTATTTTTTCAAGTAATTCTCCTTTAGGTGTGAAAAGTTGGATGCGTGTTCCGATTGGGACTCTATCAAAAGTAATTGCCCCGCTGTCTGCAAAGTCAGGACGAACAGGATTTGGATAGACACGTAGTTGGCTAAAATCTTTTATATCAGTTTTAACATCATCTCTTTGGATTTCAACCTGACTGGTAGCAACTTGAATTTTGTTATCATCAATATCCGCCACATCAGATGCTGCGATCTCATATTGTTCGGTTGTAACAGCTATCAGTGAATCGAGTTTCTGTTTATCAAAAGCTAATAACGCGCGTGTTCCCATTCTATCACGGATTGCGGACATCGGCAACAATCCGCTAAGTTGATTCGGTTTCCGTAAGAGATACCGTCGTTCATCGCTAATAGTTGAATTCATTTGCCTATCAAAGGTAACAATAATCCAATTAGGGGACAGATAGGTAGCACCCAGTATTTTTGGAGCAGTGCGTGGCGTTACAGATACTGGTTCGCTCTGTTCTGTTTCAATGCCCTTTTCGTCTGTCGCTGTAACACTATACCAATAGGTCGTATCTGTTTCAACAGTTCTATCTAAGTATCTGTCGGACGTGAGGTTACGAGCAATTACTTCAAACTCATTGTTATCAGGTGCTTTTCTTTTTTCACCCTTCGCTCGATAGAGTGTAAAAACTGCAGGTGCCTGCGTATGTTTTGCTACCTCCCAAGTAACTTGAACCACTTTTGCTGTAAGGGGAGTGGCAGTAACATCCCATGGTGTAAGTACATCCACAGAATCGCTATCAGTTGCATAAGTAGATTCAATATAACCCATACCTCTGTCAAGGTTAATGTAAGGTTCATGGAAACCGTTATTGTTAAGATCGGCAGCGAAGAGGGTAGGTGTTTCAGCGACTTTCTGGTGATAAATAGGTATAAATACTTTTCCATCCCACTTCATAACATATAGGTTCGGTTGTGTAACGAGAACAAGTTCGTTATTATTATCTCCATCAAGATCTGCGATTACCATGCTGTTTCCATTTAGTCGATAAGGGACAATTGCCTGTTCCCATAACATTCTATATTTTCCTGATGTGTATGTTAAGATTATGAATTTCCATATAGGAGAAACAGAAGGCACATCTGGAGGAGATACGGTGCCACCGACAACCAATTCCGGTGTACCATCTCCTGTCAAATCTCCAGAAACCAATAACTCAACATCATCTATTTCAAGGTCATTTTGCCATTCAAGATTGAAACTGTCGTTGGTAGTACTGCCATATATAAATAGTTCACCTTCACTATCACCAAATACCATATCAATGTTCCCGTCTGCATTGAAATCATCAATCACAAAGTTTTGAGCGAAGTTATTTTTCCCTTCTGTTTCATTGACCAATGCAGCAGTTCTGTCATATCGGTTATCTCCTCTATTCTCAAAGATAAGTATACGGTTGTTATTGTTATCAATTCCAACAATTTCTTTTCTGCCATCTCTATCAAGATCCGCACTTTTTCCTACCGATATGAATGGTGTCTCCCACACAATTTGGGTAGGGTAACTATTATGCTTAACACTCTCTATCAAAAACGTTCTATCTTTGTCAGACGCGAGGATCTCCAGCAAACCGTCGTTGTCTGTGTCATCTATTGTCCACGGTTTGAAAGTATCTATATCAATCTCTGAATTCAGAATTTCATCAGAATCTGCAATCATGGCATTGCTTGATAAAGAGTGTACAAGCCTATAATGACCTGATGGGTCACGTTCATAAATAACCAGACTAAGAGGGGTGGTAAGTCCACCTGTTGATGCCTTAGATAGTGAAGCACCGACAAGTTCAAGCAAACCATCCTGATCGAAGTCGGCAGAGACACTTGCGTAGTGGTGTGGAGAAAGACCAATCTCTTTTTCAATAAAACCATTTGGTGATATAGCACCACCGACAACGTCAATGGTAAAATATTGTCCGTTGTTATCATTAACAGATTCTAATCCGACGGTGTTCTGTGCGGTAATGTAAAACTGGTATGTTCCTGCCTCTAATCCTAAAGAGAAAGAGTGTTCTTTGCCGAGTTCCCTCTCTTCAATAGAAGCAAAAGGAGAGATTCTGTCTATATGTCTATAATAGAAGGTGGATCGAGTCACATCGTCTGTTGCCCATGTAAAAATCGTAATTGATTCGTTTCCGTATAACGATTCAATTGCGGTAATAGAGGTAATATCGGAAGGTGTTCGGTCTACGGTTACCACAACCTGATCGTGTGTTTGTGTGCCATCTCTTCCCGTGACGACGAGGCGGACAGTGTAAACGTCTTCTGGTACATTTGTGGTATCCCATACGACTAACTGCTCTGTGATTTTCTGTGCTGTTATGGTATCTGTAATTGGTTCAAATGAGGTGGGAATAGTAGAGCTACCATAAAGCATCTGCCAATGTTCAAACTTATACCCACCTGCTGTACCGAAAAATGTGATTGTATGTGATCCACCACTATTTGTTTGGGGTGCATGGATACGTGCTTGTAAGACCCCACTTGCTAATAAAGCGCGTTCTGCATTGACGGTTCCAGCACCAGCAAGTTTCGGATCAGGTTCTTCAGTATCCTTGTCTAAAACAATATCAGTAGTGTTAATGAGGATCTGTCGAGTCTCTTCATTGGTAAGGGTAGGTCGTTTTGATTGCATCAATGCAGCAATACCAGCAATGTGAGGTGTTGCCATAGAAGTGCCAGTAAGAGTACGGTAGTTATCACGGATTTGTGTGCTCAGAATAACATTTCCGGGTGCACCGATGTCAACAGATGCACCGAAATTTGATCGATTGAACAGTTGTTTGTGTTGGTTTGTTGATGCCACGGAGACAACTCTTCTATAGGCTGCCGGAAAGAAACTATCAGATCCCTTTGAATTGCCGGCTGCGCCTACTAACAAAACACCTTGTGCATGTGCATATTCTATCGCATCTTGAATAACAAACGAGTGTTGTGCACTCCCCCAACTCATATTGATGATATTTGCGCCGTTGTCTGCTGCGTAGACAATTGCTGCTGCAGAGTCGTCATCTTGCAACCGGGAACTACCACCGAGTGACAATCCTGCCCGAACTGCCATCAATGGACAATTCCAAGCAATCCCTGCAATACCGATACCGTTGTTTGGCATGGCTCCTGCGATACCAGCAACATGTGTTCCGTGACCGGTTTCATCTATTGGCTCATTGTCACCTTCTGTGAAATCACCTTCCGCTTGTAAATTGGGTGCATCAGTAAAATCCCAACCGTGTATATCGTCAATGTAACCATTTCCATCATCGTCAACTCCGTTATCAGGAATCTCACCAGGATTTACCCATATTTTATCTAAAAGGTCCTCATGTCTGTAATCAATGCCAGAATCAATGATAGCAATGACGACATTCTTATCCCCTTTCTCAATAGCCCATGTTTGTGGCATTCTAATCAGAGGCAGACTCCACTGTTTTGAATATTTTGGGTCGTTAGGTACAACTTCATCAGCTAAAGTTGGACGGAGATAATTATATGCGACTTCCTCAATGAGGTCGCTATCCTCAAATGCTTTTTTCAGGATAGGAAGGTTCGTTTCTATTGGAAACCTTAGCAAATATGTCCGTTGTAAATTAGGGGAATTGATAGAGGATGGAAAAACATGCTTTAAGGATTCTACCTTATGCTCTGCATAGAGTGAAACTATCTCTGATTTGGCATTTAATTCATGTAAATCCTGTGCTGCTTCTGGTGTTAGCCGTATTAATAGCTCACCAGGAGTAATCTCAGGTGAGAGCACCTCTGCAAAGGCAGGACTAAAACTAATCATCCAGATAATCAGTAGTATAAGGGAGTGTATATTATATGGAGTCTGCTGATTCATACGGTACTAATCCACAAGATTGAGTTTTTCTGATTCACGTTTGCCTATCAATATGTCTATAACTTTGCCTGTATTATCGTCTATAACGACAATTGCGAGATTGCCCCAGCTGTGGTTATAGAAACTGACTGTCCAAGCGAATCCTTGAAACCAAGCATATTCACGAACACCTTTTTGATTTGCTAACACAGTTTTGATACGCGGATCGGATTTTGCAGTGTGAAGGATTATTCCTGCTTTTTTCTTAGGAGAAATTGTCGGATCTGGTTTTTGAAGTTGTATCTGTTTACCGATGTCGACTTCATCAGGCAATTTCTTAGGAGTTTGTTTCGCTAATGTTCTGAGTAAGGTAGCATGCTTAAGATATGCGTCTCGGATTTTTGTATAACTTTCCAACCCGTAAGCAATTGGTATTTTTTCATATTGTGCTGCGCACATCTCTGCTGCTTCAGCTTCCAGTCGTAGAACTTTGGCATAGTCATTTTTCTGTTCGGCACGTTCCTGCTGTTCTTTAAAAAAAGTGGCATAGATACCAAATTTAAAAAACCTATCTGGATAGTGTGGTAACCACGTTTTCATAAACTTCGCAATCTTTTCGCGTTCTGAGTTTAGCACATTTTCATTCGTTTGTGACCTTTTCCATGCAGCTTCAGCACGTTTTAGATGAAATTGTCGTTGTTCTTGTATTTCAAGTGTCTCCTTTTCTGTCCGTTCCACCCATTTCTCATATCCGTTTCTTTTGTAGTAATTGTATAAAATATCGTTCATCGGTATAGAAATAAGGTTGAGACATTCTGCTGCAGCCTCGTGCCAAAGGGCAAGTCTACCGAAGTCACCACGTTGTTTATAGATGCTGATAAAGATGTTAGCATTTGCAGTACCTTCAAAGATAGCATTGCACGGTATTGCAAACACGATTAGAATAAAAAAGAGCAGTAATGCAAATGATCTCATTATTTTTTTATTGCGGAAAAATTGCGAAAATACGTACGGTTGCAGAAAACGTCTCATCGGGAGCCAGAACAATTACTCCTGCGGGTATACCGTTAGATTCTAAATTAATTGCATCAGTAGGGCATGTGTATGGTTCAAAACAGATAGCATCTCTTTCCGGTGGTGTATAGACAACCAATTCCCTAAATATTGCATCCGATTCCATAACCATCCCATATCCCGTATCCCGATTTTCAATACTGCACCTACTAACACCATCAACTATTTGGACATCTGTGAATACATGATCAAGTTTTAGTTTTTCAAACGGTTGTCCATTGCGTAAATCAAGCGTTCCATCAACATCAAGCTGCTTACCTGTTGGAACAAGTACATCATCTAATTCCCAATACTTATTCGTAGGAACAGTTATAACAGCTTTTGACGCATCCGCCTTAGCAGAAATGTCTACCGTAAAATAAGGATGTATACCAAACCCCATCGGCATATTACTCTTACCTGTGTTTTTAATCATAACATCCATCGTTAATACGGCATCTCTAATTGTATAGGTAATTTCAATTTTGAATGGAAAAGGATATTGTCGCATAACATCGGGAAAATCTTGTGAATTAAGAGAACATACCAACGTCGCACCGTCTTCACCGACTACATGTTTGTCAACCTTATAGGGACGGTTCAACAAAAGACCGTGTATTGTCGTTGGTGAATCTGGTTGTTTATCAAACTGATAGGTTTTACCTTCAAATTCCCATGTGCCATTCCGAATTCTATTGGGAAAAGGAAAGAGAATCGGATTACCGAATGCTGTCGGACGTTGCTTCAACGTGTCTAAATCAGGTGGTGGGTCTATCAAGTGGAACCAATGATTTCCATCACTGACCCTAAAGGCGTAGCAGTTATTACCGAGTTCTGGGACAATCTCTGCAATGGCTTTACCTTTCTGTTCTATGGAATAGATATCATAACCTTGTGACTGTTTAGATTGACCTGCTATATAGTATGTTTTCGCCATTGTTTTCCCTCTATCAGTATCTATAAAAAACATTAAAAATATAAGAAGAACACAGATTACCCCAATACAGAGGACACATAGAAAAGAGAAAGTGTTAAATTTCATCGTCCTTTCTCT
Organism: Candidatus Poribacteria bacterium; assembly: GCA_026710795.1. Lineage (GTDB taxonomy): Bacteria > Poribacteria > WGA-4E > WGA-4E > WGA-3G > MSPOR6. The sequence goes on from JAPOQK010000050.1 coordinate 28,956, forward strand.
CAACCTTTGTCAATTTAAGACTCATTGTAATGAAGGAAGGACATCATTACTTTACCAATATCCTACTTGATTTAACATCCGTAAATTCGTTAGCATTAATTAAAAAGTCTACGAAAGAACGATGCGATTGGATTTCCTCTTTTGTCAACAATCATATATACTCTGTTACCAAGTTCATCAATAACATGTATTTCAATCATATTGTCTGCAAATTTCGGATAATCCAATTCAACTGTTGCCTTCTTCTCACCATTCAGTGTCAGGACATCATGTAAAACGTCCCGTTTTCCCTTAAATTTCTTTTTCCATTCAGTTTTGTTTTCGGCAGGATCTTTTTTCCACAGAAAACTCGGAGGAGGTTTTTCGTTGGTTGGTTTAACTGTTAACCGAACTTGACAAATTCCATCAGCATCTTCCACTTTGAATCTTGCTTTTTTTCTTGATGGTGAGAGTTTCTCAATTATCGTTTTTTCATTAAAATAGATCTTTACAGGATTTAAAAATCGACACTTGTTTAACCATGCGGCACTACTTTTTGACAGATGTTTAGATTGATTGCTGTATGACATTAGATAAGATGGACTTCTGTAATCACGGTTTAATCCGAAGGATTGTGCAAATTTAGATATAATATCATCTTTAGAATATGTGTCAAGGGAGTTATGTAAAGTAACCTTACCGCCTTGTTCCTCAAAAACAATATTTTGTAACTGAATATTAAGTCGTCTTAGTTTAGCAGAAAGACGCTTTAGTTCAGCAGCAGTAAGCGTATTTGCATCACGTTTCTTTTCATTGCTTTTATCCACGACAATAAAAAAGAATTTGTTGTCTACCTCAAAATGCTGTTTAATTTCTTTCATCACTCTTGAATTAGTAGATTTACGATAGTATTCATCCGCTGTTTTACCTTCAAATAGATAAACCTTGGCAGAACCATCACTATTTTTTTCGTACTCGAAAGACTTCCTTCCATATCCGTGTTGTTCCATTTCATCTGCAAAAAATGTTTGAGTTTCTCTCAATAACTGATCTATTTTCTCTGGTATATCTGTCTGAGGTAGAAGGTCAGTCGGTAAGAAGTAAATCGGTACAACGACATTTGGGATATTACTTTGTCTTGAAGGTAAAATGTTTGATATACCCCAAACACGTATGATACCATCGTTACCACCAGCAGCAACATATCTTGAATCTGCAGAGACATCAACACAATCAATCCAACGGGAATATCCTTCTATTGATGCGTAACGGTTTCTATTGTCAACAGACCAAAATTCCAGTTCATTGAAACCGCCATTGATAATTGTGCTTCCATCCGGTGTAAAAACAAGATCATTGACATTTCCAGCAGGAATCACAGTATAGTTTTGCCAATCTGGTGGATGATACAATCTGATATCTTTATCATTATCTGCAATTGCAAGTATAGGATTCTGTGGATCGGGTAAGAACTTCATAGCCTCAATCCTTACAAGTGCTTTGTCTATTACATCAATACTTGCTCGCTTGATGACCTGATTTCCATCAATCTCCCAGATGTTAACTTTATCACTTCTTGATTCTATCGTTGCCATAAGGTTGCCATCTGTAGAAAATGTATGGTCTTTCTCAAAGTTTCTGCCTTTCAACTTGAATGCTTCTACTGGCTTTGTTAGGTTACTAACATCCCAAAGTTCTAAACCGTTAGTCACAACCGCTAAGTGAATTCCATTTGGTGAAAAAACCGAACCAAGTACACCAAAGGGAAGATTACTGATGAACTTTTCCTCTGCAATATCCCATAAACTCACGCCCCCATTAATTTCGCCCCAACCAGAGACAGCAAGCATTTTTCCATCTGGAGAAAATGAAACCGAATCTCCACTAAATTCTGCTATTGGAGTAGTAGAATTGTTGATATCCCACAATTTTATATTTTTCTCAATATTATTATCATAAGTCCTGCTAACGACTAAGTTCGGGTTTGTTGGTGAAAATGCTACAGACTTCAAAAAACCACCTTGTACAAATTCAGCGATCAGTTCAGGTTTTTCAGGTACAGTAGCGAATTTCTGTCGAATGTCATCTGGTATTTCAACAGTTCGTGGGATATGTGAAGGGGGTTGATCTGCTTTGGAAACATACTTGTCATTCGCTTGCTGACTGCCAATTTGCGGTATTAAGTATTTTATCAATAAAATTACACTAAAGAGGATTACAAATCCAATAAATAATAGTGATAAGAAAACTTTGGAATTCATATTGTTATCCTGTGTTATACCGCGTCAAACTTGTTCATATATTTGGTGATGTATTTGTATTCTCGTATAATGTTGTGTAACACCGAACAATAACGTGAGTTAAGTATAAGAAATATATACTTTTATACATTGAATTTTACTACATAACCGAACTTTGTAACACAACATGAAAATGTGACTTTTTGCACGTCACTGTGACGTTTTGAATCCAGTCAGGACAAGGAATGTGACGCGAATTTCGCTTTTTTTTTTGCGCCTTTTTTGTTCTGTTTCGTTTTAGAATATCTCAACTCATGTGATCGATATATGTCTGTAATCTAAACATGTGTTAATTATATAGCACCTTTTTGTATATGTCAAATAAAAAAATAGAATTTTATATTGGATATATATTGGATTTATTATTTTAAAGTGTGATGGGTGTAAGAAATATGAGTTGTTTTTTACTTGAATTCTACTCATATCATCCTGTAGGTGCGGTTTCATGACCAACCTTTGTAGCGTAAACTGTTAGTTTGCATCTATTTTGACACAATCTAACAGATTGTGCTACATTATGTAGCAACTTGAGTTACAATACTGAATTTTGCGTAAGTTCTATTATTGTTTAGCACACCACTGAATACCGCGCCGCAACACCTCACGGAAATTTGGATTTGAATATGTGACATTGTCGTGTCCACTCTGAAGACAAAATATACGCGAATTCCCATACTCACGCGCCCAACCCAATACGTCCATGCTGTCTGGATGATCAGTTGTTAGCAGGATTGTGCTATCATCGCCAGCAGATGTCATCGTATAGGTTTCGTCCCCCATTTCCCAATCGGTAAGTCCTTCGGTAATCGGATGGGTAGGATCAGTGACTTGCACCTGAAATGTCTGTTTCGGAAAGTAACCAAAATCAGAACGTTCGTCAATACCGCACATCTCGGAATAAGCATCCCATTCAGGAAATGCGAGGATAGCATGATGGAGAATAACGATGCCTTGCCCGCGTTCTGTCAAATCAAGAATCGTCTTAGCTTGTGTATCGGTCGGATATGGACGGTGGAAGTTGTAAAAGACGACGGTATCGTATTCTTTCTGATTTGGGTTGTCTACAAAAACGTCAAGGTCTTCTCTAATAAACTCAATGTCATCCATGCTTTTAAAGATCTTGTCAAAATCCTTTTCGCGAAACCCGTGTTCTCCGGTTACGACTGCGATTTTCATTGTAGTTTTATCTCCTTACTGTGAAAAATCTAAGCACAGAAATAGAATCTTTGTGACTTGAACATTTAATATTTGCTCCACTGCCATAATTCTTTTAACGTTGGACGTTTACCGTACATTAGAATGCCAACCCGATAAATTTTTCCACTGATAAATGTGACAAGCAAGACAGTCGCACACATCAACAAGATATTAAGTGCAATTTCCCAAAAGGGCGGCATCAGTACGTTGATACGCATGAACATAAGTATCGGAGAGAAAAACGGAATATGTGAGAGCAGTATACTTAATGTCGAATCCGGAATTCTAAATAGATGAAACATCATAATAAACGGTACAACGAAGAGTAGAGTGAGTGGTCCCATTGTCTGTTGTGCTTCCTCTTCGCTGTTGCAAATTGCACCGACAACCGCAAAGATTGTTGAATACATAAAGAAACCGGTGATAAAATAGATGAAAAAGTATGTAAGCACTCCGACACTACTCTCTTTGACGATTGCGATCACACCTGTCAACTCCTGTGGAAGTCCCTCAATGCCAAAGATTCCGAGCAGTGGATCTAAATTTATCACAAGTAGCACACCAAACAGCACCCAGATAGCAAACATTGTTAGACAAACAGAACAGACTCCGACAAGTTTGCCAAGTAGTAATTGATGCGGTTTTATTGACGAAATGATTACTTCAACAATTCGCGTTGTTTTTTCTTCCAACACACTCCGCATAATGGAACTTGCATAGATCATCACAAAAAGGTATAGGACAAATACGAGGACATATCCAAGCCCGATTCGCGCTCCCGTTTCCATGGGACTTTCAACATCTGTACCACCAGATTTTCCTTTGCTACTCTTAATAGCGTAAGCGTTGAATCTGACGGAGCGCATGAGTCGGTTGACTTCTCGCTGAGAATAACCACTCTCAGCAAATCGTTTGTCACGCACGATATTTGAAATGATACGGCGTAACGCGCTTTGCAGCTCAAAATTCGTAGCAGTTCTGGCATAGAATTTTGCCTCTCCGTTATCAAAAAGATCTTTTGGGATTATAAGGTAGGCGTAGATATCTTTTGTATTGACGCGCTTCCTGAGAGATATTATAGCATCTTCTGTTGTTGCAGACTCCTCATGCAGTTGATATACAAGTTCCCCTTTATGTTGAAATGTCCTATGCTCCGCAATAGCTGCTTGTAACGGTGCAAAGATTTGTTCCGTTTCGTCAATAACCACGAGTTCTCTTGTCTCTTTGGTTTTGGACTGCATGGATGTGAGAAAAACGGACAGAAATACCATCACACACATTGACAACGGCATAAGGAATAACGAAAATATAAATCCCTTAGATTTAATACGGGTCATGTATTCCCGTTTGATGACAGTGAGCATTTTATTCGGCATCCTGCACCGTCCCTCCGTGTGCTTCAACACTACGGACGAAAATATCATGCAACGTTGGTTCCATTAATTCAAACCGCGTCACATCAACCTTTTTATCAACAAGTTCGCGTAGGAATGGACGATAGTCCTCTGGAGTCTTCATCTTAATCTCAGCATACTGTCCAAAATCATTGCAGTCTTGTACCCATTGTGAATCTCTAATTGGTTCAATGCTACCAATGTATTCAATTTCCACTGAACTTTTCCCGAAACTTTGCTTAATTGCACGGAGTTCACCTTCAAGCAAAATACTGCCTTGATGGATAAGGCAGATGCGATCACACAATTTTTCGACTTGCTCCATTACATGGGTTGAGAAGATAATCGTAGCCCCTTTGTCTCGGAGATCAAGCATCATATCTTTGAGAAGCGTCATGTTAATCGGGTCAAGTCCAGAAAAGGGTTCATCTAAGATGATTAACTCTGGTGAATGCAGCACTGTTGTGATAAACTGAATCTTCTGTGCCATTCCTTTTGAGAGTTCGTTTATCCGCTTGTTTCCCCATTCGGATAGTTGCATTTTTTCCAACCACTTTTCTATCTCACCTACTGCTTCCCGTTTAGGCATGCCCTTTAATTCTGCAATAAAAAGGACAACGTCCCACACCTTCATTTTCCGATACAGACCACGTTCTTCCGGTAGATAACCGATGCGATCCAGGAAATTCTTGATTTGTCTGTTCTCACTGTACGTAATCTTACCGGAATCTGGTGCGATAATGTCCATAATCATGCGGAGCGTGGTCGTTTTACCTGCACCGTTTGGACCAAGTAATCCGTATATGCTCCCTTTTTCAATACTGAATGATAAGTCTGCAACGGCTGTGAAATCGCCAAATTGTTTGCGAACATTTTCTAACTGAATTAGATTCATTACATTATCCAAGTTTGTCTGGAGATCGGTTGGAAATAAACCATTACCGAATTGATAATATACTCTTTTTTAGTCAATAATGGATTGATAGGTCAACACACGGAATTGGGGATGGAACGGGGAATCACCGATTAACTGTGTCATCATAATGGCGATCAAATCTTCCACAGGGTCAATCCAAAATGTAGTGCTTGCTAAACCACCCCAACTGTAAGTGCCTAAAGAGCCGAGAGTATGTGTTTCAGCGACATCGGTAACAACAGCAAAACCTAAACCGAATCCTGATCCAGTTCTCCATAGCGGTTGCCAATCGTCAGGGATATGACTCATCGTCATCAGTTCAACCGTTTTTCTACCAAGTAATCTGTTACCGTTTAGTTCACCTTCGTTGAGCATCATTTGGCAAAACCGCAGATAGTCAGCTGCTGTTGACTGTAACCCTGCTCCGCCTGCATGGAAAAAACTAAGAGGACCACTGGCAACAGGAATATTTTCCATTACTTGGATTCCACCATCTTCGGTGGGTTCATATAATGTCGCGTATCTGTCAGCCTTTTCTTCTGGAACAGAGAAATCAGTATCTACCATTCCTAAAGGTTCAAAAATGCGTGTATGCAAGAACTCAGCAAACGGCATACCTGAAACTACTTCAACAAGATAACCGAGAACATCCGTTGACATACCGTAATTCCACGAGTCACCCGGATGGTGTAAGAGTGGGATTTTACCGAGTTCATTTACCATGTGCGAGAGATCGTCAGTGAAAAAAGTTGCTTCTCTATATCTATCGTTAATCGGGTGCACCCAGTCGCCACCATAGATGATACCGGAGGTATGTGTGAGTAGATGTTTGACAGTAACCTCTCGTTCTGCATCAATAATTGCATCACCATGGTTCGCGTAAACCTTCATGTCTTTAAAGGCAGGGATGAATTGGGATACGGGTGTATTAAGTTGAAAATGCCCCTCTTCATAGAGCATCATCACGGCAACACTGGTAATCGGTTTTGTCATTGAATATATGCGAAAAATAGTATCAAAATCTATCGGTTTTTCGGATGCTACGTCCTGCATACCGACTTTTTCTAAATGAACGAGTTTACCCTCACGTGCAATCATTGTGAGTGCACAAGGGATTTTACCATTGTCTACCCACCGTTGCATAGCAGGGGCAATCCGTTCTAACCGCGCCGCTGACATACCGACTTCTTCGGGGACAGCGCGCGGAATTCCATAGTCCATATATTGTTTTCTCCTTATGTATTTATGTGGCAATCAATTTTCAGTCTTTTCTGTGTTATTTAATGCCTGATATGTGATTCTCTCAAAATCCCCACCGAAACCGTAACGATTATTCATCAACTGCGTCATTAGAACAGCGACAAGTTCATTTTCAGGGTCAATCCAAAAAATAGTAGCAGCTGCACCACCCCAACTAAATGTTCCTTTAGACCTTTTTGCTTCGCCCTTATTCTCACCCATGACAACGCCGAAACCAAGTCCAAACGCGCCACCTCTACCCCGTTGAAAATGTGGGTAACGCATTAGTTTAACATTTTCCTCTGATAGAATTCGAACGCCATACAGTTCACCACCATTGAGTAACATCTGACAGAAACGGAGGTAATCCGCAGTTGTAGAGACGAGTCCACCGCCACCGGATGGGAAAAAAGAAACATCATCATTTGCCAAAGGTGCGTTACGAGCAAGTCGAAGTCCTCCTTCTTCAGTAGGTCTATACAGTGCAGCAAACCGCTCTACTTTCTCTTTCGGTACTGAAAACGCTGTATCTACCATCCCAAGTGGAACAAAGAGTCTACTTCTAAGGAACTCCTCAAACGGCATTCCCGACACTACTTCTACAAGATATCCAAGTAAATCAGTAGAAACCCCATAAGTCCATTTTTCCCCGGGTTCATGAAGGAGAGGGATCTTTGCCAGTTTTTCTGCCATATCTTTTAACGATGAACCACGTCTGAAAACCTTTAATTCCCCATATAATTTATCAATAGGTTTGTTGCCCCAACCGTAAGTCAATCCAGAAGTATGTGTGAGTAGATGCTTGATCGTCATCTTATTTTGTGCATCATGGGTTTCAGTCTGTTCCTCGTTAAAGACTTTCATGTCCTTAAAATCCGGCAAATATTTTTCAACAGGATCATCAAGTTGAAAATGTCCATCTTGGTAGAGAATCATCACAGCGACACTGGTAATCGGCTTAGACATGGAATAGATACGGAAAATCGTATCCGCTTCAACCGGTTTTTCATTCTCAACATCACGCATACCGATGGTTTCAAAATGTACAATTTTCCCTTTCCTTGCAACGGCAGTAAGGAAACCAGGTGTCTGTCCCTTATCAACATAACCTTGCAGAGTCGGTGCGATTTCATCAAGTTTTTCTGAGGAAAAACCGACATCCGCGGGCACTGCCATTGGCAAACCATGTTCCGGCACGATTGTCGTAGAACCACAAGCAAGTAAAGAGATACAAAATAGCAATAAAAATAAATTAGTTAATCGTTTCAATCTATTCTCCTTTTTTATATTTGGTGAAATATAAGCTTATATTCACGAAAATATTATAGCGAAAACTGTCAGTTTACGTACACACTGGTACAATCTAACAGAATGTGCTACAAAGTGGCAACTTTGGTTACTATAGTTTTCAAGTTAGGTCTGTTTATTGTCACTTATTATGCTATTTCTCCGAATTAATTAAAGCTTGATAGGTTAACTTCCTGAATTCCGTTTGAAAGGGATAACGGTTATTCATAAGCTGCGTCATCAGAATCCCTATGAGTTCCCTTTCGGGGTCAATCCAAAAGTTAGTTGCAGCCAAACCGCCTCCACTGAATGATCCAGATGACCGTCCATTATTCCCGTAATTCTTGCGTGTAACAACATGGACTCCAAATCCGTAAGACCATCCATCTCTATGATACTGTTGATGCGGATAACACATCAGTTCAACGGTCTCTGTCTTTAAAATACGCACTCCATCCAATTCACCATTTTTGAGTAACATCTGACAGAAACGGAGGTAATCCGCAGCAGTTGTAACAATGCCTCCACCACCAGAAGGAAAGAAAGAAACATTATCGGTTGCCAGAGGAGGTTTTCTAACAAGTTTTAGTTCTCCTGCTTCATTTGGTCTATAAATAGCCGAAAATCGTTCTACATTTGTTAGTGGCACAGAAAAACCAGTATCTACCATGGCGAGTGGTTTGAAAATTTTCTTCTGTAGAAATTCTTCAAACGGCATTTCAGATACAATCTCCACAAGATAACCGAGAACATCCGTAGAAACACCGTATTTCCATCTTCTACCGGGTTCAAAAACAAGAGGGATTTTGCTAAGTTTCTCAACCTTTTCTGCAAGTGTTGAATCAGGTTCAAATACTTTCAATTTAGCATAAAGTTTATCAACAGGTTTATCACCCCATCCATAAGTCAATCCAGATGTATGTGTGAGAAGATGCTTGATCGTCATCTTATTCTTAGCGGTATGGGATTGTGTCTGTTGGTTGTTAAAAACTTTCATGTCTTTGAAGGCGGGAATATAGTTCTCAACTGGGTCGTCAAGTTTAATTCGTCCCTCGTCATAGAGTATCATCACAGCAACGGTGGTAATCGGTTTTGACATGGAATAGATACGGAAAATCGTGTCCGTTTGAACCGGTTTTTCATTCTCTATATCTTGCATACCTACGGTTTCAAAATGTACAATTTTCCCTTTCCTTGCAATGGCAGCAAGGAAGCCAGGTGTCTGTTCCTTATCAACATATCCTTGCAGAGCCGATGTGATTTTCTCAAGTTTTTCTGAGGAAAAACCGACATCTTCTGGCACTGCCATCGGAAGTCCATGTTCCGGTACGACAGACGCAACACCACGAGTGAGTAAACAGATACAGAATAACGGTAATAGCGTATATTTTAATATCCTCAAATGAGTCCCCTTATTGGATTATGGCACCTGTTTAATATAACCCCAACGTGTCGTTAATTTTGATGCTGGGTCAACACTAAGGATTTGGGCTAATCCAACATCCATAGCCTCTTTTATCTCTTCTTCTGTTCGTGCGACGTTTGAGATTCGTATTTCTTCAATGATACCGAGTAAACCGTTCGCATTGTCATTATTCGGCACACCAATATAAATCGGATCGTTGCTCTGAAAAGAAACATCATTTGCTATCTCGGTTTCTAATTTACCATCTACATACAGTCGTCCCATTTTCCCATCAAAGGTAAATGCGAGATGATGCCACTGGTTGTCAGTGATTATTGTAGTACCATTCATGTTGAATGCACATCCTCCATTTGCCCCAATTTGTGCATGTAAGACATTCGCATTATTATGTACCCACATACCGTAGTTTCGATTTGTACATCCAGCTTGCTGTTTAACGACAAGACCTTGCCATCTGTTGGTAGCAGCTTTTACCTTAACCCACGCTTCAATACTCAGTGTTTCTAACTCCAGTTTATTGGATGAATCAACAACGATGTACCCGGTACCATCACCAGGAAATTCCAAACCTCCCCCAATTTTAGCATTGACCCAATCGAGGTTGCCGATAATTTTCCCATTGTGCCCATTACCCGATGCATCTTTGACAGATTTCCCGTTGCCTTCCTCAAATAGCCAAACCGCAACGGTGTTTCTGTCAACAGCAGCATGCACCGACAAAACACTGAATACTAATAATACCGTTATAACGCTAATATGTACGAAGTTGAAAAACTTCGGATGTATATGTTGCATATTTCCTTCTCCTTCTATCCTAATTGATAAATATTTCAGTTGCAGTTTTACTAAACAATACTACGATGTATGTTTATCCTATCACAAAAAAGGTTTGAAGTCAATGAAATGATATTAATCGGTATCAGATATAACTTGAGAGAATTCTGATAAAATGATATATTTTAACTCAATAGAGTAACATTCACGAATAATTTAAACTAATACGTAATAAAATAGGAGCATCTAAAATGAAACGCAGTATAGTGATTCTTATATGTCTATTTTTGACATCTCAAATAGTTGGTTTTGCCGCTGATGTAATAGATCCTGATTTAGTGCTTTATTTTGATTATGAAGAGTTTACGGCTACTCATGTGATTGAAAAATCCGGCAACGGTTATGACGGTAAAATAAATGGAAATGTAAAACAATCTAACGATGGAAAATTTGGTAAAGCAGGTCAATTCGCTTCAGGTAGTTTTCTTGATTTGGATGGTCCGAACGTTGATCCTGACCATATCCCAACTGAAGGGATGAGCATTGTCGCATGGATCAATGTTGAATCTATTGCGGATATGGCGATTTTCAATGCACGCGCAAAAGATGGTACATGGCTTGTACATCCTGAGGCACGAAAGGAAGGCATTTATCGTTGGCTCGCTCGTGGACATAATCCAGGGAAAACTCTATTTGAAATCAAGTCTGGTGTGAACAAGGCAAACGAATGGGTACATTACGCTGGAACGTTCAGCCGAGAAGCAGCGATTGCTTACCTATATATTAATGGCGAAAAAGTCGGTGAGGATAAAGCACGACTTCCAGATCCGATCGCAGGAGATTGGGGACAAGGTGCACGCGTCGGTTACAACATTGACAACAACCGTCCCTTCAACGGTCTTATGGATGAACTAAACGTTTGGAAGCGTGGATTAACAGAAGAAGAAGTAAATTCTATAATGAATGAAGGTATTATTGAATTCCTTGCTGTAGACTCTCGTGATAAATTGGCGACAAAGTGGGGAAAATTGAAAACTTCAAAGTAATGATTATACTACAAACGGGACAGTTCAACACTGTCCCGTCTTTATGCTCATGAAGGCAATTTGCGATTGTAGCGGTTTATTGTCCTAAACGCGCGTGTGCTGTAACATGCAGTGGCAGGAAGAACGGTCGTTTTGATAGAAGTACTTCCTTACGTAGCCTTTCCGCTAATGTATCTACATCTACCTCTTCCGCTGTAGCAATCCCGTATTTCTCTATGAGTGGAAGTAGACTTTGAAGGATGGTCACCATGTAACGGTAACCAGTCCAATCTCCCTCAGCACCAATGGGGGCATGAAGATGCATCTCCGGTGCTGGCAGACCTACCTCAACAAAAGCACGGTAAAGTCCTATACCCATATCAAGATATGCACCTGAATGATCAAAAACCTCCATAATCCACCGGTAAAGTTGATTCATTAGGGGTGTATTTGGATTTGATACTGCAGGATAGAGTGTATATTCAGGTTCCTGAAATGCGACAATTCCACCAGGTTTTAAATGCGTAATGAATTTTTTCAAAGCCGTCACAGGATCCTTCATATACATCAACACGAAGCGACCAACAAGCACGTCAAATTTATCTTCAAAATTCAATGTCCTTGCATCACCTGCGATAAATTCCACATTATTCATACCTGAATTGACTGCTCTTTGCCGTGCAGTTTCAAGTATTGCTGGATTGACATCAACTCCCACGACCTGTCCTGAGCTGCCAACAAATTCGGCAACCATTAGGGCAACATCACCAGCACCGCTGCCAATATCAAGTACTCGCATACCATTACGAATACCTGCACGTTCGCAGAGGAGTCGCGTTGATTCTCCGTAGATTCTTGACTGCTCAATGAGACGCGTAGTTTCGTGTGATGTGCGTCCTAAAGTATAGGTAACATCACGATTTGAAGAAGACTTGTTTTCTGAACTATTTTTGGTCATGTGTAAAGGTATTATAATGGAAGTGTTGCATGTCCAGTAACATGTGGAGGTAACATAATTGGTCGTTTTGATGCAGCGACTTCTTCCTGTATTCGTTCTGCGAGGGTATCTACACCAACTTCTTTAGCAGTCGCGATCTCGTAAGCCTCTATTAATGGTAGCATACTTCGAAAACTGTTCTCAAGATATGCAAATCCGGGCCAATCTTCTGGACCACCCATAGGTGCTTCAAAATGCAGAGAGGGTTCGGGTAAACCAGCATCAACAAATGCTTTGTAAAGTTCCATTCCCATTTCAACATGCGCACCAGAACGTTCAAATACCGTACGTCCCCATTTAATTAGATCGTTTATCAAAGGTGTATCTGCGTGTACAGCAACAGTATATGGTGAGAAATCTACCTCCTGAAATGCTACGATGCCACCTGGTTTTAAATGTGATGCCAAATGTTTGAGCGCATCAGCAGGATCCGACATATACATGAGAACAAGTCTACCTACAACAGCATCAAAATCATTAGGAAGTTCAAGTGTTCGTGTATCACCTGCAATGAATTCAAGGTTATCAAAACTTGATGCTTCAACCCGTGCTTTCGCTATCTCAAGTATATCTGCGTTGACATCTACACCAATTACAGACCCATCGGGTCCAACGAACTCCGCAAGCGTGAGGGCAACATCACCAGCACCACTTCCAACATCAAGTACTTTCATACCCTTAGCGATACCGCTTCTCAGCAAAAAACGCCGCGTCACATCGTCGTAAAGTACGGATTGCTCAATTAGACGATCCGTTTCAGATTCGCTCCTACCCATTGTATACTCTGCATCTCTGCTTTGATTGCTCATGTTAATCTTGCTCCCCTTCAAAATGTATGTGAGGTACAGATACCTCTCAATATAATATGATTAGAAATATTACGGTGTAATAGATTGATAGAATTGTATCTTTCCATCTTTAATTGTATTGATAACTAAATTCTTGATGGCATACCGGTTTTCATCAAAATGAGACACCATCAATGCCCCGTTGTAGTTCTGTGTTGCTTCAATTTCGTCTCGGATTGCTGCAGGTGTCAAATCTGTTGTTCTACGCATTGCTTCAATCACAATATTCGTAGAATCGAATCCGAGGGCAGCAGGTCCATTAGGAGCAACTCCGAATCTCTCGGTATATAAGTTGACAAACAGATTTCCGAGTTCACTTAATTCAGCATCCGGTGAAAAGTGGTTTGCAAAGAAACTACCTTCAAGTGCCGTTCCACCGATATCCACTAAGTCTGGACGATCCCAGCCATCCCCACCGAGAAAAGTTGCTGTAATACCGAATTCCTCAGACTTAGCTTGTTTCACTGCTAATGGAAATTCGGAACCCAGACCAGCTAAAAAGACAATGTCTACAGCATTAATTTCCGTAAGTTGTTCTGTATAATCTGTCGTTCCCATTTCGTAAAATTGTTGTGTAGCAACCGTACCACCTTGTGCTGTATAGTTTTCAATAAACGCCTTCGACAGTTCTTCCGAATAAGAATCACCTGTTTCTGTGAGAACAGCGGCAGTCATAGCGTTCAATTCTTGTGTAGCAAACTTAGCCATTATACCTGCTTGGAGTGGATCACGGATAGCACCTTGGAATGAGAAATTTCCGTTTCGTGTAACCTTCGGATTCGTTGGGTAGGTTGTCATCATTGGAATGCCATATTCTTGGGCAACTACACCTACTTCTACAGCCTCATCGCTGTAATCTGGACCCAAGATCACTAACACTCCATCAGCGATTAATTCTTTTGCATATTGGACGCTGAGCAAAGGTTCTCTGTTACTTTCCCTGAAGAGCAGTTCTATCGGTTTACCATTGATTCCACCCGCTTCGTTGACAAGTGCAATGGCTAACTCAACACCGTTTCGCGTTGTTCCTGGGTCAGTAGGACTATAGATTAAACCGATTTTTATTGTTGTTTCTGCATCTTCTGAAGGGATGGTTCGTGGTATTCGTTCACAACCTAAAAAGAGAGTACTTGCTATGAAAAATGTGATAAGAAAAACATAAAATGGAATACGCCGACTATACACTGTTCTGTTCATTAGAGAATACATTAAATTCCTTATCTTTAATTATAATAATGTAAGGTAACGATAATATACCGTTGCCTTACATTAGAAATTGTAACCAATTTTGGTATACCAGAACGCTCCACCAAACCCGTAAGGACTATACTCACCAAACGGTCTGCCAACGATTGAACCTGTAAAGTTTTCAATATTTGGGTCTGACGAAGTTACAGTATCCGGTTCAACATTAAATACATTGTTCACACCAACCGTAACACCTAAGTTTTCAGCAAATGCATAATTAAGTTCAAGGTCAACCAAAAATGTGCCACTGTAGGTTTGCGCACCTACAGCATATTCATACCAAGGACCGTAATAATTTACGCGCCCTAACACTCCTAATTTATCGACAACATTTTGCGTTAACGTTAGGTTTCCACGATGTTTGGGGAGTCCTTCTTCTATCAACCGTACGCGCGTGTCATCTAAGATGTCAGCATTACGTTTGGTAACCTCAGTAGCAGTGTAATTATATGCAAGACTCACAGCACCTTTAGCGACAGGCGCGGTAAGAACAAGATCAATGCCTTGCGTGCTTGTTTCAAATTCATTCGTAAAGAATCTAAACTCTTGGAGATTTCCGGCACTCGTGATGCCTTCTTCAACGAGTTGTTGTATCTGTTCCTCAGTAATATCTTCACCGCGATTGAAATCTCTTGATGGTGCCAAACGATCTTCAACTGTGATACTGAAATAATCTATCGTAACGCTAACAACATCATCGTTAATAACAGTTCCCACAGAGAAGTTCTTTGACTTTTCAGGTTCAAGCACCTTACCACCTACCAACTCCGCGGCAGCGTGTGTAGAAGGTATTGTGCCTTTATTGACCAACGTATTGTTTTCACCGAATTCCGTTGTCACGTTAAAGGCATTTTGCTGCCCTGGTGTCGGTGCCCTGAAACCTGTACTATAACTACCACGAAGCCTGAGGTCAACCATAGGATCAATTGAAAGAAATTCTTTGACTAAGTTACTGAAAGCGTAACTGGTTGCCACTTTGTAGTTGATAGTGCTACCGAAATCATCAAAGTATTCCCCGCGAATAGCGGCATTGATAATCCATGGATCAATCGGATTCAATTCTGTTTCCAAGTAACCACCAAAATTAGCACGTGTCCAACTTCCTTCAGCAATATCGCTGAAGCCGGGGAATCCGTTTGAACCTGAACTAAATCCTTGACTTGCAAGCGGACCTATTTCCCATGATTCTATTTGTCCTTGAACAATTTCAAAGGTTTCAGTCCTATATTCACCCCCAACAGCAAGGAAAACAAGATCATGTAGTGGATAGGTCAGATCAAGGTTTATATTCGTATCTGCTTGGATATAATCACCCGGGTCAAATTCTGTCGGTGTATCAGGACCAAGGGATGCATTAACAGTATTTTTAATAAAGAAATCAGAGGCATGCCGTCCATAAGATGCACTCAAATCCCATCCTAAATCCTCAGCAACTGTTCCCTTCAAACCAACCAGACCAGAAGCATCTTGGGTGTCAGCACCGAAACGTGGGGTGAACCCACCAGGAAAGAATTCTTGGAATGTGAAGAGATTCGGATCATCAAGCACCTGTTGTAATGCCTCCGCGTCAGGAACATTATCTGTTATCGGAATGTCATCTGAAGAAGGATCAACCCCTTCTTCCAATCCTGACAAATTACCGACAAGCAAGGTTGCTCCATCGTCATTACTAAAAACAGCACCACGCGTGTTTGGATTTCGGAAATAAAACCCACCTTCAACCTGTTTCTGTGCGTAGTTTGCATGACCGTAGAGTTGAATTTCACTTGCAATGTCAACTCCGTAATTGGCAAAAAACTTGATGTCATCTCTAATAATTGGATGTCCCCAAGGTTGAGCAGGATTGGCAACATTACTATTCCCTGCACCAGTTAGGGCAGCGGCATCGTCACGTTGTACTGAACGATCTGTTTCATCAGTATTGCCGTATTCTAAACTAAGATTTGCCCAAATGTCTTCTCGTCCCAAACCAATATTACCAGCAACCGAATATGTGAGACCATCCCCAACTTGATAAATACCGGGTTTTATCTCTAACGAACCCCCTCTATGCCCATTTTTCAGTTGTAAGTTCATCACACCAGCAATGGCATCTGACCCATATTGTGCCGAGGCACCGTCTCGTAGCACTTCCATCTGTTTAATCGCAATGGAAGGAATAGGTGAGAGATCCGCACCTTGTGAACCATCAGATAAACCGTTACCAAGCCATGTAATGACCGATGCGCGGTGACGACGTTTACCGTTAACGAGTAACAAGGTATGATCTGGTGCTAATCCCCGTAGATTTGCTGGACGAACAACCGTTGCTGCATCAGCGATAGGTTGTGCATTCACATTGTAGGAAGGAACTAAATTTCTTAACAGATCGGGTAAATCTGTACCACCCTGTTTAGCAAAGTCATCGCTAAGCACGACATCAATAGGTACAGCGGATTCAAGAACGGAACGCGGTTTTGCTCGTGTCCCAATAATAACTAAACCTTCAAGTTCAACGACTTCTCGGACGGATGTCTCTTCGCTTGATCCTGTTTCAGCATCATCTCCATGATTATCTGCCACAACTACTGGTAAAAAGACCATAAATGCTGATATTGCTAAAATAGACACAAACAGCGACATTTTAATGTAAATTGTACCTTTCATAATCAAATCCCCCCAATTTACAATGATAGATACTTGTGTTTAGAAATAGAAGTGAGTTAGTCTAATGATAAAAAGTCTTGTAACGCTTTCCTCCCTTGCAATTATGTATGTGTAGCACAAACTCTTAGTTGTGTCATAATATACACAAACTAACAATTTACAGTAGGATTATTCATAATTTATGTAAGTAGGATTCGGAGATAACTACTGCACAGACAGAACGTTGTGCCTTTCTAATACCGAATTCAGGTAAGATAGGTAGATGTGAATTGTACCGCTTTTGGATATAGCGGTACAATTCGCGTCTACAGTGGATTATGTGTCAATCTTAGAAACTATAACCAACTTTTGCATACCAGTAAGCGCCATCAAACCCAAACGGACTGAATTGTCCGTATTTGTTACCAACAGAATCAGCACCATTCGGATTTTCATCGGGATAGGTATCAAGAATATTTCTTCCACCGAGAGTGAGAGACAATCCGGACTCCACGGTGTAAGTGGTTTCTAAGTCTAAAATAACCCTTCCAGTGTATTCTCCAGTTCCTTCCTCATCTGGATTCTGTAAGTAATCTTCAGAATCGAACCAACCGCTGAAATAACTTGCCCGTCCGAGCACTCCCCACGCATCCGTTATGGATTGACCGACAGTCAGGCTTCCGCGGTGTTTAGGTAAATTCTCTTGCAGTTCACGGATTCGATGAGCGTCCAGTGTGGCAGACTTGAAGAAAGCTTCAAGTTCAGGAGTTAATTCGATAGCAGGATCGAAATCAGAAGGTATTTCCTCGAGTTCTCCGTCGATTACGAGATGGGTAACCTTAGTGGACGTGAAGTTATACACGGCGATGAGGTTTCCGTTGGGTATTGGTGCTGTTACGACAAAGTCAATACCATTGGTTGTGGTATTGAAGTCATTGATAAAGAACTGGAATGTTTCCAGATTCGCCGCGCTGGTTACACCTTCATCGATGAGCTGCGCCTTCTGCGCGTCAGTCAATGTAAAGTGTTGTGACACCGATAACCGCTCTTTCAGCCGAATATCAAATAAGTCCATCGTGAAATTTACACCCAAAATATCGACGGTAAATCCACCTGTGAAGTTATTTGATTTTTCCGGGTCAAGCGAGTTATCATCTTCGCCTGTCACAACACCGACAGCCGAATTGGTGGAAGGAATTGTTCCTTTATTAACGAGATCACCCTTCTCAAAATCGTATTCAGTGGTAATGTTGAACGTATTTTGCTGCCCGGGTGTCGGTGCGCGGAATCCAGTACTATAACTTCCCCGCAATCGCATCGTTTCCGTAACCTTGTAGTTTGCAGCGACTTTGTAGTTCAAGGTGCCACCGAAAATCTCAAATTGTTCACCGCGCACAGCCAGCGCGATCAGGAGCGGATCAATCGGTCTGATTTCAGTTTCCAGATACGCCGCAACGTTGTAACGGTGCCACTTGCCTGCCGCAACTGGACTGAACCCCGAAAATCCATTGGAGGCAGCCGTGAAGCCTTGCGCTGCGAGGGGTCCTATCTGATGTGACTCGCGTTCGCCCTCAATGATTTCAAATCCTTCGTCCCGATATTCCAAACCAGAAGCGAGGAATACCATGTCGTTCAACGGATAGGTTACATCAAAGTTGAGGTTATAATCCGTCTGGATATAATCACCCGGATCAAAATATGTTGGTGTATCGGGTCCGAGGGAAGCATTGACGGTATTGAAGATAAAGAAATCGGCATGGTGCCGTCCAAAAGAACCACTCAAATCCCATGTGAGTGGATTGCCTAACGTTTCTTCCAGAGCAGTGCCCTTAACTCCAACGACGACACCACTATCCCAAGCGAACGCGCCAAATCTGGGGGTGAATCCGCCTGGGAACATCTCTTGGAAATTGAAAAGATTCGGGTCATTCCTGACGGCTTGCAACCGTTCGGGATCAGGAACATTGTCGGTTATCGGGATATCGTCAGCATCGTGAGGTGACAGTTCGGGAAACGTCTCTCCTGCCTCAACTGCTGCCGCATTTTCGGTTTCCCACTCTGCCTTTCGGGTTTCCCATTCCGCCATCTCCTCTGTCAAACCTCGTAGATCCCCAACGAGCAACGTATCATCCCTCCCAGTTGGGCTAAACACGCCATTGCGAGTGTTTGGGTTTCGGAAATAGAACCCGCCTTCAACCCGCTTGCGGGCGTAGTTAGCATGTCCATAGAAATCAATGTTATCTGTGATGGTAGAACCGTAGTTAGCGAAGAATTTGGTGTCACCCTCCACAATCGGCTGTCCCCAAATTTGTGCAGGATCTTTCACACTGAAATTACCTGCGTTAATCAAGTTTATCGCATCAGTGCGTTGCACAGAACGGATGGTCGGATCCGCGCCCCCGTATTCAATACTGAGATTTACCCAGGTTTCAGGGGTGCCTAAACCGATGTTTCCTGCGACAGCGAACTGCCGTCCATCACCATATTGATAGATACCAGGTTTGAATTCAAAACTACCACCTTGATAGTCATCTTTCAATTGGAAGTTCATCACACCTGCAATTGCATCAGAACCGTATTGTGCAGATGCACCATCGCGTAGGACTTCAACTTGTTGCAAAGCAATTGACGGAATAGCTGATAAATCGGGTCCTTGTGAACCATCAGACAAACCGTTCCCGAGCCAGTGGATAATCGATGCACGGTGTCGCCGCTTGCTGTTCACCAATACCAATGTATGGTCTGGGGCAAGCCCTCGTAAATTCGCCGGACGCACCACCGTTGACGCATCACTAATCGGTTGTGTATTGACGTTATAAGACGGTACCAAAGTTCTCAGCAAATCCGGTAGATCTGCACCACCCTGTTTGGCAAAATCATCTTGCGAAACTATATCAATAGGTACCGCAGATTCAAGCACTGAACGAGGCTTTGCTCTACTACCAATGACAACAACACTCTCGAGCTCGGTAACATCGTCTTCAGAGGATGTCTCGGTAACCTCTGCTTCGGATTCTTCTGTGTTTTCTTCTTGTGCTACTGTTGTAGGTAAAAAGACCATAAAACCAGCAAAAGCGACAAACATCGCAAGCAGAACAGTCTGAAAAATAAATGTGACTTTCATAAGAATAAAACTCCTTAGGTTTTCTTGAATAACTGTTTTCAGCATATGTGGAAAACATATTAATTTTAGGAAATTCCTAAAATTATGTCAATTAGACACAAAATGACATTACAAGTTTAAAATTAAATCAAAATATTAATCCTTGTCGATGCCAAAATGTGTAAATTGCAAAGAAAGTTAGGAAAAGTATAACATAGTTACACTTGAAAACAAAATACTTTTTTGATATATTTACAATATGCTCTTTATTTTCTTAGTGATTGCCACGGTTACAGTGGTATTTGGTGCATTAATAGCAATACTTTATCAAGACAGACTAACAGAGTATCGCATTATATTCGGTTTTACTGCGGGTGCTGTTCTCGGTTTTGTTTTGATGTTAATGGTCCATCTTTTTACGGAGGTCGGTTATTTCACAATTATAGTAATGTGGGGAGGCTTTCTTCTTATTTGGTTATTGGAAAAGTTCACACATCGGTTACATGCACGTTTTGGAAATCAGGAAGAAGGAAAGAAGAGTTCTATTTGGGGAGTAACCATTACAATAATTGGTTTATCAATCCACTCAGTTATGGATGGAGTCAGCTTAAGTATCGCGGCAGAAAAGCAGACTGTTGGTATTGCGCTTGCAATTGGTGTGCTCCTACATAGATTACCTGTAGCAACAGTGATAACCACAGCATTACACCGAGATTACGGAATTGGAAAGACAGCATTATGGCTTACACCGCTAATAATTACGCCGTTTGTTGGAGCATTTATAGGGGAACGTTTAATCCATAGTATTTTTAAGGATTTTGCAAACTATTTATTTGCATTTGCTTTAGGTAGTTTATTACATGTTGTTGTCGATGGATTAAAGGGTGGTTGCGTTCCATCAGAAGAAAAGATGAGTAATACTACCAAGATAGCGTTTGTTATGGGAATACTTATAACATTTTGTGTAATGTATTTTATTCCTGAGTTAGGGCATGAGCATGCACACTGATATTTCATCAATTCGACTTGGGATAAAATTATGTATTCTTCTGTGGACGGTATTTGGACTATTATTAGGAAAACAAGCTAATGCAGCAGACATACCAATAGTTGTATCTGGTGAGTCAAGGACGACTTTGCAAATCGGTGCCAATGCATCTGACCAAGAAAGATATGCTGCATCCGAAATCCAATTCTTTATTGACAAGTTCACAGGTGTGCAACTTGCACTTCACACCAACCAACAACCTACCACAACACAGACAGTTATTGTCTTAGGTACGCTTGCTTCAAATCCAACGATACGTTCCCTTCAAACAAAAGTAGAAATAGAATTACCTGATGCATTAGGCGATGAAGGATATGTGATAAAATCCGCTGATCTTGGCACCGAAATCGTTGTCGTGATAGCAGCGCACACACCTCGTGGCGTGATATATGGTGCGTATGGTTTCATTGAGACATGTATTACCGCCTTAACTAAACTCAAACCTATTCATCCAGATATCGCAGTTGAACGTTCCCCAACATTGCGCGTGCCCAATCTGGATGTAACATCCCGTCCATTTTATCCGATACGGGCTGTTTTAGAAATAGATGATCCAGATTGGCTTGCAAGGCAACGAGTCAATATGAGTGGTGGGGAAGGGGTTTGGACAGGAACTGGTATAGAAGACGGATTCGGCACTGCATTCAAATACGTGGATACTCCCGCTTTTTCTGCACTTCAAGATGAGCCACGCGCACAACGTTTGCAACGGATAGAAACTCTTCAAAATCGCTT
Organism: Candidatus Poribacteria bacterium; assembly: GCA_026710795.1. GTDB lineage: Bacteria > Poribacteria > WGA-4E > WGA-4E > WGA-3G > MSPOR6. The sequence goes on from JAPOQK010000050.1 coordinate 51,097, forward strand.
TAATGCACTCAATAATCGAGGTATTGATGCATATTTATTTATGTATCTGACCGGTGAACCCACAGAAGCACTGATTAAAGCGCGACCTGACCTATTGGGACCAGAGGTATTATACGGGGCATCAAGGAACGAGGTTTCTTATCGTCCGTTCTGTTGGTCAAAACCTGAATTTCATACACTTGCAAGGCAATTGACACAGGAAATAGTAAGGACTTATCCTGCTCTTGCCGGATTCCATCTGCGATCTTGGGGGCATGAGACGCGGTCGTGCAATTGTCCTGAATGTGGTGACCGATCACCACAAGGACAAGAAAAACTCTGGCAGGTATATTATACGGTTATTAAAGCGGCACAAGAGGTGCGTCCGGATTTCAAGTTCTACATTTCAGGTTACAATAGAAGTTGGTTACAAGACCCAGATGGAACCTATGCACGCCAATTGCCAAAAGGAACTATTTTTTCTCAAAAATGGGGTGCCGATGGAGAACCTGTCGTTGATCCAAATATCCCAATTGAACAGATGAACTCCCTCGGAGAGATGGGACACCGATTTATTATTCTCTCACATGACGTGGAAGAGGTGATGCCGTTCTGGATGCTTGAAAGTGATATGTTCGTACAAGGTGTCCGACAACTTGCTAATTCACCTGAGGTGGTTGGATTGAGCGGATTTACTGTGCAGGGTGCAGCAGAGGGGTTGGGATATCTCGACCGACTTGTGAGTGCACGCATTAATTGGGATGTCCAAATTGACCATATTCAGTTACTACACAATGAGTTAACAACTCGCTACGGTAACGAACAAGCGGCAGAATTAATTTTGAGTGCCTTACGTGTCAATGGCTGGACTTTGTCAAGCTATTTTTCTGATTATGCAAGTTCCATCTCCATTGGTGGTAGTTATGGCAGCGGTTCGGCAGGTTTAGCCACACGGTTTTGGAATCTAATCGGTAGCAAAGCCGTTGAGAATACACTTGCTATTCCGGAATTGAAAATAGCACAGGATGCAGTTAGTCGGTTCACTGCACTTCTGTCACCACAGCAACGTGCGGCGAATGAGATGTGGCAAGCACGCGAACTTGCTCAGCCGGTTGACCTTGAAGCATCACAGGATTTGAACGATGCCGTACACCTGATGAATCTGTGGGTTTTACTTTTTCAGAGCAGGGAAAAACTGGTTGAAGCCATTACTCTCGGTTATGAAGTCAACACCGGTGGTGCTATCAATGCTAAACTTGCCAGTGCAACAGAGTTCTCAAAAGCGATGCAACCTATAATTAAGCAATTTGAGGAGTTTGGTCCGCTTTTCGGCTATTCACATCAGACAAATGAGGTGGAATTGACGAATACTTTAAAAGCAGAGGCAGCATGGTTATCCAGTTACGACTATCGCTTACTGCAAAAACATGACGAAAGTTTTACACCCGATGAGACAGAATTTCGTATCAACGAAGTACACAATTATCCCAATCCTTTAAAGCGGAAAACGACTTTTACCTATCTGTTGACACTTGATGCGGATGAGGTTAATATTACGATTTATACCTCTTCCGGACGACGTATACAAGGTTTGAAAAATCTCTCTGCGAAAGAAGGATATAATGAGGTGTCGTGGAATGCACAAGATGCTGAAGGCACACCTCTTGCGAATGGGGTTTACTTTTACAGAATCCGTGCTGTTCTGGGTGACAAAAAGGTTGAAAGTATCCATCGTTTGGCTGTGATTAGATAGTTTTATACCACTTCTAAGCGACACCGAAAAATGACCGTGGGTCGCTGTACTCGTTCTGACCTTACATTGTACTGCTTGTCTTCAAACCAATACCCGTAAGGATAGAAACCGTAACATCACCCTCTCCAATAATACCATTCTCTTTAAACTTTTCATATCCCTTGATGACAACAGCCGAAGTCGGCTCTACATAGATACCCTTTTCCGCAAGGGTTCTCATACCTTCCTTGATATCGCTGTCATCAACAGTGGTAAAAGCACCGTTTGTGTAAAGAATAGCATCCATAATCTTTTGAGTTCTAATGGGTAGTTCAGCAGTAATACCTTCAGCAAGTGTATTTCCTGTTTGTGTCATTCTTGAGATGTCAGGTGAATTGTCACGGTAGGCGTTGTAGATCGGACAACAAGTATCGGGTTGCACACCCAATAAACGCGGAATACTATCAACCATGCCTGCTTCTTGCAGTTCACGAAACCCAATATACAATCCGAGATAGATACTTCCGAACCCAACAGGACAAATTACGTGTGTGGGAATAACTCCATCAAACTGCTCAATGATTTCGTAAGCAATCGTTTTTGTGCCTTCTAAGAAAAACGGATGCCAGTTGTGAGATGCATAGCAAATGTTGTCAGCAGCCAGTTTTACTGCCTCAGTTGTTGCTGATCGATTTCCCGGTACCAGTTTTAGGTCTGCACCGTAAGCAGCGATCTGCTTTAGTTTGCCCTTTGATGTGGATTCTGGACAGTAAATAGTGCAGTGAATACTTGCCCTCGCACTGTATGCAGCGATAGCCGCGCCTGCGTTGCCAGAAGAATCCTCAACGACTTCTGTAACCTCAAGTGCCTTTAGGTGTGTCAGTAAAACGGATGCCCCTCGATCTTTATACGAACCAGTCGGACAGAGATAGTCAAGTTTAACGTAATGTTCAGGGTTTTCTGTAGCGTCTAACGGAATGATAGGGGTCATCCCTTCTCCGAGGGTGACAATCTCTGAATCTGCGGGAATTGGTAATGCTTCGCGATAACACCAGAGTGAGAGTGTAGAGGTATCCCATTTATATCGTCGCGAGGTGTTTTTTTGTAGGGTTAGCGGTGAACCGCAATCACATTTATAACGTAAAGGATCCACTTTATAGGTAATATTACATTTAGCACACAGATATCGCATGGTCAATCAGTATCAGTCTTCAGTTGTCCCCAAGTTGTCGCCAATTTTGATGTAGGATCAACAGATAGTGGCATACCAAACAAACCGTCCGGATCAAAATTCTCTGGTGGTTCAATAGTTCCTACCCAAACACGATTGATCCAAATCGGTCCTTTACCGTGTGAGGATAATCTGAAATCTGAACCGTTTGCACGATTCTCAAAACGACCGTCTTTGATTACCCATATATGCACGCGCCATTCATCTGTTCCTTCAGGTTTTAAAACAGGAAAAGCCCCATCACCTGCTCCTCGAAACGCACCGTCAACAGGCCCAACACCGTTGCTGTCGTATTGGCAATCAATCTCTTCTGCCTGTTTAGAGTCAAAATATTCCATGACAATCCATGCTTCATGGTCTCCACCAAATATAAATGAATCGTCAATTTTGAAATACATGTGGTTGTTTCCCGGACCATTATAAGGCCAAGGGTTTTCTAAACAGTCTACTTTATCCTTCACGGCAGGTTCCGTGATTCCATCTCCTTGTTCACTTTGGGTTAGTAAAACACCATCACTCTTCTCACCAAGGTCTACCCAAATAAAATTTTCACCTTCAACGGGTTCTTCTGCAGCAAATACCCCAAGTGAAATCAGACCGCATAGAATCAGAACCAATATTATTGTTATCCTCTGCATAAGACGTGTCATTTTTCCCTCCTAAAATTTAAGGTTATAGTGAGTAAAAAATATATGGACACAATTAATAATGTATTAACAAAGTTCGTATACAGGATGGTGAACGCAGATAGAAGATAGTAATGAGGAAATTTATTTTAGAACAATCATCCGCCGTGTTTGCTGAAATGATGGGGTTCCCAATCGATAGAAATAGACTCCACTGGCAACACGTTCACCTAAAGTATTTTTGCCATCCCAATATGCAGCGCGTCCATGACTATGATAAAAGCCAGCGGTTTGTAAACCGAAAGAAAGTTCGCGAATCAACTTACCAGTTGAATCATAAATTGTTACTGATACTGGACTGTCTTCCGAAAGTTGATATGGAATCCAGGTTTCGGGGTTAAACGGATTCGGATAATTTTGTAATAAACGGTTTCCTTGTGGTTTGCCAATTCCATCAAGATTTACAGATAGCACAGCATTTGCCAGACTGGTGGGTGTCACCTCAAAACTGAACTTTTCAGATGCAATATTCCCGTTTGTATCGGTGACGTGTAATTCCAAAGTGTCACCAACTTGCACAACACTCTGATAGTTAAGGTCTGCGGTAGCAGAAACGAAGTAGTTATCCTGCACCTGTGCTGCCATAACGGTGTTTGTCCGTAGGTTACGAACCGCGATCTGATAACCGTTGAAGTTCTGTGTGCCTTTCAATTGACCACTCACAACGAATGCCCATGTTTCGCGTGGTATCGTGGTCAGGACAGAGTTCGGTGCTGCAGCAACAGGTCCTTTATTCATCCAATGTGCACCGACGTGAATCACACTACGAGGCTGTGGAACATTAACAATATAACCTTGTCCACCTTCAATTGGAAATCCATCATTAGGAGCGTTCGGTGTCCATCCGATGAAACTTTGATTATCAGCATCCAGTGCAATTACAAATGTCGCACCAGCAAGTCCCGCAAGGGATCTTGCGGTCATCGGTTGGGTGGATTCTAAAGGAATAGAAAGCATGTTCAAACCTTTAGTAAGATCCGTGTGGAAAACGTTGTTAAATCTCTCGGCATCTGCTTTTGAGGTAGGTCTGACAACACATCCATGTCTGCGTCCATCAGGCATATCATAGTAACCGGTTACATTGCCATCCATGTCAATATCCCGTAAAACAGTTTCAACACTACCGGGGTACTGCAATTCAAGTGGTTGACTATTCGGGTGGAGAACGTAAGAACGTGCAATATCGTTTGGTGCTTTTGCCCTAAATACAATGACACCCGAATCGTTAATTGCATTGACAAAGATATATTCAGGATTCGGTAGTCCCGGAACATTAATATCAGCAATACTACCGTCAGGATATTTTATGAATCCGTGATATTTTTCTTCAGCATCTATGTAACTTCCAACGATGACACCCGATGCATTAATATGATCAACAAAAGTCGTAGTTGCACCAGGTACATCAAAATGCATTTCTCCAACAAAACCGTTAACCACCTCATTTGCATCAATGATGTCACCAACAACTTGTCCATCTTCAGTAATGCCGAAGATTTGTGTGTTTAGTGCATCAGGGAAATTCCACTCAACTAAGGCACCATCTTGCAGGATAATCCCGTGAGAAATATCGTCTTGATCTATGTAAAAGCCTGCTGCTTGTCCTGCGTTATTGAGTCCATAGAATGTGGTTTGAAGAGAATCTGGGACATCATAAGTGGTTAATTGCCCATCAATTAGTGTGAAGCCGATAAGTTTGCCGTCTTTATTTTTTGTGTTCCCAGCGTAATGTCCATGGTCGTTGCTTGAGGTCACCTCCAGAAAATCTACATCTGGCACATCAATTGTTTCATAGATATAGTGCTCTGTGTATGTTTCTGAAATAAGCACAGGAACAGGTGGTTCTACACCCTGAGCAGCAGTGTGTGAAGTGAAACAGATAATTAGACATAAAAACAAGGGGAGTTTCATTTTTATAAGATGATGCATTACACTCCTTTTAGATTTATAGCAGTGTCACAGTTAGACCAATAGCATAACTGTGACACCTATATGTTCTATGCAGATTGACCTACTTCAAAATAACGAGTTGCCGTGTCTGCTGGAAGGATGGTGTTTCTAACCGGTAAAAATAAACACCACTTGCTACACTTTCTCCTAAACTATTTTTGCCATCCCAATAGGCAGCCCGTCCACGACTGTTATAGAAACCTGCAGACTGATATCCGAGGGAAAGTTCGCGAACCAACTTACCCGTCGTATTATAAATGGATACCGATACAGGACTGTCTTGCGTAAGTTGATATGGAATCCACGTCTCCGGATTAAACGGATTCGGGTAATTCTGCAATAACTTATTCTGTTCTGGTCTGCCGATTCCATCAAGCGTAACATGCAGGACCGCGTTTGCAAGATTCTCAGGAGTTACTTCAAAACGAAGATTTTCTGATTCAACATTTCCATCTGTCCCGATGACGCGTAATTCAAGCATATCTCCAACGTGAACAACACTTCTACGTGTCAAGTCAGCAGTCACAGCGGCAAAGTAACCTCCTTGCACCGATGCAGTAATAGTACTGTTTGTTCTCAAGTTCCGAACAATTACCTTGTAACTGTCCTTGAGGGGTTTACTGACTAAGTTCCCACTTACGACAAATGCCCACGTTTCCTGATGCTGACTGGATATGGCAGGTGCTGCAGTAGTGCTCTCCGTTTGATTTGTCCACCGTGATCCAACAAATGCAAAATTGCGAGTTTGTGGTACATTTACAATATAACCTTGTCCACCCTCAATAGAGAATCCGTCGTTAGGTGCACTCGGGGTCCACCCTATGAAACGTTGGTGTTCTGCATCAAGTGCTATGACAACTGTCGCACCGGCTATCCCAGCGAGTGATTTTGCAGTCATCGGTTTTGGGGATGCTAAAGGTAAGGACAGCATATTCAAGCCTTTCGTCAGCGTGACACTGTAGACGTTGCCGAAAAAGTCACTCACCGCCTCGGTAGCGGGTCGGGCAATAAAACCGTGTCTGCGTCCATCGGGTGAGTCATAGTGTCCGACGATGGAACCATCCTGATTTATATTCCACCCCTCCGTGCTCACGCTGCCCGGAACCTTGAATTCATGTAATCCGTGTTGGAGTGAACCGATATAGGTGCGTGGAACATCATCTATCGGTTTGGCTCTGCCAACGAGAGTCCCTGCATCGTTGATACTGTGCACAAAAAAGTATTCAAACAGTGCTGCTTGTGGAAAGTCAAGAGATATAAACCTACCTGCCGCGGAACGCATATATGGATGATATACACCATCAGTATCTACATAACTGCCGACCATCCGTCCGCTTGCATTCACAAAATCGGCATAAGTTTCTGATGCATCGGGTGCTTCAACTATTGTGCCACCGGAGAATCCACGACGAACGCCAGATGCATCTGTAAAATTACCGGTCAAATCACCAGTCGCATCACTAATACCGTATATCTCCGTTTGGACAGCACCCGGATAATCATATTGCTGTAGTTCTCCATTTTCTAAGATGACACCGTGGTAAAGACCGTCGCTATCCTGGTAGTGTCCAGCAGCTTTTCCATCATTACCGAGTGCATAGAAATATGTGTTCTTTGAATCGGGGAAATCATACGTCGTAAAAACGCCATCAATGAGTGTAAACCCGACTATTTTTTTACCATCAGCACTCATCGTGTTACCTGCATACCCATCAAAGTCAGTACTGGCAGTCAACGCTAAGAACTCAACGCCGGGTACATCAATAGTCTCGTAAGTATAATTGACATCTTCAAGTGGGACAATCGGTTCATCAGGCACTTCTGCACTTGGTCTTGCGATAAACCCCGTGTTTGCGTCCGTCCTCTGTGTCATAGTTTCCAACGATAGAGCCATCTTGATTGATATTATATCCTTCTGTGCTCACGCTGCCCGGAACCTTAAATGGTTGTAGTCCTTCCTGGAATGTGCCAACATAGGTGAGTGGGAGACCACCCCTTGCTTTGGCTCTTGCAACGACAATATTTGCATCGTTGATTCCGTGCACAAAAAAGTATTCCAACAGTGCTGCTCTTGGAAGGTCAAGAGATACAAACCTACCTGTCGGGGTACGTATGTATGGATGAAATATACCGTCAGCATCTACATAGCTGCCGACCATACCACCGCTTGCATTCACAAAATCGGCATAAGTTTCCGTTGCACCGGGGAATTCAACAATTAAGTCTCCTGAGAATCCACGGCGTATGCCATCAGCGTCTATAAAATTACCTGTCAGTTTTCCAGTGGCATCACTAATTCCGTACAGGAATGTTTGAACAGCATCCGGAAAATCATATTGCCGCAACTCACCATTTTCTAAGACGACACCGTGGTAAAGACCGTCGCTATCCTGGTAGTGTCCGGCAGCATTACCATTATTGCCAAGTGCAAAGAATTGAGTTTTCTGCGATCCGGGGAAATCATACGTCGTAAATATCCCATCAATGAGTGTAAAGGCAACTTCCTTTTCACCATCAGCACTCCGTGTGTAGCCAGCGTAATCTTCAAAGTCACTACTGGCAGTCAACGCTAAGAAATCTACATCTGGAACATCAATACTCTCAAAAGTATAGTTGTTACTTGCGGATGCAATGTCATCTTGTGCAGCTATGTTCAATAGGAAAAGTGAATTGAAGCATATTAAAAACGTAAACATAAATAACAATAATTTGACTCTAATCTGATTTAGCATAACGAAACCTCCCTAAAGTTCGTTCTCTAAAATATAGACACAATATGTTGGATGACATGTCCTGACAGATAATGGCAGATAAAGGATTGCATGTTTATGTTCAACAATACAGTATAAAAGCGAAAACTGGGTATCCTAGGACATTCTTAGTAAAGTATATAGCAATTTTCAAAAAAGGCAAGTTAAATCTTATCTATTTCTTGATTTACTTAGAATGGATTTCTAAACTGCTAAGGATAAACAGATTGCCACTCGCAACAAGATAGGAAATTCGGGAGATTGCGGTTTATTCGTCATTTATTTGACATAAAAGAGTGCCACAGTTAGCAATAGCAAAACTGTGACACCTGTAAGTTAATGTTAGAAATGGTTCTACTTTAAAATGACCAAACGACGACTCTGCTGAAAGGATGGTGTTATCAACTGGTAAAAATAAATACCACTCGCAACTGGTTCCCCAAGGGCATTACGTCCATCCCAATATGCAGCACGATCCTGGTTATTATAGAAGCCAGCGGATTGGTAACCGAGCGAAAGTGTGCGAATTAGCTTACCAGTTGTATCAAAAATGGATACCGTTACAGGACTGTCTTGCGTAAGTTGATATGGAATCCACGTTTCTGGGTTAAATGGGTTCGGGTAGTTTTGTAACAACTGATTTTGCTGCGGTTTACCGATACTATCAAGATTTACAGACAAAACCTCGTTTGCCGAGTTCTCAGGGGTTACTTTAAAACTCAGTGTTTGTGATTCAATATTTCCACTCGGACCGATGACGCGTAATTCAAGCACGTCTCCAACCTTGACCACGCTTCTCTGTGCAAGATTCGCA
>JAPOQK010000051.1 GCA_026710795.1 Candidatus Poribacteria bacterium
GTAGAACGTTATACCAATTCTAATATTTATTGTCCCATTACTGGATTCAACTATTATTACTAATTGGAAATCTTTCTTCTGTAGGAGCGACCTCCCGGTCGCGACCAGTAAATCAACGGTATGAATGCCATTTAGGCATTCCCCGGGTCGCTCCTACAAGTAGTCCTCAGCAAATGGCACTTTATTTATTAGAATTGGTAGTAGAACGTTATTTATGTCCCATCCTGAATTAATTTGAGTGAATGGAAGAAACGAAACAAAAAAAGCGGCAAAAAAAAAGCAAAAATCGCGTCACTTTCCTTGTCCAGACTGGATTCTAAACGTCACAGTGACGTGCAAAAAAGTCACATTTTCAGGACTTACGTAACTCTGCTTTTTATCATCAGGACACGCGTAGGTCGGAGCGAGCGTAGCGACCTCCGACATATAAACCACAATGATATCATACATGTCGGAGGTCGCTACGCTCGCTCCGACCTACAGTTATTTATTATTCAGAGGCACTGATGGCATAGAATTTGATCTTGAATTGACAGCTATAAATCTCGCTATCGCAAGCAAGCCTTGACCTACAATACCAAGCTAAGACATTCACTTTTGTAAGAAAATGTGTCCGAAATATTGAAAACTAAATAATCCTGCTAATAACTAAATAGTCCTGATTAATAAACCAAATTATAGTATAATCCTAACAGATTAAGTATAATATCAATAATCTATATGATGTTGATAAAATATCTATCTGCAGGAGAAACGCTATGAAAATAATTGAAGTAAAAACCTATATGATTGATGTACCCCCTCCACATTGGGGTGGTCGACATTGGATCTTTGTCAAACTAATAACCGATGAAGGGATTGAAGGAATAGGTGAATGTACCTATCATACACGACTAAACCATGTCGTTATAGAACTTATCAAGGATTGGGGAGAAAGGTTTCTCATAGGTGCTGATCCATTTCGTATTGAAAAGATCTGGTCTACGTTATATGAAGGACCCTGCGTTCGGCACTCAGGACCGCTTGTAACTCCCGCTATGAGTGCAATAGAAATGGCATGTTGGGATATCGTCGGTAAAGCAGTTAACCAACCTATTTACAATCTATTAGGCGGCATGTTTCACGAAAAATTACGAGCATATACTTATTTATTACATTGGAGACATGGAGATTCTCCTGAAAAAACAGGTGAACTCGCGCTTTCCTATGTTGAAAAAGGGTTTACCGCGGTAAAATTCGACCCTGTGAGTGCACACACTTCAGATAGATTAGAGACGCTTGCCTATGCCGAAAGTGTCATTCGTGGAATACGTGATGCTGTCGGAGATAAATGCGATATTCTCATCGGTACACATGGACAATTCAATACAAATAGTGCTATCCGGTTCGCCAAACGTGTAGAACAATACGACCCCCTCTGGTTTGAAGAACCTATACCACCCGAAAATGTAAAGGAGATGGCACGAGTCGCACAAGCCACAAGTATACCTATTGCAACTGGAGAACGTCTACTTACTAAATATGAGTTCGCTGACCTACTCGAACAGCAGGCTGCATCTATCCTACAAATGGACCTAACCATCACAGGTGGAATCCTTGAAGCAAAGAAAATTGCTTCTATGGGTGAGGCACATTACGCGCAAATCGCACCACATCTTTACGGAGGTCCTATTGGCGGCGCAGCGAATATACAATTAGATGTTTGTAGTCCGAACTTCCTTATTCAGGAAGGTATACACATGTGGGATGGGTTCCATTCAGATATACTCAAGGAACCTATACAGTGGGAAAACGGGTACATCATTCCACCGACAAAACCTGGACTCGGAATTGAACTAAACGAAGAAGTATTGAAAAAACACACAATTGAACTTTAAAACCTATAAATCCTCTTGTAGACGTAGTAAAAAACTGTGTCTATAGTATTACTGTAGAAGGAAGACATGTCAACCGCAGAGACACCAACGGGTACACTTGATGAACTGCCCGAATCTATTGAAAACACTTTAAATACTCTTGACATCAAATTTAATCATATAAGATTCGCTGTCAAAAGTGATGTTATTTCAGCAGGAACATTCGGTGAAGAATGGTTCATATTAACTGATGCTGCAATATTTACCGTAACAGGTGTGGGTGATGTCATTCACTATATTCCTTATGAAACTGTTTTTGGTATTCGTGCAGAAATGGTAGTCGATGCCGGTCTACTTGTACTGGAAACACATGAAGGCACGGTAGACTTAATCAGATATTCAAACGGTTGTGCTGCGAAATTCGGTTTTGTTGCCAGATTCTTAGGAGATGAAATTGCATTCCGAGACGGTGAACGAGATGAGGAACCAATTTGGGACTATAAGGTTGAAGAGCATTCCTGTAAAACTTGTGGATTGCCACTTGCTGACGAATATTCTCCATGTCCATCTTGCACGAAAAAGCACAGAGTAATGTTACGTATTTTAACGTATATGCAACCATACAAAGGTAGGACATTACTCTTTATACTATTTGTCATCGCCAGCACTTTGATTTCTCTCATTCCACCCTATTTCATACGAATCCTTGTTGACGATATTTTGCTACTAAACATTGCCGACAACCCAACAACTGATGGAGGAACAACATGGTTAGGGGATACCTTCCGCTCAATACAACCCGTAGCATTAGCATTATCTATAGCGGTAGGGGCATTGCTAACGACACATATAATTAGCACATTGCTTATGATCCTACATTCACGATTGACCGCATGGTTGACTCTCCGAATCGCAGCGAATATACGGGAACACGTTTACGAGCATCTACATAATCTCTCTATCAGATTCTTTGATAAACGCACAACAGGAACCGTCATTTCCCATATTACCGAGGATAGTGAAAGGTTGCAAGACTTCCTGTTAGAAGGGTTGTCCTTTATTGGTAGGGATGTATTTCTGCTGTTCGGTATAGGTATCATGCTATTTTTGATGAATTGGCAATTGGCATTTTTCGTCTTAATCCCAATTCCAATTATTATTATCGGTGGTGGTTGGTTTTGGAGGAAGGTGCGAAGCCTATGGCACCGAGCATGGCGACGACGTTCAAAACTATTTGATGTTGTCAACGATTCAGTTTCGGGTATCCGAGTGGTTCGCGCGTTTGGAAGACAAAATAGTGAGGTATCTCGGTTTGGAGAAGCAAACATTGATGCACGAGATTTTGAAACCAAAGCTGAGATGGTTTGGGCAACCTACTATCCACCACTCATGTTTGCTGTCAATTTTGGTTCTCTCATAGTCTGGTATGTCGGTGGATTTAATATTCTCGGTGGGTCAATGACATTTGGACTTTTGATTATGTTTAACACATATCTTACAATGTTTTATGGACCATTAAGGTATATCAGTCCACTTATCAATTGGGCTTCAAGGTCTATGACTGCAGCAGAACGACTATTTGAAGTGATAGATTCACAACCAGAACAGTACGATGATGGAAACCTAATTGCATTGCCAAATATCATCGGAGAAGTAAAGTTTCACAACATGACATTCGGTTATGATTCGCACAAACCAGTGCTAAAGGATATCAATCTTCATGTGAAACCCGGAGAGATGATCGGACTCGTCGGACACTCAGGTGCTGGAAAATCTACACTCATCAATCTTATATGTCGATTCTATTCGCCAGATTCAGGACGTTTAGAGATTGATGGAGAAGATATAAAACAGATAAACCTCAAAGATCTACGTAGACAAATTGGGGTAGTCCTACAAGAACCGTATCTATTCAGTGGAACAATTGCAGAAAACATCGCTTATGCAAATCCTGACTCATCAATGGAGGAAATAATCACTGCAGCAAAAGCAGCAAACGCACATGACTTTATCCTGAAATTCCCTGATGGTTATGATGCAGAAGTAGGAGAAAGAGGCGGAAGTCTTTCTGGGGGTGAACGTCAGCGGATTTCAATCGCACGCGCAATATTACATAACCCGCGTATTTTGATCCTTGACGAAGCCACCTCATCAGTGGATGTAGAAACAGAAAAGCAAATACAACAGGCTATTGACAGGTTGGTGAAAAACCGAACTACTTTTGCAATTGCACATAGACTTTCTACGCTCAGAAATGCCGACAGATTATTTGTAATTGAAAAAGGTAGAGGTGTTGAATGTGGATCACACGAAGAACTAATGGAGAAAAAAGGAATCTACTATAAACTCGTAGAGACACAACGTGATGCAGCCAATGTTCGCGCTGAAGCTCAAATTGTGGAAAGGTAATCATGCAAAATAATAATGAACAAAAGGTTCCTTCTGGTAGTCTATCAGCAAATACAGAATCACCTGAACAAAGTAATTATATTCACCGTTATTTGGATGCATCACAACTTACATTCACACGCAGTCCTGTAGGGACTGCACAGCTTGAAATCCACAATGAAGTATGCCATATCCGCGTGATAGTTCGTAGACTTATGCCACTTAGTAATCCTGATCAATACATCTCACTTGCAGCCAATGAAGACACTGAAATCGGTATACTAAAAGACCCATCTGAACTCACACCTGAAAACCGAAAAATACTATTTGAAGAATTAGATAAACGATACTTCACACCAACAATAAAAAAGATATATCGGGTGAAAGAACAATTTGGGATACATGAGTGGGAAGTAAAAACGGAGCGCGGTCGTGTAAAGTTCATGGTGCGAGGATTGAATCAAAATATTAAGCAGATCCCACCAGCACGACTATTTGTAACAGACGTAAAGGGAAACCGTTACGACATACCTGATTATCGGGAGTTGGATGCAAAGAGTTTTCATCAAATTCAGCGGCATCTATAAAATATCAATGAAATATAAACGTCTCCACGCAGTAATATTATCTGTTGTAATTCATCTCATCATCGTTACGACAATCGGAATGCTTTTTACAGAACATTACTGGAAATCAGATGAAGATGCTTTAGATGTTAGGTTTGTCAAAACAAGAACAACAAGGGATGCTGCAACACGGAAACATAGAACAATGTCCGTCCATACGATGGAACAAACTGGCAATCCTTTACAAGGTCAAATCTCCTCAATAAATAAACTACCAAATACTAATACTATAGTCAATAGTCCATCACCTGTAGTTAAATATGACTCTGATATACTAAATCCAGATGATGTCGCTGTCCGTAATCTCAAAGTTGAAACTGATAAACGTGATAAAATAACAAATCGAAGTTCTTCCATAGTCGTGCCGATTGTTCCCTCAACAACATCCAAAATAAAATCTCCAGCAGTTGATATAAGACCAAAATCAAACAAACCTACCAATACAAGCTTTTCTGAACTACTTGAAACGACATTACCAGATGGTAACCTTAAGGATAACATTAACACTACACTTCAAAATCCTGTGATGCTTCCTCAAGGAAAACTGGGAGCAATTTTGGAAGGCACTGCTGATAATATACGTGGTCATATCAGGATTATTCGATTGAAACATTCTCTATCTGATTGGTGGCAAGATCCTACCGCTATACCATCACTTATGAAATGGATGGATAAAAACACTACAATCCGTGTTGATATGGGTTATGCAGGAGGTGCGTTACCGTTGACAGATCCGAGGATTTTAGACGCACCACTCATTGTTATGACGGGACATGACAGAGATATTACAGCAGGACGTGGTCTTGCAAGAGATGGACCACTGCAAAGCAGATTCACTCCCGAAGAACATGCTGCACTACGGAAGTATATCGTTAATGAAGGTGGTATGCTCTTTTTTGATGACTGTGGTTTTCACGGACTCTTTGCACATACTGTCGCTGAGGAATTGCAGCAGATTTTTCCTGAGTATCCTCTGGAAATCCTACCACATGATCATGAAATCTATAATATACATTACTACTTAGGGAAACCACCAACTGGAGGAGACGTGTTCTGGGGAAACGAAAACAACGCGCAACCTACACAGTTCAAACATCAGAAAGGGATTATTATTGATAATCGATTAGCAGTTGTATTCAATCGTAAAGACTATTTGTGTGCAATGGAAACTGCTGAAATCGAAAGCCGCACTATGTTACGCTTACGACGTTCTCCGGACGTATATAGGTTTATGGCGAATATGTTAATTTATGCATTAAAATATGGAGGGAATACAGATAGAACTGGATTTGTGGAGTAGACTGCAATAGGAAGTCTAACAAACTATTTTTTTATCTCAATACAACACATCATTAAAAGATTAAATCATATATACCAATTGCAGGTATCAACAGGACCAAGACGATTTCAATTGAATAAAAAATAGTAAAGGTAAATGAGAAAATAACTGAATTCCAACTACTTTTTGGTTTATCCTTATGTATACCTACATACATATTCAAGTCGGTATCGTTTTGTTGTCTGATTGCATCGTAATGGTGGCAAAACAGTCGCTCCTGCTGAAGAAAATACGCATCTATCATCCAAAATCCGATAATCAAAAGTATTTGCACAGTAGATACTATTATGAAAATAAACCCAATTGTTGATATAATAGTAAGAAAATAAAAGAGAAGTACTTCAGTTGAAATTACGAATACCACACTCAGTCCCTTCACCAGAAAACTATAGAGTCCGTGACGGTTGATATTCGCTTGAATCATTTGTAAATGTGCTATAACTTTTTCAGTTCCATTCATCGGTTTCACCTTTATTTATTATTTATTCCATATAAACTTTACTGAAGTTATTAAAGCAAGTATAACAGACGAGATAATAATAATCAAGAATGAAGTATGATACGGGTGTGAACTGACTTTATACTTTAGATGCTGTTTCCTATTGTAGGTATGTTAATACAAAATCTTTACACACCCTTAATGCAGATATGGTATAATCTAAATGTAATTATCCAACTAAACTATATCATACTCACATTAGCAATACACATAAGGTAGAACATGAACATAACGATCATTGGAACGGGATACGTTGGATTGACGACTGCTGTTGTACTGTCTTACCTCAACCACAATGTTTCCGCTGTGGATATAGATGAACACAAACTGAGTCAATTGCACGAAGGAAGAAGTCCTATTCACGAACCCGGTATTCAAACGCTTCTTGATGAAGTATGTCATACTATCCGTTTCACACCAAGCGTTGCTGAAGTTGTTCCAGATGCAGAACTTATCATGATTGCTGTTGGTACTCCACCGAAGAAGAATGGAGAGGCAGATACCCGTCACGTTGAGGAAGCTGCAAGAGAAGTCGCAGAAGTGTGTCATCCAGAAAGACATTATACACTTGTTATCAAATCAACTGTTCCCATTGGCACAAATAGACGGGTTGCACATGTAGTCAACAAAGTTTTTGAAGAGCGCGGAATCCAAGGTAATATATCAATTGCCTCTAATCCCGAGTTCTTGCAAGAAGGTTTAGCACTGCAAGGTGCATTCTATCCTGATAGAATCGTAGTCGGTGCAAACAACGATGATGCCTTTGAAGTACTACGACGTCTATATCAACCGATTTTGGAACAGACATTTGACCCACCAACTTTTTTACCACGTCCAGCAGCATACCACTTACCTCCAATGATGACAACAGATCCGAACAGTGCAGAGATGATAAAATATGCTGCAAACACATTCTTAGCACTAAAGATTAGTTTTATCAATGAAATTGCAGGACTTTGTGAAGATGTAGGTGCAGATGTAACAGAAGTTGCCCGCGGTATAGGTCTTGACTCGCGTATCGGACACCGTTTCCTCCGCGCTGGTCTCGGTTGGGGTGGAAGTTGCTACCCGAAAGATACCGCAGCGTTATTAGGTGTTGCAGCACAAGCGGGATACGAAATGCCTATTACTGCAGCAGCCCGTACAGTCAACTTTGAACAGCGAAAACGGATTGTTGAGAAATTACGAAAGGTATTGAATACATACAAAGGCAAAACTATCGGAATACTCGGACTTGCCTTTAAGCCAAATACCGATGACATACGAGAAGCTCCTGCCCTTGACATCATTCACCAACTTGTAGCTGAAGGTGCAAATGTCCGTGCACACGACCCAATTGCAATTCCCAATGCACAGCAGGTTTTGAGTGACATCACTGTTGAATATATTGAAGATGTCTACATGGTTTCTCACAATGCAGATGCACTTATCCTTGTCACCGAATGGGAACCATATCATCGACTGGAATTACGCAAACTCGCTAAACACATGAAAACACCAATCCTCGTTGATGGTCGTAACGTATTTTCGCCAAAAGACGCTATGACTGCCGGTTTCCACTACATAGGCGTTGGCAGATAATCCATTTTTTTATCTATGGATAGTTACAATCAACCCAAACCATTCGATCCAAATTGGCATCGGTATTATCCAGATATACCATTTCCACCTTACCGTCATATACCTGGTGTTACACCTCATCCAATTCGTGATCCGAACGGACACAGTTACGGTATTGAAGAAGAGCATGACATAACACCACCTCCACCTGAGATGTGGAGACAGAATGAAGCATATTTATACGGTGTTGACCTTTACAACTTCTCATATTGGTGGGAAGCACATGAAGCATGGGAGGGGTTGTGGCATCAAGCAGAAGATACATACCGATTGTTTCTACAAGGGTTAATTCAGGTGTCAGCATCTCTAATCAAATACCACATGCGAATGCTGCGACCCTTACGGACTCTCTCTACTGCTGGACGCGATAAATTACGTCAAGTTGTCGTGGAAAGTGGTGATGTGAATGGTAATTATATGGGTTTAAATCTGCCAAGATTTTTGGAAACTGCAGATGCATTCTTTTCACCGTTCTTCTCAGATCCTATTTCTGAGGAAACCTACCACCAGATAACAGTTCCACCCCTCATCAAGTTAATAGATTAGTTTCTCCAAAACTAAGAACTATGTTCATTCACAAATTCAGACTGTCTAATTTGTGAACAGAGCTGTCCATTTTTTGAACAGAAAAACCAATTAATTGTATCAAGACAAGGTATATGTACATTGTATTAAATGGCACGAAAATTGCGAATCCTAAGTGTTACAAATATTGTGTCTCATTGAAGTTCATAGCGGATAAAAGGAATCTTTTTTATGATGAGTAAGCTTTATTGTTAGTCTTCATTTAATACTATTATACGAAAAGGAGAATTATTGTGTCAAAAAATGTAGTTATATTTTTACTCTTACTTACGGTTTTTGTATGCGGATGTGGTAAAAGTTTTGATGAATATGCTATTGAATTAGGTCTTGCATTTGATAGTCCAGATACAGGTAACAGACCTATACCTTCCTTCAAAACTGATGTATCACCCATTCTCACGAATAATTGTGCCCTTACTGGATGCCATGTAGCTAACGGACCGGATGACGTTGATCTGAGAACTTATGAAACTCTTCAGATGGGAGGAGAACACGGTCCAATAGTTCTCGTAGGAAATGCCAAAGAAAGTGAACTTGTAGAGGAAATTGTCAAACGCAAAATGCCGCCTGATGGTCCATATCTGGATGCCGACCAAATTCAACTAATTATTGATTGGATCAATGCAGGTGCAAAGGATAACTAAACTATTCGGGATGTCTACAGACTATATTTTAATTGGTATGTGTAAGATGTAAATTCGACACCATAGTATATCTATATCTCTGTAGATCTTTTTTCAAACAACTATAGTAAGGTAACTAAAATGGTGATAAATATAAAGAAGTGGTACCTGTTGACATTAGGATTATTATTGTTTGTTTTTACTGGATGCGATTCTCCACCAGTTGATGAAATATTACAAGATATTAATCCAACTGAAGATTTACAACCTACAGATACACAAGTGCCACCTGTTGAGATAACCAACGCCCAATCTTCTTTTGAACAGAACCTACTACCTATTCTCACAGCAGACTGTGCGTTTGCGGGGTGCCATGTCGCTGGCGGACCGAAAAACATTGACTTAAGCACATATCAAGCTTTCATCAGAGGCGGGGATACAGGTGCTGTATTCATTCCGGGTGATTCTCAAGGAAGTTCTATCATCGATGAAATCGTTTCAGGTAGGATGCCCCTCGGCGGTACTAAGTATAGCGATGAAAAAATACAAATATTTACTGATTGGATTGATAATCAAGCGGAAACCGTTGTTACCCCTGTTGATGAATCCACTCAACCAGAAACACCTTTGCCTGCTGATGGGATAGTATCTTTTGATCAACACCTTCTACCTATTCTCACAGCAAAGTGTGCGTATGCTGGATGCCACGATGCTAATGGACCCGACGGCATTGATTTGAGAACATATCAGACATTTTTAAGCGGTGACGACGATGGCGAGGCAATTTTCGAACCCGGAAATGCCAGAAGTAGTGATATTATTGAAGAAATCGTGTCGGGAAGAATGCCACCGGATGGTCCTCCGTTGTCCGCTGTACAAATTAAACTGTTCACAGATTGGGTAAATCAACAAGATCCAGCAGATTTTCCGAACCTTCGTTATGACGATGATGATGACCATGATGACGACGATGACGATGACGACGATGATGATGACGATGACGACGATGACGACGACGACGATAATGACTAAACAATCGTCAGAATATCAATTTAGAATTCTCTTATGAATATTGTATTTCTATTTTCAGATGAACATACAGGAACAGTAATGGGAAACAGTGGGCATCCAACTGTCCGCACACCACATCTCGATCATCTTTCCGATCAATGCTACACTTATGATAACGCATATTGTAACTATCCTATTTGTACACCATCACGTCTGTCTATGCTTACCGGGCAGTATCCACATCAGGTTGATGCATGGGATTTAGGAGCGATTTTGGATAGAAAGCATAAAACTTGGGGTGATTATCTTAATGAGGCGGGATATGAGACGGTGTTATGTGGACGAACGCATTTCAATGGGAAGGATAGGCTTCTCGGTTTTTCTGATCGATTGTTAGATGATCTACCTCGGTGGCGCAACACAAGTGGGAGACCACCACGACGAACACCAGACGACCGTCGAGGTTCCAATTCCCACGTCTCTGAGTGCGGTCCGGGTGATCATGAACATACCAAATATGATCAAGAAGTCGCTGATTTAGCTATAGACTTCCTGCAAACAAAGGCAGCTTCTTCAAGCAAAAAACCTTTCCTATTATACTGCGGATTTATGCACCCACACTTTCCACTGATTCCTCCACCTGAGTTTTATGCATTGTATGAGCCAGACTCTCTTGAATTACCAGATACATGGAACGAACCGCTTGAATCTCAACACCCGATAATTCAGCATCACCGTTGGGCATGGCGGAACGATATTCCTCCACCTGAGGATACCGTCCGTTGTGCATTAGCATCCTACTATGCACTCGTCTCATGTCTTGATGCTCAGATTGGACGAATCTTAAATGCTATTGATTCTTCGGAATTAGGTGAAAACACTGTCGTTATTTATACAAGTGATCACGGTGAAATGGCTGGTAGTCATGGTATATGGCAAAAGCAGTGTTTCTATGAATCTGCAGTAAAAGTGCCCTTGATGCTACGTATGCCTTCCTATGAGAATAAACGAATAACGCAGAATGTCTCATTGGTTGATGTCCTACCAACCTTATTAGAGATTGCTGACATGGATAAACCTTCTGATTTACCGGGAGAAAGTCTGTTAAAAGTTGTCAGAAATCCATACGATACACCACGCGCTGTTATCTCAGAATACCATGACAGAGGCATGCTTAACGCAGGTTATATGCTTAGACAGGGGGATTACAAACTGTGTTATTATGTTGGTAGCCGACCGCAGCTATTCAATATAGCCATTGATCCGCTGGAAAACAGTGATTTGGCATTAAATCCTGAATATACTGCAGTACGAAATGATATGGAAACTGCCTTACGTGCGATTATCGATCCAGAACGAATAGATATATTGGCAAAAGAAAACCAACAGATACGCAGGTCGTAAGGTAAGGAAAACTAACTTTTACACTTCACCATCAAAATATTCAAGACTCGGATCTTTGCGGTATATTTTCTGCAGAACATAAGGTAGGACCTTATTGGAGTCGGGATATTCGCTGACATCATGTGGAGTATAAGTCCCGAGTATCAACAATGTAGTAGGATTATCACCTTCATTGATGAACTTATGTGTACCGGCTGGACCTGGCGGAAAGGCAATAAAATCACCTTTTCTTACTTCAATGTCACCCCGAGGTGTTTTGAGTGTGCAAGTGCCCTCCATCACATAACACATCTCCTCACCAAAATGGTGAAGGTGCATTGGGAAAGTCGTACTCCCCGTTGGCAATCGGTAGACACAATATCCTATATTTTTGGCACCGATTAACGGATCAATGTCTTTATATTCAAAATTGTAAGTGGTAGGACCTTTCCGTTGTACCCATTCCATATCATCAATGTTGATACGATTGATATATATGTCGTCACGTGCCTGCAGACATTCCACTAATTCTTGTCGTCCCTCTTTAAAAAGCGAATGTCCATCTCCAACAAGTACAGTGTTAAACTGCAATGCTAATACCTTCCGAAGTTGCATGGCTGCTTTTAGTGGGGCTTCCAATTTATCATCTGCAAGGAGTGTTAAACGTCCCATAGGTTCACCTGCGACAATGTCTCCAAACAGAATGGCTTTTTGGTGCGTAAAAAAGAGTGCTATTTCTCCAGGACTTTTTCCAAACGGTAGATGTATTGCACGTAATCCGGGTACAATAGTCTCTCCATCACTAATTTTTCGCGAAGGTTTAATTTCAAGTAGATCAGCATCTGCTTCATGCACAATCACTTCCGCACCAGTCCATTCTTGGAAGGCAGCGGCTTCTCGTTCATGGTCACGATTTGTAATAACAATCCACTTTGCTCCACCGAGTTGTTCTAATTGTGCACGGTCTGAGTCGCACATTTCAACTGGATCAATCACTATATTTCCATCTGTCCTGACCCATAGATGTGCGTTAAAATCTATCTGACGTGCTTCACTAAATACTGACCAACTATATAAATTTTCATGAATCAATCTTTTCATTTATTATCCTTTGATACAAATCCATATACCTCTATTTCTTGAATAAAAGGTTTTCCTAATCCTTTATGTCTTACGATTAAGTCGTGCCGAGAAGATAGTAAGGGTGTTCGTCGTTTATCCTCTGTAGTTCCACTTACATAGATACGTATTGCTTGTGTAACAAAACTTCTTCGCATCTGAATCACATTGCTACGGTTATTTTTTATCTGTAGAATTGCGGGCCAACGCTGATCTCCTTCAATTTTCTTAAAGACTGTTGCATCTGTAATATTAGTGCCTTTGAGGACAATCTTATGAATGGTTTTCCGTGTAGGTAGTCTCAGATGAATCCATCCTTCTTTGGCGTATCCAACTGTTTTGATGTCTCCATCAATCATTTCTGGTGCAGTGCAGGTTACACCTTCTGCGGTAGAAAGGTTTTCCCATTCCTGCGGCTCAATTATCATTTGGAGTGCTTTTGATTGGCATCCAGAAACAATGACGCACATGCAAATAAATTTGAGAACACGAAGATATTGTGGCATAGTTTTCACTCCGTTTCAGTCATCAACTACAAGTCAGTGTTTAATAACTATGATATGAAATAATAGAATAACATTATACCATATATTCTCTTTTCTGAGGATATTGCGGAATTGTACTCGGAGATATTTGTAATTGTTATAGAATTCCTTTACAGTTTTATCCGTTGGTCCAAACCAATGTAGCGACCTCCGACATGACACAACATCAAAACTTCTTGACAATTCACATATTACTATGTATAATTGGGGAAATAAATATCAATCAAAAATCCATTACATAATCAATCCATGAATCGAATTGACAAGAAATTTCAAGAACTACGTCAGCAAGGTGTTTGTGCATTTATGCCTTATGTCTGTGCTGGAGACCCAACCCCGGAACTTACACCCGAACTCTTTCTTACCCTTGAAGAAGCAGGGGCAGACCTTATTGAATTTGGTGTCCCTTTCTCCGACCCAATAGCCGACGGTCCTACCATTCAACGCGCAAGCCAACGCGCGCTTGAACACCGTATCACCTTGATACAGATTCTTGACATCGTGAAAAAACTTCGTCAACATACAGAAATCCCAATCGCGCTGATGAGTTACTATAACCCGATCTTTCGAATGGGAGAAGAAACATTTTGTAAAGCAGCACAGGAAGTAGGTGTTGATGGATTGATTGTCCCTGACTTACCGCCTGAGGAAGCACAACCACTTCTCAAAGTTGCCTCTGAGTGTAACCTTGCTACTATTTTTCTCGTCGCACCGACAAGTTCACCTGAACGGATGCAATTGGTTGCTTCCGTTAGTACTGGGTTTATCTATTGTGTAGCAGTAACGGGAGTAACAGGAGCGCGGAAAACGTTGTCGGATGAAGTTGCACCGATGATTGAAGAATTGCGTAAACATACTGACAAACCTATATGTGTAGGTTTCGGTATATCAACACCTGATCAAGCAAACCAAGTCGCTCAGGTTGCTGACGGTGCGATTGTAGCGAGTGCAATCATCAATGTCGCAGAAAAATACATGGACGACAAAGACAAAATGCTTTCAGCTGTCAAGCAGTTTGGATCAGAATTGGCAAATGGTACAAAGACAGATAAAGTCTAAAAAATTAATGGGAACTCAGTAAAATAACCCAAGTTGCTACCTACAAGATTTTAAACAGACTAAAGCAACTTGGGTTATTATAAATGTAACGTTTCTATTTCTCGTTATGAATCGATATCGGATATAGACTCTATTGACACCTAAAACTTGAAACTAACTTATGCTGCAGTTTCTTCATTTGCGCGTTTGACAAGAGCATTCATGTAAGCGATGGTATACGCAGTACCAACACGGTGGTCACCTGCCATGCTTGGAATATGATCAGGAATCATTACACCATTGAAGTCTACCTCACGGAGTGCTTTTGCCACGTGATACATATCTTGGTAGCCGTTGTCAACGAAGGTCTCTACAAAATGTGGTAGTGGTTGATCAACATTCCGGAAATGAACTTTGAAGATCTTATTCCGTTCTCCAAAGTAGCGGATAGACTCAATGACATCTTTTCCCATTAAATCTCCACCTTCAAGCCAACAGCCTACACAGAAACACATGCCAACATTTGGACTGTCTGCGATTTCAAGTGCACGTTTGTAACCATCAAAACTGCTAAAGATACACCTTGGGATTCCAGCAAGGTCTACTGCTGGAGGATCGTCAGGATGGATACCGATCATCACTCCTGCTTCCTCAGCCACAGGTGCAGCCTGTTTAATGAAGTAGGTATAATTATCCCATATCTCTTCTTCACTATATTCGCGACCGTGCGAGAGCGGCATCGGGTATTTATTACCACCCCAATGTCCCTCTGTTGCAGTCTTAAGATTGAAAGCACGCGCGCTTGCACCACCACGGGTCGTTTCACGTTCCGTGCTCCAGATACCATTACCCATGTGTGCATAGGTCGTATATGGGATTCCCGCTCTCCCCAGATCTCGGATGTATTGTTTATACTGTTCGACCTTCGCATCACGATTTTCTAAGTTAAGCACAATCCCATCTTGATTGTGAACATCACTGTTGCCAAAGCCATAAATCTTCAATCCAGCGTTCTCAAAAATCTCACGACGGCTCATGAAGTAGTCGTAGTTAGCGTTTGCCCCATTTGTCCAGAGAACAACATAGTCGACATCCATCTGTTTAGCAAACTGAAGATCTGCTTCGCTGGGTTCTGGGGACATCTGTGCAGTAACTTTCATACCGGGTGCTATATTATCCAGTGGATTATTGTTTGCCATTATATGCCTCCATCTACTTAATGTTAATGTTGGGTTGGGTAACTCCATTGCACAAATTGAATGTAAATTTACTCGTCATCCAATGCTGCTTCTTTGTGTTTGTATAGTTCAGCAGTCAATTCCTTGACAACATCAGCATATTCAGGATCATCGTAGACGCTACACATCTCATTCGGATCTTTTTCAAGATCAAAAAGTTCCCATTCGGGTTCTGTCGGTTGGTCAACAGATCCAGATGTTCCAAGTGGTTCTCCGTAATAATAGATGAGCTTGTAGCGATGTGTCCTTATACCGTAATGTGCGGGAACATGGTGATGTGAGAGGTGCATCCAGTATCGGTAGTACATTGATTCTCGCCAATCATCCGGTGTTTCACCTTCAAATATTGGACGCAAACTTGTCCCTTGCATATCATCGGGAATCGGCAATCCTGCGTAATCAAGCCATGTCTCAGCAAAGTCAATATTCAGTGCCATCGCATGTGTAGAACTTCCCGCACCGATTGCTTTAGGATAACGGACAATAAACGGCATGCGTAAGGATTCCTCATACATAAAACGCTTATCATACCAGCCGTGGTCGCCTAAGAAAAAGCCTTGGTCAGAGGTATAAATCACCATTGTATCATCTGCGACACCATCTTCATCGAGATAGTCAAGCATTCTTCCAACATTGTTATCAATTGAAGCCACACATCTCAGATATTCCTTTATGTACCTTTGATATTGCCAGTTTGCCAACTCTTCATCGGACAAGTCTTCTGGAGGAGGTCCGAATTTTTCTATTTTCAGATCTCGTTCGTTCATATGTCCGAAGACACGCATCTTTGCATTTTTTGCAGCATTCGACCGATTTGCATAGTCGTCAAAGAAGTTATCGGGCATAGGAACATCTTCGTCCGCATACATGTGATGGAGTTTTTCGTCTGAATCCCATGGACGATGTGGAGCTTTGTGATGACACATTAGGAAAAAAGGTTTGTCTCTATCCCTATTCTGTAGCCAATCCAGCGAAAAATCTGTGATGACATCAGTTGTATAACCTTCGTGTTGTGTCCGACCACTTTCTTCAATCATTACCGGATCATGATATGCTCCCTGACCGGGAAGGACGTTCCAGTAGTCAAATCCAGTTGGGTCAGCATTGCCACCGTGTCCAAGATGCCATTTTCCTACCATAGCTGTCTGGTATCCGTCTGACTGAAGCATTTTGGCAACATTCCGTTTTCGACCATCAAGCGGATCGCCTAATGTCTTTACACCGTTTAGGTGGCTATGTAATCCAGTTAATATATTTGCACGGCTCGGTGTGCAGATAGAGTTAACACAGAAACAGTTTTGGAAAATCATACCATCATTGGCAATTCGGTCAAGATGTGGTGTTTGGTTGATACGACTCCCATAGCAGCTCATTGCATGCGATGCATGGTCGTCAGACATAATAAAAAGTATATTCGGTCTACTCAATTGTGTCTCCTTTGATTTATATAAGTTATAGAAATGCAGATATTGATGGTTGGTTTCAATTCACGGTATAAACGCATAATACATATAATTGCTTTTCAAGTCAATCATTTTATCAAAGTAAACCTTCTATGTTATACAAAAACACACCAGACAGAAATGTCTGATGCGTTATATGATAGTTGTGTCTATTGCTTATATTCTAATACACTTCCAACATTGGTGGAGTTTGTATAAATTCGGATTCCTTATCGGCATCTTGATAATGTTGGTCATACCAATCTACCCAAGACTGTCGTTGGTTATTCTTACCTTTTTGGTTGCCTCTTACCTCTTGATATATAGAGATGAATGCCAGTGAGATAACGAGTAAAATCTGGATATGATCAGGAAGTACTTCTAAGGCAATTATATTAGTGATACCGTAGACAAAAACAAAACCGATTAGCCAACAGAATAAATGTATCAGATATTTCTGTGGTTTTCGTGCGATAGCTAAACAAGTCTTTTTCGCAGCAAACAGATATGTATCTGACTCTGTTTCTTCTGTAGTAGGTAAGGTTACATCAGATTCTAATTCTTGAGTAACTTGCTGCTGTGTATACCATGAATTCCATACTTGTTGTTCAGAATCCATTCCCGTTAGGTTACCTTTTGCTTCTCTATAACTGATGATAATAGTAAAGAGTGCAGCAGGTATTGAACAAAATTGAAATGTAACCGATGCAATCAGACTGATGGGTGGAAAATAGGTTAGACCTCCATAGATTCCAGATAAAGTGAAGATTATAATTAAACCTACAATATTCCAAACAAGAAATTGAATTATCATCTGTTTTGGTTTTCTTAACATTAAGATTACTGGGTCGGTATATTTCTTATAATAGGATTCCGATACAACTTCTGTTGTTGATGGTGGATCCTCGATGTTCTTACCATTTTCTAATATATCTTTTTGGCGGTTATACCAGTTCGTCCAAACTTGATGTTCAGCAATACAACCTTTATTATATCCTCGCGTTTGCCGATAACATGATATCAGTGCAAGAATAGCAGACGGTATCAGAAATTGGGGTAAAAACTTTATGAAAAGCAGTAAAGAATCACTAATTCCTTTATCAATTTGCATAATAATACTAATGAATGCTAAAACAACTACCCAGTAACCGAAATGTAGAATGAGATTCATCGGGAAAAATAACATAGATTGAGTTGTGTCTTTACTCAATTCAGGAATGGATGCATTCCGTCCACTGTCAATCATCAGAGATGTTTCAGAAGTATCGCTCTGTTCAATCAATTCCTTTTGTCTATAAAACCACTTCATCCATACTTCTCTTTGTTTTCCTATCCCTTTTATACTACCTGCTGCCTCAAGAAAACCTATGAACAGAGCAGGAACGATGGCAAACAAAAATCCAATATGTGAAAAATCGTGTGCAATTTCTTCAACCATATGTGATAGTGCAGTACAGTACTTCCATAAGGACCAAGGCAAATTTTTCGTAGATTCTCTTACTTCATCTGAGGCATCTGACAAGGTTCCATGTATAAAAGGATCATCTGCAATTGTTGTTAAAGCCGAAAACAGAATCCAACAAAAAAGAAAATATAAAAATATGGGTGTCGGGTTTTTAAACATGAAGAATAAAGTTTGTCTGATTTTCATGACATTTCTCCTAAAAAAGTTGTTGTGCATTTACGCTGCATTTAATCAACCGTGATTAACTTCCACCAAAGACGGTATTTCTGTTCCTGTTGTATTTTCATTGTGATACCATTCAGTCCAGACTTTTCTTTCTTTCGTTATCCCTATATGGTAGCCTTTAGTCTCTTGGTAGTATGAGACGATAGCAAGAGATAAAACAATTACAAACTGGGTCAAATCGCTACACCACTCAATAACACGAAACCAATCAGTTGTCCCAAAGAAAACTATAAATGCAATGATCCAACCTGAGAGATGTATAATAAGTGTTATCGGATTACACAGTATAATAGATACTGTTTTCTTCACTGTCTGTAGGTAGGAATCATCAAGTTCTTCATACAATGTGGGTTGGTTTTTCGGCACAGTTTCGTTTATCATTGCGATTTTTTGCTGTTGACACCAGCGTACCCAAACCAGCTTCTCTCTATCTCTACCCTTTATAATTCCTCTTGCTTTTCGATAACAGATGAGAAATGTTACTATCATCCCAGGGATAACAAAACTACCAATCAATCTCGTATATGTCGGATTTATCGAATAACCAAATGTAGGAAGCGATAGTAAAGCAAATATACCACACCAAAGTGCAAACTGAATGCCAAAATGAGTCGAGTCAGAATAAATCAATCTGAATGAAATCTGTATTTTCTTTAAATAGAAATCCCATCGAACCATTACTGATGCAGGAGGATTACTAACAGATTCTCCTTTCTCAATGTTATCAATTTGCCTATCATACCATTTCATCCATACTTGTCTCTCTGTTGCAATACCTTTAAAATACCCTCGTCCTTCTCGGAAACTTGAAACAAGTGCAAAGAATATACAGTGCTTTTCATCTTGTAAAATTGATTTGACAAAATTGTTCGATGCTACAACGATTCCTTCATCAAGTGAGAAGAAAAAGATAAACATAGCAAGAACATACACCCATACAACAAAATGTAGAACTAACAACAACGGGTTACGCAGCATGTATAATAAAGTCTTAAGTGTAGTTCTTAAATAGGACTCACTTGTTTTATTCTCTGCTATGCGGTCTATTTCAAACTCATCTCCACTCTTTATTTCATTTAGATGAGTTTCATAGAATTCCATCCACACTTTACGTTCTTTTTCTATTCCTCTTTGGCTGCCCACTGCTTCTCGATAAGTTATTGCTATAACAAATGGTATAAAAAATAACCATGCAATATATGAAAAGTCTTTGACTGCTTCGTCTACGATTACTGAAAGTACGTCAACAAATTGCCAAACAGACCAAGGTAGATTATCAATAGCATCGTTTATATCCCTTGATAAGTATTCCCATGTATCGTATTTGAAAGGGTCATCCAAAATCGTGCCAATACTTGACCCAAGGATACAGAGAACAAGGAAATTAACAACAATTGATATTGGATTGTCTGCCAAATAAAGCAGTGATTTTGGTGCTTTCATGATATTTTCTGATTAATAGACTATATATGCATGACAAGGATAGCATCTCATCTGTTTATGTCAACTATTGTAATTATGTTGTCTATGAAATGAGAAATCTTCAGAAAAAGGAATTGGTTAGAAGAAATGTTTGGGGTGGTATGTATTTTAGGATAGAGGTAATAGTATGCCAGACATATTACCATCAACTAATGCATAGACTTCTTTTTGAAGGTTTGCAATCTCAATTTATTTGGCTTTAACTTCTTCCCATGCCCGACTGTATTGTTTTGTAAAATCACCTTGGTCAATCAACCATTCAAGCGATTCCATCACCTCTGCTGGTGGGTAGATGAAGTAGTGTTTTTGCAGGTCTTCTGGTAAGTGTTTCTTAGCATCTGGAACACATGTGCCATATTTGGTAAATTCTGTTATTTTTGCATTGACCTCTGGTCGTAGCAGGTAATTAATAAACTTTTCTGCGAGATCCTTGTGTGGGGCAGATTTTGGTATACAGACGGTATCAATAAATTGGCTTGAACCTTCTTTTGGGATAATATATCGGATGGTAGGACGCACTTCAGCAGCACGGAAGGCATCACCACTCCAGCAGTGTGCCATAACGACATCTCCTGCGATGAGAAGTTCTTCTGCTTCACTTTTGTACTGTTTTACAAGTGGTCTTTGTTCAATTAGTTTTTCTTTAGCGAGTTCAAGTTGTTCAGGTTCGGATGTATTCAGACTATACCCAAGTAGTTTCAGTGCAGCGCCGATTGTTTCACGTTGGTCATCAAGCATACTGAATTGATTTTTATAATTTTCATCCCAAAGCACTGACCAACTATTAGGAGCAGGATTTACTACAGATGAATCGAATGCTATACCTGCGGTGCCAAAGGTATATGGAACAGAATAGGTATTATTTGGATCAAAGTACTTCTTGAGAAAAAGTGGACTGATGTTTTGCATGTTTGGGATATTATCGCGATTCAATTCTGCTAACAGATTTTCCTTAATCATTATAGATACCATATAGTCTGATGGCATAATAATATCGTAACCAGTCGCACCTGCTTGTAGTTTAGCAAGTAGATCTTCATTGTTAGCATAAGTATCAACTATAACATTGACCCCGTATTCTGTTTCAAAACCTGATCGTATCTCATCACTAACATATCCAGACCAAGTAAAGACGTTCAGCTGCTCCTTTCCTCCATCACAACCAACAATTAGCATGACAATTAGTGCAATTCCTATAGTAATGAAAAACATTTGATAATTCTTTAAACCTAAACTATGCATAGAAAAATGTCGCATACTTCTCTCCATTTATTATCCTTCTATATAATGAAAGGGCGACTGCATTTCTGAAACGCATCGTCCATAAGACATAGGAATTCAAAATTGACAAGGTCTCCAATATATGCTAATTTGCTTATGTGGAGGATTATTCATCGGCTTTTTCAGTTGGTAGTCCAGCAGCTATCCAACCTCGAAAGCCACCTGTCAAAACTGAAACATTTTCATAACCCATATTTCTTAATGTATGTGCTGAAAGTGTCGCACGTGTTCCACCACCACAATAGGTAACAATATGCGTATTTTCATCTGTGACGGTTTCATCAATATCAAGTTCAATGTATCCACGCGGCAGAGAAACGGCATTCGGTAAATGTTCTTCGTCATAGTCAGGTTCGTCACGGACATCTAACAAGATAACAGAATCACCAGCTTCCGTGAGTTCGTCTGGTGAAATATGTCCGACATTGGCTTTTGCCTCAGCGAGAAGTTCTTGAAGTGTTTTTATTCGCATAATTATCCTCCACAAGTATTGAATCAAAATAGGATTTCAAATTATATAGTTCTGATTACTGACAAAACAATCATGTAGAATATAGCATATAGATGCGGATCCGTCAAACATATTCTGGCACAGAAACAGAAAGGAGACTAAATGGAATTGGTAAAAAAGTCCATAGATTCCGTAATAGAGAATGATCGGATTGGGAGTCCTGTGTTTTTACGGTGTGTACTACACATAGTAAATGAAACAATGAACTTGTTGCATCCTGCTGCTGAGATTGTATCACTCTCAAATGGTTGGATGCCATCTAAACCGAAATGTGTATATGCACAAGGGGATGCGGATGCAACTCAGATTACTGTCATGGTGCAATATGATGGTGGACAAATGTCGATGTTAAGTGTCAATCGGGTTGATTCAGAAACAGCGATTGATCTCATGTTGGTAGGCAATAAAGGAGTAATCTACCATGAAACACCGATAGGCAGGCATTATAAGAGTGGAACTCCACCTGAAATTACATTAACTGGAGAACTTACAGATGTGATAACTCAGGCACTTGCTACCGGTCAACCAATTTCTGTGGAGGGATAAAAATGCAAAAAAACGATAAATATGGCGTGTTGTTACTTGGGGGGCATCGCACACATCAGGAAAACTATGCACCCCTTTTTGCCAATGATCCGCGATGCAAACTCATTGCATTTTCTGATGAATTAGACGCACCATCAGAACGAATCACATTGGCTCAATCCCTTGCAAAATCCTTAAATTTACCTTACATCCCTGACCTTGATGATGCATTGGCACGTGATGATGTGCAGATTGTTAGCTTATGTACCGATGTAGAACGACGTGGACTTATCGGTGCAAAAAGTGCCGCAGCAGGAAAGCACGTATATCTTGATAAACCTATGGCTCTCAATGCTGAAGATGCTCAACTGATTGTGGATGCTGTTGCAAGAAACGGTGTGCGAACACAGATGTTTAGCAACATTCATAGTTCGTGGGCACGTACAGTGAAAAATGCATTAGATAGTGGATGTCTCGGTGAACTAAAGGCTATACACTGTGATGTGATGTTTGCAAAGGGGCATCCGGGGAGTGCACCTGTTGGAATTAAACGTAAACAGAGACCGACATTAGAACGGTATAGTTTTGTAGAAGCGAAACCCGAGATGTTTGACATCGGTGTTTATGCCGTGTCAATGGTGAATTGGCTAACTGGTAAGCGGGTTGAACGTGTATTTGGTGGAACAGGTAACTACTTCTTCAAAGAACATCACAGTTCCAATGTAGAAGATTTTGGTGCGTTGGTTCTGACATTAGATGATAGTGTTACAGCAACAATTGCTGCTGGTCGTTACGGTTGGCAGAGTCATGCACAAGGTGGTGTGCGGAAAGTACATCTCGTTGGCACGGATGCAACTTTGACCTTTGATGCTTCTTCAAACAGACTTGAGGTGTTCGCAGCAGAACCGTCATTCGAACCACCAACACCCCATCCGCTTGATCCGATGGGAATGTGGAGTAGCACACAATCTGAAATAAAGATGCAGCCAAAACAACATTGGATAGATGTTGGTAGTGGAAACGATGGACAACGAGAATTTAGTGCCTTTATTGATTGTATAGAAAATGGAGTAGAAAGTGAGATGAATGCTGAATTTGCTGCACATTCTGTGGAGATAATATGTGCTGGGTATCGTTCTGCTGCAAGTGGGGAGGTGATTGATCTCACACAGTAAGTGCAATTCTTGCTGCTAATACACAAAAATTGTTAGTTTATATTACAAATTTCATTATATCATCATACTGTCAGTACAATTTGACAAATTTTGCTAATTTGATTTGACTTTCAATAGAATAATAATTTATTATTAATATATAGTCGATTATTTAATAAATAATATTTATTAATTTTATTTCTTAACATGTAAATATATTGATAGTAGTAGATGTAATATTGAAAGGAGTCAAATATTGTGCGAGAGTTTGTGAATAGAATAACGATGTTTATCTGTACAACAGTGATATTGTTGTTATTTACAACAGGTGTAGTGATAGCTAATAGTGGAAGAGGTATTTTGCCACATTTCCACGATGATAGTACAACCCGTTCAGTAGCAGAAAATGTTGCAAAGAATACAAATGTTGGGAGTGCGGTTTCAGCACATAGTGTTGCTACTATAGACCGATATGTCCTTCGAGGAACAGATGCCTCATCCTTTTCAATTAATCAAAATAATGGTCAGTTGAAGACCAATATTGTTCTCGATTATGAAATGAAGACATCATATTCCGTAACGGTTGTTATTCAAGATGCAACCCTCAATCCGTTATCTGATAGCATCACTGGTCCAATATATAATTATACTGATAGAGATGAAATCTCGGTAACTATCAATGTCACGGATGTCAACTTACAGTTTTCAGATGGAGATAGCACAACACGTTCAATAGCTGAAAACACTGCTGCCAACACAAACATTGGTAGTCCTGTCGCAGCGAGCAATTTTAGTTCTAATCTTGATAGGTACGAAATTAGTGGCACAGATTCAAGTTCATTTGAAATTGATACGAGTTCAGGTCAGCTGAAAACTAAAGCTTCCCTAGACTACGAAGTCAAAAATTCCTATTCCGTAACTGTGCAGGTATACGCTGGAGAACAGACGAGTAGTGAGGATTCGATTAATGTGACAATCAATGTTACGAATTCCACAGATACTAGTTGTCCTTCGGGGTACACACTCTCTAATAACGACTGTCTACTGATTGTATTCGGTGTAGGGGTCGGTGAGGTAGATGCTCAAACATCTACCCGTGCTGTTGAGATATCGCAACTTGTGCAACTACTCTCTATGGATAAAGTTCTCTTCAACGAACTTTATAACGCTTCTAATGATACACATGATTGGTTGGAATTACGGAATATCAGTGATGTCAACGTAGACATGACGGGTTGGAAATTGACAGTATTTGCTGGCATAGGTAGAAAAGAGATTACCTTTTCAGAAGGCACTATGCTTCCAGCAGGTGAAGTGTTATTGCTTGTAAATACAGACCCAGATGACCCTGAAAGTTTATTATCAGATCCTGAGGATGGTTCAGTAAATTATATCATAGATGAAACCTTTGGTATACCTCCGACCGATTTCGCAATACTCCTGCAAAGTGCCAATAGTGGACTTGAGGACTGTGTCGGTAATTACTTTCCTAACCAAGCTGTAAAACCGGATACTGCACCACTTCTCACTTCTGATGTAGCATGGTATCGCGCCAAGCCTGCTGTTATCGGCTATCAAGCAGAAGCATGGGTTGCCAGCGGATACCGATCTGGTCTCGGTTATGATGAAGGCACACCAGAATCAATGAGCTTGGGAACTCCTGGTTACTCATTACGACAAATTGGTGATTTGAATGATGATGGCGTAATCAATATTCTGGATTTGGTGCTGGTGGCATCTAAGTTCGGTGATTTAAATGGTGGTGCTGCAGACCTGAACAGTGATGGCTTTGTCAATATCTTGGATCTGGTAATCGTTGCAACAAACTTCAGCAGTTCGTTAGGAGCTCCATCATCGCAGGGGCTCCATGCATCACAAGTTCAGCAATGGTTGAAACTCGCAAAGATGGAAATGCGGAATTTAGATCCACAGAAATGGTTGAACTTTACCAAGAAGGTATCCTCCCTTTCGAGTCATCCATCTGTCAATCAGTATGAGTTATCTTATGAACGAGGAATTCAAGTATTAGAACAACTCTTGACAACTTTGATTCCTAAATCCTCAGCATTGTTAGCAAATTATCCTAACCCGTTCAACCCTGAGACGTGGATACCCTATCGCTTATCGAAAGCAAGCGATGTACAAATTAATATCTATGATTCGCGTGGCAGTGTTGTACGTCAACTTGATCTGGGATTTCGGACTGAGGGTCTGTATCAATCTCGTAGCCATGCTGCGTATTGGGATGGTACAAACAATTTGGGTGAATCTGTTGCCAGTGGTATCTATTTCTACTCTATCACTGCAGGAGATTTCTCTGACACACGGAAGATGCTTATATTGAAGTAAGTGTATTTAGATCAAATTTCTTTCAAATAAACGGGCGGTGTATGGTTCCGCCCGTTTATATTTATTCATACGTAAAACTTATTCAGGTAATTACTATTCTTTCCTAACCATTCAATCATATTAAGTTAGATTGACCTATCAAGATAAAACATGAAAAAGTCACTGTTTTTCATATCAAGTCTATTCCTAATTTCAATAATCAACCAGAATATGAGCTTTGCACAATATGTATCACATTCCTATGTTCCAGAAGATGCAAAAGCGCGTTTAGGTAAAGGTAGGGTAAATGGAGTCACCTTTTCTCCAGACAATACTCGACTGATGGTATCCACCTCTATTGGAATTTGGAACTACATTATAGATACTGGAGAAGAACCGATTTTTCTCAAAGAATATACTGGTTTTATTACAAGTGCTGCATTTTCACCGGATGGAAGCATCCTGGCAAGTGCAAATGAAGATGGTACCGTCCGTTTGTGGGATGCGAAAACAGGTGAGCTTGTTGAGATACTTCTTGGACACACTAACCGGGTGACAGCTGTTGCGTATTCACCTAAGAAGGAAGTGATCACGAGCGGGAGCTGGGATAACACTGTAATCATATGGGATGCACGCACAAATCAACTCAAAACAAGACTAACTGGACACACACGTGGGATAACTTCTATTGCCTTTTCACCTGACGGTAGCCGACTTGTCAGTGGAAGTGAGGACAGTTCTGTGCGTGTGTGGGATATTGACACAGAAAAACCTGTTTTTACGCTTACAGAACACACCGGATGGGTTCATTCTGTGGCATTTTCACCCGATGGAAAGCAGTTTGCCAGTGGAAGTGGAGACAAGACAGTGCGTTTGTGGAATACGGAAACAGGAGATCCCATCGCAGAGCTTAAAGGACATACAGATGAAGTTACATCTGTCACATATTCCCCTGATAGTAAATGGGTAGTGAGCGGTAGTACAGACAAGACAGTACGGTTGTGGGATGCTGAAACAGGAGATCCCGTAACTATCCTCAAAGCGCATACAAAAGGTATCACTTCTGTCACATTCTCTGTTGATGGCACAATTTTTGCCAGCGGGAGTGAAGACGGTACGGTCCAGGTGTGGGATGTCAATACATGGCAACCTACTATTACATTGATGGGATATACCAGCAGCAAAATTTCTGTTGCGTATTCAAAAGATGGAGCTGTTCTTATAAATGGAAGTGAAGATGGTAAAATACACTTGTGGAATGTGGAAACAGGACAGCTTTTGAATAGATTTACCGCACACACCGACCGGGTTGCATCTATAATGTTTTCACCGGACGGTCGTACTATTGTCAGTAGTGGTGGTTATCGAGACAATAAAATCAGGCTGTGGGATGCGGAAACACAACAACTCAAAACTACACTTATGGGGGATAGTTTTGCAGTTTATAGTGTTGCGTTTTCACCGGATGGTAACACGTTTGCGAGTGGCGGAGAAGATAAAATGCTGCGTTTATGGGATGCTAAAACAGGACAACCTATAGCAGCGTTACCGGGACATACTTGGAGAATTCTAAGTGTTGCATATTCAGATGATGGCAAAACAATCGTAACTGGGAGCCGGGATAATACAGTGGGTTTGTGGGATGTAGCAACGAAACAACTTAAAGCCACGCTTAAAGGACATACGGATAGGGTTTTTAGTGTTGCGATTTCGCCTGATGGCAGCACGATTGCCAGTGGAAGTAGAGACGGTACAGTGCGTTTGTGGGATGCAAAGACAGCAAAACCTAAAGCTGAGTTAATTGGACATGCTTATAGTGTCCGATCAGTTGCGTTTTCACCGGACAGCAAGACAGTCGTAAGTTGTGGGGAAGATGGTATAGTACGATTGTGGGAAACCGAGACAGGATATGCTATTGGAAATTTTATTGGACATGCACATATAGTTCGTTCAGTTGCGTTTTCACCGGATGGTAGCACGCTTGCAAGTGCAAGTCAAGATGGAACTGTCATTTTATGGGATATAGCGAGATTACGAACACAAGTTCAACATTTACAACAAGCAATATCACAACTACAGCAAAAAAATAGAGAACAAACAAATATACGTTTAATATATTTCCGTCCAAATGGTCATTCCCCCCAACAAGGTATAAATGTACAGATAGATAGGGTAATGGAGAATGTACAATTATTCTATGCTCGTGAAATGAATAATAATGGCTTTGGTATAAAAACTTTCACACATGAAACTGATGAATTAGGTAATGTATTTGTACATCATGTGGTAGGAAAACATGATGAATCATATTATCGGGATCAAGCTTATATAAAGATAATTGAAGAAATCAATCCACATTTTGATATATCACAGAATATACTTGTTATCTTTCTGGAGATGAGTGGAAACATATTTGGTGTCAATGTTTGTGGTCTTGGTGGGATTCATCCCTCAGGTGGTGGTGTAGCGATGTTTTCTGCAGTAGATAATTGTTTCAGTTTTCGGATTGTTGCACACGAACTCGGACATGCTTTCGGTCTCTTACATGATTTCAGGGAACCTAATTTAATGTCTGCAAGCAGTGGATATCTACCCAAACTCACAGAATGCGCAGCTGAATTCTTGAGTGTACATCATGCCTTCAACTTTTCTCAAAACGAAGATACTACACCTACCGAGATTAGACGATTTCCTCCTCTTATGTCTGAATTTGATACTGTTCGCATGCGGTTTGAGGTAACCGATTCGGATGGATTACATCAAGCACAACTCATCACATCTTCAACTGCCGATGACCCATTAAAAGGTAATAAAGTGATAGGATGCAATAAACTAAATGGTGAAAATGAAACAGTTGAGTTTATTGTACCACATACATTCGTAACACCTGGCACAAGTATGGGACTTCAAATTGTTGATGTATTGGGAAATGTGGGACAGGATATATATAAAATTGAGGAAGAACCTATAAACCAACTTGATGTTAATGATGATGGTCTGATTAATATCTTGGATTTAGTAAAAGTTGCTTCAAATTTCGGTCAGAGGGAAACAGATAACCGTGCCGATGTAAATAGGGATGGTAATATAAATATATTAGACCTTGTTTTAGTGGCAAATGGATTTGACTAAATGCAAATGTCAGAATATGTAGTCATCTATTTTACCCACTTACCCCCATGACTTCAAGTTGCGCGATTTCCTTCATCCATGAATCACGAATTTCAGGTGAATAGTCGCCTGGGAGTAAAGACTTTCGTGTGCAGTTTAGGTATGCTTGCAAGGTTTGATAACGACGAATTGGACCGATATTTGGAAGTATTCTATCTGAAATAACCTCTATAATTTCGTCTACAGATAACTCACCATTACGGTTCTTGGCTGCTTCAAGGTCTGCACGGAGAGATGCAAAACTGGCTGCAGAATATCCATCAGTATGTGCCAGTAGAAGTTCAAATTCTCCCTCTGGGATATCTCCACTAAATACGTTTTTAAGTGTCCACTGTAGAAAGGTCTTTCGGTCTTCACCTGTTGGATCAAGGACAGGGATCACGATGTCGCCTACCCTACCCTCTCTTCGCAGGTCTGGTGATAGATTGTAGATACGTGCTGTCATCAGTAACCAAGTGATGTTACCACGCAATTGCGGATCAGACATCATTGCTTGTATCTTCCCCGTAAGTCTACGTTCCGTCGAATGCGCGTCCCTTCCAACATCACCGAACTGCGTATCTGCTTCATCCACAAAGATTAACACATTCACGAGAGCCATAAGCAACCGTCTGAGTCGTTCAAAAATAACATCTGTTTGTCCAAACCACATACTCCGGATATTCTTGAGAACTAACACAGGAATATCCAGTTCTCCCGCAAGTCCTTCAAAGATAAAAGTCTTCCCACTGCCGATGGGACCACATACACTCAATCCAGAAATAGAATCTTTTCCTGTTGAGGTGATACGTGGGATTATCTGTGTTCTTAAGAAATCAATGAGATTCTGATTACCAACAATATCATTTAAAGTGTGTGCTGGTTTCTTAAACTCAACGACATCTTCCCCTAACTGTGCTTGTATAAACTCAGATACTTTTTCAATCACAATATCAGGTTGCAGTTTTTCACCAGAATAACAAGCCGATACGAGGAGTTGTCGTAATGCTTGTAAGGATAATCCTGCTGTTAACACAGCAAGTTGGGACTGAGTACCCCAAAGGTTTAGTTCGTTTTTTGCTGGTTTTTGTGTTCTATTGAACCATGAAATAAAATGTCTTCGTGCTTCTACTGTGGGTGATGGAATTTCTACATCCAAGACTTGTGGTAAACGAGAGATCCGTGAGTTTACCAGACTTTTTGATTCAGCAATAAAGACCACTGTATCAGTCGCTTTCATGAAATCCGAATCTGATATCCAATCTTGGACAATACTAATCCTATGTCTATCTGATACATTCAAGGTTCGTATTTCACCTTCGGGTAGCAACATATCGGTTGCTTCAATTATTATGAGTAACTTTTCTTTGAGAAACTTATTTCCGTTAGGATTTGCAGATCGTGAGATTAGACAGAATTGACGGAGCAGTTCAAGTGCTAATGTAGGACTTCCAATTGCATCGTTGAGATATTGTTCAAATAAACTGTCAGAAGGTTCATCGGATTTGCCGGTTTTGGAATCAGGATCATCAAATTTGTCATCAAGTGCGAATATACTCGTTGTTTTTGCTTTTGATGGTTTGGTATCGCCTCTCCAAGTATTGAATGCATTTTTCACCTTCTCGCGGTCGTTTGCACGTAGGAAACGGAGTGGACCGTTCAATTCATAGACTATGAGAATAAAACCCGATATGTCCCAACTTCGCGTGAGGAAAGGAACGAGTGGAATATAATCCTCATCCTCATCATCTTCAACAAAAAATAGGTCGTGGATGTTACCGTGAAGAATGATGCTTCGCGAAGTTCCAGAATTAATTAGCATTCCCGCTTCTGTACGGAATTTATAGGTAGGGTCTTTAATAGCGATCGTTATACTCTCCGTTTTCACAAGTCAAATAACTTGAGCCAGTTTTGTCCATCGTGGAAGGAAACCTTCTGTGAGAAATTGGTCAAGATGCCAAATATTCCTTTGTGGATCAACTTCAAAAAATGTTCCCATTGCCAAAACAAGTGCGTCTTTAAAACTATAGTCGGTATCAATTTTTAAGAGTAATTGATATGTTTGAAGGAATGCAGTATGAATGCGGAGGAAGTTTAATGCAGCAAAACTGAATGCATTTAGTTTCAAGCAGTTATCTGTTGTTTTTTCCCAATACCATTCTGGTTGATAAAATCTATCAAGTCGTTGCTTACATATCTCCACAGCCTTTTCAAGAATATCATTTAATTCTTTGTGAACTAATTTCTTATCTGGAATGTTGAGTCTGTCACAGATTTGAGAATGTATCCTATCTTTTATCTCCTCAGAGTTAACCCAAGATTGGAATGCCTCTGAAGCGCGTTCAAAACAATTACGTAAATCCTCAAGTGTCAAATCAAGTTTGCTTGGGTAATCCTTTAGCAACGATGAACTTGGCATAAGATGTGCTTGTTCAGGATGTAGTTTTAAAAACTTATATTCAACGACATCCGCAAGCATTTCAGCAAGAATCGGTGTGAAGGATATAATGCACCTTTCATACAGTTCACCGTCTATAAATTCTGTTAGTTTTTCAGAATCGAGATGGATTTTCCCAGACGCTGTTTTAAGAAATGCATCACCAAATTCGCTTTGTTCACCTAAAGCAGAGGCTGATTCTGTCAAGGATAAGGGACGATTAAAGAGTGATAATTCTGTATATAGTTCCTCAAAATCAAGCAAACTCTCCTGCCACTGATGTCCCCATGTGTCGTGAATTAGGTACTTATCAATTTCTTCTAAAGGTAGGAAACCAACCATACGAGTAAGTGTTGTTGTTACCAATTCTACAGAAATTTTTGTGTCTTGTGCAATCTGTTCACGGAAGGTCAAATCAAGATTTTCAGCGTTGAAAGTGCCAAATACTGGAAAATGTGCAAAAGGTTCTACCTTCCAAATTTTGCGAAGAAATTTTTCATATCTTACTTTTCTATGATATTGATTCTTTTTCTCTACATTGGTATCTGTTGATATTTGCTGAGAATGTTTTTCAGCCCTGTTTTCTTTTATCTCAGAAGGTAAGCAGAAATAGAGGGCTGAACAGGTTTTAATAAGTTTGACTTCACCTACATTGAATGGAGCACCGGGGTATAGATGCTTAAAAAGTTGGAGAACATCAGCATCTAATTCTGGATTATCTGCTGTTAAATTATAGCGTGACTGCAAACTTAACATGATTTTATGTCGATGTTGAAGTGGGGCAGTCCGATCAGATAATTTCCTATTCAATTTATCTATCGTTTCATGTGACAATTGAAATAGCTTTATAAGTTTCGCCTTTATGTTTTCCCGTTCTGATATAGTTGATGGGGCATCCGGTGTAAAGAGGGTAAAGATCTTAGATCCAGCAGTATCAAGATTTTCAATTTCTGCATGGTTGACGATTTCAGGATACTGTTGAAGGGAAAGCCAAATTGCTTCAACAAACGATTGATCCAAGACGCTACATTTTGCATCAACAGAAATGTTTTCGGTAGATGATCCCAGCATTTTTTCAGTCTCAGCAATCAAATCATTATGGAGTTGATAGAAAGTAGTGGGTGTTTGTGTCTGTTTGGGAGAGTTCTTTTTATCCTTTTTTATTTTCTGCACTTGGATTTCAAAATGTTGTAAACTCTCCAAGATACCTTCCCAGCAGCTTGGTGTTTTATCCTGATGCCACGTATACACGTTCATACACCTCTTTTCATATTGGTAAAAGTATAACGCGGGTATCTATGCCTACGTCAATTTAAGCCTTTCAATAGGCAGAGTACCCGCGGATTAATAATCAGGTTAATAGTTATAAAGGCAATTCGGATTCACTCTTTGTTTCATCCGTGGTTTCTTCAGTTGGCGCGGGTGTATCCGTCTGTTGTGCACCGAAGATAAGCGAATCAAATTCATCAGTAGCAGAGGTGGACCGTGCAGCGGCAAGAAATTCTTCCTCTTCAGCGCGTGAATCCGTAC
This sequence comes from Candidatus Poribacteria bacterium, assembly GCA_026710795.1. Taxonomy (GTDB): domain Bacteria; phylum Poribacteria; class WGA-4E; order WGA-4E; family WGA-3G; genus MSPOR6. The sequence goes on from JAPOQK010000051.1 coordinate 33,401, forward strand.
CTGCAAGTTCTTGCGCCACCTTTGATCTTCCTTTTGCTTTTTCCCGAATTTCTCGCATACGAGATAATTCTGCAGAGGTGCCATCCATACTTATACCAGAGAGCATATCTGCAATATCTTCTTGTTCCTTGGCAGTAATTAGGTCTGCCACTGCTTCAGATTGTTCTGTCTTAATCTTGTCAAGATCTTTATGGAGACCCATAATCTGGAGTTTATGAGACTCAATGTCTCCTTGTGCCCGTTCTATATCTTCTTCAAGTTCTGCTACACGTGCATTTTTCTCTTCCAATGTGGAATGAAAATCGTTATATGATGTAACACAACGGACATAGTCAGGATTTTGTTTGATTTCTTCATCTGAAGTCCCTGCTTCTTGCAGAGAAGCAGCTGTGCTTTTCGCTTTTGCGATTGCCCCTGTCTTCATCTGTTCAAGCTTGTCAATTTCATTGGTAAGTTTCTTAAGGGAGCCTTTTTTCTGTTCAACAAGCGCGATAAGTTGACCAATCGCTGCTTTATAACGTTGGATATTCCCCTGCTTGTCTTTGATAATATCCTCATAAGCACCACGAACTGCTTCAGGGTTTTCCATAAGTTTATCAGCCTGCTCATGTGCACGACCAGTTAGTGTATACCAAATTGCTTTGAAAAAACGGGTAATTCCGTTTGCCATTGGATTTCCTCCTGTGTGAATTATAAAGTTTTATTCATCTCTTCCATTTAATTCTTATTATAAGAACAAACATTTTCAAACAAGTAACATTTTATATCTATGATTTTTGCAATGCTTTCTCCCGAATTTCTCGTATCCGTTCCAATTCTACTGAAACGTCTTCAATGTTGATTCCTGACAATATATTGTTGATTTCCTCTTGTTCACGGGCAGCAATGAAGTCTGCTACAGCTTTAGATTGTTCGGTTTTTACCATTTCCAAATCCCGATGTAGTGTAGCAATAGAATTCTTATGTTCTTCTAAATCATTATGCACACGATCAATCTCTTGTTGTAGTTTATCAATACGTTCGTTTTTCTCTTCAATGGTAGACTGAAAGTCGTTATATGAGGTGATACAACGTTTGTATTTCGGATGCTGCTCAATATCTTCATCTGCAATTCCAGTTTCACGCAGCTCGGTAGCAACTTTCTCAGACCTATCAATTGCGCCTTTCTTCATCTCCTCAAGCTTGTCTATATCTTCAGTAAGTCCCTTAAGGGAACCTTTTTTCTGGTGAACAAGTACTAGGAGTTGTCCCATCGCTTCTTTATAACGTTGGATATTCCCCTGCTTATCTCTGATAATGTCCTCATAAGCACCACGAACTGCTTCAGGGTAATCCATAAGTGATTCAGGTTGTTCAAAGTGTTTGATAGAATTATCGTTGTTGATTATGTCATCATCATTCTCATTCGCTACTACATCATTGTCTGTAAGTTGATCTCTTTGTTTAAGTGCCCTACCAACTTGCGTATACCACATTGCCTTGTATAAACGTGCAATTCCACTTCTCATTATTTTCCTCCTATTGGTATATCTATATCAAATTAGTTTTGTTCCTGTGGCGTGTTATCCATACTGATCTCAGAAAGTGTCTTCGCTAATTCTCTCTGTGTCCGTATATATTACATGTCCTCAGCTATCTCCGATTGCTCCTTCATAATATTATCCAAACTACGATGTAGTTTGGATATATGTAGTTTGTATGTTTCAATATCATCAGAGATGCTGTTTAACTCTTCCTTTCGTTTTATGACATTCGTATTATTTTTCTCAATAGTAGATTGTAGATCCATATATACGGTAACCCAATTACTGTATTCCGGATTCTGCTCAATCTCTTCTTCCGTTGTACCAGCTTTTTTTAGTTCATTTGAAACCTTTTCAGCATTTACTTCCGCATCAGTACTTTGCTTTTTTAATTTATCAATCTCGTCGGTGAGCTGTTTAATTGAATTCTTTTTCTGTTCAATAACCGGTAGAAGCAGTCCTATTGCTTTTTTATAGCATTGAATATGCGCTCGTTTAAAATTTATGATAACATCAAAAGAACTACGTACTTCATCAATGTCTTTCATTAGTTTCTGTTGGTCAGTCCTGGCAGTTAACTTATTCCAAATTGATTTTACAATGTGTGATTGTTTTTCAGACATCAGAATTTTCTCCCAATTGTAAGTCTTAACTTGGATGTTTTTTCATAATTAATTTACAAAAACCACGGTATGAAGCCTATTATAAATTTTCGTTCTTGGGTATGCCTTCCACTTTCATACCTGATAACATTATGTCAATTTCCTCTTGTTCGCGTTCCCTGATTAATTCAGCAACATATTCGGATTGTTCTTGTTTTATAATATCCAGATCATTTTGTGAATGAGTAAGTTGTTGAGTAATCGATTCAATATCTGTCTGTCTCTGTTCTATGTCCTTTTTGAGTTTATCCAAAAAAGTATATTTTTTATCCAATATAGATTGATAATTGTTAATAGCGGTAATGCATCGTAAGTAAGATGGATGTTGTTGGATCTCCTCGACTGATGTTCCAGCATTCTCCATTTCAGCAACTTTGTTATTTTGTACTGTGATTGCCCTTTCCTTCAACTTTTCAATGTTGTTGATGTCTTGAGTGAGTCCCTCAAGTGAATTTCTCTTAAGATCAATCAGGTTAGTCAACCACTCAACTCCTTTTTTATATCGGATGAGTTTGTCTTGTTTTTCGTTTATAATGTCTTCATAGATTGCATGAACTACCATAGGGTTTTGCATGAGTTCATCTGCTTTCTCGTGGGCGCGGAACGTTATAGTATACCAAAGTGCTTTTAGAAAACGAGTCATTGTTTGTAACATTGGAATATTACTCAGTCCGGAATTGAATATTTATTTCGCCCAATATAGACATAATAAGTAAAAATCTGTACCGCCATTACAGTACTTATCAAAAAGTGACAAGTTCAGCGTAGACTAAATGCTAATTTCAACTTTGGCATAACACTTGTAAAGACCTTGATTGCTTGTGGGTGCTGATAGTTTGTTGATAGTTCGTATTTGCTTTTTCCTCTACCTGAAGGAGACAGTGTATAAACACCGCAAACATATAAACCTATTGCAATAAACCCACCACATGCAATTACCCCATAACTGTATAATCCAGAAATTGCGATTATACCTAATGAGTTACTTCCACTGAATGCAACAATTCCCCATGCGAATACGCCACCGATTGCAATAACACCAATTGCCCCAACACCACCAATCGCAATAATACCTCCTGCAATGCCTCCACCAATAGCAATTGCACCAGTTGCTATAAATCCAGCGATAGCGATTTCTCCAGCAGCCATCATCCTATCTATGTTAACTGATGATTCGACATGATCATACCCTCTGTAAATTACTAAAACCATAAATATTCCCCACAGAACAGTGTAGAGAATACATCGTTTCAAGTAGTAAGATCGGAATACTTGTTTAAACTTTTCATTTGCAAAAGATTCTACCATCTTCGCACACTTTAAAATTGTAGATAATTCCAATTATTGGAGTTCTCTTTCTTCCGCGGACGTTGTATTTTGATGTGCATTCATCGTTTGTGCGTCTTCTACTGAATGACTCTTTTGGAGTATATCCTGTTCTGTTGTTTCGCGTATCTGTTCATCAACTTTCTTTGCAAATGCCAGACTTTCATCAAGTTCTGTGCGAAGCCGTGAGAGTTCAGTTTCATTACTTTCCGGACTAATTGTCAGTACTCGTGCATATAGGTGAGAAAGCTGAATAATAGTTTGTTGCACATCTGCTATCTGCTGTTCTCTGTGTTGTTTTAGTACTCTTCTGACAGTTGTTAGTTGTGAATCTCTTGATTTTTCATGCATCTTCAATGTGTCTTTTAAACATTCAACCGCTTGTGTAAATAGATCTGCGACTTTATCTGTAATTTCAGCACTAACTGTAATAGGAAGGGATGCCATCCAACCTGCACTTTGTACTTCCTCTTGAAAAGAAATGTGTAGGTTACGTAGTTCTTCCAGCATCTGTTCAGTTCTTTTATCTCCATCCTTCTGAAGTTGTTTGTGTAGTGCGTTTAGTTCCTCCTCCTGTTTTTGTTGTTCCTCGCGTAATATCTCTTCATGAACCTGTTTAGCAATGTCATCTGTGCCTGATGTCCACCTGGTTATTATTGCCCCAATAGGGAGACCAATACCTACAACTGCACTCGAAAATAGGTAAAGTATTTGTGGTTGTAAATTTAACACCCATGACACAAAAACACCAAGTACACCCGCAGCAAATGGGTAAATGGTGTACTGATTGTTAAAAAGATGAAATAAGTATTTCTGTCGAAACAATTTTCTATCAATCAACGTTTTCACCAAATCGCATACGTTAGCATTAATTGTGTGGAAAATTCCATACAGATATAAATGCTTGATGTTTATGTTGTTTCTAATTGAATTTATGAATAACTGTATATTATATTCTTGTTATATATTAACCTATCAGATAGAAATTTGTAAAGAATAAACAAGAAATTGGTTATCCTATAAATGTGTATTCAAAGTATAGCAGCATTCAATGGAAAAAGCAACATATATGTTTGTCAGGTCAGGTTTATTTCGTTTTAGGTTTTTGATGATATTTTATCACAAACGTTACTGTTTCTATTTGCTTTTTTGAGGTGTTCAATTATTATTGCCTCAACCTAGATTTGCAGTCTTCGTAGGTCGGAGTGAGCACAGCGAAGTCCGACATCTTTCTTATATTCTGTAGGAGCGACCCGGTGAATCATGCAGAATGCCAAACGCGCATTCTGCCAATGGCATTCATACCGTTGATTTCTTGATTTGCTAATCCTATAATCCCGGGGAATGCCAAAAGGCATTCATACCGTTGATTTGGTAAATCCTGGTTCAGACAATAACCCTCTACCTTCTGCGTCCTCTGCGTCCTCTGTGCCTTCAGTGATTCAGACAATCCCCCAATTCTGACATTCCCCTCTTCCTTCTGCGTCCTCTGCGTCCTCTGTGCCTTCAGCGATTCAGACAATCCCCCAATTCTGACAACTAAAAACTAAAAAATAAACTAAAAACCGAAACATACATGAACCATATTGTTCCGACCCCCACCTACCCCTTCCAACTCACCAAATCCCATGTTATACTACTACCACTATGAAAAAACAAAAC
>JAPOQK010000049.1 GCA_026710795.1 Candidatus Poribacteria bacterium
GGTCACTACTTCCCATTTGTGGTGGTGTGCAGATACGAAAAATATCTGCACTGAAGTAGTCCTACAAGGATACCATGTTTCACGCTAAAAGTCAGGTTATATTGTGGTGTCTACATCCCCGTGCTAAAGCAACGGGGTTTTAACACCAAAGATTGATAAATTACACTGTATTATTAACGACTTTGTTTTATACCCAAAAGGGTGCATAAAATTCAAAACGATTAATATTCAACAGTAATGCGTTTGTTCTCCAATAAGGATTGCATTACCTCACTGCCAGTCATTTACACGAATCGTCAAGGTATTTGGATTTGAACAATAGTTTTAGTGGAATATGGATATTTATGTGTTTAATATACATATAGTAGGTGAAAAATTGGATAAATAGGTTACAAGATTTCATAAGCAATAATTCCATCCATCAGAACTACAGAAATTAAGAAACTTTAATCTATTGCAAGCGTTAATTTTCTTGTATGGAACGCAAGTTTCATGAAGTATTTTTTAACAAATTTCAATCCTTTTCCAAATGTAAAATAATACGACACCTATCTAAAACCTTGCCACGTTCTTTACCGGAGATGCTTCTGAATGAACCCGACCCAGAAAATAGAAAAACTCACTTCACTACTTAATAAACATCATCACTATCGCGAAACATGCTTGAATCTCATCGCATCAGAAAATACACCCTCACCTTTGGTAGAAGAACTCTTTGACGAAAGGTTGGCAAGGCGATACGGAAACTATCAGGGAGTTGACCTAAATCAGCGGAGTTATAAAGGCAATCGGTATATCGCAGAAATAGAAAAATATACACAGGAATTAGCAAAAGAACTATTCAATGCAAAACACGTTGATTTTCGTCCACTTTCTGGGAACATAGCGGGGATTGCCGCAACCTTCGCACTTGCAGAACCGGGTGCTAAAGTCTTAGAAGTCCATGACGGACATAGTTACGCACATAAACTTGCTACTTCACCTCTTAAGATACAACTACAGTCAATTCCGATTCCGTGGGATGGTCTCCGCTCAAATATAGACCTTACAGCAACGATCAAATTGATTGAGAAACATAAACCGAAAATCGTTAACATCGGATCTGCGTTATTTCTTTTTCCACATCCTATAGCGGAACTGAAAAATGCGATGCATCAAGCAAACCCGAATTCATATCTCATCTACGACGCTGCACACGTTATTGGACTTATTGCAGGCGGAAGGTTTCAGTCACCTCTTGAAGAAGGTGCGGATGTAATCATTTCCAGCACGCATAAAACGCTCGCCGGTCCACAAGGCGGTATGATCTTAACCAACGACAAGACCGTTGCTGAACGAATTGGAGAGACAGTTTATCCATTACTGATGAGCAATCATCATCTTAGTCGGTTACCAGCATTGGCAGGAACGTTTGTAGAGTGGATGACGTGCGGTGAAGAACATGCGGATGCAATTGTAGCAAATGCGAAGGCATTGGGGAAAGCGTTAGCAGATCGGGGTGTGCCAATGTTAGGTTCTGAACTCGGCTTTACGGAAACACATACATTGATACCGATTGTAGACGCTTTTGGTAATGGGGGTGAACTTGCAAATCAGCTGGAGGCGTGCAACATTATTGCTGGTGCTGCAGGGTTATCTCCTGAAGTTGGCAACTCTGGTTTGCGATTCGGTGTGCAGGAGGTTACTCGATGGGGTATGACTCCAGAAGATACCCCAGAAATCGCAGACTGTATCGTTGATGCACTTTCTGGTAAGGATCCTGAAATGGTTAAACCTACGGTTGCACAGTTGGCGAGACGTTTCAATAGAATCCAGTTTACCATAAAATAACTATTTTGAGTTAGACTAAACCGTCAATTAATATACTGACGTAGTGTTTACGGTTCTTGTGTCATATTTTTATATCTTCACAAGTTATTATAGTATTGATTGTCATTAACATCCAAAAGGAAGTTAATGCATTTTTTAAGTCATGTAAATTACAAAAGGAACAAAACTATGGAAAATAAAGTACTCGGTTGGGTGAAAGTTGCCGAGTTAAGCGAAGTGCCTGAGGGACAACCGAAGGCAATTAAGATGGGTGAAGGACGCAGCATTGCCCTTTTTAATGAAGATGGAACGATCTATGCGACTGATAACCAGTGTCCACACATGGGTTACCCGTTGACACGTGGTACAATCCGAAATGGTATCCTGACATGTGATTGGCATAGACGCAGCTTTGATTTAGAAGGCGGTGGCTGTTTTCACGTTGAATGTGATGATCTACGGACATTTCCTGTAGATATCCGAGGTGAGGAAATATGGATTGAACCCGGTGATATGGCATACCGTCGTGCCGAAGAACATAAGAAATTGCTACGAGAAGGTCTTTTAAGTGAAGACCGATGGACAATGTCCAAAGCAATTGCGTTGTTACTTAAAGGTGGCGTGCCGGAAGAAGAGGTAATGGGAGCGATTCTTGAACACGTCGCACGGCACATTCCCAGTGCTCATGGGTCAGAAGGTGGGGAAGATGTTTCGAAGCTTATCAACGGACTTCGAGTTGGAAGTCGGTATGAGGGTGAGGATAGACTCATCGCTGTCACTACCGCTGCATGTTCAGCTGCAGGAGAAGCACGTCAACGGCTTGAAGTCGTGCCATTACCTGAACCTGTTACGTGGGAAAAGATAGAGCGATGGGTTCGTATATTCTCTTATGAAGGACAAGCAGGACGCATTGAACGTTGTTTGTTCACAGCCTATCATAAAGGCGATGAAGATAAATTGCGTCCGTTACTTTTTGAATGTTCGGTGGAACCCAATTTTATTGATAATCCACAGATCCCACTTTATGTGAGTTATCTATCCGAAGTCGTTGATGAATTTGGATGGGATCGCACTGCGGATCTATTCTTTTATCTCGGGGCAGATCTTATTGGACATCATCCTGCGGATCCAGAACGGTATCGTCGGGACGCTATCAACATCATGAGAGAGATGATGCCTACAATTGAAGCAGCAGCCTTAGAGCGAACTGATAAGTTCGACGAAGATGCTTTTGTTGAAGCACTTACCAGTGTCAATCTCCAACGTTCATTTGAGGAAATACAAGCAGTCATAGTGGATGGTGTCAACTTAGATAAGGTTATCACATCACTTGTCTTGCTTGCTGCGGATAGAATGGCGAACACACCTGTGAATGTAGATGCGGGTTGGTGGAACTTAACAATGGAACTCAACCTTGCTGCATCTTTACGAAGTGCACAAAAGATTGGTGGAAATCTTGTCGCAGCAAAAGGTCTATTCCATGTTGCATGGCAAATCTTTGCTGATCGCTGGATTAATATTCCCACACGACTTCTCAGCGAACCGTTGACTGAAGAAAAGCTTGCTGTTACAAATGAAGCAGAGGGTATCAAACACATTATTAATACGATTGAGACTCTCAATGTTCAAGATGTTGGACCGCAAGTCATCGGTTACCTGAATGCAGGCTATTCCGGTGAAAAGTTGATTAAAGCGATCGGACATTCAGTGCTTTGGGATGATACTGGTAGTGAAGTACTGCCGACATTACGCACCGTCTTTGATGAATGGCAGCACACAGAAGGACATCCAGCACAACCACAACTTTTGGTCGGTTTGGCACGTTATGTCACCGATATTCGCTCAAACACAGATAATAAATCTGCGGCTACCACAGCGATGAATTTTGCAGAAGGTAGAACAACTATAGAGGTGTTTGAGGAGTAATTTCTGATGAGTCAAAGCGGATGGCACCTACAGCGAACAGCATTTATTAATGCAGTAAATAATGGGGACGCGGATATGGTCAAATCTTTGTTGGCTAATAATAGTGAACTCAAAGACCACATTGATGCCCCATGGTTCTCCTTTGATGCTCCTGCAATTGTGCATGCAGCTGGCAGAGGAGATCGCCCGCTTATAGACGTTCTACTTGGTGCAGGTGCAAACATTGATGTCAAAAGTTCTTGGTGGGCAGGTGGCACTTCAGCACTTCAGCATGTAACAGGTTCAATGTTAAGTTACAACAAGGAATTAGCGGAACATCTGATTGAACGTGGTGCAACGATTGATGCACATGCAGCAGCAGGTTTGGACATGTTTGAAACGCTTGAGGAGTTGATACATAGAAATCCTGAAGTAGTTCACACACTGGGGAGTGATGGCATGTCTCCGTTACATTTCTCTGCCACATACCGAATTGCTGACTTGCTCCTCAAATACGGTGCCGACATCAATTTACGTGATCGGGACCACAATGGAACTGCAGCACAATGGACAATGCGCAGACGTCCTGAAGTGTGCAAATATCTGCTTGAAAAAGGGGCAGATGCCGATGTTATCCTTTATTGTGCTATGGGTGACGTTGAACGGGCAAGAGAGGAATTTCAACAAAACCCTGATCTTCTCACACTGCGTATCAATGTAAAATCCCCGAAAGGTTATATTATACCGACATTTAAGTCCGTAAGAGCTAATGATGGGGAGGAAGAGGAAGTTCCTGGTGGACATGTGTATGCATATCAGGTAGGACCGACTATGCCACTGCTTGAGATTGCGCTTCAATCCAAACAACCAGAAATCGTTAATCTGCTCATTGATTCAGGATATGAGATCAACTTACGAGACTGGTATATGCTGGTTGGACAAGGACCTAAACGGTTTGATGAGTTGTTAAAAAGTTTTATTGCCAAAGGTCGTAATATAAACGCGCTTCAAAAGCATCGACGTGGTATGTGGTCACCGCTACATTGGGTTGCACAACGTGGACTAACTACTGGTGTCGCCTGTTTATTGGAGAACGGTGCTGACCCGAATATCACCGACGATAAAGGGCAAACACCACTTCATTTCATTGCACAGAAGGGTGTCGGCAAAAACCAAGTTCAGCTGTTGATTGAGCATGGTGCTGATCCCAATGCTCGTGATGATTCAGGACAGACACCGCTTGATTATGCCAAAAAAGCCAAACGGCAAACGGTCGCAACGTATCTAATAGAATTAGCACAGTAATACTGGATATAGGTTGGGAACGTAATTGAAACCCAACAGATACATTTTACTAAGATATACATTATTCATTGGTAGGAGGAATCACCTCCTCGTTGATATTATAGGAGAAGAATACAGTGTCATCAGTAAATGGAAATTACGTTAAAGTAGCTGCCCGTAATGATATAGCAGAGAGAAAACCGAGGGCAGTCAGAGTTGAAGAATATAAGACATTATATAAATTTAAATTACAGTTGATTTCTGGCATAATAAAGAAAATTATGCTTTGGAGATTAACTCATGAACAAATATGATGAAATCAAGGATGATCCGGGTAAGTTCCAAAAACTAACGGGTTTTACGA
>JAPOQK010000071.1 GCA_026710795.1 Candidatus Poribacteria bacterium
CTATTCGGACACAATCTAACAGTTTGTGCTACATTATGTAGCAACTTGAGTTATATTAGACAATTCAAAAATAGACAAAAAACAGACAAAAATCAAGCAGAACAAAGGTTACCGTTTTTCTTTTTTTTTACATTCAAAAAAACCGATAAAAACAACCCATAAACCCAGACAGGAACTAAAACCAGTGAAAAATACCAAAAGTTACCGTTATGCAGAAATTAGACACAAAACAGTAACCTTTTTATACGGAAGAAAAAGCCAATGAAAATACAAAACAAACAATTCACAGTCAAAATTGATGTCTATGATGTCCGAAGTCTTGTGCATGGTATTTCCATTTCTTTTTTTATGCAAAGAACTTTACACACCCCAAGTTTACATTTTGATGTTCTAAATAATGGCTCTTATACCGTTGACATTTTACATAGAAATTGATACCCTACACATATCAAAGGAGGAAACATCATGGCAACTTTGACGCAAACTGAGAACCGCATTAGACCTCTCTATATTGACGGATACACACATCAACTGAGTTATGCCCCCGGTGAGGAGATAGCGTTTCATGTCTCAACCAGTGCAGGTAGTCATTCTCTGGAAATTGCGCGTATCGGTGCGGAACGTGAGGTCGTATTCAACGAATCTGGACTTCCGGGTAAGGCACAACCGATACCCGTAAATGCCTCATCACACGGATGTGGTTGGGAAACTACCTATACGTTTGAGGTGCCAGAGACGTGGCAAAGCGGGTATTATGAAGGCATTCTCCGCGCATCAGATGGTGGTGGAGACCCTATCTATAGAAATCATCGCATAGCCGAAAGTTCACTATTTTTCATTGTCCGTCCCGAAAAACCCGGAAAGAACACCCCTATTCTCTTCCAACTTTCCACAAACACATATAACGCTTATACCAACTGGGGTGGTTTTAGTCTTTATGGGTATCACGGACAGAATGGAATGCAAGGACGGCGTGTTTCATTTGACCGACCCATTGGGAGCCAGTTCAGGACTTGGGAGTTGCCCTTTGTTGCTTGGGCAGAACAGAACGGATATACACTTGATTATGCAGCGAATAGTGACCTTGAATTCCGTCCTGAAATGTTGGAACATTACAAACTGGTATTGAGCCTTGGACACGACGAATATTGGTCTGCACCGATGCGTGATAATTTGGAGGAATTCATTGCGAAGGGTGGAAACGTTGCCTTCTTAAGCGGAAATGCAGTGTGTTGGCAGGTGCGTTCTGAAGACGATGGACGCGCCCTCGTATGCTGGAAACAGAGTTACAATCAAGATCCTATTTACAAAACCGATGATTACAGCACACTGAGTACTTTGTGGAGCCACTATTTAGTTGAACGTCCTGAAAACCAACTGACCGGTGTCGGGTTTCTACAAGGTGGTTATCACTTGAGCCACGGACAATTTATGGATGGCGATGGTGCGTACACTGCACATCGTCCAGAACATTGGGTGTTTGAAGGCACAGACTTGGCAAGAGATGAAAAGTTTGGTGGGCAAAATACCGTTGTCGGCTACGAATGTGATGGCTGCGAATTCACGCTTGAAGATGGCTTACCGGTTCCAACCTATCAAGATGGCACTCCAGAAGGATTTACCATTCTGGCTACTGCTCCTGTGCGTTGGCATCCAGACGATTGTGAATGGTATGAACGTTGGGAACAAGGATATACAGGTGCTGCAACAATGGGTATCTATACAAAAGGCGGTACTGTCTTTACGGCTGCTACAACGGATTGGTCGCATGGATTGGCTGGTGGTGATGCTGTTGTGGAACAGATTACGCATAATGTTTTGCAACGGCTTGCGGGTAAGTAGGCACAAGGAATAGGTATTAGAAACGCTCTGATATAAAATTGGTGGTTGGTTGACGTACATTGCTTAAATCATATGACAATTAGATACTTTGTCAGCATACAAAGAAGAGACCGTCTTGGGTGGAAATTTATTTATCCTACTTATCCTTGTTATGTCCTCTAACTTTGTTCCATGCCCATCCGTGAGTCTATTTTATTCCGATACTGATGAATGGTAGGTATGCGGTCGCAAAAGTCCTTATAATATTTCCAGCCATATAACGTTATCATAATGCAAAGCAATAACGTTACAGGACAATCGGCTGGTAACGGAAAAGAAGGTTGTGATTCTGGAAGCCAACTGAGACATTTAATTTGGAGTATATTGCCAAATTGCTTCGGACTAAACTGATGAATGAGTTGTGCATGATGGAAGTCGTGAATCCCTGTACCGTCTGGTGTTTCCATACGGAACCCAATCCCATTGAGTTTTGTTTTGTCATTCTCATCAAGAGTAACTAACATGACCCTGAATTTTGCGATACTTTGGTTTCTATTCAGATTGCATGATAGTGAGAAAATTGGCACAAACTCAGCATCATCAGCATCTCTTTTCAAAGGTGGCAAATATAAAACTTTGTTCTCCTTGAAAAAATTCACGTTAGCAGTATCGGAAGATGAAAAAAAACTTTTAATATCCTCAGGTTTTACGGGTTGTAGGAACGGTAACTGTAGTTGGGACACAAATTTGTAAGTTTCTAATGCACATTTAGATGGTTCCCACTTCTTCTCTTTGTCAATCCAGGCAGATTTTTGAATTGTACATAGAGGTGTAAGAATTTGATTAAACGCTGTAATGATTTTTAACATTATATTTTCCGAGAAAAATTCAGAGAGAAAATCTGACTCTGGGTTGATAATTAACTCTATCAAAGTTTCTAACGAACCGTCGCGTGAATGGGGAGGCTATATCGGCAAGGAATTCCTTGCAGTCCGCCTGCTCATGGAAACAAGATGTATCTTCGCAAAATGCCCAATCAGGGATCGCAGTCAACCAAGGTTCTGTTACTTCTTTGATACCTTCACATTCGCGTAGTTTATCCCAAAACCAGACGGGTCGCGAAATCCAATAACTTTTCTTAAATCTAAAGGGTTCTATCGAATCTGTGTCAAGTCCTAAATTGGCATAAGCTACTAATCGCGCTGTTTCGTTCCAAGTTTCAATTTTATCCTCATCATCCTTAATTAAACTTGGATACCTTGAGACTAAGTGTGGGGCATCTACGAGGATGTCCTGTTCCGGTAGGACAAGTTGTTCCAGCCATTTTGATATTCTGGCGGCACAAACTCTCACTAAAACCTGGTCGTTGATACCATTTACTACCTTTTTCTCATCTTTAGATCTTAAGCCATTACCAGATTTAGTTACAAATTCCCGGAATGTCGTTTGAAAAGGTTCTTTTCCTTCATACTGCCCAATGAATTGAACTATTTCACGAGGTAGCAATTGAAACACCTCTGAATCAAAATCAAGCACTTCACAAATGGGTTCATCTAACTTCCTTTGAATCTCTTCAATTCGTTTATCAAAATTGTGTATAGAATCGGCTAAATTAGGCCAATACCAAGGTCTGTACTCATGTTCGGAATCTTTCCAATCACCCATCCAAAGATTAGGGTTACCTAACTGCTGATCCCCCAAATTTAAGTCCGCGAATGAATCCAGACCTCCTCTTAGTGTCAAATCAAAAGGGTTGTTACCATATTGATTTAAACCAATAATCAACTTGCATTTTGAAAAGCAGCGGACAAGATAAGCAATAATTTCACCGGTTAGGGATCCTGTGGGAGATTCCTCTACTTGACTTCCTAATAGATCGTAATCAATGATAAACATTGATGCGTTATCAATATTTTCCGCACCATCTGGGGAATTTGCTTTAGGGTATATATCTTTTATATTCCGAAACTTCATTCGTCTCTGCTCCAACGCTTTTATTGCGTTTTGGAATTCACCATGTTTTAAGGATACAACATTAAAATTTCCGCTTTGATTTGCTTTGTCAAGCCCTTTTTCTAACTTGCACTTAAATTTCCCTGCTCGTTGTCTGTCATCATCGTATATCAGGATTGTTTTTTTACTCATTTGTCTTCCCTCCACTGAATTGAAAACGCAGTTCTAAATCCTTTTTCAGGTTTAACGAATCGGACACGACAACCAATATTATCCGCAACTAATCGAACTATCGTAAGTCCAAGACCAGTGCCACCATAGCCAAGTGCTTTCCTTTCCGGTGAAATCTTTGATTCTCTTTCAAATGGCTCAAAAAGTTTCTCAGCATTCTTAATATTAATCCCATATCCAGTATCCTGAATAAGAATTTCCTCAGTTTTATTATGAGAACGAGAACTGATATGCAACAAACGCATAGAAGAATCAAGCATTGCAGTAAAAGCGTTAATAAACACATTTTGAAAGATCGCACCCCATTCAGCAAATGACCCTTTAGGAAGGTACAATAGCTCATCAAGTTGATTATAAATTATTTTAGTGTCTCTTGCCAAAAAACTTGTCTGGTGGATGATTTCTTCAATTACTGTCTTTGCCCGTAGTCTTTTGTCTCGCATTAGTATATTATCGGCATCAGCGACGTAGTCAAACAGAAGATTCGTTGATTTTGCCCTTTTAAGCCAAACTGCTAAATCCTTGCTTAGTGAGTTGAGATTTGTTTGAAGAGCAGAATCCGTTGTCTTTATCGCTTTGATTTTATTTATAGTGTTTTCAATAAAAGCAAATTGTTTTTGCAGTTCATGTTGATATGATAGGGCTGAAATACCCGCAGTGGCAAGGGGGGCAAGCATCCCCATTTGTCCAAGAACAAACTCCTGATCATCCTTTACTTTCGTTGTTGCCTCATGAACTTCCTTATAAATTTCTTTGTAGACTTCTTTGGGGATTTCAGGTTCGTAATATTCTAATACTTCCTCAACTCGCTCAAATTTCTTTGAAGTAGACTCGGTTGATGTCTCTCGTTTTTTTTCTTCATTCTTTTTCTTTGTAACTTCATTTGCATACCAATCTATTGCATAACGAACCGTAGTTACCAAATCATCATAGGCAATAGTTTTTGTTAAACGGTCACGAGTAATCATGTTTTTGAGATTAGGTTCATCGGAAGTATTGACGTTTACAATCCCAAGAACACGACCAAGAGTAGGTAAATTATGCAATGCTCTTGGTACCTGTGGGATATCTTCGGGAAGAAGTTTAGATACGTTTTTTCTATGTGAATGATCAATTTCCAACCTCAGCCAGTCACTTTCTGGCATACCGTAATAGGGAAGACGAAACCCACCATCATATACGTGTATCCCACCGTGTTTTTCAAAATAATTCCGGGCATCAGCAACTTTGATTCCGAATTTTTGTTTGCCCCGTAAATTGTATATCCGTATTTCAAAACGACATGTATTCAAATTTACTGTTTTGTTGAATTTTCCATTATTGTGGTCAAAATCCATAATATTGTAATTATGGATTATTTTCTCTCCATCTGGAAACTCTAAGGCGAGAACCACTTCTCCATCTCGACACTTACCAACAAGTCGAGCAATCCATATACTTTTTATGGCATTCATTTGGGTTACAAATTCTTTCTCAAAATCATGCCGAGATGATTGAAAGCGGATTTTAAAGCGATCTTTTGGATTTTCCAAAGAAGATGCAGTTGAACCAAAAGGAGGTTGGAGCCACCATATCTCTGAAGCTAAATTACGAATGGCATCACTGTTCCACACATGTTTAAGTCCTTTTAATATAATTGAAGTGCCTTTTTCAAAAGGACTACCTGATGGTTTGGGATTACACTTAACCTCTACTTCAGTAAGAAACTCCTTTAATTCTATAGCCTTTTCCCAATTGATTTTGGCTTTAAGCCATTCCCCACCACCATCCTCCGGTACAGTTTTAATGATTAATTTGTTTGCAAGGAATTGAACTGCTAAACGTCCCACACCCTTTGAACCTGACATTGTTCGTCCAAAGTTTCTTGAAATTTTTTTCTCCATTTTATGGGTTGTACCAATCCGCATCCAGAAGTTTTGAAATTCTTCATAAGTCATGCCATGACCTTTGTCATATATCTCAATAAGGTCATCATTAGGTAAGAACTTAATCGTCACTTCAGTAGCGTCTGCATCGTAACTATTTTTTATCAATTCAGCCAATGCAATGTGAGGTTTGCCAACAAGTCTCTCTCCAAGTTCTCTCAGAAGTTCAGCATCAACTTTAAAATGAAGTGTAGGCATGGTTTTTATCCTTCAAACTCGCTCAAATGAATATAACTTCCGTTCCCTCGATATGTTTCTAATATAACACAAATATGTCCCATATATCAAGAGGTTTCTGTTATCTGATTCTTCTCAGTCGTAGTTTTGAACAGTTCTCTAATCGTAATGGTGTTGTAAATTCTATAATGATATGATATGATATTCAGCATGTACGTTGCGTTTCGTTCTTACTTTCACCCCACTTGTCATGAAGTTTAACAGACCAAAACTGCAAAAATAGTCCAAAGTATTGTAATTACTACTGAATTATCCACTTTAATAAACGTTGAAATACTCGTTTACGTTTCTCAACTTGGAGTCTGAAATGCCTAACGACCAACCAAATATCCTCTTAATAACAACCGACCAACAACGCGGTGACTGTTTAGGTATTGACACTGACGGTCCCGATTGTCTACAGACACCGAATCTTGACTGGATCGGTCGCAGTGGAACACATTTTCGACGCGGATATGCCGAATGTCCGAGTTGTATTCCTGCCCGACGCGGTATAATGACCGGTACCGCACCTGCAGCCAACGGAATGGTTGGATATACAGGAGCACAGTGGAACCCACCTCATACGCTTGCTGGCGAATTATCCGCAGCCGGTTATCAAACCGAGATGATCGGCAAACTTCATCTGTCTCCACCACGCAAGCGATACGGTTTTGATCACCTTCAACTGTCCGATGCTACTCATGGAACTGCCAACAACGACTACGTTGAATGGTTGCAACACTACTACCGACGGAATGACTTTGATCCGGGTATGGCACACGGTGTCTCTGCAAACGGATGGGTTGGTCGTCCGCATCATCTACCTGAAGAACAGATGCATACATTTTGGTGTATTGACCGTGCCCTTAATTTTATCCGAAAACGAGACCCGTCAACCCCGTATTTCCTAAACATTTCCTTTATAGACCCACATCCACCACTGACACCTCCAGCACATTACTATGAACGTTACATCCAACGTGATCTTCCGCAACCAGTGATCGGGGACTGGGCTTCCGAATTTGACGGTCCTCAGAAAGGTCTGAATCCAAATGCGTGGGATATTAGTCTTGACCAATATGATATGCAATGTGCGCGGGCTGCCTATTACGGAATGATTAATTTCATAGATGATCAGATTGGTCGGCTGCTTCAAAACGCTGGTAATTTGAATGACTGTCTCGTTATTTTCACTTCCGACCACGGTGAAATGCTGGGTGATCACAACATGTTCCGCAAAACCTTTCCTTATGAAGCATCAGCACGAGTGCCGTTTCTTATACGAGCACCTCGGAGATGGGGTTATGCACAAGAAACCGTCTGTAATAGTCCTGTGGGTTTGCAGGACATCATGCCAACTATTCTTGACGCAGCAAATATTGAGATTCCAAATACCTGTACCGGCAAAAGTCTACTTCCCATTATGCGAGGTGATACTGATAGGGTAAGGGATTGTCTACACGGGGAACACTCCGGTTGCTATAATAACGACCACGGCAACCACTATGTCACTGATGGAGAACACAAATACATCTGGTATTCCCAAACAGGCAGAGAACACCTTTTTAATCTGCAAGATGATCCACACGAAACAACAGATTTAGCACTTCAGAGCGATGCTGAAACGCTACTAATACCTTGGAGGAATCGTCTGATAGAGTTTCTACGCGACCGTCCGGAAGGATTTACGGATGGTAAGAGTCTCATAGCAGGACAATCCCATAAAGCCTTGTTGCCTGACTATAATCCCGAGGCTACCTATTCTTATTTATAAGGTTTCTTACTGTATGTCGGGATCTCTGTATCCCATAGCTGTCAACTTAAGGGAACGAATCCATTTATTATAGGGTTTCTTCTGTAGGAGCGACCCGGGGAATGCCTTAATGGCATTCATACCGTTGATTTCCCGGTCGCGATATAATCACCTTATTCGCAACCGAGAAATCAACTTATTGCAAATCCACTCATGATATGCTATCCTATTCAGTATGGAAACGGAAAAACGAACCCCTTTAGCAATACATGTCCCCGGTGATGTCCTCTTAATCTCCTGCTACGAACTCGGACACCGACCGATAGGACTTACGCGTCCTCTCCGCGCACTTGAAAATGCGGGATTTTTACCTGATGCTATCGATATTGCAGTGGAAACCTTAGATGCAGAAAAGGTCAAACGCGCTCAATTTATCGGTATCTCCGTTCCGATGCATACCGCTTTACGACTTGGTGTTCACCTACTCCAACGAATTAGAGAACTCAATTCAGATGTTTCAATATGCATGTATGGACTTTACGCGGAACTCAATGCTGACTATCTACTTTCACACGGGGTCGACTTCTGTATCAGTGGCGAAATGTCCACGCAACTCGTTGGGTTAGTGCAATCCTTGGCTGAAAAACAACAGGTATCTCAGGTTACAATCAATAATGGAAGCCTCCCTGCATTAGATAAATATGCGCGCTTTGAGGATAACGGTGAGGTGCGAACCGTTGGCTACACAGAGACAACGCACGGATGCAAGCATCTTTGCACCCACTGTCCTATTCCACCTATTTATAACGGTAAGTTTTTCCCTGTAGAGCGAGAAACAGTATTGACTGAGATTCAGAAACAGGTAGCAGAAGGTGCTACGCATATCACATTCGGTGATCCAGATTTTCTCAACGGACCAATGCACGGACTCCGCATTCTCCGCGCAATGCATGAGATCTACCCCGACCTTACTTATGATTTCACAACGAAAATTGAACACATTCTCAAACACAAGAAACACTTTGGGGAATTTGCAGAACTCGGATGCCGATTTATCATCTCTGCGGTGGAATCTCTCAGTGATACAGTCTTAACAATATTGGAAAAACATCACACCCGCGCCGATGTTGAAACCGCACTTGAGATCGTTCACGGTTCGGGTATTGCACTACGACCAACGTGGGTTCCATTCACACCGTGGACAACCTTAGACGATTATCTTGAAATCCTTGAATTCGTTGACACACACCGACTTGTCTACCATGTTGATCCCGTACAGTTTGCCGTTCGGTTGCTCATTCCGCCCGGTTCATACCTGCTGAACCGACCTGAAACAAAAGCACTTTCACTCACACTTGATCAAACCGCATTTAGTTATATTTGGGAACATCCTGATGTACGGATGGATAAACTTCATAAAACGGTGAATAAACTCGTAGAAAGCGACGCTCGGACCGACGTTGATATGCTTGATACGTTTTATCAGATATGGGAACTCGCCGCTGATATGCCGGGACAGGTTATGCCGAAACAGAGAAAAGAGAAACATCTATCCGCGCCACGGATTACAGAGGCATGGTTCTGCTGAGCGGAACCTACTGAAGGGCAGTTTGCCCCAATTCTTGTTTAATCTGTCATAGCAATTGCTTCAATAAATAGACTGAAACTATGAAGAAATTATTTCTGATGCTAACCCTCTTTTTTATAACGACATTTAGTCTACTAACTGCCTTCGCGCAATTCGAACCCTCTACACAATTAGGTCTACCCGATGGCGCGAAAGCTCGTTTGGGTAAGGGTAGAATAAATGAGATAATGTATTCTCCCGATGGTGAACAGTTTGCTGTCACTACGTCCATCGGTGTTTGGATTTATAATGCACAAACAGGTGAAGAACTTGATCTAATAACAGGAGGACATAAGGACGAAGTTTATGCTGCCGCATATTCACCTGATAGTAAAACAATTGCGACTGTGGGTAAGGACAAAACAGTCAGATTATGGGATGTCCACACAGGACAACTCCTAAAAACGCTCAAAGGACATAAGGACAGAGTTTATGCTGCCGCATATTC
This sequence comes from Candidatus Poribacteria bacterium, assembly GCA_026710795.1. Classification (GTDB taxonomy): domain Bacteria; phylum Poribacteria; class WGA-4E; order WGA-4E; family WGA-3G; genus MSPOR6. Next base: position 9,978 of record JAPOQK010000071.1, read on the forward strand.
ACCTGATGGTAATATACTTGCAACTGGAAGCGCAGACAAAACAGTGAGACTTTGGAATGCTCATACCGGCAAAAAAATAAAAACACTCAAAGGACATACGAAAAGTGTCTTATCTATCGCGTTTTCTCCTGATGGTGCTATGTTCGCAACTGCCAGTGATGACAGTCCGGTAAGAATTTGGAATGTGCACAGTAGAAAACTAATCCATAAAATTGCTGGATATAGAAACATGATTTCCTACTCTCCAGATGGCAGGACGCTCTTGGTAGCACACGATCGATATTATAACCCACAACGCAAGGCAAACCATGTAGCGGGGAGGTTATTTGATACAATATATGAAGTGCACATGTTAGATGTTTTTACAGGTCAAGTGGCTAAAACTCTTCCATCTTTGTATGATGTTAATTGCTTTGCGTATTCACCAGATGGAAAAACTATTGCAATTAGTGAGGGAAAAAGGTTTGGACTGTGGGATGCTGTCACTGGAAAACGCGTAATAACCTTGATTGAGGATACAACTGGAGTCGGATTTATTGCGTATTCACCAGATGGAAAAACAATCGCAACAACAAGTTGGGACGGTACAATGCGATGGTGGAATGTACAAACAGGAGAAAACATAAAACCATTCGCACGGTATAAAAAAAATTACGGTCCTATAGGATACTCACCCGATGGTAAAACTATTGCAATTACTGATGGACGTGTTATAAGTCTGTGGCATGCCATATCTGGAAAGTATCTAACTACACTTGAAGGACATAAGGACTATATTTCTGGTTTCACGTTTTCACCAGATGGTAAGACTGTCGCAACTGGCAGTAATGACGGGACAGCGCGGTTATGGAATGCAAATACTGGTGAAAACATAAAAACACTTGTTGGACATAAGAATCATGTCAGTACTCCTATTCATATTGATACTCCTGTGTTTTCTCCAGATGGTAATATGCTCGCCGCTCGCAGTAAGGCTCATCACGATACGGCATGGTTATGGAACGCACACACAGGAGAAATCATAAAAACACTCAATGTAAAGACAAAGACATATTTTTCTAATGGCATTGCGTTTTCTCCAGATAGCAAAATACTGGCAACTAAGTTTAAGTCCAATGAAGTCCAATTGTGGAATACAAACACGGGAAAAAACATAAACACACTCATAGGGAATGTATATTCCTTCAGGTTTTCTCCAGATGGCAAATCAATCGCTACCTATACTTACGATATGGTGAAGTTGTGGGATACAATTGGAGAAAACATCAATACACTTATGGCACCGAATGCATTACACACCACTGTTTTATATCTACATGGTAAACCATTCGCAATTACTATCTACGAGGATAAAACATCGTCCCTATGGGATGTTACCTCGGGACAACTCATAAAAAAATATAAAAGACCTGGTGATAGTTTTTATAAATTTTTTGGATGGCTACCTCGTGAAAGAATATCAATATTTAACTACGAAATCCAGTATTCACCGATCAGTAATACATTTGTGGCTATTGCAGGCCACACACCTGTCCGGTTGTGGAATATCGCTACAGGAAAACTGATAGGAAAACCGATAAAACATCTCAAAGGTGAGGACGGGTCCATCCGCGTTATGTATTCACCAGATGGTAAAACAATTGCAACCATTCCAGTTGGTGATAATTATCAAGGTGGCACGGTGCAGTTGTGGGATGTCACTACAGGTGAACATCTAAAAACACTCAAGGGACATACAAATTCCGATTATGATTCTATAGCGTATTCACCAGATAGCAAAACAATCGCAACAGGTCATAGGGATGGTACAGTCTTACTTTGGGACATACCCGAAAGGTGAGTATTGGACACTTGATTTCATCAAAACTAACAAGGAGAAAAAATGTCAAAACAACTACAAGAATTACTCGATTTGAAAACTGCCCCTATAGCAGTAACCTTTCACGAAACACCACCAGAGGAGGTGCCGCGTGTAGAAAAAGTCGAAGCCTCTGGTTGCACCTATTGGAAGCGCGCATCGGAAGGGAAAACCTTCTATACTGAAGCATCAGACCATTACAACTGCCCGATTGGATGTTATACACATAACGTTGAATTACCCGATGCACAAATGAAGGAGTTGGAAAATACCCTTAACCTGATGGGACAACTCGGATATATTGGTATGGATGAGGTTCCAGGTATCCCGCAACAAGAAAATCCGTTTCAGAATGCGGTCTACGCACCTTTAACAGATATGATGGATCCACCCGATGTTGTTATGGTTTCTGGCACACCGAAACAGATGATGCTCTTGGCTGAAGCTGCAACTGCTGCGGAGGTAGAGGTTGGAAACGGTGCGATGGGTAGACCGACCTGTGCAGTGATACCCGCTGTTATGCAGTCTGGTCAGGGAGCAAGTAGTTTGGGATGCATCGGCAACCGCGTTTATACGGCACTCTCTGACGATGATTTCTACTTCGCATTCCCGGGTGAACATATTGATGCAATTATTGATAAGTTAGCAATGATTGTAAATGCAAACAGTGAGTTGGAAGCATATCATCAGCAACGACAAGAGGAAATTTGAATGAAAGGTGTTGCTGTGATTACAGGTGCTGCAAGTGGCATCGGACGCGGTATGGCGGAACGATTCGCTGCGGAAGGTATGTCGGTTGTTCTCGCAGATATTGAAGAAGAACCTTTAGCCAAACTTGAAGCAAACCTACGGGCTAAAGACGCAACCGTCCTTTCTGTCCGAACTGATGTCTCAAATACTGAAGATGTTGAAAACCTTGCTGCGCAAACGTTAGATGCTTTTGGTGAAGTGCATATCCTGTGCAACAATGCTGGTGTAGTATGTAGTCGTCCTATCTGGGAACATACCGTCACTGATTGGGAATGGGTGTTAGGTGTTAACCTCTGGGGTGTAATTCACGGTATACGTGCGTTTGTCCCACGTATGCTTGCACAAGAAACCGAATGCCATATTGTTAACACCGCTTCTATTCTTGGCTTAGTGCGAGGACCAGGTGAAGGCATCTATAAAGTCAGCAAACACGGTGTCGTTGCGCTATCGGAAACCCTTGCCGATGAGTTAGCACATAAAGGTTCACAAATTCAGGTGCATGTGTTGTGTCCCGGTTGGGTGCGGACAGGTATACTGGATTCAACGCGCAACCGTTCAGGTGTTGAATCGCATCATCACCGTCAACATATCACAGAGTCTCGGAATGTCCGTGCAGAAATGGAGTCGGGAATGTCTCCTGATGAAGTGGCTGAACACGTATACAACGCAATTCAGACCGGCACTTTTTATATCCACACACATCCTGAACACAAAGCGTGGGTTCGCGCTCGGATGGAAGTTATCCTCGGTTAGTATATGTTACTCTATCTGTTCTATACAAACGAATCTGTAAAAAGACATTTATTTCAAAATAAACTAATCCTGGCAATCCTATAGTCCTGAAAATCCAGATTCTAAGAAAAAACAACCGCACATATCCATGTTTCTCTATTGCCGTTGACAAAATAAACTCCAACATTGTATACTATTTTATCAGAGAATTTACTTTTGAGGAAAACTGTAGCATGAAAACGAAAATCATGATTTCCAGTATTGGTATTATTGCATTATTAATAGTCAGTATGTGTATTTCCATGACAGGTTTCGCACAGCAAAAACCTGATGAGAATTCCATAACAAAAGATATTTCGTTGACGCACATTGATGGCAACACAACATTAAACTTAGATCTCTCCAAGCATTTAGGATTAACCTCAACTGAAATAAAGAAACTTGCAGATAATTTATCTTTAGGAATAGCGGAAAAAGCACCTGATTCTATTAAGGGTGTGACGGTTGAGATACTGAAACCTTTAAATGCAACACTTCATCGGAACGCGCTTGTAATTAGCGAAATAAAAACATATCCTGTGAAAGATATGGATGTCCGAGTTAAAATTAAAGAGCGGGAGTGGTTAAACAGCAAAGATTTATCGGATATGGTTGAAGTGGAGTTTGATAAGGACAAAGTCCCAGTTATTACAGAAATCATCGGTCCCAAAAATACTGCATTACTCAAAATCTATAACACCACCAAAAGTCGTATCAATCTAAAGAATTGGCAAATTCGCTTTACTTTCGGAACTATACCAGATACCGCTGCTGATAGGGTAATTGATAGGTTAAGTAATGTGAATGAAAAGGAGTGGAAACGCGAAAATCCACCCAATAAAGTAGAACCACTTCATGATTCATACAGTATTACATTCTCTCGAAAGATTGATTTTGAACTTCTTAATGATCCGACGAAAACACAGGATGAACAATTATCTGCCATCTTCGATGGGACCCATCAAACAAGTTGGGATATAAAGAAATCTCCTAATTTACCTTCATGGATTGAAATTCAAGACCCTAAAGGTGGACTCCTAAATCTTAAAGGTCAGTATATTCTCATCTTACCAAGTGAGAAGGTTAAACAAGAAGATTTACCTGAGGTTGAGACGCGGGTAATCATTAGTCCTCGTAAACCTGCAAACGAAAATCTCCCACCAACTGATGATCGCTAATAATTCAAGAGGAGAGATTCGCGTGTTTCGCTTAAAATTGCAATTACGAGGGACCATACTCGTCTGCATCTGCATATTCACATTGCTTGCATGCGGAACAGGGGAAATCCAAAATTTTGAAGGTATCAGCATTATATCCGAACCGCGTGTTGATCGGATAAACATCACAATTTATCTGACTGATAAACATGGAATCCCACTGATATGGAACCAAAGCATCTTCAGTCCAAGCGTAGGTGTTAGCACAATTTCAGATGCTGATTTTACCACCAACGCTAAAGTCTATTCAATGCGCAACGGTGAGAAAAATATGAAGGTCTACGATGGAAGACTCCTTGACGTGCGATGGGGACAAGAAACGAATAGCCTTGACAGGCTTCTGAAGGCAGAAATACCACGTTCCCTAATTGATGAAGACCCCAACCGAGATACAACTACCGGAGTTATCACCGTTGAAATTAAGACAGATAAACAAGGTCCTTTTATGGATACTATAGAAAAAACTGAAATATATAAGAATTAACAATGCCTATTCACACACAAGATTATCGACATTGGGAAGGCACGCTAAAACCTCGAAACTACACACGGTGGTGGGTGATAGCCAAAGCTGAGTTGAAACTACTCGCAAAACGCAAAATCGTTCGACTAATTATTGCGATCCCACCGGTAATTTACATCGTGGTACACGCTGTAATAATCTATTTAAGTAACCAGTTTGATTACATTGGTTTACCGTTTGAGGTGGACTCAGCATTTTTTCAGCACTTTCTATTTAGAATTGAGTTCATATCCGGTTTTTTTGTTGCCCTAATAGCAATTTTTGGTGGTGCGGGGTTAATTGCGAACGATCTAAAGAGCAACGCACTCTCCCTTTATCTTTCTAAACCAATTTCATGGGTAGATTACCTTATTGGAAAATTTGCGGTAGTCGGTATATTACTTGCATGTATTACATTTGTACCCGGAATGTTGCTATTTTTGGAACAACTGTTGCTATCAGATTTTTCCTTCTTTAAAGAGAATTTCTGGATAATCTTCTCCATCATCGGCTATTCGATAGTAATCACCACCATCACAAGTCTACTGATGTTAGTGTTCTCCGCGTTAACAACAAATTCTCGGTATGCGACTATCGGCTTTTGTGCCGTTTGGTTTGGATTACCTGTCCTCCACGCCATCCTAAGAACAGTTCTGCGAACAAGCAACGTTGCTTTAGTCTCTATATGGGCAAACTATGATCGTCTTGGGTCAGTGCTTTTCGCTTCAGATAACACCTATACTACACACTGGTCCCTCACACTCCTGATATTATGTGCGTTGACTGCTGGCTGTATTCTCGTTCTCCGTCATAGGATACGTGCAGTTGAGATAATTAAATAGTCTCCATTAATTCTATTACTTTAATCTGGCACCATTCGCATCCCACATCTCCTGTTCCGAATATAACTGCGGCGGTGTTATGGGTGTTAATGTTGGTAGCCAATCTGGTCGGAATTGCTGAACCAGTCGCACGGCATTTTGATAGGCAATCCGCTCCTTCGTTTCGTCGTCAAGGTTTGCTGATTCTATTTGTTCTTGGACTAAGCGGAAATCATAATACGGTAGATCGCTACCGAACATCAGTCTCTCACTGCAGAGATGATTTACAAGGTGTACTAAGTCCCAACTTTCATCTCCAGGAGGCTTTTGAGCAACATCATACCAAATATTCTCCTGCGTTGCACAATGTGCAATGGCATCAAGTTGTCCTGCTTTATTCATTGAAACATGCCCGATGATGAAAGTTATTCCCGGAAATCTGTCTGCGTATGCAGCAATATTTTGTGTTGAACCTGCCTGATGCAGTAGACACAATCCGTTGTGCATTCCCACTACTTCAAGGAACGCATGTAATTCACCCCCAAGCGAATGACCCGACAATGCAGGATGACACACAAAGCCAACTAAACCGTCCTCCTGCATGGCCCTATCAAGTTCGTCAACACCTGCTTGTTCATGTCGTACCTCTGCTATACCAAGTCCGATAGGAAAACGTTCTGGATACTTGCGACAAGCATTCGCTATTGTCTTGTTCTGTGTTCGTGTATCTAATACACCGCGCGCCTGCGGTCCACCAGCAGTAGGACACGGAATCGCACCAATTACATCTGCAGATGCCATCCGTGCCAAACATCTACCAACACTTTGTCCAATAACTGGTGCACGAGATACCGTCATACCGATATGACAATGCACATCAAAATAAGGTCGCATAAGTAATCCTCTCTAAATCGTTAATATTCTGGTACAGGTTCATAAGTATTATAGCCATCTGTCCTATCCTCACCTTGCACAAGGTAAATGTTGTGTGTTCGCCTCCAATTCGCACCGTGAAACTGCACATGTGCAGGCATGTAACGCATTGTATAACCGCACCGACGTTTTTGCGAAATATTCGGACTGGAATTATGAATCGTCCATGCATCGTGAAAATGACACTCACCTACCTCAAGTTCAAGATTGACTGCCTTTGTCCCACCTAAGTCTTCCTCCACAACTTTACTGCCAAAGAGGTTATTGTCCCTATCCACCTTCTCATACCGACGATCACGCAAGTTGTGACTACCAGGAATTACACGCATACATCCGTTTTCAACCTTGGATTCATCAACCGATAACCACATCGTGATGACGTGCATCGGTTCTAACATTTTACCCCAGTAAACACCGTCTTGATGCCACGGCACTTCCATACCGTCCTTTTCGCGTTTGCTGATAAAGTGACTTGACCACAGCACAATATCCGGACCGATAAACCGCTCAATGACCTTCAACACGTTTGGATGAGTTAGATATTTGAATAGATATGGATGTTCAAAATGTGGGACATCCATCTGTTCCGGTCGTTTGCCTTCAGGCAAGTTTTCAATCATTGCATCAACATAATCACGAAGTTCGTCTAACTCCGATTCGGTGAATATACGTCCATAAGTGGTATATCCATTTTCCTTGTAAAATTCTACCTGTTCGTCAGAGACTGTTGTTTGCGTTTCCCAACTCATGTGTCACCTATATTCATAATATGATGTATAAATACACTTCAACAAAGTATATCACATCAATGTTTTGCTGACTACAATCTATTTGATAGTGTGGGTAACAGGGTTATTTAGTTTTCGGTTTTTTCGGATATATTTTTCACAATTCAATATTATCTCTTGTCGGTCGGTTAGAGAGAAGCGAAACCTATGTCCGTTAATTTACCGTTACATTGTTTATCTGTATGTGCTAAAAATTGTGACGTTTTGCACGTCACCTGTGACTTAAAGAATTCAGTCAGGATAAGGAATGTGACGCGAATATTGCTTTTTTTTTGAGGCTCCTTTTTGTTCTTTTTCTTATCTTGACCTACTTTAGGTTTCTGATCGTGTCATCATTTTTGCGTAGGATTTGACGGCGAATTGTTTGTGTATGTCATTGAATTTCATCGGAATATTCCTCCTTAAAAGGTTACCGTATGGTAACTTTTTTTGACATAACGGTAACTTTTAATAGAATTGGTCTAATGTTAGTTTCCGTCTGGGTTTGCGGGTTGTTTTCATCGGTTTTTTGTGGTTGAAAAAAAATAATTTTGGTAACTTTTTTGGCTTTTTGTCGGAAGTCGATTCTACAGAATGTAAGATGTCGGAGGTCGCTTTGCTCGCTCCGACCTACGAATACGGTGATGTTGGGTTTGTTGGTTTGTTTTATCATAGTGGTAGTATTATAACACGTGGTTGGGTGGGTTGGAAGGGGAAGGTGGGGGTCGGAACAATATGTTTCATGTATGTTTCAGATTATTGGTTTATTTTTCAGTTTTTAGTTGTATGAACCAGGATTTACGCGGAGGGCGCGGATTTTTGTCTGAACCAGGATTTCAGGATTAGCAGGATAAGAGAAGAGGTTTTTGGTGGGTTGTATGTTTTTGTCTGAATCGCTGAAGGCGCAGAGGACGCAGAAGACGCTGAAGGTAGAGGGATTTTCTGTGGGTTCTGTGGGTTCTGTGCATTCTGGGATTCTGACAAGTACGTTGGACACCTGTCGCCCCGCTGGGGCTTGCTCATTCTATGCATTGGGTACTATACACCTGTCGCCCCGCTGGGCTTACTTTTGTATGTACAACGTTTACTATACACCTTTCGCCCGCTGGGGCTGAACGGCACAAACTATAGTGAACATTCATTGAAAATAATAATATAAAGTCCGTGTAGGAGCGATATCCAAATCGCGACAAAACTCACTGATAGTCGTGAATCGGAGTTCCCTCCTACATATCAAAATGTCCCATTAATTCAAAAGTTTACTATAGATTGTTGATACAACGGTATACTCTGCATAATCTTATACTAATACTAATTTGTTCGCAAATCGAATACAGTTTTGACAGTGCCAGTTTTACCAGTGTTTAATGCAGTCTGAATCGCGCTTTTGTAGTCTTTCAATTGGAAGGGTGTACTGACAAGCGGAAGTAAATTCTTGCCGTGTTCATATAGAAGATGTGTTCCCAGTTGAAATGTGTGTACTTGTTCATCATTATAGGACTCAATACCATAAGCATAAGCACCACTAACATTTAACTGTTTATACCAAATAGATGTCCAATCAACGTTTTTGGGTATACCTGGCATGCCAAGTAGAATCACTTCTCCGTTTGCTCGTGTGAACCGAAGGGCATCGTCTATTGTAACACTTGAACCAATACAATCAAAGGTTAAATCTGCTCCACCAATTAAGATCTGTTGTCCGGTTTCTGGTTGAAAAGATTCAGCATCAGTTAATTCTATGAAAATATCGTACCTACCTCTATTGGTAGGAATCACTACATCAGCACCGAGATCACGCGCAAATTGCTGTTGGTGAGGGTATTTGGCAAAAATGATGATCCGGTTTTGATATCCGATCATCCGAAGTGCAGCCACGGTGAGTAATCCAATCGTCCCTCCTCCAATCACACAGATATTTTCAGCATCCTTATATTTAGTATTTAGAACGCCATGTAATGCACAAGAGAAGGGTTCAAGTAGGACGGCAACTTCATCGGACATATCCTCTGGGATCTGATGCAACTGTGAATAGTGAGCGAGTACATACTGACTCCATCCACCACCAGTATCACGACAAAATCCTGTTTGCACTCCAGCAGATATGTTACCTTTTGTTATATTTTCACAATTGGCAAAACGAAGGTTTTTACATTGATGGCAGGGTGGTTCAATCTCACGTACACTACATGATAATGCGGGTTCAATCACCACACGTTCTCCGATTGACCAACCCTGTACCTGATCACCAATCTCGGCAATTTCACCAACGATTTCATGACCCAAGACAAAAGGTGTTGATGTGATTGGAGAAAAATAAAGGCTTCCCTTTGATGTGATCGTTGCTAAGTCCGAACCACAGATACCACTGAGTCTTGTTTTGATTTTGACCCATTGTTGTGTAGGTAACTGTGGTTCAGGAATATCAACGAAATTAATACATGAAAGAGGAGACGTGTATAGGCTACGCCATCTTTTGCCGAGGTAGCGTATTGCGATATAACGAGGGATGTTTTTTGTATACAGAATTGCTTCCACAGTGATCAACTATTACAAGTGAATTCGTTAGAGTCTTTCAAGGGTATGTGTATACAGGTTACAGAGACCCATCCTGTTAAGGTAAGAGAATTATCATGCCACACTTTGGTAATATTCCATCAGAATCTCTGCGACTTCAGGTCGTGCGATTTCGGGTGGGAGTGGTTCTCCTGCAGCAAGGATTTCACGTTGTTTTGTACCTGAGATAGTGAAATAATCATCTTGTCCGTGAGGGCAGTCACCCATCATAACGATTTCGTTGCATTTTTTACACCACATTGTCCAATTACCTTTAAATATCTCTATCTCTAATGCATCCTCTGAGATTTCATCAAAAATCTCTTGTGCATCAAAGGGACCGTAATAATCTCCTGCACCAGCATGGTCACGTCCGACGATGAAATGTGATGCACCACAGTTTTGACGGAATACAGCATGTAGTAGTGCTTCCCGTGGACCTGCGTATAGCATATCAAACCCGTAGCCGGTAATTGAGACGGTATTCTCTGGAAAATAGTGTTGTACCATAGCACGGATTGCAGCGTCCCGGACAGCAGCAGGAATATCACCCGGTTTTAATTTACCGAGAAGCATGTGGATAAGTACACCGTCAGCATTCACCTCTTTTTGGGCAATCTTACATAGTTCTTCATGTGCGCGGTGCATTGGGTTTCGTGTCTGGAATGCAACCACCTTCTCCCAACCACGTTCTGCGATATCTGCACGAATTTCAACTGCGGTTCGGAATGTATCTGGGAAATCTTCAGGGAAATAGGAATAGTTCAATACTTGGATAGGTCCGGAGAGCACATTGTCACCAACATCAGAGAAAGCAGGGACACCGGGATGTTCAGAATCAGTTGTTCCAAATGTCTTTTCAATAATATGGTTTATTTGTGCAGACGAGATCGTTTCAATTGCCGATAGATCCATTACTGCAATTACTGGATTACCTTCTACGTTTGGATCAAGTAATGCGATTCGGTCAGCACTTCTAACTTCATTAGTCAATTGATCCTCAGAAACGATATTCATTATAGGAACGGGCCAAAATAATCCGTTGAGAAGTTTCATATCATTAGCAACACTGATTGCTTCAGATATATTCATGTATCCTGTCAACGGCGTAAAATAACCCGATGCAAGCATTACGGCTGATGCAGCTGCACCTGATGAGACTGTAATTGAAGGAAGTTGTTCCGCTTCTTTTATCAGTCCTGCGCGTTCTGCATCATCCGATACATAAAGCGGTGTTAAAGTCTCGGCTCCATGTGGTTTTATCATTTAGATCTCCTTATATACGCTAATAATAAAAATATAACACTAAACTATTGTTCAATAGATGTCTCTTCCTTTGTAGAAATTTGTTCAACAGTACATCCGTTCCATATCCAGTGTATATGTCTTTTATCTGTTTCTATCCGTTTTTTTGAGGTGTAAATCACGAGTACGAGATGGTTGTTTTCTACCTCAACGATGGCTTCCTTTTCTACCATTTTGTTGTGTGGTGGCACAAAAAGTTTCTTAATAATTTTCTTTCCATTTGCAAGCATATTGACTTCATGTGTTGCATCTTCTGCTGTCTGAAATATGTTAGTAATACGGTATGTTCCATTTGGCAAGTCAATACGAAACGCAGCATCCTCTCTTCCGTGGACTGCATCCCTTGTCAGTGGGGTTGTCTCCTCAGGAGGACCGAGATATGCAGCTCGCGGTGAGATTCGCCAGTTCGATTTATTTAGCGGATCTTTCGGATTCCATTCAGTATCCCAACCGTATTTCCCACTAACAAACATTGTTTTTGGACCAACTATGTGATAGTTCTTTTCTGCTTCAGCATTGTCTGGTTGCATGTCAAATCGGATAATTAGGTTCCCATCCTCTGTCTCATCCCAAAGATCAAGTGCTGGTGGTTGTGTTTTTCTTTTAAATAGTTTTAGGTGTTCTGTTTCATGGATAATATCGTAATTTGGTTTAAGATCTGCAAATGGTTCTGTTTCAGGATACATCCATGCAATCACATAATCAGCACGAATATAATCTAATCCCACACTATCTTTGTTGTTTCGGTTAACAGGAAAGTAGTAATAGTTAGCCTCATAATTTGCCATGTGCACAACATCATCCGCATATACCCCATAGAAAGCTTGTGTATGTATAAATGGAGCAACAGGATCAACTCGTCCGAGTGCTTCAGATTTGTGTCCATCTGCAGTACGAATAGAAAACGTAGTATGTGGTTCAATTAAGTCTGTCCCTGATACCAGTTCTGCCATCTCCGGTGAGATACTTCCGTGTTCGTAAGCTGTCCTACCGAAATGGATTAGCGCGAATAGAATTATGCATGTCGTGATACCGTACCGAACAATTTTGTGCATATCAATTATCAGCCATGGTGCTAACATCAGCAAAATGTAAATATATATTCTGTCGTTTATCCAACCGCCTGGTCCGTAACTCCATGGTGCCTTGATGAACATATAAGTAAATAGAATGGCAATCAGCAAAAACACATCGGTACGTTGAATCCACTCCTTTCGATATATTCGGTAACCAACTGCGATGAGTACTGCAATTCCCAATACAACGAGTAAGAAGTGGTTTGGATGTTTATGCCAATGTGTGAAGTAGACAAGACATCCAATGTCAAGAAAGTAGTCCCAAATGTAGTCCATACCCCTATGGCTGCCTGTTGGATGCCTTTTAACGCTTTGTAGGTAGTATTCCATTAGCACAAAATAGATCGGCACCATGTAGAATAGGAAGCGTAAAAAAGGCTTTAGTCTTATGAAAAACTGCTTTAGCATTGCCACAACACTATGTCTTTGAGTTTTCCAGACTTCTACTAATGATTCACACCCCCAAATACTTCCCGCTGCGACAGAAATGCCTAATACGACAAGACCGTAAGATACAATGTGTGACAGATAGGTGAGCAGTAACAGCACGTACAGCACACAGATTTGCTTAACCTGCATGTTGTCTTTATGCTTCCACCAGTAACCAAAACTAAAAAAGAAAAAAGAGATACTGAGTGTAAAATTGTAAAAACCCATGTAGAGTAGATAGTTGTAAGCAAATGGAAAACCGAGCCATGCATAGATAAACTTGTCTTTTTTATTTTTGTGGACTGCATCAATAAAATAAAAGAAGGCAATCGGTATCATACCAATTGCGATTGTCAGAAAGACCTTTTCAGATATGACAGGAGGGAAAACATAGAGAAGTGCAGCAAGTACGATGTGAGATAACCAGTTTGGAAAGATTGTGATATTTAGTTTCCAAGCATCACGAATTTTATAGTTTGCATGTTCACTATACTCTTTTAAAACAAGTGCATTGTAAACATGGCTCGGACCATCTTGTGAAGGGAAATATGCGAAAATCCATATCGGTAGGAGATATAATATTAGTAATACAACAAATATGTGTTTCCATGATAATTCTCTCCAATTAAACATTTTATTTCTCCCAGTATCTGACATCCTATGTTTGCATATTTTCTTTATAGTAGAGGCATTGTCTGGTCAATGGACATTGTTCACATAAAGGTTTTCTGGCATTACATATCTGTCTACCAAAATATATCAGATTCATGTGGAATGGGTATGTTTTACCTTTTGGAATAAGTGGTGGCAATTCATGGTGTGCTTTCTCAGCACTGCAATTATCTGAAATAAGACCAAGACGTTTAGATATACGTAGGATATGTGTGTCTACGGGGAATACATCTCTACCGCATGCGAAGGAAAGTGTAACTGAGGCAGTTTTAATCCCAATACCTTTATGCTGACATAGGAATTCTAAGGCATCCTCAGTTTTCATATCATGTATAAATTCTAATGACAATTCACCGTATTCTGCTTTGAGCCAAGAGAGAAAGTTTTTAATGGTCTCTGTTTTTTGTTTGCCTAAACCAACAATCTTAATAGTTTCTTCAACAGCATCCGCATCAGCAATTAATACATCTTCCCATGTTGAAAATTTGTTTCGAAGCTGCGCGTATCCTTTATCACGGCTGACATCAGTAGTATTTTGTGATAATATAGTTAAAATGAGACATTCAAGCACATCTTCTGTGCCATCCCAAGTTGGAATTCCGAGCAATTCTTCAAGTGTTTCTGAAATGATTTCCGCTTTCTTTTGTAGTTTCAATTATTGCTACCGTGCCTTTTGTTTACAATATTATACCATAAATAGAAAAAATAGCAATTTTTTTATGGATAAACTAAAACAGAAAACGATACATCGGTTGATCAAGAAAAACTGCCAGAAGACTCCAGAAAGCACCGATAACAAATTCACCAAGTACAATACCAAGGAAGAATGGAATTGCTTTTCGATGTAATCGGATACCACCATATTTGAGCACAATCCATTTTAGCAACCACCCAACGAATATAGACCCAATCATCGGATTAATTGCCCAACTACCTGATATAGCATAGCCAACCGGATGCAGATTCCACCAAATAAATCGCATCCGCATCGCTGCAAGAAGGAGTGTTACGACAAATCCAAAGGAGGCAAAACCTATAGCAGGTGCGTCTGGTGGAGCAGCATAGGTTAACCACGATTCAAGTCTACCAAATGATTCTCGACCAAAACCTGGACCACCTCCTTCTGAGTAATACATTGAAAGAAATGCCCAAAACGAACCTAAAGCACCAAGGACCGTTGCTAACATCATCAGCAATGCGAACCTACGTATAGGAATGTTTGCACCTTCTGCTAATTTGAAGCCTTCAAGTTGATGCGGCATAGCATGTGAACGGTGTGCTCGGTTGAGAAAATAGAGATAGGCGAAGCCAGTTAGGTTTACAGCACCTAACCTACGAATTCCAACCAATCTTGGCAACATCTCATCTGGTCCGATAAAGTGAAGGTCATGAACAGGTGATCCAAGTTCAGCACGAAGTCTTGTAATTGCTATTGCAATAGCAAACCAGATCGCAAAATAAACAATGATAATCCATAGACTCATCCCCATTTTAAGACAAAATCCTACAATAAATACAATACTACAAAGCAGTGCTATGAGGACAAGTGGATATGATACAGGATCATCTTGCCTTCGTGAATCATTGTCAGGAAGCATATTATGTTTTGAAAAAACACCTTTAAATATCTGCTTTAGATACCGACGACTCATCCAGATAGCAAGAACACATAGTCCAAGATAAGCACCATGTGATTGTTCTGCTTCATAGGGAAATCGAGGTAGTCCACGCCATCCAGCTATGGTACCTAACAACCGTTCTGCACGCCAAATTAACCAGAATGCCCAACATGAGAAGGAGAGATCAAGTGGGAAAAAAAATGATAAACCTACACCGAATGGAAAAACACCAATAGGACTCCATCCAATACCGTTCCACGGACGTTCAGTAAATATCCTACGTAGGTCAAATAGTTTTCCTCCAAGACTTGGTACAGCTGGATACAAATAGTTTAATCCGTTTATAATATCAATTGACATGCCAATTGCCAATCCCATCCACAGCCAATGAGATTTAAAGAACCTACCATTAGGAGTTGTCATTTCATACGGCAGCTGGATTATCGGATAACTCAGTCGTTCGGATTCAACCCACTGCTTGCGAAATATAAGGCACAAACATAACATGACAAGGTGCACGACAACAATAAAGAGTGTCCACCAAAATATCTTGGGTATCCAAGCAATAAAATTATGTGATTCATATATACTTGAAAAGCCGTAATAGTAACCTTCAAGGACTCGTTTATTACTTATTACTAACCAATCCGGAATGTGTAAGTGAAACAGATTTATCCAGTCATTTTCTGGTGTAGCAAACCAGTGGGCATGACCTATGAGTGGCATCAAGACAAGAAATCTATCCACACCAGCCAAACCAGCACCTATAGAGATACAAGTGTAAATTACCAGTAGTTCAGCACGATTCAATGCAAGAACTCTATTCAAACGACGTAAAAGGAGTCCTAATCCTAATAGTATTAATATAGTTGTGATTGCATTATAAAATAGTGAAACTTGTGTTGGACTGCCACCACCGCGCAATATTGATGCTGATACCCACCAACAATTTAGCGGAACTAACACACAGATAAGGAGGATTGTAATCGGACGGATTTTGAGAGTTGATGTAGAAATAGGTTCATTTTGTTTCATTTTACTTAATAGATTTTATAACATTAGATTGGATTATACAATTGTTTTATTGTTGATTGTTTTTGGATTGTTCAGCAATCATCATATGTGATATAATCAAGAATACTAAGACCCTGAAGTATGAGTGAAGGATTCAAACCAATATGTCAATTTCAAGAAAAAAACTCATCCTCATCATACTAATTGCATTCATAGGAGTCATAGTTTTGTCATCTATAATTTATCAACAAACCGCACTTTGGAAACCTGAGCAGAGTCTTATCACACTACTACCAGAAACTCCAATCTGTTACTTAACTCTCAAAGAATTGGATGGAATGGTTAAGACATTTAACCGTAGTGAGTTTGGGAAACAAGTGGCACAGATGCCTATCCTTACCTTCATAAAGAACCAACAATGGTGGCAACAACTGGTAATTCATAAGATAATGTGGGAATATGAAATGGGTGGTAGACTTGACATGGGTGCAGTCAAAGGGCATTTTGGTAAAGAAGCGATAATAGCACTTTACCAGCGTGAAGGTGAAATGTCGTTTTTACTAATTACGGAAATAGGAGGACCAGAAAAACTTGCTATTGAGGCAATTACTGCAACCGATGCGATAAATCCGAAATACAAACGAATACAAACTGAATACAAAGAACTTACCATCAACACTATTACAGGATATCCACTTGATTTTAGTTATACATTCATAGGAAAGATCGGAGTGTTGACTCTCAATCCACTGCTTTTAGCAGAGGTAATAGATATTTATTCAGGTAATCAAAACGGTTTCCTTGCACAACATCCAATAAAGAAGAATATTCAGGAAAGTTACGACCGCGATACAAATACAGGTTATGTTGATGTTCCCCGTTTAAATAAAGTGGTGAAAAGTCTTGCTAATAATATCAGCCTTATTGTTGAACAGAATACGACATCAGTTGAACAAACTAAATACTGGACAATTGGAAATCGCTATGAAGACGGTGTGATATTATCTCAACTACATTTAGGATTTCCGGATAATCAAAATATTGTTGAATCAGAGAAACAGCATACACTCAAATTCCTCCCAGAAGATACAGCATTTGTTTTTTTTAATCCAAATCAAAATGTTACAAAAGTGTGGGAGATATTAAGGAGTAACTTATCGGTTGAGGTTACTACAGAAAAAATAGATTTATCACATCATTTGGGCTCAGAAATGACTATTGCATTGGTAACCCAAGGTGAAGGAGAAGTATCAAAGTTTCCGTCCGTTATATTGCATTCACAAATACGAGATGTATCAGCATTTGAGTCAGATATAGAACAATTGAGAAATGAGAAAATATCTATTGCAGGTAAACCGATTGAATTCCTTGAACCACAAAACTATAAAGAAATTATGGTGCAACCTATTCAGTTACGACTTAATTTTCTGCTTGCACTCACTGGTGCGTATGCTGTCGTGGATAACAATTTTTTCTTTAGCACAACGCTTGGTGGTTTAATCAATGTGCTTGATGCTTATTCTGGTGATTCCACAGCATTAGAAGGGGTACATTTTGCTACCAATAGTTTGCAGACCTATATCCAACCGGATCTGTTAGTACCAGAAATTGAACGACTGATACCGGTGGGAACTTTACTTGCTTCATTATCGGGATTTAATTTGGATGCAAGTTTAATGCAACATATCAAAGATAATCTGTTTCCGTTAGAGTCTCTTGGTCCAATTACTGCTGATGTATTTGTTAGTGAGAAAGGAGTAAATTCTGAGGTGCGGATTGAATTGGAAAAGCATTAAATATATAAGGAGGAATTTATAATGGAAAAGGAAACTCTTGATACTGTTTTAGATAGATTAGATCAACTCGAAAATGGAATTACTGAGTTGAAGGAACAGTTAACTGTACTAACTAATGTGTTGGTTACAAATGACTCAAAGCAAGATAATCCTTCTGCAGATGATAATCTGAAAAACCCCTGCATTGAAAAGATTGATACTGAAATAACACAAAAAGCATTTCAAGATATGTACAAAAAAATGGGAATTTCTCCAAACTTTAAACTCAGACCTATTGAAGAACTCCATGAAAGTATGTTGCAAAACGGAATTCGAGCTGAGGATAACGAATTTAGTCAAGCAATAATTAAGGAAAGAAAAAAATAAAAGTGTATCTATTTTACTTTGATGCAAGTGCGTTAGTTAAACGGTATACACCTGAAGTTGGGAGCAATACAATACATTTCCTTTTTGGTAATGTTCCATTATCACGCATGCGATGTTTGTTACTTGGGGCATTGGAAGTGCTTTGGATATGTGTTCGTAAAAGGAACGATAACCGTATCACCAATGATCAGTTTGCTCAATCCACAGGTTACTTAAATCTTGAAGTGATGAGTGTCAACTCAGATTTCAAAACAATGTCTGTACCAGACACACTAATTTATAACTCAATAACTATGATCGATGCACATTCACTCAATAGTGTTGATGCATTGGTCCTGCAGTCCGCATTAGACATAAACACAGAACTTCATAAAATTGGAGAAAGATTAGTGTTAGTTGCCTCCGATAGAAGGCTACTAAGAGCAGCAGACGCTGAAGGCTTATTAGTGTTTAATCCTGAAACGGATTCACAACAGCAACTCACAGATTGGATTGAAAATATATGAAAACAAAGATTGGTATTGGCATAATAAGTTTCGCACATGGACATGCAAATGCATACTGCAATATGATGCAAGGGTTTGAGGATGTCAAACTCATTGCTTGTTGGGACGATAACATTGAACGCGGTGAAAATGCTGCAGAACAATACGGGATAAACTTCTCGCCACATATTGAAGATGTAGTCAATCATTCTGAAATTGATGCCGTAATTGTAACATGCGAAACAAATCGACACGCGGAGATGGTTGTGGCGGCAGCATCTACTGGTAAACATATTCTTTGCCAAAAACCGATGGCACTTACCTTAGAAGATTGTGACATAATCGCAGATGTAGTGCAGGAATCTGGTGTTAAGTTTATGATGGCGCACCAGATGCGTCGTGATCCTGCTAACATTGCCATGAAAGAACTTATTGAGAATGGAGTACTGGGAAAAATTGGTTTACTTCGCAGACGGCACTGTATCAATGTTCTATTTAATGAAGCTTTTGTAACGGGACCGAGTCGATGGCACATTGATCCAGAAAAGAATATGGGGATGTTCATGGATGATGCGTCACATGCTACTGATTTCATCTATTGGATGCTTGGAAAACCGAGTAGTGTGATGGCAGAAATAGATAATGTGTTGACAGATGTCGCACCTGATGACTCTGGGATTGCTATATATCGCTTTCCGAGTGGTGAGATGGCTATATTGATAAACACATCAGTAACGCTTGCTGGTGAAAATACGACTGAAATCTATGGGGATCAAGGTGTTGTTATACAGAACTATGGGGATGGACCGTCTTGTAACATGCCACGACCTGAAGATGCTGTCGCATTAAAACTCTATACACGAGACGAACCTTCATGGAAAGATCTTGGTATTCCAATTCCAAACAACCATGGTGAACGAATAGCAGGTGTTCCCCGTCCGTTCATTGATTGTCTAATTAACGATACAGAACCTGATGTGTCTGTTGAAGATGGAAGGATTGCTGTTGAGATGGTATTGGGTGCATATCGCTCAGCACAAGAAGGTAAAAGGATTGAGTTTCCATTATAGTGGAAACACTATTCAGTTGTGCTGGGATGAACTTGTTTTAAGGACTATTTCTACGCATGATACTCAGAATCTGACCTGTCATACCGCTGTCAGTCGGTTGTTTTGCAAGGAATAGTGCTGAGTCGACAACCTTTTCTGGGTCTTTCCATGGATCACTTTGAGCACGGAAAATTTTATCACCCTCCCAAACTGGTCTTGAGAGTTCCGTTTTTACAGGACCAGGAATTAGGACATTTGCTATAATTCCGTCCTCCCAAACTTCCTCAGCAATTGCTTGTGTCAATCCGTGTAGAGCAGCTTTAGATGCACAATAAATACTAAGGTTAGCATGTCCAACCTGTCCCATTCCCGAACCGATATTAATGATATTTCCTCTTCCCTGCTCTTGCATAATTGGCAGCACAGCACGGCAACAGTGGACGACAGCCATAACATTGATCTTCCATACCTCGTCCCACTCTTCATCGGTTGTGTTTAAAAACAGTCCTCTCGGATTGATACCAGCATTATTGACAAGGATGTCTATCTGCCCATAACTTTCCGTTGTTTTATGGACAAGATTTTCCACTTCTGACCGGTTCCTTAAGTCAGTTGGCACTGCGAGAACATTACCACCATTTCCTCTTATTTCATCTGCAACCCCATTTAGCTGATCCTCACTTCGTGATGCGATTACAACATTTGCCCCATCAGCGGCGTAAGCTATTGCGATTGCTCTACCTATTCCACGACCAGCACCGGTGATAATAGCAACCTTGTTAGTTAAATCCATCGAAAATATCTCCATAAATACTGAATATCAATTCTTGTAGACGGTTCAATTATATTTACTTGTTTTTTGAACCACTCCACATTTTTATTAATCGGGTCAATTGTCCTCGACTTGATTGGATTTTACGTTTCAAGTCAGCAGCAAGTGTTGATAGAAGGTCTTTTCCACTTTTCTCAGCATTTTCAACCTGCAGTTTTAATTGGTAGGTGCGACCTACTTTCAACCGATTTATCTCAGAGCGTATTTCACTTGTCGCTCGGTTAAGATGGCGTAACTCCTTTTGTAGGCTTGCCGTTTTGTCAGCGATTGTTCCTTCAGACTCCAGATATTCATCAGTATCACCAAAGCTTAAACGTTCTAATATTTTAACATCTTGCTCATTATATGCTCTATTAATTAGTGGCATTATCTGCTCACGTCGTTTCCGTTCTTTAGTTTGTTCGGCTTTATCGGGGTGGAAACGTTTAGCAAGTTTTCTATAAAGTGTTTGCAAGTATTTTGCTTCTTTTTTTGGAAGTTCAATTTTATCGGTTTCTTGTTCAACTTCTTTATTAACTTCCTCAGTGTTGATGCGTGATCGATTCTCCCTGAAACAAGATTCAACCCGTTCCTCTATATCTTTATCATTTACATCTTCGTGTCGTAATTGAAGACGTAGACGATACTCTTTTGTCTCAAGTTCAACTTGTTCAAGTTCAAGATAATAACGTCCTACATGTGCATTATACCTATGTTGGAATAAATCAACCTCTGCTTTCAGATTCTCTTTAGACACAGTAAGTTCTTCAACAAGCCCTTTCTTTTCTTCAATAGCCTGAAGTAATCTGTTTATCTCTTTTTCTTTATTACTATTGATATAAACTAAGGTTGCAGGATTCATAATTTATTCCTACAAAGAGTAGAGGTGTAATCATTTATATATTATCTGGTTTTACGATAGGTGATACGTCCTCTTGTCAAATCATACGGAGATAGTTCAACGGTAACTTTATCCCCAGGTTCAATTTTGATGAAGAATTTCCGCATTCTACCTGATATATGTGCCAGAATTCTATGCTTATTTTCTAATTCAACCCGAAACATAGCATTGGGTAATGGTTCAACGACAACACCTTCTACCTCAATTTTATCTTTTTGAGAAGGGGAGCGTTCTACTTCCTCTTTTTCAATATTTAAATCAGCAGGATCGTCTTGTCGTTTTTTCTTTTTTTGCTTCTTTTTATTCGTTCTTTGGTTCGAATACCTCGTTTGAGTATTCCTCTTATTTCCCGATGGTTTTCGCTTCAAAATATAGTCTCCTTTGTAATGTAAAGGTATAATTGAAAAAATTTAGAATAGATTAATGATTATACAGACTATGATTGCTCTTTAGAACTGAAAGTTTTGCCTGCATCAGTAACAAGTTTCTTAAAATAATCTATTGCCAATTGGAGTTGGGTTTCAGACTCATCTTTATCATTGCTTGTTGAAACGAGGTCAACAGGCATAGTATTTTCACCAGCTTCACGCAAAGATACATAAGCCTTTAAATAAACATCTGGATGACGTTCCATAACTTTTTGCATCAGTGGTGAAACTTCAGCTTCAAACATAGATACATGAACACGTGCTGTAGAAATCTCAGCACGATATCGTTTTACTATCAAGGGTTGGATATGTGTTTCAAAAATCGATTTCATCTCGCGCGGAGGACCAGGCATCATCATGATAGTAGACTCTTTGTGACTGACACTAATACAAGGTGCCCATCCTGCGGGGTTTTGAAAGACTTGTGCTGTTTCTGGCACTGTAGCCATCTTAGTAAGTGCTTCATTAAGTGGGTCATTTTCTGACATCTCACGGCGTTTACGGTATTCAGCGATGGTTTCATCGCACACGATAGGTTTTGTTCCGATGAGTGATGCGACAACAGCAACAGTCATATCATCAGGTGTCGGTCCAAGTCCGCCTGTCGTCAAGATAAGTGCGGTTTCGCGTTGAATTGCTGAGTCAAGTGCTTCTGTCATCTCATCAAAATCATCGCGGAGCATGGTTACCCGACGTAATTCACCACCAAGTTGAAGGGTTTGTTGTGCAATCCAGTGAGCATTGGTGTCCTGAATTTGTCCCAGCACTAACTCTGTACCAATTGAAAACAGTTCTATTGCCACCTAACACTCCTTTTACAATACTTTTTTAAGGAATTCAAATGATCCGACACCGAAAAAACTGTGCCCAGCCTCAAACACCTCAAGTCCTAATTTATCTTCTACGCTAAAGAGTTTGAAAATTGATTTCGCACGATTCACTGCATATTGTGTTGCTTTAATTGGAAAAATAGTATCCTCAGTACCAGACTCAACAAAAAGCGCACGTGGCGCGATTAATCCAGCAATATCGTACATCTCGGCATATTGTAACACATTTGGTATATAATTGTCTATACAATGACTAATACTCAAGATGCTGTCTTTGAATGTATTGAAATACCCGCTTACAACAGCTGCTTTAACACGTTGATCAAGTGCTGCAGTGAAAAATGATGTTGTACCGCCTCCTGAGATTCCCATTATACCGAGTCTATCCATATCAACTTCAGGTCGGGTAGCCAAATAATCATAAGCACGCATTGCATCATAAACACGCCATCCGACCATTGTTTGTCCAAGCAACAGTGCTGCTCCAGCACTTGGTTGACACGATGAACTTCCACCACCTTTTTGATGTGCAACTGCATCGCGCCGATGTCCAAATCCAAATTGTTCTATAGCAAGCACACTATAACCGTGTGCAACACATTGTAGTGCAAAATCGTTTTGATACCCTCCATATTCTTTTCGCATAGAACCGTCTTCTTCGATTCCAACGATATCATCTACACCTCGACCGTGTCCTGCTAAACAGAGAATTGTCGCGTTTGGAGTGGGTATGTCAATATGTGTTGGTGTAA
Source organism: Candidatus Poribacteria bacterium (assembly GCA_026710795.1). GTDB lineage: Bacteria > Poribacteria > WGA-4E > WGA-4E > WGA-3G > MSPOR6. The sequence continues at coordinate 33,686 of JAPOQK010000071.1, forward strand.
GGAAATATCCGTAGGTCGTCATATTTAGACGACTTTGAAACAAAACTGTTTCACGTATATATCCATCAAACTCTCGTGTTTCTAAAGTTTCAGATTTTAATTCGCATTTCGTTTTTGGAAAACCTCCTACCAATTCAGTAAGTTTTCCCCGTAATTCCCGCTGCCACTTTTCCGCTTCAGCGACCGATGTTGATTGGAATTCCAACTCACGTGGTGTGTCATCGTATAACTTATGCGAAAAATCTAAAGTGTCTAAACATTGTTCACTGTGCATCTTTAATCACTGTTATTTTAATGGGTTCAATACAAATCCTGTTGCCATCTTGGGATAGAAGTAGGTAGATTTCTGTGGCATCGTCTTTCCTGCCATAGCAACATCTAATACCTGTTCTACAGGTGTAGGATTCATCAATATCGCAACACGGTCTGTCCGTTCTTTCACATGTCCTATGGCATCATCTGCATAAGCTGTATAACTGATATGGTTTGCTAATGTATCAACATTAAAGAGTTTCTTGATGATGGTGTCTTGAACAAGCGTAACATCTAATTGTCCTGCAGATGGTGAACGAGGAACCAACAAACGAAAATGATTGTCTGGCGTATACATCCCAACTACTGAGGATTTTCCTTTAAACCCTTCTAACTTTTCCATAAGGATTGACTGAGAATCAATTTCGTGTATCTCAAACACTTCAGGTAATCCTGTAATAGCATGATTAATCTGTTCTGTGGTAAGATTGCGGAGTAATCGGTGGATTGCTAAAACCGCTAATCCGGGTGATTCCATTCGCACAAGGTTTACCATCATATAATCATATCCTATAGGTTTACTGTTTGTCTTTTTCTGCTTCATCTCATCTCGAAATGCAAGAGCGGTTTCGTATCTATGATGTCCATCAGCAATCAGAAGGGGTTTTGATGAAAAGAGTTTTTGAATTTCACGATTGGATTCAGGATTGTCTAAACACCATAATTGATGTGTACTACCAAAGGATTCTGGACAATCTATCAGAGGCGGGTTATCATCGGTGAAACCATGCATAACTTGTTCTATTTCACCATCGGAATCAGCATATAGGAGGAAGATAGGACTTAGGTTTGTATGACATGTCCGCATGAGATTGAGTCTGTCAATTTTCGGGCCAGCATGGGTTTTTTCGTGAGGGAGGATAACCTTATTTTCAAATGGTTCAAGTTTGACAAGGGCAATCAACGCACGTCGGGTGTAGTGTTTTCCATCAGGAGCTTGAAAGGATTGATCATAGATATAATAACGAGGGGTTGTGTCTTGTAGGAGTGTTTTATTGTTGATCCATTGGTTCAGTAATGCAGCAGCGCGTGTGTATTGATTATCGTTTGCAGTGTCATTGTCCTGTGGTTGACTCAATATCAAACGAATGATATTTGCAGAATGACGCGTTTCCAAGTCGACCCGCTCTTCCGGTTTTATCACATCGTAAGGAGGAGCTATAACATCGGATATATTACCAACCTTCTCAACATTGTAACGTAAACCTTGAAAAGGTACAACTGTCGTTTCCATAAATCTCCTTTAATAATGATGTGTTCCTCAGATCGTCAATCCCATAAGGTCATACTAAAATACCTTTCTCCAATGTCATTAAACACTGTAACAATAACACCTTCCTGGATCTCTTGTGCCAGTTTGTATGCCCCGTAAAGGTATCCGCCGGATGATGTTCCAACAAACCAACCGCGTCGCGCAAGACGACTACACATGTCGTGTGCATTCTCTATTGAAGTTGGAATATAGTTATCAATGACAGTTTCATCAAGTATTTCAGGAACAATGTCCTCTGGATCTCCAAGAGGTTTTAAACCCTCAATTCCGGGAAACCTTTCAGGAGCAATAGAATATACTTGTATGTCAGGATTATAGTCTTTTAGTCTTCGTCCTACACCAGTTATAGTTCCACCAGTTCCCACACCCGCAATAAAATGGGTTAGTTTACCTTCTGATTGTTGCCAGATTTCCACACCTGTTGTATCATAATGAGCACGCCAATTATTTTCATTTTCATATTGGGACTTGAAGAAATAACTATCGGGATTTGCTTCATATCTTCGATCTACCTCTCGTAATGCTTCATCGTATCCGAGAATTGCATCGGTATAGATAATCTGTGCCCCGTGTGAATTGATACGTTTTTTGCGTTCTTCAGTGGCGTTTTCTGGAATTACGAGTTCAACTTTATATCCGAGCGTGGATCCGATCATGGCATAAGCGATTCCAGCATTTCCAGAACTGGAGTCTAAGATTACTTTTTCGCGTGTCAGTTCTCCCGTAGCAATTGCTTCAGTTAGCATCCGTAATACAGGTCGATCTTTTATTGAACCACCGGGGTTAAAAGTCTCCACCTTTGCGTAAATGGCAACATTTGGTAATTCATCGGTAAAGAGATCAATTTTTGCAAGCGGAGTCTGTCCAATCAGTTGAAGCAGTGGATAGTCTGATAGGTTCACATTTGAACCTGTTTTATTGCCCATGAAGTTTTATGTGCCCTACCTTTCTATTCAGTCTCTACATCATCAAGTCGTTTACTTATAATCCTTTTGATTAGGTTTTTGGCTGCACTACCTGTTAATTCACCGTTTAATATAGGTTTAACCTCAAACTCAGTGATTCTCATTGTTGGATTAAGTCCGTGCAAGGGTGGTAACCAATCCCTGAATGTATCAAAGAATGCACGTTGTGCAGCACGACCATTCACATAAGGAAAATCAGCGGTTTTTCTCCGGAAGCGATCAGGTCCCTTTGCAAGTGCTGATGTGTGGTGCTGATTGCAGAACTTTATATATTTTTCTGGTGTAAAAGCGAGGGGAATGTTCTCCGGATAATACTTAAAGGTGAGTTCTCGGTATCGTGTGAAATGTTGTAGTTCATCAAATTCAAAAATAAAATTATATGGTTCTGGAAAATATGCATCTGGTATTAGATGACCCTCAGTCTTATCAGATGTTCCTTTCCAATCTCCATTGAATTCAGTATAGAGTTGCATTAATTTCTCGTAATATTCACCAAAATGCTCTTGAGAGGGTTTGTTACAAAGCCAATCAAATTTTGCTTTTCTTTCTGCTGTTGCTAATAATACTTCCTCAACAAGTGCGATAATACCAATTTCTAACCGCATAAAGGAAAAACTGATTCTGGTTATACAGACTCAGTTTCTAAATTTTTCAGTGAATCTTCAACTAAAGGTGTTGTCAAACTTGCCAAATAATCTCTATCTCTTTGTAATGCTTCTAATTTGTTGTCCCCATGGACAAATTCAACATGGATAAAACCGTCATAATTTGCGTCATTGAGAGTTTGCACTATTCTGCTATAGTCAACGACACCATCTGCAATAGCACATGCTTTGCCATTTTCATCAAAGTTCTGTGCATGGATGTTTACAATATGAGATGCAAGCTGTTCTGCGGCTGTATGTGGTTCATCTGCATCAAATCTTGCAAGTGGTTGATAATATGTTTTCAAGGAGGGCATATTTGTGCTTTCAATTATCTCAAGGATACTATCAACAGAATCAGTGAGCTGGTTATTGTGCATTTCCATACCCATAATAAGACTGCGAAAATTCGCCCACTGTGCCAAACTTACCATGCGAAATAAGATCAATCGTTTATCGGCTGGATTAATGGACTTTGACGGACCTCCTCCAGACCAAATCCGAATCAGATTTGTACCAAGATCTTTAGCAATATTAAATGCGTCCTCAAAATGTTTCTGATATAAATGAATTAATGGGTCAACATAGGATCCAAATGCTGAAATCGCTAAACCTTTCTGTTGTGCCATATCCCTAATGTTTTTTACATGAGTTGCATCATATTCCACTGGCATGTGTGGCGGTTTTCCCCATACCTCAATTCCATCAAAACCGTGGTCAGCGGCAATATCAATTACCTCTTCCAAAGGCTTATCTTGAAAAGCGATGGTGCATAAACCCAATTTCATTGCTTTATCCCCGTTTGTAGATTACTTTATAGATAGGATAACACAATTTATAGGAGATTGCAAGGAAAGTTGAAATTATACATGGTCATTATGTCAGTGTTATATATATGGTGAATTTAGAAAATAATTGAGGGTAGGACATAAATAACGTTCTACCGGGTCGTTCCTACAGAATGTCAGAAGATTATGAAATATATCGCTTTCTGTTGCGTTTTTTCAAAGACAATTATGAACCACCCTCATTTAATTCCATATTGTGACCTTTCTGCACGTCACACTGACGTTTAGAATCCAGTCAGGACAAGGAAAGTGACGCGATTTTCGTGTTTTTTTTTGCCGCTTTTTTCCCTTTTATTGTCTCTATTAGAGTTCTTGATATTTGTTGTATTCTAAACAAATGTTAATTATATAGTATCTTTTTGTGGATGTCAAATTAAAAAGTGAAATGTTTTATTGGATATATATTGGTATTTAATATGTATATTATAGTGAACTTTAGAATTAACAGGACATTTTGAGTTGTAGTAGGAAACTCCAATTCCCGACTATCAGTGAGTTTTGTCGCGATTCGGAGATCGCTCCTACAGAAATGTGTCTCTTTAATTTCAATGTTTACCATAAATAACCCTGCCACATTCCACACCCACTTGACATTATGTGATGTTACTGATATACTCATATAAAATAAACAATTCAATTTCTGAAATATATGCACAGACATGTACCACTTTGGACTATTCTTGCTGTTTTGCTCATTAGTTTAAGTATGTCGGGGTGTTCTAATCGCAACCAGAAACAGAGAGAAATAAACGTATTTGCAGCGATAAGTTTAACTGATGCCCTGACAGAAATTGGTGATCAATTTACTGAAGATGAACAGATTAAAGTGTATTTTAATTTTGGTGCATCTACTACCTTACAACGTCAAGTAGAAAAGGGTGCATCAGCAGACTTGTTTATATCAGCAAGTTCGCAACAGATAGATGATCTAAACAAGCTTGATTTACTTGAGGATAACAGTAGATCTAATATTCTTGCTAACAATTTAGTGATAGTTTCTGATATAAAATCAGATATTCAATTAGACACAATTAATCAACTTCATAATCCTACTATCTCACGCGTTGCAATTGGACAACCTGAAATAGTGCCTGCAGGCACTTATGCTAAAGAAGCATTATTATACTATGACCTATGGACAAAGTTGAAACCAAAGTTAATTTTAGGTATAGATGTTCGCGCTACACTCGCCTATGTTGCGGCTGGGAATGTAGATCTTGCGATTGTTTATGAAACAGATACCACATTAAATGACAATGTAAAAGTTGTCTACAAAATTCCTTCTAAAGCACATACACCGATAGTCTATCCTGCTGTAATTTTGAGAAATAGCAAACAAAAACAGATAGCATACCGGTTTGTTAATTATTTGAAAACATCACGTGCTATGACTATATTTGAAAAACACGGATTTACCAGTTTATCACCCAAAACTGTTCCTGAAACTTCGCAATGAGGATAACTTCTGCAGAAGTCGCTGCCCTTTTACTATCCATCAAAGTTTCCTTGTTTAGCCTCGTTATAATGCTTCCGCCAGGTCTCTTAGTAGGATGGCTTCTGGCAAAACATGAATTTCGTGGGAAGTCAATTCTTAATACACTCGTGATGTTACCATTGGTTTTACCACCTGTGGTGAGTGGATATTTGCTCCTAATTCTCTTGAGTAATAATGGACCAATTGGTAGGTTATTATCTGAGATATTTAATATTGAAATAATCTTTACACCTTTCGCAGTTGTAATTGCAATTTCTGTTATCTCATTTCCGTTGTTAGTTCGCGGTATCCTGACAGGTATATCATCAGTACCTACAGAACTTGAAAATGCAGCACGTACGCTTGGTGCTTCACCGCTTAAGGTGTTTTTTACTATCACACTTCCGCTTGCACATCGTGGCATAATTGGTGGTATAATACTCGGATTTTCCAAGAGTCTGGGTGAGTTCGGTGCTACAATAATGGTAGCGGGTAACATCCAAGGAAAAACACAGACAATCGCATTAGCTATTTTTAATGCAGTACATCTTGGACAAGACATTACAGCGTTCCGTTTGGTATTGATTTCAACTATCCTCGCGTTCATTTCAATATGGATTACTGAGCGTATTACAATTAGCAACAATCATATTTAATGGAGGGTTTAACTGGTATGGAAATACTGCTTTTGTTTATTGGTGTTATAATTATTGTAGTGATTGCTACAAGTATAAATCGTCGTTCAAAAAACAATCAAACTAAAAAAAGAAAACGGATTCCTCGTGATGATACCATAACCGAGAATGCAGACGATGATTTTGAAGATGTACTACTTACTGGATTGATACTTGGGGATATGTTAGACAATGACGATCAGGTTGAATCGGATTTAGGAGGAGATGAGGTAGAGGATATAGATGTGACAGATGATTTTGATATAGGAGGATTCGAATAGAAATTTGATATAGTTCTCTCCCTCAATCCTATAAATGCTCTTCTGATTAAATCTATAATTGGGAAACTCATAAAGTGATGAATGGAAATACAGGTATCTTAATTAGTATCCGTAAACGTCTTGGTAATTTCACCTTAGAGGTGGATTGCAACATACAAGAAAAGGTAACTGCATTCTTAGGTGCATCTGGTAGTGGAAAAACAACAATACTGAATTGTATCAGTGGGACACTTTCCCCAGACGAAGGTAGGATCGCGTTTGGAAATCAGATATACTATGATTCTGAAACAAATATCAATGTTCCACCTGACAAACGTCGTTTCGGATATGTATTTCAGGAAGGGAATCTTTTTCCTCATTTAACCGTTGAAAAAAACATCCGTTATGGACAATCGCGAACAAATAGAAAAAACCGAGATAGTATTACACAAGTAGTTGAGATACTTGAAATAACTGAACTTTTGGAAAGGTATCCGAATCAGTTATCAGGTGGACAACGTCAACGAGTTGCAATTGCACGTGCCCTTGCTATGGAACCACGGTTATTGCTGATGGACGAACCACTTGCCTCACTTGACGGAGGGTTGAAAAGTCGTATTATCCCATATTTACATCACATAAAGAACGCTTATGAAATTCCAATTATATACGTAACACATGCAATAACAGAAGCGATGGCACTGGCAGATCGAGCATTTCTGCTTGATGATGGCAAAGTAACTACAAGTGGAGAACCGTATCAAATATTAGCTTCACCTTCGGCATTGCCGATTGCACATTTGACGGGTGTAGAGAACATTTTTTCGCTCCCTGTTGCATCTTCAGATAAAATGAAAGGTATTACCGAATTAGAAATTGGTGGGCAGCAACTCGTTATTCCATACATAGATGTGGAAATAGGTAAAATGGTGCCTGTTGCGATTCGGGCAGAAGATATTATTATCTCACTTGAACCCGATCTACCGATAAGTGCACGTAATATATTGAATGGGACGGTTGATGAGGTAGATGACCAAGTAATGCTGTCAATCCTCGTTGAGGGACAAAGGTTTTCAGTGAAAATTACGCACGAAGCACGTCAGCAACTTCAATTAGACAAAGGTAAGAATGTTTACTGTGTTATCAAGGCAAATGCAATCAATTTACTTTGGCACGACACTTAGTTTTTCCTGAAGTTTCTCCCATAATACATCTACTTGTTTTACGAGTTCTTCAAGTGTTCCTTCATTTTCAATTACGACATCTGCATATTTGATTTTCTCAGATAAAGGCATTTGTGAATCTATACGTGCTTGTGCATCAGTTTCGGTGAGGGGATGGTTCTGTGCTTTACTTCGCTCTATTATCCGTTTTATCTGTATATCCGGAGAGGAAAAAACTACTACAATTAGATCAACAGAATCATAAGCACCTGCTTCAATGAGTAGTGGTGCATCCAGCAGAACAACACATGATGGATCTTCCATAACAAGTTGTCGTGCGTGTGTGCGGGAACGTTCTATTATCAATGGGTGTAGTATGGAATTTAATCGTTCACGAGCAGCTTTATCTCCAAATACAATTGCACCCAGTTTTTTTCTACTGACATCACCGGATTCTTCAAGGATAACTTCACCAAATTCGTTTGTCAGTTTGTCAATAACTGGACTGTCTGCCTTGAGTAGTTGATGTCCAATTTCATCAGCATTTATAGGAATTGCCCCTTTTTCAGCAAGTAATGCTGAAACAGTCGTTTTTCCACATGCGATGCCACCAGTTATCCCAACAATGATACCACGGTCACGGTGTGTGTTTGAGTTCATATGATTGAGTATACTTTATCATGAAAAATAAATCAATTCTATAATCCGATGATTCCGCAAACATTTTCTTCAAACTGTAAAATAACCCAACGGAGGGTATGTTAATGAGGTATTGTACAGCATTGATATTGAATTTTATTCTGATTGTTTTGTTTGGTACCGCACAAGCAAATCCAGATGTACTTGATAAATTTCACAAATTTAACACTCGCGCTGACAGCGAATTGATTTACGATCTTTACATTATGGGAGATGATAAAATTTCGTTCCTGATCAATAGAATTGCAGATGAAGACCATAAAGTGCCAGAAAATGCCTTTTATATGTTAGAGAATTATTTTCCCGATGCACGTGCATTGTCTGCACTTAGTGTATTATTCCTTCAAGATACTGATAATTGGGCACGTGAGAAGATTGCGAATTTAATGGCACACATTGATGGTGAATATACGAAAAGATTTATGGTAAAGCACCTACAAGCAGATCCGGAAACTCAAAAAATAGCTATTGATGTGCTAACCAAACTGAAGGATGAACGCGTTATACCATTTCTAATTCAGATAATGGAAAATCCAGGAACATTACCAGAGAGAAAAAGATTTGCTATATATGGACTTGCAGATTTTAAGGATAAACGTGTAGTTCCTGTCATGCTTGAAACACTAAAAAGTCATGCCAATATAGATAAAGATATATTAAAGGAATTTATAGAAAAACTCGCTCAAATTGACGATGAGCGAACAGTTCCAATATTACTGTCTGTGTTGAATATAAACACAGACATTGGAAGAAGATTATACCAAACACATTCTGATGTAGTCATAAACGCACTATCTCAAGCAGGAGAAGCAAGTATACAGAAGGTGTTAGATAAAGCACAGACGACTGTTCCAGATAGATTATATCAATCATTATTAAAGGTGTTACGTGCTGCAAAAGACCCTAAACTTGTTCCAATTTTTGAAAAGGTGTGTTTGAAAACAGGTGATGCTGTCCTCAAATCCGCATTGGTAACAGGTATGAAGAATATGGGAACTGATGGACTAAATGCTTTATTGACAATTGCAAAACAGAAACCGTGTAAAGAATTGTTACATTCATTAGCAAGTTATAACAGTGTTGATGCTATAGATGCAGTTGCATCAATTGCTTTAGACGATTCCTCCCCGCTTCGGATAGATGCTATTGTCGCACTCACATCTTTTGGCAGCTATTGGAACCATGAAGTATCTAAGTACATACCAAAATTACTTGAAGATCCAAATCCTAATGTCCGACTTAGCACAATTGACTTGACCCAAAAGATGGAACTCAAGAAGATGGTACCAGTCTTAGAGCAACTGACACAAAATAGTAAAGGAAATACAAAATATGCAGCATATACAGCATTGGATTATCTATTAGATAAAACACCGTTAGAACTTAAAATCGAAATGAACCAAAAGAAGTATGATTATGGAGAACCCATAGCGTTGTCTTATTCAATCAAGAATGTCAGTGATCATCCAATAAGAATTGGATACCGCAAAACACTTTCATCATCTTATTTAAAATTGAAGATTCAACAACCGGACAACACTTTAGCAAAATACCAAGGAAAATGGGATAGGTTTAGATACGCATCTAATAGACCAGATGATATTGAATATTGGTTAGCTATGGATGATGGAAAAGAGTTGATACTTCCCTCCGTAAAATCAGATCATTACGATATATTACAACCAAACGAAATTATTTCTGGTATCATTTCTGTAACCGAAGGTTATCGTCTATATCAATCGGGACGTTACTCGGTTCATCTCAAAATCTACTTATCTCCGTGGAAACCAACACATAAAACTGAGGAGCCAGTTTATAGTAAAAGACCTCCGCTTGGACAAAAGATAAAGTTAAACTTTTTAGCGTGGGAGAAAATGCTTATCTCACCTAAAGTGCATTTTGACATTGCTGATCCAACTCCAGAACAATTCAATACAATGCTTGCAGTCATAGATCCAGAGAAGATCAATATAACTGACAGAACACAGGTTGCACATATAGGTCTTCAAATGGGTGAATTGCGCAAACCGGAAGCTATTCCATCGCTTAAAACACTGAATTCTATGGGATATGAAATGTTTAATCCATCAGATAGGATAGTTATGAATTCCGTGCATCAAGCGTTATTGAAATATGATAGTCCTGAATTGGTGAAGTTATGGATAGAAATGTTGGATAAACATAAACCAGACAGTGAAATTACGTTGTCAATAATAAAAAAGTTAGGTGCATCTGGAAATGAACAAGCAATCGAACCAATAAAACGTATATTCTTCCAAGTATTAAACACCGAAGCATCAATTAAGGCAGCAAATGCACTTAAACAACTTGGAGATGAAAGTGGACATAATTGGCTCAAAAATGAGGCGTACCGCAACATTCAACATTGGGATCTAAAAAAGCGAGTCAAGGGTGCAATAATCCTGACTTTACTTAATACCTCTGATAAAAATCAGTGGAGACTACCTGTCATGGTTAGAGATCAGTTTGATATGGCGGAATTATATGATCACTTTAGTATAAGAAACCCTTATTACTTCTCACATATCAGTAAGCGAATTAGCCTGAAAATACCGTGGTATTTTGTTGTAGACTATCATCCGTCTATCAATTGGACTGATATTCGAGAAAAGGCTGAAACTTTAGATGGGTTGAAGGAACTGTTAAAACACCATGATCCAATAATTCAGCGCGCTGCAGCTTATGACCTCGCACATCTTAGGGATATGTCAGGTATAAATTTGATTGAATTGGATCTGCATGCAGAGGATATGGAAACACGTAAACATGCTCGTGAGACACTTATTAATCTTAGTTCGGGACAGTAGGGGAACTTAACATGTTCACATGCTGAAATGCTTAAATTCTTGATTTCTTTTTCTGAATCTCGGAATGCGCGGAGAACGCGGAAGACACAGAACATATCTATCCTAACAATACGCCAACCTGTAAATAAACCTGAACATACAAAAAACTCCTTCTGTGTCTTCCGCGTCCTCTGTGAATTCTGTGATTCTGACAAAAAAAAACAACCCTCAATCGCAAATTACCCATAAAACATATTGGATATATATTGTTCCAAAATCCACAACCTCTTCCAATCCCCTCTAACCCGTGTTATACTACTATCACTATGAAAAACGCAACCACATACAAACGCAACATTACTAAAAAGCAAAACAATATACCTATATCAAAAACAGACGATAACCAGCAAAAACAAAAGATACAGTATTTCAAGTTTTTTAAGACACAGTAACCCGATGAAAACAACCCATAAACCCAGGCAGGCACAATAATCAGACCACAACACAGTAAAGATACAGTTATGTAAAATAAGCCGCAAAACTGTATCTTTTTAAACGGAGGAAAAATACTACGATTCGTAGGTCGGAGCGAGCAAAGCGACCTCCGACAGAATATTATACCATTTCTAATATATAATGTCTCTTTTTGTAGCACAAACTGTATGAAGATTAATTTATTAGTTCGGTTATTCCAATTTTCATTAGGTCTGGTAATCGGTTTCCTAACTGTCTTCAGATGTCA
>JAPOQK010000037.1 GCA_026710795.1 Candidatus Poribacteria bacterium
TGTCTTCAAAAACAGTAAGAAAAAAAAAAAAATACACAAACAATTCGCAGTCAAATCCATAAAAAAAATGATGACAGGATCAGAAACCCAAAGTAGGTCAAGATAAGAAAATGACCAAAAAAGAACAAAATAAAAAAAGCGAAATTCGCGTAACATTCATTATCCTGACTGGATGCAAAACGTCACAGTGACGTGCAAAAGGTCACACTTTATAGCACATACGGATAAACAATGTAACGGTAAAATAACAGATATAGATTCCGCTTCTCTCTACCCGACCTACAAGAGATTATATTGAATTGTGAAAAACATATCCGAAAAAACCGAAAACTATGCTAAACATTGAAATTAAAGAGATACATTTCTGTAGGAGGGATCTCCGAATCGCGACCAAACTCAGTGATAGTCGGGAATCGGAGTTCCCTCCTACAACTCAAAATGTCCTGTTAATTCTAAAGTTCACTATAGTTTTAAGAATTCTTTGTTATTGAAGTTTACTTAAAGTTAGGACTTTGAATTGGAATGGATAGATGTTTAATGGATTCACCGTTTATTGTCTGTACCAGTCTTCGTAGGTCGGAGTGAGCACAGCGTAGTCCTCAGAAAATGGCACTTTATTAGAAATGGTATAACCAAGGTGTTACCTGCTTTTTTTATATATCAGAATTGTCAAGACCTACGAATCCCGACTTCATACTGCTTGAAAATCGTCACTCTTAGGACATTCTACAAGCTAAAGCATGAAGATTTGTCAAGAGGGCATTCTATTAATAAATAGAAAATCTATTTGAATTTGCTAATTTTTTATGTTAAAATTCAAAATCAGGAGGAAATGTATGAAAGTAGGTATTAGAGACGGGATGTTACCAGTCCCATTTGAAGAATCATTTAAAAAGGCAAAAGAGATCGGTTTTGATGGAATTGAGTTGTGTATGGGAGCAAATTATCGGCAGCATACCTTATGGCAAGAAGGTGGAATTGATAAAGTAAATAGTCTTGCTGAAGAGGCAGATATTGAAGTTTCATCACTTTCACCTGGTGGGTTTACTGCATTTTCATTTATGAATCCAACTGACAGTGTGCGTTCTGAAGGTATTGCAAAATTACAATATCTCTCAGAAATTGGTCCAAAATTAAATGCAAATGTTGTTCTTGTCCCCTTTTTTGGTGGTGGCGGTATTGCAGAAGACCATATAACAGAACCTCGTTTCATTGATGGGTTTAAGGCTGCAGCAGAAACAGCGGAAAAACATGATGTATATCTCGCTATAGAATCCACAATCAACGCGGATCAACACCAACAAATAATAGACCAAGTGGGTTCAAAACATGTTGGTGTATATTACGATATGGGAAACGCTACAAACCTTGGATACGACTCCCCATCTGAAATTCGTAGTTTAGGCAGTTCCATAGTGCAGATGCATATAAAAGACACTGGTGGAAATCACGCTGGTGAGGGTGGAGTAGACTTCCCCGCAGTTTTTAAGGCTGCTCATGAAATAGGATATGACAGTTGGTTTGTCCTTGAAACCCCTGGGAAAGATGATGCATTCGCATCTGCAAAGAAAAACATGAATTTTGTTAGACACAACTTCTAAACCCTTAAATTGTGGTTGTAGGACGTTGATACATCGTCCTACAAGCAATATCACTAAACAAACATTACAAAATAAATCAAAGAATTAAATACAACGCGTCATCTCGCATTCCCCACCTGGAGGGTTGGTATGAGCAATCAGAAATTAGTTATTCCACAGTCGGAAGCTAAGAAACTACTATCACTACCTACACGTGAAGCGGAACAACTATTTCAAAGTTATGAAAAAGAACAACAACTTCAGATAATCCATGCAACACGGAATCCGAAACAGCGAGAAGAACTCTATTATCTTGTGCCGGATTGTACTGATTTAATTCAAGAAAGTCCTACTGAAGATGTACTTCAAGTGCTTGATACATTACTTGGAACAGGTCTCGCTTGTGGTCTACTACCTTGTTTATCCAACGAGCAATTTGAGGAAATCATGGATATTGCTATTTGGCGTGATGGCAAAATTGATGAACACTCACTGAGCCTTTGGTTGTATGAGTTGAGTGAATGTGAAAGAGACGATCTCGGTAGGTTCCTTGGACATATTGATATACGCATTCTTGCTGGAGTCCTTAAGAATCGTGTGAAGTTGAAAGGTTCATTAGGGGCAATGATGATAGAGGAAGGTATTATTGATCCAAATTCCTCCTCAATTGATTGTAAGGATGATCAAGCACGAGCAATTCTCAACGCAATATGGGAAGCAGACGACACTGTTTTCACTAAGTTGCTACGTGAAATGTTTGCAATTGACAAAGAGGGTGATGTAGATACTGAATTAGCCACTGCATTAGAAAAAGCCACTACTGAAAGAGCTGAAAGAGTCAAAGAACGCGATCGTAAAGCAGGAATCCAGATTACTGAAACAGATCTTACAAAACAGGTTGACTTGGATTCACTTGACCTTTCTGAGGATGAAAAGGATAATGCAGACAAGTAAATTCTCTCTTGTGGCTGGCGCGACTATCGATGGACAGTCATTTTTGGCACGCACTTTGGTGCATGGTGATACACTTGGTAGAATTGACACAGAGATATCAGAGTCTCTATCGGAAGAAATTGCGGCACTTGCACATAAATTGATTACTATGAAGGTCGCTGACTTATCTGTTGATTCTGATATTCGGTCACAAATTCAAACTGCATTTTCACTCACAAGTATCGGATTAGAATACGGTAGCAAAGGTAATTTGGACAAAGCGGTAAGTGTAATAAAATCAAATCCTATCATCAAATTATTCCAAATCGGCAATACACTTACCGATAAATTACTTGATAGAGCAAATTACATACTTGAGCAGGCAGTGATTCAACCACCAGAATCTCTTGTGCATCTTGATCTTGACAACATTCGTATCTATAATCATGCTGAAGCAGAATTCCTTGACGCATTATCCAATTACAACACTACCATTGCATCAGCACAGGTTTCAATCAAGGACAAATATCAACCGCGCACCTTCACCCAACTGTCTGACATGGAAATTATCCGACAACAGTTAGATTTTCTTGAGGCGCGATGGACTTATGTTAAAGCATTACCACTTGATGATCTGTTTACTGTAGATCCCCCACTCAGTATCGCTATTGACCCGATCCAAACTTTAACACTCAGTTTGATGGTAAATTTGACATTGTATTATCAGCCTACACTGCAGTTAGATATGGACAGTTTTGGGGATTTTCGAGACATCATATATGACGATGATAAAGAGGAAATACGTCATACCCCTCGTCAACGCTTGTTAGAATGGATAGAACAATATCTCAAACAGGATAATCAACCAGAAGAAATAATTACTTATACCATTGCATATTGGGATTCATGTCTACGAGAAATGGTCAATCTCAATGAGGGTATTGAGATTTTTCAATAATAAAGGTTTTAAGTAAGAAAATATTGACTACATCTTCCTCATCTCACCACCTACACTTCCAATATTAATTCCCATTAAGAAAATTGCATATATCGGATATATGTGTTATTATACACTCATTGAATTATAAACTAAAATGTAGGAGTAAAACGTTGTAGCAAGATTCTATAACGAAAATAAATAGATGGATAAAGAAACTGCAACTTTCGGTGCAGGATGTTTTTGGTGTGTTGAAGCAGTTTTTCAACAGTTGATAGGTGTCCAAAAAGTAGTTTCAGGATATACCGGAGGGGCAACTGAAAATCCTAACTACCGTGAAATATGCACAGGAAATACCGGACATGCGGAAGTGATTCAGATTGAGTATGACCCTGATGTAATCTCATTCAAAGAGTTGTTAGATGTTTTTTGGAGCACACACGACCCAACCACTCTTAACCGTCAAGGTAATGATACAGGCACCCAGTATCGATCCGCTATTTTCTTTCATTCTGATATACAAAGAAGTTTAGCAGAAGAATCAAAAGCAGAGATGGACAAATCTGGAATATGGGATGATCCAATCGTTACCGAAATAACTGCGATTGATGTGTTTTATCCTGCGGAAGATTACCACCAAAACTATTTTATGTTAAATCCAAGTCAACCGTATTGCCAATTTGTAATTCATCCAAAAATGAAAAAGTTTACAAAAGAATATAAAGATAAAATAAGATCTGAATAGGGTTTTCTTACTATGGCAAATAGGTGTTTATGGAAATACATTTCCTGATTTTAATAATAATATAACACTATGAAGGAGAGAAAATATTGAAACCTATTATTATTTACGGATTGTTGGTAGTAGCATTGTGTGTATCAGTTCTTGCTATAAAGGGAAATTCTCAAGTAACAGAACAATCTACCGTTGTAAGTGTAGAAACACCACGTCGTATCACAGTTGTATCGGAAAAAACATATAACGGACATTTAGTTCCACGTATGGAAGTAAAGGTTTATGCTAACATTTCTGGTAAATTAGTAAAAGTAAATGCTAAACAAGGACAAACAGTAGCAAAAGGAGATGTGCTTGCTCAAAGCAGTGCACGGCAAGCAAGCATTGATGCAATTAAGGCTGAAGTTGCATTAAGTGTAGCAAAATCACAGTTGACAACAGCAGAAGCAAATGCACAAGCACGTATTGAAACACAGTTGGTGACTGCAAAAGAATCAGTTGCTGAGGCACAGTCGAAATTAGAAGAAACAAAATCACTTGCAGAAATGCGTATACGGAATCAATTGGTACAAGCAGAATCTGCCTATAAAGCCGCACAAGCCAACTTTGAACGAGCGAAAGTAAGCGCGAAACAAGGATTGGAACGAGCGAAAACAGAATTTACAAAAGCAACATCAGATTTTGAACGGGATAAGGCATTACACGAAAAGGAACTTATAAGTGATAGTGCCTACGAAGCATCTGAGACGCGCTTCAAACTTGTACAAAGTAGACACGAAGAGGCTGTTGCAGCTGCAAATCAGTTTGAAGATGGAACTGCTCAGGTTACCGTAGAAAAGACAAAGGCAGAATTAGCAGTTGCGCGGAAAATCGTTGAAAGTAGAGGATGGGAACGGGAGATAGATGCTGCGGCATCAAAAGTTACACAGGCAAAAGCTAACCTGCAAACTGCACAAAAGCTTGTTGAGGCAAAGGCATGGGAGCGCGAAATAACCATTGCTAAATCCGCAGTCAGTGAGACAGAAGAACAACTTAAACTTGCGCGTGAACAGGTAAATGAAGCCGTGATTACTTCTCCAATAGATGGTGTCATTGCACAACAACATCTTGAACTCGGTGATTATGCAAAATCCGCTGCTTCCTCTGGTGAACCTGTTTATACTGTTGTGGCAATTGATGTTTTGAAAGCGGTTTGGACAGTACCAGTAAGTGATATAAACCGAATAGATGAAGGTAGTATGGTGTTAATTTCTACTGCATCTGGCATACAGAATATAATTGGTACGGTAGATTTCATCAGTCCTATAGTCAAACAGGGAGAGAATACTGTTACAATTCACGCAACACTTCAAAAACCTTTAGCAAATGCTATAGATAACTATCCTGTCAATCCTATGCAAAACAAAGCATTAAAACCGGGTATCTCTGTAACCATATCTATTAAAACAGGTGAACGGAAAAACGTATTACTGTTACCGCAACGTGCGGTATTGAATATACAACATGGAATAGGAAACATATTTGTAGTAGAAGAAAGTGTGGTGCGTCAAAAGCAGATCAACGTTAGTGGATTATACGGTGGAGAAATTGAGGTAAGCTCGCGATTACCTCAGACAACACAAGTCATTGTAGAAAATCAACATCTGCTATCGGATGGTATTCCTGTGACTATATCTAATGAATAACGTGAGTGTGAAAAATACAGACGATTCGAGGGTAAATCTGAGTTCAGAGGTCTTGTGAATGGTATTTCCATTGGTATCTCTATGCAAAAAACTTTACATACTGGTCAGGTAAAATACCTTGAATAATATAAGAAATAATGATAGAATTAATGCCAAATGTTCTAATATGTAAGATTTTTATATAAACCAATATATGCCAAATGAGGACATACGAATGAAGAAATTATTGTATTGCATAGTCTTATCATTGATAATGTGTGTTGCTATTGCACATGCTGAATATAACGGAGAATGTTGGATTGTCAGTAATGGTGATACCGTATATAAATTACATGCAAATGGAGCAGGTGATCCTTCTGCAATCCAAGACCTAACAAGTGCAAGTGATGTTCAGGTTAATCCAGCGAATGGAGTAGTTTGGATAGCTGTTTTGGCAGCAAACGCTGTTTTCAGATACGATCCCGTTGCAGGCACATTCACACAATCCCCAGCAATAAAATCTCCAACGGGAATATCAGTTAACGCAGCAGACGGTACTGTGTGGGTTGGGTGTATGGACGGTGTGAGAAAGATATCTGCTGACGCAAAAAGTATACTGGCTGAAGTTATTCCACCAGACGGACCAGCCAATTTAGAGGCTGGCAGGTTTAGTGTAGTTGTAAATTCTAAAGATGGAAGCTGTTGGATAGCAGATGGACAAGGTCCAATCGCACGTTATGATGCAAATGCAAACAAACTTGCAGATGCACCACCGATGAATGAACCTAAGGGCGGTATGTCTGTAGACTATCAAAGCAATGTATGGGTAGCTGATACACAAAATCATACACTTGTCCGGCTATCTCCTGATGGTAAACAATTAGTGAAATTAGATATAAAAGGTCCTGTCTCCCCAAGTGTGAATCCTAAAGATGGGAGTGTATGGGTAGCATCAAATAATAATCTGTTAATGAAAATATCAGCTACTGGAGAAACAGAAAAATCCTATGAAGTAGGGATGGCTATTGTAGCAGTTAGTTATTCACCCGCTGAGGAAGAAATATGGATTGCAGATATGCTCGGAGCTACATTCACAGGTGAAGTCAGCAAATGGACAGCAAATGGTCAACAACGTTTCGCAATTCCTGTACCTGCACCAACAAAAGTATCTATCGGATTTTGGGAAGAAAATTAATTCATCAGTATAGTAGGTCGTAGCGAGTAAAGCGATCTCCGATACATATTATCTTTATTGAGTTTCAATATACCAATAACCGTCAATTTAACGGAACAAATCCATTATTATATGGTTTCTTCTGTAGAAGCGACCGTTACCCATTTTCCACATAAATGTGTTTATATCACGACCAGCAAATCCAGAAATCAACGGTATGAATGCTAACAGTGTATTCACAACGTTGATTTCTGGGTTGAGGCGCGAAACCCTACATGTAGCCCGTTATCAAGCAAGAATAGTTAGGTTTCGCGCTTCAACCCGACCTAATATATTTCCTAAAAATATAAACAAGTAAAATAATATATCAAAATATTAAAATAAAAAAGTATTCAGATTAGGGAGGTGTGTAATGAAAAATCTAATCGGTTTGATAATTGGAATCCTCACTGTTACATCAACAATACTAAGCGTCCACGCGCAACTCCCTGATTTTGCTATTGATGCTGATAGTATTACTTTTTCCAATACGAATCCAGTTGAAGGTGAAGAAATAACTATTTGGGTAGAGGTAAAGAACATTGGATCAGCAACACCCACAATGAACGAAGATCTTGTAGTAGATCTATATGAAGGACATCCTGATACCAAACCGCTGCAAATTCTCTCACCAGGAGTGATCTTAGAATTGAAAGATGGGGAATCTGAACGACTATCAGCAGAATGGCAACCTCCTCCCGGTAAAACTGAAATTTATGCTGTTGTCAACCCCGATGGTAAACAACATATTGATGAAGTTGATGCTGCCAACAATATTTCATCAGCAATCATTATCGCACAAACCAAAAACTTTCCTCCTGTGACACAAAAACAAATTCAGGATGCTGTTGACCGAGGTATTGCTTGGATAGAATCCCGTCAAGGTAAAAGTAGTCGCACCTGTCTGCAATGTGGCGCAGAAATTCAGATAGTACTATCATGTTACCTCTGTCACGCAAGTCTAAAAGGATTACCAGAAAATTTTATACCTGGACACGAATGGAATTTCGGAGAAGATCGTATACAAGAAACTTCTTTAGCCTTACAAGCACTCCTCGCATCAGGTAGGAAAACAACAGATACATCTATTCAGCGTGGACTAAAATTCATTTTGGAACAGAACTGGAATTCACTTGATGTATACCAATATGCTGTTCTCATTCCAGTATTAGTTGCTACACAGAACCCAGAATATAGAGGAAAAGCACAATTTGCAGTGAACCAATTGGTAGAAAAACAGCTACCTATAAAAGGCAGTGAATTTGCTGATGAACGAGATAATGGTGGGTGGGGATATGGTTACTCAGCAGATGGTGCACACATGAATATGGTAATTTACGCACTATATGCAGCAAAACAGTGGGGTTTGGAAATACCACAAGACACTTGGAATCGTGCGGAAAACTGGATTCGCAGAAACCAAATTGAAACAGGTGGATGGTTATACAATTTAGTTGACGAAGGCTCACCGTGGGCAATCGGAGTATATGGTAGCATGACCGCAACAGGATTGTGGGCTCTTCGCGCATGCGGTGTTTCAACAGAGGATAAACAGATCAGGAATGGTATTGAATGGATAAAAAAACACTGGTCACTCACTCGAAACCCTGGATGTAATTCTTGGCTTTACTACTATCTTCTGTCATTGCAAAGGTATAGTGATATTCCACCACAAATTGAAACATTAGCTGGACACAACTGGTATGATGAAATATCGGCTATGATGGTAGCAAAACAGCAACAGGATGGAAGATGGCACGGTACTGAAAGTGATTTTTTAGCAACATGTTTTGCCGTAATGACCTTGAGTCGTGCGCTTGTTGGACCTACCGAACCAAATATTGGGGTTGTTCCAAACAGTTTACGGTTTTCCCCTCCATCTCCCCGTGTAGGTGAAGCGGTAAAACTCACTGCAACCCTTAGAAATAACGGGACACCTCTTGATAAAACCTTTAATGTAACCTTTCTTGCAGATGGGGTTGAGGTAGGATCAACTGCAGTCCTATGGACACCTACAATCAATGAAACCGATATTACTTTAGATTGGGTACCTAAAAAAGAGGGTGAAACTGAAATCACTACCCGTGTAGACTTAGAAGACACTGATGAAAATGACAATACTACATCTGTCTCGCTCGAAATATTTCCTAAGTCCACATCACCAACGGATACAAAACTGGCAAAACCCAAAAAAATATCCGAGAATGTTTATCAAATTGGAAACGTTGTATTTAATACCAACAATAAAGAAGTAACCATACCTGGTGAAATCAACATTGCAACTGATGATACAATCATAGAATTTTTCGCATGTGGCACACTTGGTAAGTCTCATGAGAGTATCTTGATACTTGATGTAGAACCGATATATCTATATATCACACTCGGTTTGTTGGACTTTGAACCAGGGAGGAATTTAACCGTCATAGGAGATCCACACGAACCAAAAGGGTCATCCTTACAAATCTTTGTTGAATGGAAAAAAGGAACAGGTACAGTTTCAATCCCTGCACGAGAATTAGTGTGGAATTCCTTCACTGGCAAACCGATGCAGAAAACCCATTGGGTATTTACAGGTGGAAGACTAAACAATGGTCAACTAACTTCTCAGCAATATCATAATATCATTGCTGTCTATCGCGATCCTGATTCACTCATCAACAATCCATTACCCGGTGGAACAGATGATCGTACATATCGTGTGAATACAGATAAAATACCACCTAAGGGAACAAAGGTGAACGTCAAAATACGTCCAATTTAACAATGTCAAATTTATAGAAAGAAAACTATGCCTATTTTTGAATACCAATGCAACACCTGTAAAAACAGGTTTGAAGTACTACAACGCACAAATGAGGACAAAAATGTCTATAAATGTCCTGAATGTGGTACTACTGATACAAGTAAACGTCTATCTACATTCGCAGCAGTGGGAACACAAAAGGATGCTACTACAGATAACGTTACATGAGCGATACCCAATAGTGGCAGTTAGTCCCTATGAAACAGAATCCTGAACAGAAGGTTAATATCCTCACTGAAATCAATAACAAGAAAATTGTACCAGTTTATCTCCTATGCGGTAAAGAGACCTTTCTTATTGAAGGTACGCTTAAACAGATGGTAGAAAAACTACTGCCTCCTGATACTCGCGATTTCAACTTGACATATTTAGACGGAAACAGTGTTTCCGTACAGGATATTCTCAGTAATGTAGAACTGTATCCTATTATGTCAGAATGTCGAGTGGTAGTAGTCGAGAATTTTCCGGGATTTAATGCAAGGACACGGAAAACATCACCTTTAACTGCCATCCAAGATGCAATGAAGTTGGAATCGGATGATGTTCAGAAGTGTGTGTCCGACATTGCTAAGCTGCTGAGTGTATCAATCCAACAGATTGCTGACGGTGAGTCTGATTACAATAGTGCTGTTGATGAGATTAACGAGTCGCTTGGAGGTAGAATGAATGAGGATGTCAGTAGGTTTTTTAGTCGCCTACCACAATTGGCATCGCAGCATGATACCATCACAGAATCGGGTAGCAATAATGGTGATGCAGACCTATTGTTAGAATGGCTTGAAGGTGACCTACCAAAAACAAGTGTATTAATCTTTATTATAAAAGATGAGGTAAACCAGAATAATAAAATCGCAAAAGCAATACAAAAAGTTGGTAAATATGTATCCTTTGATCCTTTAGAAAAGGGAACTTCGCTAAATCGTGATCCTCTTTACAGGAAGGTAATAGAGAAGTTTGCGACATATAATAAGAAAATTACACCACGTGCATTCGAACAACTCCGAAACCGTACTGGCGGTGACATGCACACGATTGCTGAGGCAATAAACAAAATTATCAACTATGTCGGAGATAAGCAGCAAATAGATGAAACAGATGTCCGTAATATGGTAACACAAACCGATGTTGACAATATGTTTGGTCTGACAGATGCGTTAGGTAAGCGTTCTACCCGACTCGGTATAAAGAGTCTACGTGAAGTATTAGCAAGTGGCACAAGTCCGCATTTAGTTGTAGGTGCAATTACAAGCCACCTTCGGTTGACTCTACAAGCAAAATTAATTGCAGTAAAAAAACGTTATAAACCGATAGGTAGACAGATGCGGTTTGAGAATTTTACACAGAATATTCTACAGCCATTGTCTGAAGAAATGGGGGATATATTACCTAAAACAACAGAATATAACATTCTTAAACGGCACCCTTTTCCAGTATTCAAAATATTTCAATCTTTACACACATACACGATGGATGAATTGTTGTTAGCAATAGATAAAACTTTAGAAGTCCAAATCCAATTAAAAACAACGAATGTTGATGATGGGTTACTGCTTGAACAATTGGTATATGATATTTGCAGCGGTTCAAAGTCTCGTTGGAAGTGAATGTAATACCAATTCTAATATTTATTGTCCCATTACCGGATTCAAACATTGTTTTGATTGGAAATCTTTCTTCTGTAGGAGCGACCTCCCGGTCGCGACCAGGAGGTCGCTCCTACAAGTAGTCCTCAGCAAATGACGCTTTATTTATTAGAAATGGTATAAGGTAGAAGATTATTACAGAGTGGCTTTAACTAAAAATTTGTGCGACAAAAGAGACCTATATTCTTTGAAAATGTATAACACTAATGAGTCATGGAATAGATGACTGCATTGATACCGATTTTCAAGGCAATATTGGAATACTCACGTGGATAGGATGCCTCTGCAGCGTGTTCCCACGCATCACCAAGGTCTGAATTGAAACATATAAACATCATGATTCGACCTTTATCGTCAAACACCCCGAGGTATCGAGCAGGATGACCGTCGAATCGTTCATAAGTTCTGCCACTATATAATGCGCGTAAACCGGGTATCTGGATAAGTTCTTCAATTGTATAAAAGCATCTGAAAATAGGATGTTTATTAGAAATGTCTATGGGTTCACGTTTGGGAAATATCTTTTTTAGTTCAGTATAAAACCTTTTCCACTCTATTCCTCCATGAAAATCGTCTACAAAGATAAACCCACCGCGTAGTAGATATTCACGTAAATTTTTGGCTTCAGCTTTATTCAGTTGCATACTGCCTACTTCAAGTATGTATGCAAATGGATAATCGAACAGATCTTCAGATCCGACAGGAATTCTAATACTATCTGGTGCAACATCAATATTGGTCTGCTTACTGAGTTGATATATAAAATTACGGTCTGAAGCAGGCCAGTCTACACGCCAATTACTCAGTTGTGTTAGCCTGCCAGAATATTGCAGACGAACAAAGGTAAAATCATGCTTAAGAAATGCATCCGATTTAAGAGACGCATTTGGGATGAATGTAGTTATGACAATGATTGTAGATATTAGAATACGCATATTAGTCACTAAAAACCATGATACCAACTGAAAGATGTATGGTAACCATCCCATGAATCCAATGTTTTTGCAACATTGAATCTGATTTGTCCTTCTTGTCCGAACTGTAAACCGACACCGATATCCGCTTTTGGATCAAAGGAAAAAGCGGAGTCCGAAACATTCCATACTTGTCCTTCGTCAATAAAAAATACAAGATATGCATTACTAAAGAAATTTAATTTTGTTAGATTTTTCAAGCGGTAAAGAAATTCAACGTTAAGTAGAAATCCTCGGTCACCCATAAATGCATATTGTGAATAGCCGTAAAAAGGTTTTGTGGATTCTTCTTTTTCAGCATCGTCAGCGGGAACAAAAAATGAATAACCTTTCAATCCACCTAAACCACTGATAGCGAATTGTCTTTGTATCGGTAACGTTTTGTCTGAGAAACCAAAGAGAAACCGAGTTCTAATACTGTTGTTGTCCAAAGGAAAAGCATAGCGTAGGTGCAATTGAGCACGCGTGAAAGCAAAATCTGAACCTAAAGATGAATTGCTATGTTCAACAAGTAAGGTATTATGCCATCCATGATTGTCTGCTCGTGTATTGAAATCGTATTGAAATGATAAACTGTGCATCCTTCCTTGACTTATGGATGGATTTTTCCTTGATTTCATATCTTGAAATGCCCATTGTAGCATTTGCCAATCGGTGCTTTTTTGTAGACTTTCATGTGATTCGGCAATAAATCCGAGTTTGAAGGAGTGAGTTGGTAGCATTGGACTCCATTGCAAACCGATCTCAATACCTTCTCTCAAATAGTAATTTTGTAAGTCAGTATAGCCGAATATATTTCGAATATCTGATACTCCATCATTGTAGTCCATAAAAAGTTCTGGTGCAACTGTATCGGTCTGTCTGTGGATGTTGGCTGTCAATCCGATGTGCCAATAGTAGGGTTCACCCCAGTTAATCCTTCCTCCAGCCTCATAATGATAGTGTGGATTTCCAAGCGTGTAACTGACTTTGCCAAATAAATTATAGGTCTGAGTATCAAGAGTATCTCGGACTTCCCATTTCCATAAAGGACCGACAGCAGTCGGTTTTCCCGTTTGAAAACCGGTGCCAAATTCCCAATCATTAACCCTATTAAATCCGAGAAAAAGCGGTGGACGTAGACCGAGATATGTTGTTGAAGAGAGTGCTTTTTCTGATACGGTAATTGTTGCGACTCGCGAAAAATTCTCTTCCTTTACTCTTAGTTGTATTTCCTTAAAATATGGCATAACTTTAAAGAGTGTATTTAATGCTCGCTCAATATTTTCAGAACCGTTATTCAGTGTCTGTAGTATGTCTTTCTCATGTATTTTCTGGTTACCTTCAATCCGAATTTCGTGAATAGGAGCATCTGCTGCCTTGAAACGTGTCGCTGCATGAGGTAATAAATCATCAATATCAAGTTTAGGTGTGGTGGCTTTTATCCTTCTGCTTGTACCTGTGCTTGTTATTTTTAGAGATCTGAGCACTGATACGGATTTTGATTTTCTGCGGTCTTCTACGGAAAGGACAGCAATGTTGTTGCCTCGATCCTCTGACAATTTTAAGGTTATTTTTCTGTGTATGTGTAGTGATTTGTTAATCAATGGTAGTACATATTCAATGTCACCTGAACCATTTTCGAGAAAATCAAAAATAGTATCCTCTTCATTATTTTGCGTATTCTGAATTACGAAATTGTCAATAGGAATACCGTTATGCAGCCATGAGGAAAGTGGTTTTTCTGAAATGAGTTTTTCTTTAGTTTCCGATTGTCGTGTGAATACTGATTCTGGTATCTGTTTAAGGTTATTGAGTTCGGGTATATCAATACCGAGTTGATTGAAATTGATTAATATATCCGTAACCTGTTTTGGATGGATTTTTCCTAATATGTTTATCAGGTAAACATCCTTACCACTGTTGATAATAACAAATAGACCTACAACATAATCTTTTGGTCTGAGAGCAAAAAGGGTTAGAGAATCGTCTTTCTGATATATGCTCCATCCACGGACCCTAAGTCTTTTTTTGTAATATGTATGCATCTGCTCATAATTAAGACCTTGCCTATGGTAGCTGTGTAAATGTATGTTATCCAACGTGCTATATAATGAGACGATGTCAGCATTTGGTTCATCTAATAAATCATTTATTGTATTGTTATCCAAATCGAACTCAAACTGTGGTAGAGGAGAATTTTGCCACTTGAAATAAACTCTTCCGTTACTAATCTGTGCATTTGGAATTGAACATATAAGGAATATAAAAAGTATTGGTACAACATTTTTCATTTGGACACTCCGGAACCTTACTTCTTCTGAGTCTGTTTCAATCGTTGTTTTATCTTTTTCAGTGCATCAGGGACTTCAGGATCCTCTGGACTGAATATAACTGACGGTGGAATTATTCGTCTGGTTTCGTTTGGTGGTTTATAATGTAATTGTAATGCAATTGCGTGCCTTGGACCTTGGAAATAGTGTATCTCAATGGGATGAAATCCAGCGTTTAACCTAATGTGAGACCTTCTGCTGATAGTGGCGTGTACACCGTCATTATCAACAACCAATTTTCCATTAATATATAACCTTGAACCATCATCTGAGCTTAACATAAACTCATATACACCGGGTTTATTTATAGCCAATTTAGCTCGGAATAGTATCGCGAAATTCTCAAAGACATTTTGCTGTAGCGGTGTAGGAAATCCTTTCTCGAAATTTCTGCGGGGTACATCCAAATTTCCTGTAGCAAACGTATATACAGGATTCATTTTTTTGAAATCAGGTAAACGACGTAATGCTGTTCCTGGATAGTACAACTGACCAACAAACCCGTGTCCCGGCATAACCTCAGTGATAAAAGTACCAAGATCCGTTTTTCCTAATTCATCACCAATAGAACCCAAACCATCAATGCCTGCAATCCCAACTAATCCTTTTCCAAATCCTCTTTCTTTTTCAGATCCTGATTCACCGCGTGCTATTCCTGTCTTGTCTCCACGTGAACCGCGGAATTCAGGAATAACAACAGGTCCAGCTTCATCGCCATCCTCCCCGAAACTTTCATTGGATAGGGAATAGGAATCTGTTTGAGGTATATCCGTAAATGTTACAATTTCTGGTGCTATTTCTTCAAAGATTTGTGCTTTGGGAGGGTTCATTTCTGGAGCATATTTTGGGGCAGCCTGTGAAAGAGATGGAGAACCACTTGCAGCTCTCCGTTGGGGTTTGACAGCCTGATGTTCCAACATTTTTCGTTTCTTTATAGGTTCTTGGGTTTCTGCTTTAAAGATTAATAGTGATAAGTTGTCCTCAGTTTCATATAGGTTTTTTATGAGAAATGGTGATATTGCTAATATCAATACAAGATGTATGCATAATGAAATAATAAATGAAATTTTACTTTTTTTATTTTTCATAGGTCATTTTTCCTCATTATAATATTATTGGTAGTAAGATAGACAATTATAGTTGATTTCTGAAATAGGTTTGATGGATTTTTCTTCCGTATAAAAAGGTTACCGTTTTGTGTCTAATTTCTGCATAACGGTAACTTTTGGTATTTTTCACTGGTTTTAGTTCCTGTCTGGGTTTATGGGTTGTTTTCATCGGTTTTTTTTGAATATAAAAAAAAGAAAAACGGTAACCTTTGTTCTGCTTGATTTTTGTCTATTTTTTGTCTATTTTGAATTGTCTAATATAACTCAAGTTGCTGCATAATGTAGCACAATCTGTTAGATTGTGTCCGAATAGACGCAAACTAACAGTTTGCGCTACAAAAAGAGACATTATATTAGAAATGGTATAATATTCTGTCGGAGGTCGCTTCGCTCGCTCCGACCTACGAATCGTGTTATTTTTCTCCGTTTAAAAAAGATACAGTTTTGTGCCTTTTGTTACATAACTGTATCTTTACTATGTTGTGGTCTGGTTTTAGTTCCTGCCTGAGTTTATGGGTTGTTTTCGCCGGTTTACTGTGTAAAAAAACTTGAAAAACTGTATCTTTTGTTTTGGTTGGTTGTCGAAGGTCGCTTCTACAGAATGTAAGATGTCGGAGGTCGCTTCGCTCGCTCCGACCTACGAATGCGGTAATGTTGGATTTGTATGTGGTTGTGTTTTTCATAATGATAGTTATTATAACACATGATGTTGAGGGTTGGAAGAGGTTGTAGATTTTGGAACAATATATATCCAATATGTTTTATGTAGTTTTCAGTTTTCAGTTTTAGGAATTAGATCTTTTATGTAATTCTCGGAGAGAAGCATTTTCTATAGAGTGAAACAATCTCTTCTTGAGTTGCTTGTCGTGGGTTATTAGCTGGACTACCACTTGCAATTGCATCAGCTGCCATCTGTTCTATGACCTGTTCAAATTTCTCTTTATCAATTCCTATTTCTCCAAGCCGTGGCATCTGTATATCGGTTACAAGACGGTCAACTGCTGAAATTGCTAAATCTGCCTGCTTCATCGGAGATAACCCATCAATTGGCTCACCCATTGCGCGTGCAATATCAGCAAATCGTTGAGGAGTACCGACAACGCTAAACTCCATTACATCAAGAAGTAAAACGGAGTTTGATAAGCCATGGTGTATATGAAAATGTGCTCCTATTGGACGGGACATACCATGAACTAATGCCACTGACGAATTGCTGAACGCCATTCCCGCGATTGATGCACCAATCATCATGTCTGTTCGTGCGGAGATATTCTCACCATCTGCCCATGCTTGACGTAATGAGCCTGATATCAAATGAATTGCTTTCAATGCCAGTGCATCCGTAATCGGTTGTGCGCGTTTAGAAATGTATGCCTCTATTGCATGCGTCAATGCATCAACACCAACTGCTGCTGTCAGGTGGGGTGGTGTTGTGAGGGAAAGTAGCGGATCAACCAATGCAACTGATGCCAATAAACAAGGACTGCTTAACATCATTTTGACATTATGATCGGTATCGGTAATTACTGTGACTTTTGATACCTCACTTCCAGTTCCACCAGTTGTTGGTATGGCAATTAAGGGGGCACCTGGATTTGGGATTTTATCTACACCCATGTAATCTGCAAATTCACCAACATTTGTTAGTTTGACTGCAATGCCTTTGCCACAGTCAATTGCACTACCACCACCTAAACTTACAATAACGTTGCAGTTATCGGCATGGTATAGATTTAGTCCGTCAGTTACATTTTGTAGTGTAGGGTCGGGGGTGACATTAGAAAAGATAGAGGTGGCTATGCCAGCATTGTTTAGGTGTTGAGCAATTTGCTCTGCATATCCTATTTTTGCTATTCCTGGATCAGTAACAAGGAGTGCGTTTGTTCCACCGAGTCGTTTTGCTTGTTCACCGACTTGTTTAGATGCACCGACACCGGTGATTATAGTGGAAGGGATTGAGAAGGAATTATCCAATATATTTTCCTTTGCAAAATTAAATTTACGATATTATGATAACCCAAATTGTAGCGCAAACTGTTCGTTTGCGTCTATTCGAACACAATCTAACAGATTGTGCTACATGGGTAGCAACTTGAGTTATGATATAGACACAAAAGGAAGATATAATGACACGATTCTAATGACGAAAATGACGGACACCCGTGAAAACCATCGCAATGTTGTAGGAGTCTGCGGTTTCAATGACAGATTCATCATTAACTGACCCTCCAGGTTGAATTATAGCGCGGATACCTGCATCACCCGCTATCTCTACACCATCAGGAAATGGGAAGAATGCATCTGAGGCTAATATCGCGTCTTTTGCCTTTTCACCTGCCTTACGGACAGCGATGATTGCAGCATCAACACGACTCATCTGTCCTGCTCCGATGCCTACGGTTTGTGTGTCTTGTGCAAGAAGGATACAGTTGGATTTGACATGCTTACATGCCTTCCATGCAAAAAGCAAGGATTCTATCTCTTCCTCTGTAGGTTTCCGTTTGGAAACAAATTGTAAATCACTTTTTTCTAAACTATATATATCCTGATCTTGAATAAGTACTCCGCCTGTCACATTACGGATTTGTGGAATTTGTTGAGGAGACGTAAGTTTCCCACTTTCAAGTATCCGACGATTTTCTACACGTGATAAGGCATGAAGTGCTTTATCAGTATAACTTGGTGCAATTACAGCCTCAATTTTCACTCCTGGTTTTGCTGCATCGCGTATTGTGTTAGCAGTCTGAATTGTCACTTTACGATTTAATCCTACAATAGAACCAAACGCGGAAGTTCTATCACATTCAAGTGCATTTGTGAAGGCTTCTCCAAGATTGGCTGCGGATGCAAGTCCACATGGATTATTATGTTTTATGATTGCACAGGTTGGTGTATTAAAGTCCTTGACAATCTCTAACGCAGCATCTAAATCAAGGATATTGTTGAATGATAGTGGCGGTCCGTTGAGTTGCTTTGCCCATGCAGCACAAGGTGGTAGTTCAGTTTCAGTTCTATAGAAGGCAGCATTTTGGTGTGGGTTCTCACCATATCTCAACGACGCTGCTTTATGATAACGCACTGTAAGTGCTTCACCAAAACCATCATCATTTTCCAAATTGTCAAGATAATTGGAAATCGCATTGTCGTAATGTGAGGTATGTAAGAATGCCTTTCTTGCTAATTCAAATCTCATGTTTTCAGAGATACAGCCATCATTGTCATTTAATTCCGAGATAATCTGTGAATATTGGTTTGGACTCGTTAGAACTGTAACGTGTTTGTAGTTTTTTGCTGCTGCGCGAATCATCGTCGGTCCACCGATGTCAATATTCTCTATTGCTTCTTCAAGGGAGACATTAGGTTTTGCTATAGTTTCTTCAAACGGATAGAGATTGCATATTACCATATCAATCTGCCGAATTCCTGACTCAGTGGCTTGTGTTGCATGTTCATCATTATCCCATTGTGCCAGTAATCCCGCATGTATTTTGGGGTGAAGTGTCTTAACCCTTCCATCTAACATCTCTGGAAATCCTGTGTAGTCAGATACATCAATAATCTCAATACCTGCTTCCCGTAAGTGTCTGGCGGTGCCTCCTGTGGATAGGATTTCTACACCGTGCTTGACGAGGAGATTTACAATATCTAATAAATCCGTTTTATCATAAGTACTAATCAGAGCGCGCTCAATTTTTCTCATACCTTTATATAATCCATTATCTCTATTTAGAATTGTTAGTTGACTTGTATAGAATGTAGCATTTTATGTGATATATCTGGGAAAACCGAAACCATCATTTGCTACGTGACTTCGTGCGGGTATCTGTGCGCGGGTTGGTATAATAAGATCCATCTCAGATGTATTTTCAATGACTGTGCCATCACCGATCCGAACTTCATCCCCAATCATTATTTTACCTGGATGTTCAGAAGCACCACGAATAGTTCCAATAACGACCGACGAACCGATACGGCACCTCTGATCAATCTCAACAAAACCGTATATTTCAGTATTTGTACCAATTGTGGTGTAGTCAGCAATTTGGACAGGACCGAGAAGACTTGTGTCTGTACCAATTTCAACAAAATCACCAATAACAGGGTGTCGTTGTTTTACTTTGACACTCAACCCACCAAGAGTGCATGGATATATGACACATCCAGAACCGATAATGCCTGTTTGTCCAGTCGTCACACCACGGTGAGGATGCTCAAGTAAATTGGCATCACCAATTTGTGTTTCCGGATGTAAATCTGCTTGATAATACCGTCCACCCAGTTCGGAAATTGCACGAGGTAATAGTGGTACAGGAACCCTGTGTAGGTCTGCATTATCATTTGGTGCCTCAACACGTGTCAATGCATGTGCAACATCGTGGTAAAATAGCACGCGCCACCCAGGATATGTGCTAACTACCAATTGAAGTTGATATTCAAAAACGGAGCCAAGGTTCAATGTGCCGAGAAAATCTTGATATGGGTCAAAACTACGTTCTTTGATAGCGTTGTCAATTTCTGAACGAAAATCAAGTGCTGCAAGTTTTTCACGCGAGATTCCGTTGTGAAGTAGATAAGCATCCCATACAGCGGGATCTTTGAGCGATGCAAAACGATTCCAGAGGGCGCGGCTTTTCAAACGAGGAAGTTCCCAGAGAAGTGAGAAGACGGTTTCAAGTGCTGCACCAAGATGCGATTCGTCACGTACCGCTAAAAACGACTGCACTACCATTGCATACAACTGATCTGCAACCTCCTCAATCGCTTCAGAAAATTCACGCTTCTGATTCTCCAACTGTGGTGCATTGTGTGAACCTGGAGCAACACACTCCAAGAGATTACCTAAAACAGTTTCAAGAATATCGCGATTGACAAATCCCCGACCTGAACGTTGTGATAAACCTTCTCGACTTGTACTATCTATCCTTAAGGCATTTAGATCTGACTTGCTATAGATCGGACGAAGTCGTTCAAGCGTTTTGGCAAGAAGCGGTTTTTTACGTTGTTCATACAAGGAATCAAAAATAGTAGTTTCAGACATATTCAATTTGGGATGTGCAAATTACTGTGTGAAAGAATGTAAGCAATGTTCCCAGTCCTTTCCTTTCTGCCTTCACCAAGTTATACAACCGTTCCGCATTAGAATGGTGCAGGAATTCCAACACGTTCAGCTACATTTTTTAACTGTTCTTGATGTCCATCGCTAATTGGAATACCGATTTCAGACCATTCCTGTTCACGTTCCCATTCTAATCCACCGGGAAGATCTGCTCTGTCATAGCCGGGAGCTGGCTGCATCTGACGCGCATCTTCAATATGTTGGTCCATCTCTGCTTTAAATTCATCAAGTGGACGGAATCGTGAAATGTCAATTGCAACGATGAATGCTCCCTGATTCGCACCTTCCCATATTGTTGGAGGATCCGGTGGTTTATCGAATAGCCATATACCTGCCATCATGCCACCAAGTGCATGACTGACATGACTTAAACCCAACATCTTGAAGTAGGCAGCGGGACTCTGTTTAAATGCTTGCTCAAACGGCTGATTGGTATCAATTCCGATTGCCATGTCTACGACTATGGGTGGTTGATTTCCAGCAGGTATAGCAAAACTCATCGGTGAGGCACCAGTTGCAGTTGCTATCATTCCACCTGGGTTGTGACGAAAACGGTGACATGAAACCGCAAAACCCACTAAATCCTCTTCAAGCGCGAGTCGTGTATACTTGCCAGCACTTCCAAAGTGGAAGTGATTCCGACTGGTTGCTGCACCTAATCCCATTTCTTTTGCTTTTGCTACTGCTGCCTTTGCAGCATGAAATGAGGCAAAGTGTCCCATTCCACCATCCCCGTCAAAGACCGCTGTGGTTGGGGATTCATCAATACAACGGACATTTGGACGTGGATTTACTTTACCGTCAAGCATCATTCCCACATATCCTGGTGTTTGGCGCGTGCCATGACTAAATACTCCACGCAGATCAGTGAGAACTAATAGGTTGGCAATGTGTGCAGCGTCTTCTTCGGAAGTTCCAGCCTTCTGAAATAATTCACTTATGAATCCGCGCATTGTATCTGGCATAACACGGATGAATTCTTTTGGTACTACATTCATATTTTAATCCATTGAATTTTTTAATACCTCTTGGACGGCAGTTACACCCGCACCAAGTGGTACATCATAACCCATTTCTGCTATACCTCTTTCAAACGCAGATATAGCAACAATTACATCGTTTTCATTCATCCAACCCAAGTGGGCAATACGTACGATTTTTCCAGATAAATTTCCTTGTCCACCTGCATACGTAATACCATGTTTCTCACGCATCATTTTGACAAATACCTTCCCATCAAATTCTTCTGGTAAACGGATTGAAGTTAAAGTATTCGCTGGTGATGTTGCAAACAGTGGAAGTCCGATTGCTTTGATAGCACTACGGGTTGCGATAGCCATTCTGTTATGTCGGCAAATTGTTTCTTGAATCCCATCTTCACAGATGCGATTGAGTGCATATTGTAATGCTGCGAGAAGCGTAACAGCGGGTGTAAACGGAACTGAACCTTCAATACCACGTTCATGTGCTTTTCGGTAATCTAAGTAGTATTTTGGTAGGTTAGATCGGTTAACAGCCTTCCATGCACGTTGATTAAGTGCTGCAAATGCAAGTCCAGGTGGAGTCATCAATCCTTTTTGTGAACAGGAAACAACAACATCCACACCCCAATTGTCCATCTGTAAATCATCTGCACCGAGTGCACTGACAGCATCAACAACCAGTAATGTTTGTGTAGATTTTGTCATATCTGCTAGGGCTTCAATGTCGTGCAAAGCACCAGTTGATGTTTCGCATAGTGTTGCAAATACTGCTTTCGCTTCAGGATGCGTGGATAACGTAGATTCAACTATTTCAGGTGCAACTGAATCTCCCCATCTTACATCAATAGGAATTACCTGTACACCATAAGCTTCACAGATTTCTGACCACCTTTCCCCAAATTTGCCACTACGAATAACTATAACTTTGTCATCTTTACAAAGTAAGTTTGCTACTGCACCGTCCATTGCACCAGTACCAGATGAAGTCAAGAAAAGCACATCGTTATCTGTTTGGAAAACGTGTTTCATTTTCTTTAAAACATCTTTGATTAGCGCAACAGTATCCTCACTTCGATGGTAATCGATCGGCTGCGACATTGCTAATAACGCATCTGGTGGAATTGGTGTCGGACCTGGTGTAAAGAGATGACTTTTTTTCATGTTTTACCTAAGCTGTCCCTACTGCCCCAGGTGATTTACCTTCAACATTTAGGACAACCCATTCCCTACTAAGAAGTTGAAGCAGTGAGACAATTGCTTCGCGTTGTCCTGCACTGTCCATCGGAACTTCTATTGTAAGAGTTGCGAACTCCTCTTTTTGCACCTCTCCATCTTTGTCAAACTTCATCGGTGTAATTTGAATCTTTTTCAGTTTTGCATCCATATAATATAAATCCTCCAAATATAATAATAGAATTTAATCAGTGTTCATGAATGTATCCAGATCCATACATTCTCCTTGGCGGCGGGAAGATTCCCAACCTGCCAATACAGGTGCTAAAGAGAACAGTCCATCATGATAATCACTTTGTAATATACTCGCGTCTCCTGTTTGAATAGCACGGATAAAAGTTTTGTCTTGTTCCAACCACGGATTGAAGTCCTCTGCCTGATAATGCACTTCACCGTTTACCTCTATTCTATCGTATCGGTAAATTGTGAGGTGACCACCTTCATAGAAAACGGTAAACCAAGGTTCGTCTTTGGGACTTGGACCTGACGATATGAAGTTTAATGTCATCGTAGCACTGTTGTCTAAGCGGTAATTAAAAATAGACGACAACGGTGTTGCATAATCTGAACGTTCACAATAGAATGCTTGTGATTTGACAACGTTCAGACCTGTCATAAATCGACTATAATCGGTGGCATGAACACCCCAATCAAGGGCACGACCCCCCGACTTGTCCATATCTGCCCACCACGTATTGGCTGCTTTATCGACAGTTGCGGGCATTCCTCCGTAACTTTGAAAACGGACATGAACAACGGTTTTATCCATCAAAAATTCACGTGCTTTTTGAAATAGTGGACGATACCGTTCTCTGAATCCAACAGTACTGATTACCCCGGCTTTCCGTATTGCTTTGTCTATTTGATTAGCGACCTGCATTGTGATTGCCTGCGGCTTCTCACTGAAAATGTGCTTACCTTTTTCCGCAGCAATGACTTCAACATCTGTTCGCACATACGCTGGTACGATAGAGTATAACACGTCAAATTCCACACCGTCAAGCATTTCGTGACCACTTTGATATACGTGTGGGATATTGAAACGATCCGCAGTTTCTTTTGCTGCCTGAATGTTACTATCACAGGCTGCAATAATAGTAACGGAATCCAATTCCAAAAGGTTCGGAATTCTGTTCTTTTTTGCAAAATTTCCACATCCGTAGAATGCAACTCGGATTTTTGAGGATGACACGATAATGTTCTCCCAATTGGTTTATCTGGGACGTTATATTAATAAATTCGTCAATCAAAAAGTATATACTAATCCACAATTATTTTTCACGCCAAGGTGGAACAGTCCAAGTATTATGCCAATCCCATTTCCAGACAACCTGTTTCTCAGGCATTTTTACTTCATATTCGACACCAGCAGTAAAAGGAAGAATATACGTTTTATTTCCCACAATTTCACGTATAGACTCGATGAATGCCATCTCATCTGTGACGTTGGGAGGCCAATGACCTTCTGGAATTGGGTCTGACTTCCGATCTGTGCGGTAGTGCGTTGGTATCATATAACGAGGTTGGATAAGATCCGTCAGTTCAATAAGACGATGTGCATTACCCTGACCAAGTCCGAGTTTCATGTGAATCAGGAAATCTACTTTTCCCTTAAGATTCGCTAACGCAGGATACGGCTCATGCAGATCTCCAATGTGTAAAATGGAGACATGCTTAGTTGGATGTGTTACAAGATACCCATTCGTCGGTAAATCGGGTGTTTGGTTCTCACCACTTTCTATGATTTCAACGTGTATGTCACCGAGGTCAAGTGTTTCTGATCCTTGAAATGAACGTGTAGAACCTTGTTTATCGTTGAGGTGTTTTGGGTAGAGAATCTGTACTTTATCTGCTGGAACATGTTTGGTTATAGGTAGGTCCCGTTCAAATGCAGCATCTCCGTATTTCTCATTGATAGGTTGGACAGGTGTGATGCACCCAAGATTGACAAATAATTTCTTAAATCGTGTTCCAGCACATAGTTTCCTTAAGGTTGCAGGATGGCAATGGTCAAAATGCTCGTGGGAGATGAAAATATAGTCGTATATCGGTTCTGCATTCACCAAGTTCTGATTAAACAGATAGGGGTCGAAGGCGATATTAATGTCTCCAAAACATACATCAAATGCCCCACAACCCCACCATTTTAGGAATATATTTTCCATAATACTTCTATATATGGGAATAAAACTGTTATACAATTCTTGATATAATAATATCACATATATCGTTTATACATCAATCAGAATATCCGTATCAATCACTCCGTTCGTGTTATCCGTTCTAACCATTTTTCTCTCTGTTTTCTAACCCATGCAACGCTGTCACGCATATCCTCCCTGTCAGCCCACATTCCAAAACAAGGTAAATTTACAAAGTCTTCGTTCTCATCAGGTGTCTTGTTTTGGCTTTCATCAGTTTCAATCGGTTCAATTTGAATACGGACTTTCATGCCTTCGGGTAAAGACAAAGGTTTCGTTAGGATAATACCACCATTGTTAATTTCCCCCTGTTCTATTATTTTTGCCATTTTTTACTCCTATTCACAATCAATTCGTTAGAAAAGGCAACATCTCGCAGATTTAATCTACTTCATTAACCACATTTTACGCACACTTTTAGTGTTACCTGCCTTAAACTGATAGAAATAGATTCCACTTGAAACGGTCTCACCATCACTGTTTTTACCGTCCCAAAATAGTCTTTTTTCTCCACTTGGCAAAATCCCAAGTTTAAATTCTCTTACCAATTCTCCACCTTGAGAAAAGATTGAGATTTCTACTTTACTCGTTTCATTGAGTGTATATGGAATCCACGTTTCAGGGTTGAATGGATTAGGGTAGTTTTGGAACACTTCAGCAGATTTTATCCTACCCCAGGTTAAGGACTGTTTGTCGTTCGGTTCAACTGCAGTCACCACATTTTCATCTTCGGTAAAAATCAGGTAATCATGTCCATAGCTGAATGTATAATTCTCAACTATACCTGATGGCCATTCCAAGGTAACAGATCCTTGTTGAGAAGTTGGACCAAAACCAAATTCAAGTTCTAAACTATCACTCCCCAAGAATCCTGTTCCACAGATTACTTCTTGCGTCTGAACAAGGCTACCTACTTCCACTGTTACTCGTGTTCCGATTCCATCGCGGTTGCTTTTCGTCCCAATCAACCGTATTTTAATCCGACGGTTCTTAGGATTACGTGTCCGAGTGTGTGTATCAAGATTGTTTTGTAACAGAGTATAACCTGTATTGTTGACGACATAGAAATCTACATCACCATCGTTATCAAAATCACCAGATGTTGCCCCACGTGCGACAGCATCAGAAGTCACTCCGAGTTCATCGGCGAGATCAACAAATGTGCCATCACGATTATTATGATAGAGACGGTTTAAGTTGGTCTTTTGTGAATTGTCTACATCACCATTAACAACATATAAGTCGCGATAACCATCATTGTCAAAGTCAATGAAACTTGCATACCATCCGACTCCAACATTCGCTACACCAACTTCTTCTGCAACATTTGTAAAAGTGCCGTCACCGTTATTTCTCCACAGCAGATCTTCATCATAGTTTGTTACAAAAAGGTCAAGGTCCGTATCATTGTCATAGTCTCCGACACAAAGTCCCATAGCACCTGTTGGTTTTCCTCTGATAAGTGTTACAATACCAGATTGTTCTGAAACATCCTCAAAAGTTCCATTCCCTTTATTTTTGTAGAGTTTATCTGGACCGTGATCGTTTGCTACAAACAAATCTGCCCAAGTATCACCGTCATAATCAAAGAAGATTGCACCCCATGCTATTCCATCATCAGCTACACCCGCAGATTCTGCTACTTCTTCAAATGTGCCATCGCCTTTATTTCTATATAGCACATTTACCCTTGGCGCGGGATTAAAGACCAGCAAAGATGCAGGACGACCCCAGTTAGCAACATAGATATCAAGCCAACCATCGTGGTCATAATCTGCAACAGCAATGCTTGTACCGTGTTGTGCATCGGCTACTCCAGCTTCTTCAGTAACATCCGTAAAAGTGCAATCTCCATTGTTCATGAAGAGAAAGTTTGGTCCATCACAAGTTATATATAGATCACTCCAACCATCATTATTATAGTCCAACCAGACACACCCGCGTCCGTTCGGGGTATCTGCTACACCTGCTTTGTCTGCTATATCCATGAATGTGCCATTACCATTATTGTGGTAAAGCGCATTCGGTAATCCACCATCACCGACGACGAAAATATCCATCCAGCAGCTATCGTTATCGTAATCCGCGGAGGCAGCTCCGGGACCAAACCAAGTCCCGGAATTTTCATCAATTGCAGTTTCTCTTTGATGAACCCCCGCAATATTACTCACATCGGTAAAATTATCAGCAAAGAGCGGAAATACGACACATAAGCAGAGAAATATAATTATGCTACTACGCATAGTCTTTCCTCCCTTAATAACGTGATTTGACAACTCCCCAAGTCGTTGCTGCTTTGTCTTTGGGATCAACATTGAAAGGGGTCACATTATCAGTGAAATATTCGTATTCCACTTCAAGACTACCTGTACCATCGGCAACACCAGCATAAATTCCCAGTTGAAGCGGAGGAGTCAAGTTAAAGTTTCCTTGACCGATATCCATCCAATCTTCATCACCTTCTGCTTTATACCAAGCGGTGTAAGTATCACCCTCTTTTTTTAGTCGCAAAGACATTTCAATGTCACCATGGTCACCAAATCTCCATTGGACATCGGGTGGTCCCATACCTGCTTGTCTGGTTTGATACTGGATATGTCCTTTAGCACCAGCATCACGTGCCCAGAATTTAATTGTAACCCAATTATTATCACCTGGACTCTTCACAAGCAAACCGTTGACGGCAGATGTGGTTGCCCATTTGGCTCGGAAATGAGTTTCAACATCAAACATTTCGGCATCTGTTTCTTGATACAGAAAATGCGATGCATCATCTGCCCAGAGATTACGATTCGGTTCACAATCCATGTATAGGTATCCCTCGCGTGTCTCACCAACATCCCAATCAGGTGGTTCGTTATTCCATTCCCAATTAGGGTTTTGCAATTTATTACCATCAAAAGGGTCACCAAATGAGTCCGCTGCATCTACACCACTAACCCATATTGTTAATGCCGCAAACATGCAGAGGACGAAAATACAAAAAAGGGTTTTCCTCGCTGTAAAATGGAAAACATGCAAATCAGTACTATTATTACGATCTTTCATTTTTTCTCCTACCTAAGAATTACATTAATATCTTTGGTTTATATTTCTACCATATCATCTTTATATAAACATGATATAGTCTACAATAATTGAACTATTTTCCTATATTGAAATGGTAGGACAAACAGAAGTCTGTCCCACCTAAATTTTAATAACGTGATTTTACAATACCCCATGTAGTTGCAACCTTTCCTTCAGGTTCAACATCGGTTGGGTTCAAATGGTCTTCAAAATAAGCGTATTCTACCTTTAAACTTCCTGAACCAGCGGCAACACCAGCATAAATACCCAGTTGAAGTGGTGGTGTCAAGTTAAAGGTGCCTTCTCCGATATCCATCCAATCTTCATCACCCTCAGCTTTATACCATGCCGTGTATGTATTACCCTCTTTTTTGAGTCGGAAAGACAGTTCAACGTCTCCCCAGTCACCAAATCGCCATTGGACATCTGGTGGTCCCATACCTGCTTGTCTGGTTTGATACTGGATATGTCCTTGAGGACCAGCATCGCGTGACCAAAATTTTACAGTTACCCAGTTATTGTCTGTTGGACTTTTTACAAGGATTCCATTGACACCAGAGTCGGCATCCCAATTGGCACGAAAATGGGTTGACACATCAAACATGTCTGTATCAGTGTCTTGATACAAGAAATGGGAATCATCTGATGCCCATACATTTCGGTTAGGTTGACTGTCGATATTTAAGTTGCCACCACTAATATCCCAAGTTGGTGGTTCATTTTGCCACTCCCAACTGGGATTATGCAAATCATTTCCCTCAAAAGGGTCACCGAATGAGTCTGCTGATGCCTGTGGAATTATAATCGCAGACATTGTTGTGAATAAACAAACTGCAACACTAAAACCAACAAATTTCCAAAAACTACTATTTTTCATATTAAAATATCCTCCTATCTTATAATTCTAAGATTGTTTTTTCGAATTGTCAAGGTAATTTAACGTTTTTCTTCAATTCTTATGACTTTATTCGTAGTTATATCTTCAAATGTCTGTTTATTTCCTCCAATCCATTCTACTTCAATCGATTTGACAATTTCGTCGGTTCCAAGTCCAAATAGGAGTGTTTGATCACTCCCTGATGCGTAACTACCACCACAAATAACTTCTCTCACTTGTGTAGTATTGTCTGTCTTTACAGATACTTTCGCACCGATTCCATCACGATTACCTTTCTTGCCAACCAATTGGATTTTTATCCATCGGTTATCTGTTTTAGAATCGTTCCGAAGGAGGACAGGTTTTTCACCACAAAGTGTAATAAGTATGTCCGAATCTCCATCGTTATCATAATCTCCTATTGCTGTGCCACGACCAACAACTGGATGTGTGAAAAAAGTTCCTGCTGACTTAGAAATGTCCTTAAAATCTCCTGATCCAGTGTTGTGAAATAGTTGACATATCTGTTTGTAGGCAAGTGATGGTGTAATTTCTGCTACATTATTCCACACATGTCCATTCGCTACGAAGAGATCTAATCTACCATCATTGTCTGCGTCCAAAAACTGCGTTCCGAATCCGAGTTGCGAAAAACTTGCTTCTGCAATTCCTGTATCAAAAGTCGTCATGGTAAAGAACCCATCGCCATCATTGCGAAATAGGCTATTTACCTCCAACGAGAAATTTGTAACAAATAGATCAATCAAACCATCGTTATTGTAGTCTCCATTTGCTACCCCCATACTTGCAGTTGCGCGCCCTTCGGAATTATAAGCAATTCCTGCAGAGAGGGCAACATCAGTAAATGTCCCATCCCCGTTATTCTTGTAAAGATAATCTTCAACAGCATCGTTAGCAACAAAGATATCTGGATAACCGTCATTGTTATAATCCG
Organism: Candidatus Poribacteria bacterium; assembly: GCA_026710795.1. Taxonomy (GTDB): domain Bacteria; phylum Poribacteria; class WGA-4E; order WGA-4E; family WGA-3G; genus MSPOR6. The sequence goes on from JAPOQK010000037.1 coordinate 30,342, forward strand.
TAAAGACAACACCTAAACCTTTTCCATCATTTCGCACACCAGATCGTGTGGTCGCATCGGTGAACGTGCCATCACCATTATTGCGATATAACGTATCTGTTTCACCTGGATATTCATGTGGTCCGCAGTATATGTGAACTCCTTCAAGCACACATGGATGTGCAGTTTCGACCTGATAGTCAAGATAGTTGACAACATATAGATCAAGGTATCCGTCAAGATTGTAATCACCGAAGGAAGCACTCACACTCCAATGAGAATCTCCAACACCCGCGAAGTTCGTCACATCTGTGAAAGTGCCATCACCATTGTTACGGTAGAGTTGATTTCTTCCAAAATTTGTAAGATATAAATCCGCATCACCATCATTATCATAATCAGCAGAGAGACATCCCATACCGAAACCAAGATTTTTCTGAAAACCTGCTTGTTTTGTCACATCTGTGAAAGTGCCATCACCATTGTTATGGTAAAGTGCATTCATATCCTCAAATTGTGTGCGAGGAACAGAGACACTTTCACACGAAGAGCCGCTATTGACAAGGTAGATGTCAAGGTTGCCGTCATTATCGTAATCGAAAAACAGGCAACCCGCACCCATAGTTTCCGGTAAATATCTATGTTCAGATGCCCCGTTAAGGTGTCTGAAACGAATCCCTGTTGTATCTGTCTGTTCTGTAAAATAAATTTTGGATTGACCCGCACTTACATGTATAGAATTTACAGACATAAACACGCAGAGGATTAATAAGGAAGACTTAAATACTATCTCAAACATATAATAGCATATCTGAAATCATGGGGTATTGTGTTGTCCGTTCTTCATTAACTTTGTAAGTTCATCTAACTGTTGACGGACATGTGGAACGATACTATTATCGGGGTATGAGGTGAGCAACTTCGTGTAGGTATCATGAGCGTTTGTGTAATCTTTCTTTATACGGTATATGTCAGCAATTTGCGTAAGAGCGTCTGCTGCTAAGGGACTCTCTTGGGAAACTATTTGCTTATATGAGTGAAGTGCATCTCCAACAGCATTCTGAGAACGATATATCGACCCAAGTAGCATCCCGATATCATCAACAATCATTGCTTTAGGATGAACTGTTATCGTGTCTTCACATTGTGTTATCGCAGCATCAATTTCACCGCTAAGGAATAACTGAAGTGCATTCGCATAATCGGTAAGTGGAATCGTGAGATAATCATTATTGTCTTGAATTAGCACAATTCGTTCAAGTGCATCATTGGTCAGATCGTCTGATTTTGAAACACGTATTACATTTTTATATTCTGTAAGCGCGCTATCAAATTCTGCTGCAAAGAAATAGGAATCACCAATTAGTTTTTGGGCAGATGCACTTAATTTTACTTCATTTGATGCTATCGGCTCTAATACCTGTCTGGCAAGTGTATATCGCTTCAATAAAAGATGACATTCTCCAAGAAGCAGATTTACCTCAGATAATTGACTATATACTAAACGTTGCCTTAGCAAAGGTTGAAGCGTAATTTGTGCAGCTTTGGGGTTATGTTGACCATATAATTGAATTCGTGCAAGTAGCATCTGACTGTCAAAAGTGCCACTGTTGTTATTCTTTAATTCATTTAGAGTTTTCGCTGCTTCATCCCATCTCTCAGTATCAGTATACAGCTTGGCAAGTTTATGACGGGCATTTGTTAGATGTCTGCTATCTCTTGAATGCTGTATTAGTGTTTTTAAGTATTCAATAGCAAATGGACTTTGGTTCCTGATTAAGTCATTTGCGAATCTCTCCAATGCTGCATCAATTGAACTGAAATAGAGTTTATGTAGTTTTGTATAGATGTTTAGTGTCTTTTCATGTTGTTCATCATAAAAATAAAGTTCACCCAGTGTCAACGCGTTATTGAGATTTTGTGGGGCAGCCTGATAGACTCTTTCGTATTGCATAATCAGCTTATCACGAAGGTGTTTTTGCCTTTCTCCTTGATAGATTTCAAGCATGGCATTCCATATTGATTCACGCTGGCTTCCACTTGGACCAACACTTTGTAAACCATCAAGATAGGTTGAAGCAGCTTTATCAATGTCTCCTTGAATTTTATATGCAGCACCAAGTTGAACATAGAGGTAACCGTATCGGGAATTCTTCTGTATCGCCAATTGAAAACTATTTATCGCTTCGGTATACATTTTATGCGATAGATAAATAGTACCAAGTTGTTGATGTTCGTCATATTCTCCTGCTACCAATTTTTTCCATTCTGCAATTGCTTGTTCCTTATTACCAAGTTCAGCATATAGAGATCCAAGTTTACGACGCAAAGATGAGTTTGCTGGATTCTTTTCAAGGGCATTACGAAAGAGTTCAATTGCTTTCTGAGATTTACCTTGTTGTTGATATAAATTGGCTAATTCCTCCAAAATCGATGTATCTGTAGGATTTAGTTTCATCCGACCTTTGATAAGTTTTTCTGCATCGGCGTACCGTTTGTTTTCAGTATATAAACGTACAAGACTACTAACAGCAGTTGTGCGGTAAATCGAATCTGGATACTTTTCAAGAAAATGTTCATAACCTTTCATCGCCTTATCTATATCACCTTCTACATATTGGTAGTAAGCAGTTAAATATGCTGCGATGGCAGCGGAGGCAGTATCAGGATGTTGCTTTAGAATTTGATCACACATTATGATTGCTTCTCTATATTGATAACGTCGACTATAGAGATAAGAAAGTTGATGAACTGCCTGAGATGCATAGGAACCATCAGGGTTTTCATCAATTACCTCTTTATAGATATTGCGTGCTTCAGCATCTTGACCGAGTTTGGCATGGCTCTGTCCAAGCATCAGTCTCATGGAATCCTTTTGCGATTGACTCAGTTCGGATTTTAGCAATATTTCAAACGATCTAATCGCTTCTGTGTACCGTTTTTGATAATAGTGGTCGTTGGCATCCTGAATTGCGTTAAGTGTCTGGATTCTCACTTCTGCATCACTTTTCGGTTGCACTTGTGCCTGAACATAAGTACATATAAAAAGCATGATCGTGAAAATTCCTAATAAGACTGGAAAACGTGTCCATGTGACATTTGAATTTATCATTATATAATTATTCCTTTTATTACGACCTTATTATCCATTTAAACCAATACTCACAGTTAATGCCATGCCATATATCATACAGGTTTCATCTATATCAAATTGCGGATGATGACACATATTAACAATACCCTTTTGCACATTTCCCGCGCCAACCATCACAAAACATGCGGGGATTTTCTGTGAATAACAAGCAAAGTCCTCTCCTCCAAGGATTGGTGGTATAGGGTAATTCACATTTTCCTCTCCAACTAAACTATTGGTTGCGGATAATACCGTTTCAACACACGGTTCATGATTGTAGGTAACGGGACACCCCTTTTGGTAAGTAAAAGTGTAAGTAGCATCGTTTGCTTTCACGATCCCCGCAAGTAGATTTTCCAACTGTGAACTAACGTTCTTTTGAACGTTTTCATCTAATGTCCGAACTGTTCCACCAAGTTTTACAGATGCTGGTATAACATTCTTTGCATCCCCTGCATGAAATTGTGTAATACTGACAACTGCGGAATCTAACGGATTCACATTCCGCGCCACAATAGATTGTGCTGCGTTAACAAACTGCGAACCTATTACCACCGGATCTACAGTAAGATGTGGAAATGCAGCGTGTCCACCTCTACCAGTTATCGTAATATCAAATATATCTGATTGTGCAAGCATAGGTCCCACACAGGTCGCATATTCTCCAACAGGAAACAGTGGAAAAACATGCAAACCGTAGATTTCGTCAACCTCATCAAGTACACCATCGGAAATCATTGCTTGCGCACCACCGGGGTACGCTTCCTCACAAGGTTGAAATATAAAACGGATATTTGCTTTAAGCTCTTCTTTGAAATGAGACAGAATTCTCGCAGTACCAATTAGCATCGCTGTGTGTGCATCGTGTCCACAAAGGTGTGCCTTACCATCAATCTTAGATTTATACGGTACATCCGTAAGTTCCTGGATTGGCAGTGCGTCCATATCAGCACGTAGACCAATCCTCTTTGTCGCACCAGACACCTCTAAATCACCGACTACACCCGTTTTGCCAATACCTGTACTTACACGTATACCCAGTGAATCCAGCGCATCTGCTGCTATCCCTGCTGTACGCTCAACATCAAAACCTACCTCAGGATGTTGATGAATATCGCGTCGGATAGCAACTATATCGGTATATTGGCGATGACACTGTTCAAAAATATGTTCTTTCAATAAATCATTCAACGTTATACCTACTACTTTCTAATGTGTGATTGTTCGGCGAAGTATACTTTTGTGTCCTCGGTCATTTGCAAGACGATAGATGACGGTATAAATGCCGGGTATAGACAGAAAGGAACTTGTATCCAGTTCAGGTGTCATCACGACATAAGATGTTGCATCATCTGAAATGTCTCTTTTTTCTGTGAATGGTCCATAACATCTTTCTCCTAACGGGTTAAGAACCTTCCATGTCAATACCAACTGTTTTGGTCGTGGTGGATTGTTGACATGAACAGTGATTGTATCACCGACATTTCCACCATCCTTACTGAGTGTACCCAATTTAGATAGCATCTTCTCAGTTAATGTTATCGGAGGAATATATTCCATAAAACCTTTACCCGGTATTGCTCGCCAAGTACCTCCGGTTCCCAAAGCAATCTGTTTGACTGGCAAATAATCGAGTCCTATCACTTCAACGCGAATCTGTTCCTTTTGTAAAGTTGCGATAGTTTCGTCAAGACTATATTCTGACCTGCCATCATAATCTGCATCATGGAAGGCAGCATCACTTGCAAAAACAAAAAATCGCTGAGCATTTTGACGAAATTTAATTTTTTCTACCGCTGTCATCAACGCATCTAAACCGGCTTCAGAGATGTCTCCACCTCTGTCAACATCTATATTGAAAAGCCAATTTTTGAATTTTCCAAGATCATCTGTCCGTCCATAAGTTTTTACTCTATCTGTAAATGTTACCAATCCAAAAGTAGTATCACGTCCATCCAGTTCCAATGCATCAAATATATATCCAAAATACGCACGAATGCCGCGTATATTGTCTACCATGCTTGCTGTCTCATCAAGCACAAATACAACATCGACCTTTTCTGTTGTCGTTGCTGCAACCAACTGCATGGCGATGTCACGCATCATTTTGACATATATCCCACCGACATTGTTGCTACCTGATGTGCCTCCTCCTCCCCAAGAATTAGACATTCCTGATGAACGAAATGCATCACCACGTCGGCTTCCGTAATGTATTCTTGGAGTGCCAGCGGTTAATGAGACATCGTTCAAACCTTTTTCTGTGTCTAACTGGATAGTGTCTGTTTCTGCTATAGGTTTCGTTGGCGTGGATTCAGATGTTGATGATATAGTGAACAATTCACGATCTAATTTTACGCTTTTTGTATTGATGTATGGATTTTTTGCATTTTTTCTGTTGCTTACAATAGAATTGCTGAGTGATTCAGTGCCTTCAATCACACGGTTTTCTTGTTTATGTATCCTATCAGTTGGTGCATAGTCTTGTTCCTGTTCAACCGAAAGAAAATCTGTTTCCAAATCTATACTCGGTTTTGAAGGGGTGGGTGCAATCTCTACTTCATCAATAATTGGAGCTGTATTTATATCTGGTGTAGGTATATCGGTTTTTACAGGTGGTTTCACGACTTCAGAACGAGGTAACATTACTATATCAACTTCAAACTTACCACGAAATTTGGGTTGTGCTTCGTCGCTTGGAGAAAACCAAAACAACCCAAGCAATAGCACAATATGGATGAAGATAGATAATAGAAGATATAGGAAATTATTCTTTCTGTTTATCATTAACTTTATTTCTTGAATACATTTATTCAACAGATTGAATTAATCCATTGAGGTTATTGTGAAGGTAAATACAGACAGGCATCTAATACATCAAGAACTTCATAAAGTAGACTATTGGGTGATTTTTCAATAAATGCAACTTGACGACTGGTGTAATCAACAGATTTAATCTGTTCTACCATAATATATCCTGTAAGTGAAACCTCTTGCGGAATTGGTACATGGAAAGGTATATTTCTGAAAGTATTAGTTATAGGACACACCATAGCAAGTTTAGTTTTGGCATTAAATAGTGTATTACTGACGACCAATGCTGGTCGTCTACCTTTTTGTTCATATCCAGATTGCGGATCAAAAGATAAACTAACAAAATCACCCTTCTGGGGAACATATCCTGGCATCTACCATACCTCTTTACCAGTAGGTTTTCCCCAATTTATTTCTTCAGGTTCATAGTTATCAGGCATCATATCAAGTAATGTTTGCAGATCAGTCCGTCTACGTGCCTGAGTAGCAGTTTCAACGATTATTCTCCCATTTTGAATTGTGACCTCCACATCTTCACCAACATTTATTCCTGCAGCATCCAATATTGCTTTTGTCAAATAGATGCAGTTCTGGTTTTCTGTCTTTTTAATTTTTATCATAATTAATTCCTCAAAATTTTAAATATCATGATGGGTTCCAGAATGTAATTTATAAATGAAATTCTACAACATCCCCATCATATATAGCATCATTGCGACTAACAGGTTGTCCGTCATGCCATTCAGGTCCCCATATCCGAGCAAATTTAAACTCAGCAAAATCTTTATGTAGACCCATAGCAGCGTCTAGTACAGTAGAACCGTTAGGAAGAACGATAGGATCATCACGCTCAATCGGTTTACCGGGTGCTTTCGGATATACACGGACAATATCTAATGTGTTGTATATTCCTTCCAATAACTCATCTTTACCTTCACCCGTTTCCGATGAAAGAGAAAAAATCGGCAGTTCTTCTCCATAAAACTCTTTTAGTATCTCCAACCTATCAAATGCACCGGGTGCGTCCACCTGATTTGCTACAACTAAATATCCTATATTATCTTCCTCACTATCTCCTCTCTGATCGTTGAATACAGTTAATACCGTATCTAATTCATCCAACAGATTATCGTTAGCAAGACTCACAACGCCAAGACACAAGTCTGCATTCCTCACCAATGTCAATACCGTAGGTAAAATAAAATCCTGCATAATAGATGGAGTATCAATCAGTTGAAATTGGATATTATCATAAGGAAGCATACCTACAACAGGAATCGTTGTTGTATAAGGTGTTAGGGATACCTCAGATTTTGCTTTAGTGAAGTTTGCAAGTATAGATGATTTACCACTATTCGGAGGACCTAACATCACAATTTGTCCTGCTCCCTGTTTCGGTATATGTTCACTATACCCTTTTTTACCCGATTTCTTATCACCTTTTGCACTTCCACCTTTTTTCAACACTGCAATGCGTTTACGCAGATCCGATACAACTTTCTCAGTTCCTTTATGCTTCGGAACAATACGCAACATTTCCTCTAACAGACTCAACCGCTCTTCATCTGTTTTTGCTGCTTCGTGTTGATGTTTAAGTTTATAGTATGTTGGAGGTAAATTTGCTGGCATAATACACTCCGTATCTTGATTTGGTATCTATAGCATAATCTGATAATATCAAAGATACCTTTAGGTCTAACTGTGGAGTTAATCGATGTAGATACGTATTGCTTAGAAAATGATGTAGTTAGAGATTATGTATAGTCATGATATACAGTTATATAATACCAAAATTGTGTCCTCATGTCAAGACCATTCATTTGTTATAGTTTTAAGAATTCTCTGTAGATGAGTGTTACTTTGAGTTTATATTGTAGGTCGGTTTCGCATACTCTACCCATTGGTCTCAACTTAAGAAAAAATTGCCGATTCTTGATTTGGTAAACCTGATTCAGACAAATACAATATAATATACCTATAAAATACCAATATATATCCAATAAAACATTTCGCTTTTTAATTTGACACACACAAAAAGATAGTATATAATTAACAAGTGTTTAGAATATAGGATTATATCTGTGGCACGAGTTGAGATCCGCTAGAAGGAGGTATAAACACAAACTCACCAAGTGTGTAGTACTTGGTTTTTGTGACTAAGGGACTGTATATTGGTTTTCTAAGTTTCATGTCTTACAAATTGTGAAGGTAGGTCAAGAGAAGAAAAAGACCAAAAAGGAACTCCAAAAAAAAAAGTGAAATTCGCGTCACATTCCTTATCCTGACTGAATTCTTTAGGTCACAGGTGACGTGCAAAACGTCACAATTTATCGCACATACAGATGAACAATTTAAAGGTAAATTAACAGATATAGGTTACGTATCTCTCTATCCTACCTACAAGAGATTATATTGAATTGTGAAAAATATATCCGAAAAACCCTAAAACTAAATAACCCTACAGAATCAGAAATCTTCTTGTCAAAATTAGGAGAGTATGATATTATCTCAAGATTATTAACTTACATTGATTTTACTACAAAATTAGGAGACAAATATGGCTGTATTCTTACATACACGTGTTCGTGTTAGCGACCTTGATAAATCTATAAAATGGTATTGCGACCATCTCGGTTTCAAAGTACTGAGTCGTAGTGATAAATCACCAGCAGGAAACCAGATCGTCCATCTTGAACTTCCAGGGAACGCGCACACGTTAGAATTGACTTACTCCCCGGATTTCGACCTTCAAGTACAAGAAGACTTGATGCACTTTGCTATCGGTGTTCCAGATATCGTTGAATTCTGTGAGGGTTTAGAAAAGGCAGGATTGGAAATATGGCCCGATGGGTGGCATAAACAGTTTACATCGGGTGGAATGAAGATGGCATTCATTACAGATCCAGATGGATATGAGGTAGAGTTGTTAGAACGAAAAGATGCGGCTGGCGATCCACTTGATGTCCTTGATGAATCTTAGACAAAGGACCAAAAGTTGTTCCAAGCTGACATCCAATCTTTTCCATGACTTTCAGCGGTAACCGGACCAGTTATTTCAACACCCGGTCTCCCTTTGAAATCAGAAAGTTTATCTACACTGGAGACTTCAATTTTTATTGTTGTAGGCTTATCAGGTATATATGGATGAACACCTGTCATATCGGAAAGTGCATCTTTGACTGCTTGCTCAATCATTTCGCGAGCACGTACTGGAGGAATATGTCGCGCACTGTAACGACTCAGTCCTTTTTTGACTGCAACCGTTGGTAGTGATTCTCCGAGTAATTCTTGTGCTTCTCTACACACCGCAACATCACCAGTAACAAGCGCAATCGGCACACCGTAATGACCGTTCAGGGCAGCATTTACACCAGTTTCTCCAACAAGATCATCGTTGAACCATAGGTTTCTATATTGGACAGTAGAAATAGTATGACACAGGACACCGTCCGGAGTGTTATTACGGGCATGCATACCGATAAGCAAACAAGCATCACAACCATCTTTCCACATATCTTCGTAACGTCCCCAACCATGATGTGCTACCCATTCACAATCTGGGTGAATCTTATCTGGAATCAACGAATTAAATGTCCAACCTCGACCGGCTCCATGACAGTCAACAACGACTATCTCTGTAGCACCTGCGGCTTTAGCACCTCTTACTGCAGCGTTGATTTCTTCTGTATAGAGATGTCTGCCTTCTTCAAACATCGCAGCACCCCCATCAACTTGATCCCAAACAACAATACCGCTAACACCCTCCATATCGGACATTATCAATACTCGCAATGTTTTATTCCTCTCTTTATCTATGACCTATGTTATTACCTGAGTATAAACAAGTCTTCCTTAAAATGCAAGTGCAAATTTGAACGACATAAACGGTATATGAAAACGGTGGTGATATAATTATCTGCATAGTTATGTAGTTAGGATAAATGAATACAAAAAGAGGTGATTTAACTCAAGGAGGTCTATTACGCCATCTGTTACAACTTTCAGTGCCGATAACATGCGGCTACATACTCCAAGATGCATTCAATATTGTTGATATGATTTTTGTCGGCAGATTGGGACCTGCAGCAATAGCAGCTGTTGGCATTAGCGGTAATTTGTTGCGGTTAATTGCTGTTTTATCTCTCGGTATTTCAACAGGTGCGGGGATATTGGTGTCACAATACCTTGGTGCAAGGAATCATGCACAAGCAGGATACGTGGCGATGCAGGCTATACTACTTGCATTTTTTGCTGCCATAGGAATTGGTATTGTTGGGTATCCATTGGCTGAATTCGGTTTACGTGCCGTCCGAACAACAGACATTGAGGTGATACAACTCGGTACAACCTATATGCAGATAATACTAATCGGCATAAGTGCTATGTTTCTATCAATGACACTGGGTTCGATTTTCCGTGCTGGTGGTGATGCTGTTACACCAATGGTCGTCTTGATATTGTCAACCTTGGTTAACATTGGACTTGACCCTCTACTGATATTTGGTTTGTGGAAATTCCCAAAACTGGGTGTAGCAGGATCGGCTTATGCAACACTGATCGGTAGAGGTGTCGGTGTCGTTATCTTGCTTTTTCTCTGTTTTAGTGGTAAAGCTCCTATATCACTTCGTAATGTATTATTGCGCGCTGATCTTGTAGAAATGCTTGACATTTTAAGGCTGGGAATTTATAGTTCTATGCAGGGTTTCTGGCGACATTTATCTCGACTCGGATTCCTCTGGATTATCGGTCCTTACGGTAAATTTGCCGTTGCTGCCTATACGATCTGTATGCGTCTTAGAATTCTGGTTATGAACCCAGGTTTTGGGATAGCCAACGCTGTTGCACCTGTTGTTGGTCAAAATATGGGGGCAAATTTGATAGAACGCGCAGAAAAAACAGCTAAGATTGGAAATATACTGGCAACAACGGTAATGACCGGAATTGGAATATTATTCTTAGTTTACCCGCATATGTTCATACGGGTATTTACCGACGACCAAGAAGTTATAAAAATTGGTTCTGTATACATTCAATTCTTGTCTCTCACTTTTGGATTTATAGCCTTTTCACTGGTATTAGGTAAAGCACTTAACGGTGCCGGTGATACTTTCTCACCGATGATTATTACACTCGCCGCACAGATTGGTGTAGGTTTAGGTCTTGTTATTATATTATCGCATTTTATCGGTCTAAATGGTGTTTGGATCGGCATTGCACTTTCAAATGTTGTTCAAGGCATTGCTATGTGGATATGGTATAGAACAGGCAAATGGAAAACTATTAAACTTATGAGTGGTAGAGAAAATTCTACCAGAAAGGTGGTGAAAAATGGCGTACAAAGGTTATGAAAATCCTCAGTTGGTTATTTCTGCTGAGGAACTGAAAAATAGTCTTGATGATACGTATTGTATCGTTGATACACGTCCGACACATGAATATATCCAAGGGCATATACCAGGGGCACTTCATCTTGACCTGTTTGGATTGAGTTTGATCAATACACGCAAAGAGACATTAGATACATTTATGTGGATGATTGCCTACCTATTCCAACAACGTGGTATTGATCCAGCGAAAACCATAATTTGGTATGATAATATCTCAGGCATATATGCATCTCGTGGTTTTTGGTTTTGCGAGTATTTAGGACATCAAGAGAATCGTGTTTTAGATGGTGGCTTTAATGCATGGTTAGCAGCAGAAGGTTCGGTCAGTACAGAAGGTGTAGAACCCCCTAAAGTACCGCAATTTCCCATAGAGACGATCCACGAATTACATATGGATGCGAATCTGATACATTCAAATCTGACTCAAGACGATTTTGTCTCACTTGATACACGTACAGATGAAGAACATTATGGACGAGTTGCTCGGGCAAAACGGGCAGGGGCAATACCAGGGTCGGTCCATATTGAGTGGGTCAATAATCTTGATGATTCTGGGGCGTTCAAACCTGCTGCTGAACTGAGAGAAATGTACGAAGCAGCAGGAATAACGCATGGAAAAAGGGTAATGTGCTACTGACAGGGCGGCTACCGTTCTTCGCAGACCTATTTAGCATTGCGGCTTATCGGGTATCAGTTAGTAAGCAATTACATTGGGTCTTGGAAAGAATGGGGAGACCAGCTGGATTTGCCGGTCGAAATTCCTGAAGAATAGTATTAGATTGTATTAGAGAAATTACTACATAATTCTGCAACTGCTGCTGGACATTCATGCGGTAAATAGTGTCCGGCACTTTGCAGCCATATAATTTGAATATTTTGGTTTGATGGAATGCGTAACTTAGTTTCAGTAGTCTCATTTCTTCCCATTCCACCGAAAACTTCATAGATGGGAATTGGTGTCCTTTCAAGGAAGTTATAAGCATCAAATTCTATGACTGTTGACCAAAAACTTCTCCATACGCTCTGCTCAAAACGGTTTCGCGTATCAGATGACTTTTTTTGTATCTTCTTAATCTCTATTTGTGAAAGTGTACCGTAAAACCTTCCTTCGTCAAAAGCACTACCGGCAGATGATAAACTTGTCCATCCCTCAAGCAAAACAAGTCCAGCAATGCTTGAGGAACATCTTGCAGCATCCATTGCAACCATCCCGCCAAGACTGTGTCCAACAAGTATAAACTTATCAATTTCAATATAGTCTGTTAGTTTTAATACGTCATTAGAAAGATTTGTTAAGGTAAATGGTTCGGTGGGTGTACTACTCTTTCCATGCCCTCTAAAATCCAGTATGATACAACGATGACTACTTGGCAATATATCTATCACCGTTTGCCAATCTTCTGAATCACATCCAGTTCCATGTAAGAATAGTAGCGGAATACCAGTTCCACCAGTATCAGAATAAGCCATTTTACCCCAACATGTCTGGAGATATTTGGTATTAACCATTGTGGTGTAATTTAATGCAAAAAGTGTGCGTCCACTGTATCGCCTGATTGTAAGGTCGCGCCAGATGGAATTATGATTAACCCATTTGCTAAAACGAGAGAATGTAATATACCCGAACCTTGTGGACCTGTCGTTTTTGCAATGTATTGACCATTCTTTTCTGTAAGGATTGCACGCATATAGTTAACCCTACCATCTTTGTTGGTTACATCTGTTTCCAAAATGGCTTTTATGGTTGGACGTAACAAGTCGGTATGTCCAGCCATTTTCATGAGTGCAGGACGCACAAAAAGTTCAAAAACAACGAGTGAAGATACAGGATTTCCGGGTAATCCAAAGACAGGTTTTCCATCAATTATTCCATATGCTTGTGGTTTTCCGGGTTTCATTGCCACACGCCAAAAGTTCATCTTACCCAATTTCGTCAGGACGTTTTTCACAATATCATGTTCACCGACAGACACACCACCGCTTGTTATTAGAGCATCGGCTTTAGCTATAGATTCTCGGAATATACGTTCTGTTTCCGTTTCATCATCCGGAGCAATTCCCATATCTATAGGAATTCCTCCTGCATTCTGCACTTGTGCATACATTCCGTATCGGTTACTATCTCTTATCTTACCGGGTTTGAGTGGTTCACCGAGTGGTGTGAGTTCATCACCAGTTGAGACAATGGCAACCGTCGGTTTTTGATGTACCGTAACTTCCGCACAATTCAGAGAAGCCATCATAGAAATTTCAGGTGGACGCAAAACTTTACCGGGAGACATCACACAATCACCTTTTTTTACGCTCTCACCCGTAAAACGAACATTCTCATTTCTCTCAACACTCTCAAATATTTTTACTTCGTCTCCAACAAGTTCTGTCACCTCTTGCATGACAACAGCATCAGCACCGTCTGGCATCATTGCACCGGTCATAATCCGTGCGGTTTGTCCACCGGAAACTTGTTCTTTTGGAGCATATCCTGCAGCTATGGTTTCCACAACTGATAACACTGTAGGATTTTCTTTGGTTGTTCCTTTCACATCTGTTGAACGAACTGCAAAACCGTCCATAGCAGAATTATCAAAAGGTGGGATGTTTTCTTTTGCGTGTAATTCTTCTGCAAGAACATATCCGGAACATTCAAGTATACCTCGGTTTTCTGTTGGTAAGATAGGGATACTTTCCAACATCTGTTGGCGTGCTTCTTCAACACTTAGCATTAAATTCACTCCAATCTTCTTCACTACTTGTAACTATCACAAAATATATTATCTATCTTTAGTACTTATGTCGCATGTCCTATAAGCAGAACGGCAGCAGGTAAAGATGTGTCCGCTGCTTTTTCAAATGCCCAATCTATATTACCAATATCCGTATCTGTTTCACACATCTTATATGGTAAATTCCATGCATTGAGTGTCGGTTCAAGGAAGGTTGCAACAGAATCTACCCATTTCCCTTCAGCATCCCGGTTATGATACCCACGATAACCTATGAATACAACGACAGGGATTTGCATGTTAAACACAGTTCCTCGGAACGCATCACCAGATTCGAGTAAACCAGTATTTTGGATAATAATAACAGGTTTCTTACCCCCAATATACAATCCTGCAGCGATAGCAAATGCTTCACCTTCCCGTGTTACAGTAATTACATCAATTTCTGGATCTTTACGTAACGACTCGTATATTCGCGCACTACCGTTGTCTGGCACTCCAATAACATGGGTAATATTCTGTTTTTTCAATATATCTACTATTTTCTGAGTTGATGCCACAAGTGTTCCTCATTCATACAATTGGGCAGGTTCAATGACCTGCCCAAACGATTATAACTCACCATAAATAAATCAGAGAAGCAAGGGAGAATATAACTTCTCCCAGTCAATATTACTGTCTACCTTCTACCAATGCATCAACTACTGTTGGATCGGCAAGTGTAGACGTATCACCGAGATTAGATATATCACCTTCTGCAATTTTACGAAGAATACGCCGCATAATCTTACCTGATCGGGTTTTCGGTAATGCTGGAGTAAACTGTATCTTATCCGGTGTTGCGATAGGTCCAATATGTTGTCGTACGGCTTGTTTGATACCAGTCTCTACATCATCGGATGCAGATTCACCTGTCATGAGTGTGACATACGCATAGATTCCCTGTCCCTTGATGTCGTGTGTGTAGCCAACAACTGCAGCTTCTGCCACAGCATCATGTTGTCCAATAGCACCTTCAACTTCTGCTGTTCCTAACCTATGTCCGGAAACATTCAGAACATCATCTACACGACCAGTAATCCAGTAATATCCATCTTCATCACGCAGCACACCATCACCAGTCATGTAATATCCTGGGAATCTTCTGAAATAGACATCAATGAAACGTTCATGATCACCATAAACTGTTCGCATGATACCGGGCCACGCTGTCTTAATACATAAATAACCCGTTGCTGGGTTGCCTTCGACTTCTTTACCTTCTTCATCCAATATCACAGGTTCAATTCCAAAGAAGGGGAACGTTGCAGAACCCGGTTTAAGCGGAGTTGCAGCAGGTAAAGGAGTAATCAGAATTCCACCAGTTTCTGTCTGCCACCACGTATCAATAATCGGACACCTTTTGTCACCAACAATGTTATAATACCACAACCATTCAGGCTCTTTAATGGGTTCACCGACTGTGCCGAGTAAACGTAGCGTTGATCTGTCGTATTTCTCCACCCACGTATTACCTTCCTTCATTAATGCGCGTAGTGCTGTGGGGGCAGTGTAGAATAGATTGATTTTGTGCTTTTCCACAACCTGCCAAAAACGACCAAAATCTGGATAGTTTGGAACACCTTCAAACATAACGGAAATGGCACGATTTGCAAGTGGTCCGTAGATGATGTATGAATGTCCGGTAATCCAACCAATATCCGCAGTGCACCAGTAAACATCACCTTCGTGGTAGTCAAATACCTGTTGATGGGTATATGAGGTATAAACCAGATAACCGCCTGTGGTATGTAAAACACCTTTCGGTTTTCCTGTTGATCCAGATGTATATAGAATGAAGAGTGGGTCTTCAGCATTCATCACTTCCGGTTCACATTCGGCATCAGCAGTTTCCATCGCTTCGTGCCACCAAATATCACGTGATGCATCAAAATCTACAGCATCACCCGTGCGTTTAACGACTACGATCTTTTCAATAGATGGACAAACTTCCACCGCAGCATCAGCATTCGCTTTCATCGGTATATCGCTTCGTGTCCCACGCAACGCTGTATCTTGTGTTATCAATAGTTTGCATGCAGAATCGTTTATACGATCTCGCAGCGATTCAGCAGAAAACGCACCGAATACAATGGAATGAACTGCGCCTATTCTTGCACAAGCCAACATAGCAATTGATAATTCTGGGACCATTTGCAGGTAGATACAGACACGATCACCTTTTTCAACACCTTGTGCCTTCAAGACATTAGCAAACTTCTTTACTTCTACAAGTAATTCATTAAAACTGAATGTCTTATCCTCAGAAGGATCATTACCCTCCCAAATAATCGCTGTTTCATCTCCATATCCTGCTTCCACATGACGATCGACACAGTTATAACAAGCGTTTAAAGTACCACCCTCAAACCATTTTATCTCTGCTTTCACAAAATCGTAATCACGAACTGTATCCCATTTTTGATACCACGTCAACCGTTCAGCAATTGTTGCCCAAAAACCCTCTGGGTCTTGGATTGATTCAGCGTACCTTTGCTGATATGCCTCCAAACTATTAACGTGAGCGTCACCGATTGGATAAGCAGTTTCCATCGGTGGGAAAACATTATTAGCCATCTATTCTCTCCTCTATATACTTATTCTCTATGCAATTCTATAGTCTTGAGTTTGTTACATTATATAGTATAACGGGTAGTGTGTCAATACATGAGATGCGAAAATCAGGGATATTTAGTTTTAGGTTTCTTGGTTATTTTTCACAGGTGTTATTATATCAATATATGATTACTACACCTATGATGTTGTCTTGTTACAGTCTCGGAGAGGAAACATTCCATTTGGCATGAACCATTCTGTAACAGACATTAATTAATTTGACTTTTTAGGTAATATATAATATAATTATAGTTACCTAAATTGGTTAGGTATAGAAAGGATGGACGCAAATGCAGTTATCCGCTAAATTGAAATATGCAGTTTGTGCAATGTTGGAACTCGGTTTACAATATCACAAACAATTTGTTTCTGTTACTGTGTTGTCAGAAAAACGCAGTATTCCTGGACCGTATTTGGAGAAACTTCTATTACAACTCAAACACGCTGGTTTAACTACAAGTCGACGAGGACCTGATGGTGGATATAGTCTCGCACTACCTCCAGATCAAATACGGATAGGTGATATATTCGCAGCGGTGGCAGGTCCAGTTAATTTCACAGAAGGTTTTGAATCACAGGAATCATCTGAAATAGGTGACTTTTTTGCTGAGATTGAGGAAGAGGTATGTAAAGTTTTGAACACAAAGACATTACATGAACTTTGTTGTCATGCACGGAAAATCAATCAATTGTCAGCACCAACACATTCACATCCGTTTTCTATATGAAACTCGCTAAAAATCTGACAAAACTCATCGGGAATACTCCGATGGTTCGACTAAATGCACTGCCGAATAAGGAAGATGCAACAATATATGCAAAGTTGGAATCCTATAATCCAGGTGGTAGCATAAAAGATCGTATCAGTTACGGCATGGTTGTAGATGCTGAAAAACGCGGCATTCTAAAACCAGGTGATACTATAGTTGAACCAACAGCAGGAAACACAGGTATAGGTCTCTCTATTGTCGGTGTGGCACGAGGTTATCATGTAATTTTAACCATGCCGGAGTATGTGAGTAGTGAAAAATATGCACTTCTTTCCGCTTTTGGGGCAGATATTGTATTAACACCAGAACACGGAGGAATGGCAAGTGCAATTTGGGAAGCAGAGGAAATCATACGACGCAATTCACGACATTATATGCCTAACCAATTTGCGAATCCTGCAAACCCTCAGATACATAGACAGACCACTGCAATTGAAATCTTGAAATCCGTAGGAAGTAATATAGATTATCTTGTTATAGGTGTAGGCACAGGTGGCACCTTAACAGGTGTTGGTGAAGTGATTAAGTCTCACAATCCGAAAACCAAAATTGTGGCTGTTGAACCACTGGTTTCATCGGTGTTATCAGGTGGAATGCCAGGACCAACACGCATCGACGGACTCGGTGCAGGTATGGTCCCTGAAGTCTTGAATGTAGATATTATAGATGATGTAATTCCAGTTTCAGAAGAGACGGCTTACGAGATGATGAAAGAAATATCCAAAAAAGAGGGGTTGTTAGTAGGAATGTCTTCTGGAGCAAATGTGTATGCATCATTACAAGTCGCACAAGGTATTGGTCCAGAAAAGACTGTGGTAACAATATTACCGGACACTGGTGAACGTTACTTTAGTTTGAGCAGGTATTTTGAACTTGAGACAGGTATAATGGAAACTATATCATAAAGAGAGTAACAGTAGGTATTTTTCGGTATGACATGTCAAATTCAGAGTGCTTCAATTATGGAATTGAAGCAGCAGTTAAGTTTAACAGAAAACCCACAGGACGTTCTTTTTACTCTCTTTAAGAGGTTTAAAGATCGCGCAGCAATTGTTACAAGTGGTCAGTTGACCGGTATGGTCCAGATACATCTCGCAGCAGAAAACAAGGTGCCATTCAGGGTGTGTACAGTAGACACACTCCGACTATTCCCAGAAACCTATACTTTTTTTGAAAAAGTTGAAGAACGATATGGAATTGAAATTGAACGTATTCAACCAGACATGTCTGAAGTTGATAAAATGGTTTCAGAACACGGGGAACACCTGTTTTTTGACAGCAGGACAAAACAAGAATTTTGTTGTGATATACGAAAAATAAGACCTATGGAACGACTTTTAGATACATTGGATATTTGGATCACTGGCACGAGAAGAGATCAATCCGAAACCCGACAAAATTTCCAGAAAGTAGAAACAATTTCATCTAAACCCCATCCGGTACTCAAAGTAAGTCCATTGATATATTGGACAACTGAACAGGTGTGGGAATTTGTCCTTGAAAATGAAGTACCTGTCAATCCCCTTTTTCTACCAAATGAAAATGGGCACTACTTCGATTCACTCGGGTGTATGACCTGTACAACACGGATTCGTCCTGGTGAGTCAAAACGTGCTGGTCGATGGCGGTGGCAAAATACAACAGATACTGATCAAAACAACAAAGAGTGTGGATTGCACTACGCTATTTGATTTCAGAACACATCAGCAGATTTACATATCCGCAATTTGGATATTCAAACTATATTATGTTATCATAACACTGTCCTGATAAAGGAGGAAAATATGGCTGTAACAGTTCGTATACCGACCCCGTTGAGACGCTTGACACAGAATCTCGCGGAGGTTGAAACTGAAGGCACAGATATTGAAACTATCATTGAAAATCTGGAATCTGACTATCCAGGGATGAAAGAACGTCTCTGCGATGATGAAGGAAAAATACGACGTTTTGTAAACATTTATCTTAACGACGAAGATATCCGTTTTCTTGATGGAAAAGAAACAGCAGTTACAGATGGTGCTGAAATATCTATAATTCCTGCCATTGCAGGTGGTTTACCCCTTTCCTAATATCAATGTCTTAGCATACAGGCAGATACTATATCCGCCTGTATGCGATACACACCGATAGTCACTCACGATTTAATGTTAACGCTACTACCGAAAACTTTGAATGAGATCTGTGAACATGCCAAGGCAGAATTTCCCGAAGAATGCTGCGGTGTAATATTATATGCCGAACAGAAGGAATTTGTCAGACCTTGTCGTAATATCCAAAATGAGATGCATAATGCTGAGCCAGAAACATATCCACGGGATGCCCGAACAGCCTACTTAATGCATCCCGATGACCTGATTGCAATACACAAAGAGGCAGAAACACAACATCGTCCAATTAAAGCATTTTATCATTCTCATCCAAACCATGAAGTGTATTTTTCAGAAAAAGATAAATCAGATGCAATGATATGGGGTGAACCCGCATATCCAGGGGTTGCATACCTCGTTATCTCAATAATTGACAATACAATTAGAATAATCAAAGCTTTTGCATGGGACGAAACAAATTCAGATTTTATTGAAGTACCAATACAGACACACCATCAGGAGCAATAAAGATGACTGCATTAAAGGTTCGTCTAACTTTTCCTCCAGAAAAAATAAAAGAACCAATAATATACAATATCGGACAACAATTTGGCGTGATTACCAATATCAGACGGGCAAATGTGACAGAGGAATCAGGATGGGTGATGTTAGAAATGCAAGGTAAGTCTGAACAAATTGAACGCGCTATAGATTACCTAAAAAATATCAAAGTCCAAATTGAGCCTGTTGAAGGTGATGTTGTCCAGTAAGAATCTGTTCCTTAACATTCTGAACGCCATTTGCTTAACAATAAGAGCCATTGATGCGAATCCTGCAAACAGGACTATTCCGTACTCTCCAAAGATTTCTACCAGACTTTAATATCAGTTTCAGTGTTCACCTCCGTCCATACATACGCATTATTACAATCTCCGCATTTTCACTCGCAATAGGATTAGGAGTCACACTACGGAATTATCTTGTATTTGAATTCCATGACACATCGGGAGTTGTTGGTTGGATAAGTGTTAATCAATATCCAAAACAACAGGAATTTTTCTACTACATTCTTGCGCTGGTTGGAATTCCAATCCTCATTTGGATTTACTGGTTCATCTGGTTAACTTATTCAAATTGGGCTGCAAAGGCAACGAATCAACCGATCCACCGTGTCCTAAAATATAATGCACTCGCTTCAATTCCGTTGTGGTTATGTTGGTTGCAGGTTTATTACTATGATCAGGCTGGAATTACCGGCTTAGTCCTTCCTATCGGGTTAACTCTATCTCTTGAATTCGTCTTACTGTTGCATTGGCACTACTCTCAACGATTCCAGCCGAAAACTGTAAAACGCGATACAGTCAATGTAGAACCCGTGACACTTCAAAGTGGGATAATACCTCAAAAACCAAAAGGAGTTAGGATATTATTCTGTGTGTGTCAATACGTCCTGATACCGATTATTATATACCTACTCGTATATAATGGAAATATTGATCGCGGTATTGATATGTTCCATGAAGGTGAACGTCTCGCTCCACTAAATGAGATGTTACATGGTGGTGTAGTATTCCGTGATGTTTATGTGCAACATGGAATGTTTCAAAATGCTTATTTGGCATGGTTCGGTAATAAGATATTTGAACCTACTTTAGCGGGTGTACGCTCTATGGAGCGTGTCTTGTCACCACTTGGCTATATTGCCATATATCTTCTTGGCTTACAAGTATTTCGTGGACGATTCCTAACAGCATTTGTATGTTTCCTGATAGTATCTGGAAGTAACTTTTCAGTTTCTCCAAGACATTCTCTCGGCTTACTTAGTTTTGTTTTCATCGCAAATTATCTAACTTACAACCGAGAGAAAGGATTATTCATTCCTTGGCAACGCAATCTATCTGAAAAACCTACTTGGATCATGCATCTTGTTAGGTTCGGCTGGAAACTTATTTTGGCTGGATTCTTCACAAGTTTAGCATTTTGGTATAGTACAGAAGTTGGTTTGTATACGCTCGGTGCAATAGGTCTATTTCTGACGATATATAGTCTACAACGTAGGATACAACTTCACCTACGACCATTACCGCTAATAGCGTATTGTAGTGGAATTCTATTAGGATTTCTTCCAGTTGCAATCTATTTCTTAACACACGGTGCATTGGACGATATGATATGGAACTCCTACATACAGTGTAAATACCAGATTGCGACGTGGGGACTAAAATTTCCATCACTGTCAAGTACAATTGCGATCATATCAGAGAATGGGTGGAGAGATTTTTTACTCAGTACAGGATTTCGATGGTATCTTCCAATATTTGTATACATGTGTACTGCAGCATATCTAACATACCTGCGGTTATGTAGGAGTAGTGTTTCCGCAGATGATGCGTTGAAACTACTGCTGTTGTTTCTCGGTGGTATTGCCTATTTCCGTACTGCCCTCGGCAGATCAGACGGAGGTCATTTACATTTCGGTTCAACCTTTTTATGGCTTATCTGTTTGTTCCCAATAGACAGAGGTATATCGGGTATTCTTAACCTATTCAGGATAGGTGAGATAGGGGAAGGTATACGTAATCGTTTTTCTATACTAAAAGACAAGGCACGATGGCGGAGTGCTATGAAAGCTGCATGGATACTAATTCCAATTGCTGTATGTGTCTGGTATGTTGGTGAAATTCATCACCCATTGGAAGGTTTACGTAACAAATGGAAACAGATGCGTGCAAACCAGTTTAAACCACGTAATGCCTCTGTGGAATTGGAACGTGCTGGAAAGGTTGATATACCTGATGGTCAGGTTGAGCAGATTCAGAAGGTTGTGGCTTTTATTCAGGAAAATACTGATACAGAGGAAAAGATATTCGACTTTACAAGTCAGGGAGCATATTACTTCTTTGCTAATCGACCAAGTGTTACCCGTTTTCACATGGTATCGTATGCATCAACTCCAGGAATGCAGCATGAGGTTATCGCTGACCTCAAAAAGGATCAAACACGATTAGTGATCTTTAAAACTGGGGGTTGGTTTGATAGGGTTGACGGTATTCCTGTTGAGGAGCGGCATCCACTTATAGCGAAATACTTAAAGGAAAACTACGAACTTGCTATTGATATTAACAATACAGAGATTTTGTTCCGAAAAAATTTGCGTTGATTGAGATTGTCAGATAAGATAATCAAGGTTGGTTCTAATACTATTTCTTCATACTTTCTTGTTGATCAACAAAAATGCGATAGATTTCCTCAAACAGCCTCACATCGGTAAGTGTATCTTCAGCAGATGAACGAAACGGTTCAGGATTGTGTAGGTTTCTTATAAAGTATTCTGCTTCTCTGTGATATGCCCATGTCCAAGAAGGTCTGGGAATCGGACGTGTAATCTCCTGCTCCTCACCTGCTCGGTATATTTCTACCTCAGCTGGGGTGTTTTTCAACAATAGCGGTGGTGCCCACGTATGAACCCATCCGTGCTGAAAATAGATTTGCGAATGCTCATCCCAACGGTAATGCGAAACATGACCGGTTTCCAATGTAACTCTTATTCCATTCATATCAAAAATAACCACGCCAGTATAACCGTTATCATTTAAGTCTACTACTTTGACGGTAACATTGTCTCCAGCATCAAGAAACCATCGCATTAGATTGACATTGTGTGTATATTGCTGAAGGTATCCGATGTATTTCCCCCAATATTCTTCTGGAAGCCACTCAGGAAATTTCTGTGGGGCACTCGGTTTGGGTTCTTCTGTGCTGTCCATTGGAGTATCGAGATTACACACCCAATCACCACCGAAAGCATGATTACGAGCATAGGTCAAACGTCCGAGTTCGTCTGTCTTTCGGAATTGTGTGAGTTTCTCCTTTACAATCTCGTTGCCTGCATCGTATCGTTTCATATATCCTATCATCAGTTTTTTTCCTGATTTTTGCGATGCATCAACGATCACTTGTGCCTGTTCAACAGAGACAGCCATCGGTTTTTCCATGAAAACATGTTTACCTGCAAGCAGTAGGTCTTTTGCTATTTCACCTTGCAATGCAAAATCTGCGGACACTGCCACTGCTTCAATATCGGTATTTTTGGCAAGTTCAATATGGTCTTTGTAAAGATGGGGAATTCCAAATCTTTTTTGGACTTTTTCACCGAGTTCAGTTCGCACCTCTGCGAGTCCAACTATTTCACACTCTGGGATACTTGCAAAATTGGGTATATGGACTTTCTGTGCCATAAATCCACAACCAATGTAACCAATTTTTATCTTTTCCACTATAAAGATCTCCTTAACCCACTGGTGATTCTATCTGTTCTACAGCAGTTTGTGCACCTTGTCGGACGAGTGCTGACGTGTCGTTTTGAGCAAGATATTTAAGTTTGTTAAGACTCGGTTTTGCTGCAAGTCTGCCAAGTGCAACAGCAACGAAGTATCGGACATCAGCATCCTCATCCTCAAGTGCCTCAAGCAATGCTTCTGTGTCAGATGGAGTGGCAAGATGACGATCCAAATCTCCTATATTAATTAACGACTGCGCAGCAATACGGCGTGCATGAATATCACCATGGCGAAGTGACGCAAGTAGTTCGTCATTCCCATTCGTTATCTCAGATAAGTTGTCCCAATCGCAATCTAAACAAAACCATGATTTTTCATCCAACTGCTGAAGGTTGGTATTGCTACATTTGGGACAAGTTCCGCTCTTTTTTTGCTGCATCATGAGGTATTGATATCCTCCAATTCAGGCAAATCTCTCCAAATTTCTGGACCTTCCGGTTTGAAATTAATTGTTGCAATGAACTGCATGCCGTGGTAGAAGTTAATTTTGAACTTTCCTCCACCATAATTCTGTTTGAGGTAATCCAATGGTGCTTTAATTAGAGGTCCCATTTCGTCTGCATAATAGAAAGCAAGCGGTTTGAACCTTACTGTGTTGCCCACAGGTTCTTGTACTAAAAGTTGAGCGGATGTAGCGGGAAACAGTACTTGGAAAGCATCCCATAAGTCAGCGACAGTTGGGTTTGATTTCCCGATTCGCTTTTTAAAATCGTTTTCAAGATATTCAGAGAATGTGTTAAAAACCCAGTCCATAGTTATATCCAATCAACATAAAACGAAAGAATCATTATAATCCAGGAGCCTTCAAGAAGTCCTTCCAATCAAAATTCGGCAGAGGGAACTCCTCTGTGGCTTTACATTGTCAGAACGTTGCAGCTTGTTCAAAGAACTCAATATCCACACGTTCAACTTGTGCGGAACGTGCATTCTCTGCTACACGTTGGACAACCATCTCCCGCACAAATGGTATTGGAATACGTTTTACACGATGTACTACTTCGTCTGTGCAAGGTACATTTGTGTTATCAAGGTACGGTCCATCAAGTAGTTCTGCTTCTGCAGGATGGTCACATGTTTCCGGTACAAGTTGTTGTAACCGCATTGACACGTAATCTGTCACCCACTGTTGTATTTTTTCTGTGCCATCAGTCTCGGTAGCACTCACTTGTTGCGTCTGTGCCAACTTCTCATCAATGCTTGTAAGCAAACTTTCCAAACGTGCTAAACGGTCTTCCACATTTGTTAGTCGTTCTTGTGCGTTTATTTGATCGCTCATGTTTCCTCCTCAAATTGACCAATATTTCCATAGGTCTTCTGGAATTTCGTATCTAATCTCTTCACGACGTTTGTGATGATAACGTGCGAATAATCCGATGCGAGGTATGTCTCTTATATTTCCTGAACCTGTATGACACAAATAAGCATGCCATAGTACGACATCCCCAGCAGACGCAATAAATTCTCTGGGTCCCTCAGGTGATAAATCTGAAAATACATGCCATCCCCAACCCTCAATCTCTGTAAAACTTCCATCTACTTGTTTTGGATGTTTCAGGAAGTATTTATGTGTTGTCTTATGACTTTGGGGCCAATATACGAATGCCCCACCACCGGGTTCAACATCGTATACATAAGTTGTTGCCCCCATCAAAAACGGACTCCATCCGCCGGGACCATAAGCATCAATGTGTCCACTACCCGGCAACTTCCATTCCTCATCCGGTTTTGGCCATCTAACAAGGGGTGAACCGCCGCCACCTACAAACTGACCACCACCTAATTGATCAATAATCTCTTGCATCGCAGGTAATTGTCCGAACTGAGGTGAGAAACCGAAGTTTTGCACAACATACTCATTTGGCCAGGTCTCTGGCGTATTCAGACTGGAATTGAAATGTTTCCAGATCTGTTCCCGCCATCCATCAATTGTATCTGAATCAATAAGGTTTTCAAGTATTAGGTATCCATTTTCTTGAAAAAAATCTACCTGTTTTGCTGTTAGCATATACAAGTTTCCTCAATTGTTTTGTGTTAAGAAAATCAGACTTACAAATCCTTCTACAGAAGATACACAGTTCTAACGTCTTGGTCTAAATGAAGGAATGCCTGTTTTATCAAACCGTTCTTTTACTGCTTTCATTAGTTCAGGTGTTATTTCCCGATATCCGTGTTCGCGTGCATATTTTTCAACGCTTTTAACAACCATTCCGCGTGCAAATGAGGGGACTCGTTTTAACCTTTGTTCCGCAGCATCATTCCAATGCAAATCGTAATCAGGTTCTGTACCGAAAGCAGTTCGTTTTTCGAGCTGAACAGGTTTCTGTCCTTGTTGTCCCGGTTGGTATTCACACGATTCATCTGCTGCGAGATAGTTACCATTCGTTGCATAAGCACGTGCTCTACATCCACCACAAACTTCTCTGAATTCACATGCACCACATTTTCCCTGAAGCATATCTCGATTGCGTAAGTTATGAAATGTTTCCGACTCATTCCACAGTTTGACAAAGCTCTCATCTTTGAGATTTCCGACACTGACAGGTAAATATGGACATGGTGTTAGTTCACCTTCAGGACTGATGCGGCAATAGTAGATACCACATGGACAAGTTCCGCTTGGATAACCTTGAAGGAAAGCAGAGTCCGATTGTTGTTCATAGATAACGCGTTTGTAGTGTGGTGCACATTTTGCTGCGATGAGCATCTTACCACTATATTCTGCTTGCAGTTTAAACATTGTCTCAAGCATCTCTTCATATTGTGCAGGTGTAATGTCCATTACCGTTTTACCTCTACCGGTCCGCACCAGAAAATAGAGGTTTAGCACTTTCGCACCCAACTGATAAGCGTATTCTACTATCTCGGGGATTTCGTCGTAATTCCATTGCGTAACTGATGTTTGAACGAGGAAGTCAAGTTGTGCACGTTTCAGTGCATCAATACCACCCATTGTTGCTTTCCAAGCACCCTCCATTCCACGAAACTTGTCGTGATTTGTAGGTTGAATTGAATCAAGACTTATCCCCGCACCCGTAACTCCATGTTTTTGCATCTTCTCAACCACTTC
The DNA here is from genome assembly GCA_026710795.1 of Candidatus Poribacteria bacterium. GTDB lineage: Bacteria > Poribacteria > WGA-4E > WGA-4E > WGA-3G > MSPOR6. The sequence goes on from JAPOQK010000037.1 coordinate 57,300, forward strand.
GTCGTTTAGTAGCACTCCATTTGTTCCCATCACGACAAGAAAACCTGTATCTGAAGCATATTTTGAAATCTCCAGAATATCAGGTCTTAACAGGGGTTCACCACCGGTGAGAATAAGAAGGATATGTGGATTGATTTCGGCTATTTCATCAATTACACGGAAGCATTCAGATTGTGTCAACTCTGTATCTCTATGGAAACCTTGTGGAAATTCATTGGTATCCACAAAACCAGCAGGAAGATAGCAGTGTGTGCATTTCAAATTGCACAATCTGGTGATATTCCATGAGACTGCTTGAACTTTTGTTTTTTCCATTTGTTATCTCAATAACATTGCAAGCGCGAACACAATTAATCCAGAAAAAAGTGTTAAATGACCAAAGATAGTGATATGAGGTGGCACGTTAACTTTGCTTTCTGGTTGTGTTGCTTCAAGATGTCGTCTAAACGACGAACTGTATAATCCCCAAAAGAGTGTCATAATACCGAATGCTGCTAACTTTGCACCTGAATATATCATATATTCCGTTTCGATTTTCATATCGTTATTCCAAGCAACTATGAAGATTACAATTCCACCAGTTAGTAAGATAATATTTATTACCACTTTGATTAGGTGCCGAAATCGGTTGTGGATTGCCAATAGGTCTTGCGCTGGTAGATTCTGCCGAACTATTGGGATTGCAATCAAGGTTGAAAAAACAATACCTCCAAACCAAATAATTACTGCAATGAGATGGATATATCGAATAAAAAGTTCAACAAACGTCCGCATTGTCTGTTTTATTCTGAATTTACCTTATGATTAAGTATCAGATTATACTACCTCAGAGAATTCTGTTACATAACCGAACTATGTAGCCCATACTTTTCGTTGACAAAGATATGATGCAAACTAATAGTTTACGTTACAAAAAGATTCATATTTCGAGTTCACGTTATTATAAGTTGACACTATCGGTAAAGCCTTCTTAGGTGATAGCATTTGAAAGTAGAAGCATCATATCCTTACCTCATGAAAATGTGACCTTTTGCACGTCACTGTGACGTTTTGAATCCAGTCAGGATAAGGAATGTGACGCGAATTTCGCTTTTTTTTTTGGGCACCCTTTTGGTTCTGTTTCATTCAATATATAGGTGTAAATTTAAGAACATACCTGTCATTCGCGGGATCAACGCACTCCAAGATAATTGTTGATTTCGCTAAGATTACAATTTTGGGTTCCTGCATCATTAGGATTCTCTTAGACAAAGTTAACTTTTTGGAATATATTGTTTGGTTTTTCAATGTTTTCACACTTGAATAATATGATTGTTTGATGGCATTTATTGTAAATTTGCTTAGTAATTAATTGAATCAACTATTTGTAAAATATAATATAACACATATATTAACGTTTGTCAAATTATTTTTCTGTATATGTATTATTTATATCCGATTAAAACTGTGTTGGGAAGTTTCCACGTGCTGCGTCCATTATTTCACCAGTTATTTCGGTATGTCCGTTATCTTTTGCAAAACTTTCAATCCCCATCTTTGCCATTGGACGCACAAAACTTGGTATACGTTCTAATCGTTCCAGTGCTTCGGGTGTCCATTTTAAACCTGACTGTTCAGGTTCAGACGTAGGCTCAAAATTTTCATCAAATGCATCGGAGATTACAGAGGTGAAAGGACATTTCCCACCCTCACCGGTTTCGCTATTTGCATTTTCCGATGATATGTTTGTGAATGAATCTTTCTTCGCGGTTTCTAATTGTGAACGTACCATCTGCATCGGTTGAGCTGCTTCGCTCTTTCCTCCGAGTTGAAGGTCCAGGGATTTCAGCATCTGCGTTTCCGATGGATTGAGGTACATGGCGATTTCTGTAAAACAGTCGGGACACTCAAAAACTGCCGTGACGGAACCTTGTTCAGGACGAGTTACGTCCTTAAATTTCATTGCTGTGTCGCAGTCTATACATAAGAATTTCATTGTTTAGTCTCCATCATTTACTGAAAAGTCGAAGCACAGTAACTCATATTATGTATTAAAGAAATCTTGAATCTTTTGTGCTATCTCTGTAATTGCTATTGTTACAGGGGTGTCATGATATTCATTCAGATACGGTGTGCCGTTATCGCTACAACTTGATAATTTGGGATCGAAAGGTATTCTACCGAGACTTATTTTGCTGAACGTATTTTCAGGTGTATCCTGATCAGAAAAGAGAGATTCGTGTTCACCACAGTGTTTACACACATAATAAGCCATGTTTTCAACAACTCCGATAATCGGGACATTAAGAATATCCGATGCCATAGTTATTGACTTCTGGACAATCAGGTGTGAGACTTCCGATGGGATTGTCACTACGACCACACCACCGAGATTTGGGATAAGTTCAACCACATTTGGTAGACGATCTGATCCTGGTGGCAGATCCAGAAGAAGGTAATCTAAATCACCCCATTCAGTATCTCCGATAAACTCTCGTAGTGCGCCAACCTCCATTGTGCTACGCCATGTGAAAGCGTCCTTTTGTGTCTGTGCGTTCCACATTACAGGAGCATCATCTTCAGACAATAGTAGATCCATTGAGATAATCTTGGTGCCAAGTGAGGAGATGGCAGGTTGCACACCAGACAAAGTAAATTCAAGTTTAGCGTTCCGGACACCTATCATTTTTGCTATTGACGGTCCGTTGATGTCAGCATCTACAATGCCGACTGAATATCCTTTCAGGGTAAGTGCAGTAGCAAGGTTAGTTGTAATTGCACTCTTACCAACACCCCCTTTTCCGCTCATGATAGCGACCGTATGTTTGATGGAAGATAGACGTTTACTGATTCGGTTTGCTTGTGCAGTGACCTGTCCGATTATATTTGAACCGGCATCATCCGGTAGTTCCTTATAACTTTTCACTCTTTACTTTCAATCTCATTGCTTATAGCATATAAAGCATCGTAACTTCGCAAGTATAACGTGCCATTTGCAATAACTGGTGATGCAGCAATGGTTTCGCCAATTGTATTAGTAGCGACAATTTCAAATTCGCGTCCTGCTTTTATGACATTCACCACACCATCTCTTGCAGTGATATAGATGTTACCATTTGCATAGACAGGTGAAGAACGGTGTCGGCGGTCATGCGTCCGTTTTTCATAAAGTTTCTCTCCTGTATTGGCATCAAGACAGATAAGAACCCCGTTTTCTCTGCACAGATAGACGAGATTATCGTGAATGAGTGGTGATGGTACGTCAGGCGTTCCGCGTTGGAGTTTCCATAATTGGAATTCGGTGTCTGTTATAACACCAGTTCCTGATGGGTTTATACCCAGAACAGGTCCGTTTTTTGCAGAAGGTACTACAATTAGTCCATCAGTTGCAACAGGTGTGGCAACAAGTCGGAATGCAGAATTATAACTTTCATGTGAATTTATACCTCCACATCGCCATATTTCGCTACCATCTTTTAGGTTGTGCGCTGTGACATAATCTGCACCATGAACTACGAGGAATTCGTGCTTAGAATCACGGTAAATAATAGGTGATGTGTATGCTTGTTCCGACTCTCTCCTCGCATCACTCTCTCTTTCATGTTTCCATACTTCATTACCAGTCATCTTGTCAAGTGCTAAGACCAACCAAGCATTACTGTGGATTAGCTGAATATAAAGTCTATCCTTATATAGTAATGGTGAAGTAGACATGATAAAATATAAGCTAAAATTGCCGTAACGTTCTTCAAGGTTTGTTTTCCAAACAGGTTTCCCATTAATGTCATAACAAGCGAGATCACCGGATCCAAGAAATGCCCACACATACTTACCATCAGTTGTTGGGGAGGGTGCAGCATTGTTAACTTCACCTCTGCGTTTAGTGCTGTTCCCTTGTGCTATAACTTGTTTCCATTGTTCCTCACCGTCAGTGCTAATACACATAAGCACTAAATCATCTTGGTCAGCACATGTTAGGAATATTTTGTCATCCCATACCGCGGGGGTAGATGCACCTTCACCCGGCAGTGGCAATCTCCATTTAATATTCTCCGTTTGACTCCATTTGATAGGAACGTTTGTTTCTTGACTTATACCGTCGTTGTTTGGTCCCCTCCATTGGTGCCAATTTTCGGTAAAACCATAACTAATTATGATTAGAGACATAAGTAGGAAAATCAACGTAATTTTAATTGTATTTTTATGCATGATGAATCTCCATATTCAGAGAACCTTGTTAGGGTTCGTTTTAAGTATGTGTGTCTCGTGTATGGCAAATCAGCGGTTTTCGTCTGTCCACAGACCTCGGTCATGACCGTTCCACTGATACGGTACTATTTTTGACAATGTGCCGATATCGTATTCAGGAAACTTGTATCCTTCCTCAATTACATAACCTTCGTTTGTATAAATGGGAAAATCAAGTTTGGGGTAAGAAGTTATAGGTTCAATTTCAATCCACACGTCAAGTTCACCGAGAACTGTTTTGTAGAAAAAGTCAGCGGAATGACTTTCATGTTTTAAAATCATGATTGTGCCAGATTGTTTCACCTCTCCGTTGGATGAACGGACTTTCAATGCAATTAATAGATCTTCTGTTGGTGGAGGATTTGAATGTAACTTGAACCACAGACCGTGGATAGAACCTTCGGCTGCACCTTCATTTGGTCCAAGGATTTGGAATGAAATCGTCGGAATTATATTCATTTTATACCTCCGACTAATTATGTTTCACTATCTCCATTGTTCGATTGTTGGTAATACTCGCCTAACACCTCGTTTGCCAGACTTCTTCCGTTTTCAATAACCCGTGCAGCAAAATCAAGTGTAACCTCTGTGATATTTGCTTCTTGTGCACGTTGTTCAATGCGAGTTTGCGTTATTTTTCTCATAAAACCTTCAGGTACTAAGTTTAAGCGTTCCACTGCATCCTCAGTCCATTGAAAAATACTTTCAATGTCTACATTAGCAGAAGCATTTTGTGAGTCGGTCTGTGATTGCATAGCTCTGAGTTCTGGTGCATCTTCTCGGACAGCAGCTGCTTCTCCCATGCTGTCGTCAATAATCTCTGTTGCAAATGCATTCGTAATAGTGCCAATTTTCTGAGAACGTGCAGATTTTTCTATCCGTGCTTTAACGTTTCGTCGCATATAACCGCGAGGTACCGTACGAAGTGCTTTTTTGGCTTGATCTGACCATTGTAGACGGATCCCATCAAATGTCTCCTCCTCAGCAGTGCCACCTTCGTCAATAGCGATGTGTTCAAGTGAGTTTTTGTCAACCATTTGGAAACGTTCTGGTGGAGAACTACATACGGGACATTGGACGGGTTGTTGGTTATGTGCGGCATAACCACATTCGCCACAGATGTATGTTTGGACTGCATCCGCTTCTAAAACTTTTTGTTCAGCGATTTCCTTTGCAACGCGTGTCAGTTTTTCTGATGCGCGCTGTGGCATAATTGCTTCCATTGCTTTATCAATAACACTTTCAGTGATAACGGAATGACCTCGCTCAATAGCAAAACGGTGTACAGCTGTCTTTGCAATACCGCGAACCAGTGGCGGTGCTTTTTCCATACGATCCATAGCCTCTTGCGTCCAAACAAGTGTTTCTTCGGCTTTTACATCAATTTGTGGGAAATAGCGTTGGCTTGATAGAAGCACATTACACGGGGCGAGTCTTAGTAGATTTTCTGCAGTGCTGCCAATATCTGTATCTTGTTCACTATGAACTCCGATTCTACCTAAAACAAGAAGCCAAGGTTCAGTTTTTCGTGTGTATTGTATAATTTTTTCGTAGGCTTTTCCGTCAAGAAGAGTGATTTTCAGTTGGTAGTTGTGTTCTTCTTTTGCGATTGAACGTGCAACCTCAAGGTGTGACTGATATATCTTGGCAAGTCCTGTATCTATTACTTCTTCATGCAGTTGTTCTTGTTCTTTAAATTTGAATGTTCTTGCGGCACGTTCGGTTAGTACGTTGACAACGGAATTAAACACGATGTAGTGCAGATATGGATCATATACACCCACTGCTTCCACTTGTCTGTTGAACTTCTGCCCAAGACTTATTGCAGTCTTCAACCCAGAAAAAGATTCTGGACTTCCATCAATTCCGACGAGAATATTCCCTTTTTGTTCCTCCATTGGTTCAAGGTTTCTCACGATCAGCGTATCTGTTGTAATCCGTCGCACGACGCGTTCACAGACTCCACCGATTAGACTATCCTTGACAGCCCCCATACCGAGTGCACCCATTATTACCAGATCGTAATCGCTTTCTTGTATGTCCTCAACCAATTTGATGTAGTGCTTCCCTTCTGGCATCTTTGGTTCAAATGGAATATCAAATTTTTCGCATTTATGCTTCATCACCTCAAGATAAGAATCCGATATGAGTTGGAGTCCCATAGTGATAAGCGTATCATGAATGCGACGTTGTTTTTCCAGTTCCACTTCGTCTTGATATTCTTCCGGTAAAGTATACTCCATCTGTTTGAAGCGCACATCATGCATTTTTGCTGCGTAGACGTGTGACCCGACCAAATGTGCATCGAATTTCTTCGCGAATTCCACTGCTAAGTCTATGCTGGCATCGGAATAGTCTGAATTGTCAACGGGAACATATATTTTATTCATAATCTTTTCCACACTTTTCAAACAAGGGTATGGATTTATTCAATCTCTACATCATTAGTAGGTTTGTAACGAGAACCGATAATACTTCCGAGTATGTGTGCAAGTATAACTACAGGCCATAAGTAAATCATCGCAGTTTGCCAATCCCAGTGTAAAACAAATCGTCGTATGACAATGTTAAGGACAATCGGAATATATAAACATCTACCCCATGGACGACTAAACTTTTTGTATCGTACCCGATAAAATCCGAAAGGAAAATGAACCAGAAATGCTGCAAAGGAAATAATTAGGTTCAATTCCTTCATCTTTCAAGAAGAGTCTTTACATCCTCGCGAAGACGTTTCATCGCGGGTTTGTGATGACTATCGTAATAATCGTATATTACTCCGTCTGGTGCGACGAGAACAAACTTTCTACTATGTGGAAGTATACCCTCGTGATATGCTGCGGCTAATTTAAATCCCTCGTTAGCCAGTTTGTAAATCTGTGCCTTATCCCCCGTTAAGAAATGCCATCGACTCTCGTCTGCTCCGTGTTGCATAGCATAACGTGAGAGAACATCGGTTGTATCTCGTTCTGGATCAACTGTGAATGATACAAAATTTATTTTTTGTGAGTCAAATTCCGATTGTAGGTTTGCCATCTCCAGTGTCATTTTAGGACATATCGTAGGACAATTGGTAAAGATAAAATCTGCAACCCAAACTTTTCCTGTTAAATCAGATAAGGTTAAGCTATCACCTTGTTGGTTGATTAGACTGAAGTTGGGAACATTTGTTGTTACAATCTCTGGATTAGACTCTGGTTTATTATTAAAGAATGACCATATATTGAATAGGGCAATACTGATGATGATTATGCCTAAAACAATCCACAGTAGTGTGCTTTTATCAATTTTTCGGTTTACCTGAGAGAGGTTACTTGAATAGTTCTCCATTTTATTTGTGGATACAGAAGGCAAATTTTTCCATTTATCCAGACCTTAGTGGGGAGTAGTATCAACTACTTCTGCAGCTGGTTTTTCTATTGCATTGAGACGTGTATCTATAGTAAGATCGGGCATCAGCATAATTACCAGAAAAACACAGATAAGAAATGGTGTAATAACGATTGTTGCCAAAATACCTTTCTCAAATTTAAGGTGCATGAAGTAAGCAGCAACTAATATAGCCTTACCACATGCCAAACCGATGAGTAGTATGGCTTTAATAATAATAGAATATTCTGGGATAGCAATTCCTACTTCAATAGCAGTTAAGATAGCAAGATATAAGAAAATTAACATGTATCTTGGATGTTCATGATGTCCGTTTTGAGCCATATTCATGTCCTCCTACAGTAAATAGATAAAGGTGAAAACCATAATCCAAATTAGGTCAACGAAATGCCAATAAAGTCCTACTATTTCAACCTCATGGTTGAACTCAGCAGTATATCTTCCACGTAACCCATGTATCAGAATTACAATAAGATAAATCACACCACCAGTTACATGTAACCCGTGGAAACCTGTGATTGTATAGAATGCGGGACCGAAAAGATTTGAACCAGAGATAGCACCACCTTTTAGTCCGTGCTCAGGAATTTCAGTGAGTGTTAACCCGTGTTTTATCAGAGCATTCCATTCATACGCCTGTAACCCCAGAAATATGATACCCCCTAAGATAGTTAAACCAAGGAAAGTACACATCCGAGATACGTTGCCTTTCTGAATTGATTCCAACGCTTTTACCATGGTAACGCTACTGCATATTAACAGAAAAGTCATGCCTGCAGTCAGATTAATCCCGAGGATCTCACTTGGTGGAACCCATCCAATTACACCGGCACCAGCTCGGAGTGCGGCATAGACTGCAAGTAGTGCGCCGAATGACATGGTATCACCTATAAGGAAAATCCACATGCCGAGTTTGCCGAGACTATCAGGTGTTAACGATGGTTCGTATACGTCTTCAGTATGTTCTAAAGTGGTAGCTTGTTCCACTATATTTAACTCCTTTTCCAATAATTATATGCTTTGGTAGACATTGTTTGAAACAGCTGCTACAAACGTTAGTCCCCTTATTTAAGATGCATTATATTTCACAAATAGGCATATTAAATTAATGTGTGCCAACTTTAACGCGAGCATCTGCCATTGATGCGATCTCACTGTCAATCTCAAATCCGATAAAGTCACGTCCTTCTTTACGAGCTGCTATACCTGTAGAACCTGAACCAGCAAATGGATCACAGACAACTGAACCTTCTACAGAAAAAATCCTGATTAAATGTCGCAATAAAGGAACAGGTTTTGCAGCTATGTGTCCGAATTTCTTACGAGGTTTAGGTACTGGAATTACTGTTCCAGGAAAACGTCCTTTTTCAACGACAGGCTCGGATGTGTCTATGAGTCCAGTCTGATATTGAAGCCAGTTGTCCACGAATGTTCCTTCTCGTGGGGACTGTGCTAAAATAATTATCTCCATCTGTGGCTTGAGTTGTGGTGTTTTTCTTCCTCCCAAAACCTTTATAATTCTATCCTTTTCTTCAGCTGGTAAATCCCGTTTCCGTACGAAGTGGTCTTGTTTAAATGCTTTTGCTTGACCTTCATATCGCCATGCTAACATATCCCTAATTTCAAACCCCGCATCTTCAATGGCGATAGCTGCGCGATGTGAAAGTCTTGGGTGTGAAAAACAGAGTACAAATCCACCGGGTTTGACTATGCGAAACCACTGTTCCGCGACCGGTTTCAGGAATCGATATAAATTATAACCTTGTGCTCTGTCAAACTTCATTCCAACAGGAAGTCCACCAATAACTCCTTTTTTCTGCCTTGACCTTATCCTCTGTGTATCCCAACTGTCATCCATTCCATCCAAGAAATAGGGTGGATCAGTTAGAATAAGAGACACACTTTGTGAAGTGACCTTGGACATACCCTTTCGGCAATCAATACATTGTACCCAAGAATCACCACTATTTTCCATTGTTACACCGTCTATAGTGCCTTATATGAAAGGCATATATCTTATGTCTTTAATTTATTATGTGCGCGTCGATAATAATAGAAAACACTTCCCCCAATAATACCAAACACCGTAAACGGCATTGACATCATAAAAAGCACACTCCAGTTAAAACCTCTTGCAATCGGTTCGTTAAGGTTTTTACACGCAGGACATGCTTCAAGTGTATGTGGAAGAATTGAAATTACAAATCCTATTATCAGAATCCATAAGATAATATGTCGTATCATGCATAACTCCATTAAGCGAAATATACCAGAAAGTATAGGATGGGCCACAAAGCGACTACATAAATCCAATATATCGTACAAGTTTCCACACCTATATGACTATCTGAGGAAAACCTTCCGGATATTGCCATACCGATTACAATTGTTAACCAAATCACAGCACCTAAAACATGAACAGCATGGCATCCGATAAGCACATAAAAGATTGCTCCATATACACCAGACTGCAGTGTCAATCCTTTTTCAATAAGTTGTATCCATTCCCACCCTTGAATTATCAGAAATACCAGCCCTAACGCACCTGTGAGAATCAGCAAATTTTGGAACAGTTTTACTCTATCCAATTGAATAGAACGAAGTGCTTGAAACATCGTGTATCCACTGATGACAAGAAGAATGGTATTAATACCAGTTACTAATCGTGGCAGTTGAATTTCTGCAAGGGACAATGGGGGCCAAGCAACACTTCCCATCCGAAAAACCAGAAATGCCCCTATTAAACCGGAGAATAACATTGTCTCAGATCCGAGCAAAATTAATACTGCCAATTTAGCGTTACTCAGCGGACGATTTTCGGTCATTTGAAAGTCAGTCTGTACCATCATTCGGAAATTCTACGTGCTCCTCTTTTTTTGAATCTGTCAACGATGTATTGAATTACCATCTCATAGAAGGCAGCACCGATTAGTGAAATACCGATTATACCCACGATGATTGTGGCAATCACTGATATGATAGTCTTTATGACTGGAGGTGCATCTAAACCAATAACAAAGCCTAACATAGTTATTACGAACATACTTACAAAAAGTAGTCCTAATATCAAACCGACTTTTCTATTTCGATTCCTTTGTTCTTGCTCTTTCATTTTTTCTCCTATGACTTTTTATATTTTATCTATTGCCATCATGAGAAATATCAATGGAAGATACAATAATGATGCGTGTAGGACATATCTTGCTGCTTTAAGTGAACTTGTCTTTTGAAAATAGATACCACTTGCTAGGAACATTCCACCAATCAACATAGCAGAGAAAAAATAGATCCCTCCTGCAATGTTGAATAAGGTTGGAAGTAGACCGACACCGAACAATGCCAAACAGTTGATGACAATTTGATGACGTGTACTTGTTCCGTCTGGGTGTATAACAGGTAATAATTTTAATCCTGCATTTGCGTAATCTTCACGATAGATATATGCTATAGCAAGAGAATGTGGTAGTTGCCAAAGAAAGAGAATTGCAAACAATACCCAAGTAGAGCCTGAAAGTGTATTTTGTGCTGCAACCCATCCTACAACTGGTGGTAAAGCCCCCGGTATAGCTCCAACCAGAGTGCATAATGACGTGCTTCGCTTCATCGGTGTATATGCAAACAGATAACTTACTACAATAAGGGAGATGACAAAACCGCTTAATGGATTAACAGCGAACGTTAGATATAGCATTCCACCACATGTTATAATCACACAGAATAGCAACGCTTCAGTTGCATTTAATCTACCTGTGGGTAATGGTCTTTGCTGTGTTCTGGACATCATGGTATCAATATCTCTTTCTAAATATTGATTAAGACCTAATACACCACCAGCTGTTAATCCTGAACCGATTAATGTATGTAAAAACAGCATCCAATTAACTGCACCCTGTGTGCCGAGATAAAAGCCTGCAGCGGTAGTAATCAATATCATCAGTACCATTCGCGGTTTTGTGAGTTCAATATAATCCTCTACCCGCTGGATGAAAACTGATGCTTTTGTCTGAGAGTTTGCGGCATCACTGTTATTTGGTAATGCTGCTGTGTTTAATGGCATATTTTAATCTCATTCCGTAACCAATGAACCGTTGACCGGTTTAGGTACAGTAATAGTTTCCAGAGATAATCTATATAATTTCAACGTTATTACAAAACTACTTACTAACATGAGTGCCCCGACTGCTACGTGAGATGTCGTAATTATATCTGTAAGTAGTGTTGATACTGTTGTTCCGTAAGCTGTAAGTTTAGTAATATAAGCACCAAAACCAAGCAGTAATTGAATTATAAGTAATCCAATTAAAAATATCGTTAATTGCTGTCCGATAGCCTGCACTTCCTTACCACTAATAAAGTAACGTCTAACAAACAGGACTATGTGCAGTGCTACCAAGAATGCAAATAGAAGGTGCGCGTCAAGTCTATTACCTGTATGCCGTAAAACAGCACCGAAAATAAGTTGAATATATATCAGACAAGTAGTAATCAAACTTAATCTGCGCAATTTTTTTGCTGTAATGTTATCAACATTTGTTTCGGACTGTTGCTGATTTTCAATCCAATCAGACGATGTAAATAAACATATTCCGCACAAAAGAGCAAAGAATGCTTGTGCCAGACATGCATGTAATATAGCAAAATTGAGATTTTCTTCTGTTACCCGAAGTCCACCGAGAACCCCTTGTACACTGACCCCGATTAGGGCAGCTATCCCAAGCCATATTACCCACTTACGTGATTCTTTCACAATCAGCATGACTAACATAACTATCGTCAATATCCCAACCAGTGAACCCATTAATCGATGGCTGTGTTCATATAGGATACCACCTACCATCTCTGATAATGGATACAGAAACATATTATAGCCGAAGGTTGTGGGCCAATCAGGGACTGCTAATCCCGATTCAGTGCTTGTTACAATACCTCCAATTACGATAAGTAAGAATGTTGCCCCAGCGGTAAGGAGTGCAATCCGATGTAGCCAAGGACTATAACTGATTTGCTTCATCTTGCTTAATTCCGCGGAGGTAACCTATGTTGATAGGTGTGATCTAATCTACACCTATCATACATCAAGTAGTGACTCAATTAATCTCCTGCACTCGCGGGTGCATGCTCAGGTTGTGCCTGTGGTATCCAATCAGATTCTTCACCGGGAACACTGTATTCATAAGGACCGCGATAGACAGTAGGTATCTGTGCAAAATTACCGTGTGGTACTGGTGTTGGAGCTTCCCATTCTAATGTGGTGACATTCCACGGGTTCTTCTCAGCGACTTTACCGAATTTCATGCTCCAGAAGAAGTTGAATACGAGTATCAATTGTGCAAAACCGAGAGTAAATGCACTCATTGTAATAAAGATATTCATTCCCTCGAACCCTTGCAAGAAATCATAAAACTGTGGGTTAGCAATACGGCGCATATGTCCGCCTACACCGAGGATATGCATTGGGAAGAAAGTGCAGTTAAATGCGATAAATGTTATCCAAAAATGGATTTTGGATAATGTATCGTTCATATAACGTCCATACATTTTCGGGTACCAGAAAACAATACCACCGAACATAGCGAACAGACTTCCACCAAAAACGACATAGTGTATGTGTGCTACGATGTAATATGTATCGTGTATGTATATGTCAACTGGTGTGTTTGCCATATAGATTCCGCTGAGTCCCCCTATTACAAACATAGATACAAATGCAATGCCGTGAAGCATCGGTGTTGTAAATCGGATTGAACCACGGAACATAGTTCCCAGCCAGTTAAATGTTTTTATAGCAGATGGAACCGCAATAAGCATTGTTGTTGTCATGAAGAATGATCCCATTCCTGGACGCATTCCACTTTGGAACATATGGTGTCCCCAAACAATCCAACCTAAGAATGCTATTGAAATCATAGCGTAGACCATAGAGCGATATCCGAAAATCGGTTTACGTGAATTAACTGCGATTAATTCGGATGCAATACCCATACCCGGTAGAATAAGAATGTATACCTCTGGATGTCCGAAGAACCAGAACAGGTGTTGCCATAACAGCGGGTCACCACCACCTTCAGTTGTAGTGGTAAAGAATGTTGTTCCCGCAAGTCTATCGAAGATGAGAAGTGCTAAAGCTGATGATAGGACTGGGAAAGCAAGTAGTAACAGGATAGCAACAATAAATAATGACCAGATGACTAATGGGAGTCTGAAGAATGTCATACCGGGTGCACGCATATTTATGATTGTAGTAATGTAGTTTATTGATCCTACTAATGAAGAAAATCCTTGTATCAACAAACTGATTGCCCATAAGTTTTGCCCCCATCCAACATCTGTCCATTGTGGATCAACAGATAATGGGGCATAACCTGTCCAACCTGCTCCAGCGTGCCCTCCCGGAACAAAAAATCCTGCTGCCATTACAATTGCTGCAAGTACAGCAAGCCAAAAAGAGAGCATATTTAGGATAGGAAATGCCATATCTCTTGTCCCAATCATTAGCGGGATCAGGAAATTTCCGAACGCACCTACCAATATAGGAACAACGACAAAAAACACCATAATAGTGGCATGCATCGTAAATAGCATGTTATAGGTTTTGTCTTCTATTACTCCGTTTGGAAAGTGAGTTTCCATCAATTCCTCTTTTTCCGACTCGAAAATCTTCTCCCACCTTTTATCATTACTTGTGACGATTTCTCCTTCATCAATATATTTTTGAGAAGCACCAATGATGGGCAATGGTCTTCCTGGATATGCCAGCTGCCATCTAAAGAGCAGCGCAAGTCCTCCACCGACGAATAACATGATTAATCCGTAGACAAGGAACTGCTTTCCGATCATCTTGTGGTCAAGTGAAAAGAGATATTTTCGAATAAAACCCTCTTCATGATGATGTTCATGGTGTCCATCATCGTCATGCTCATGTGTGTGTTGTATGGTATCGTTATCGTCATGTGCATGTTCGTGCTGTTCATCATCGTCATGCTCATGTGAAATATTTTCATTTTCTTGCATCTTTATTCTTGCTCCTTTCGCGACTAGCAACTTGGAATTGCTTTTCATTGTCGCTCCAGTGTGCCTTATTCAGGCCACTGTTCCTTGACCCATTCATCATATTTTTCTTGTGTATGTACATAGAGAAATCCGACCATAGTTGTGTGTCCAAATCCACAGAGTTCAGCGCACGGTATTTCATACGTTCCTGGGTCTCTCGCCTGAAACTTGATGTTATCAAGAAACCGATTCGGTAATGCGTCCTGTTTCAACCGTAAATTAGGTATAAAGAAACTATGAATCACATCTTTAGATGTTAAAATGATCTGTACGAGTTTGTCCTGAGGTACGTGTAATTCGTTTTCTAATTCCAGATCATCTTCAGTTCCTATTTCATTATCTGGACCAGGATATATCATATACCAGTTAAACTGTTCGCCTCGGACTTGAACGACATAATCGGGATTTTCAGGTGCAGATTTAAGATTATTCCACTGCGGGAAACTCAACATTGCTAAGCCAAACACAATTACCGTTGTTGCTGCTGTCCAGATGATTTCAAGTTTTGTGCTACCTTCAATGTATTCAGCGCGATGTCCCTCACGGTGTCGGTACTTTATCAGAAATACTATAAGTGTACCCATCACAAGCACAAAGACAACCACAGTTATCCAATAAATGAGCTCAAAGAGTGTATCAACTCCCTGTGCATACTCTGATATATTTGGTGGAAGCCATCTTAGCATTCATTCCTCCTATTCCATAATCGTAGACATAAGTAATCATTAGGTACGCATTTTTATACTGTTTTTGCAGAAGCAGTAAACGTCGCGCCCATGTAAGTCAAAATACAAAACATAGATATTACCAATATAGAAAATTCCCACGTCGGTATATAGCCGTTAGTAGTAGCGGTATCAAAATAGAGACTTTTTCTAAATGCCGCAACCCCGTAAGTTAAGGGATTAAGTTTCATTACCCAAGCCAACCAACTGGGTGCTCCGTCACTTGGAAAGAAAGCACCTGATAGCAACCAGATTGGAATGAGTATTAGGTTCATAATCGCATGAAAACCTTGCGTTGAGTCCATACGCCAAGCGATGATGAGACCGAGGTTCGTTAACCCGAACGCTAAAATAACCATCACACCTAACGTTAAGCACAGAGATGTTAGTCCAAAACGGATACCAATCAGTGGTGCCAAGAAAAGCAGTAGCACACCTTGAAAAAGTGCTAAAGTTGTCCCACCTAATGCTTGTCCCAGAACAACTTTCCATCTCGCTACAGGTGCAATAAGCACACCTTGTAGAAAGCCTTCACGTCGCTCATTTACAACAGAGATTGTAGCGAAAACAGCAGTAAAAAGCAAGACTAAAACGACAATACCTGGATAAAAGTATTCAATATAGGTTGTTTCCTCCGATTTACCTGATGGTTGAAATGATGCACTCAATCCACTACCGATTAGAATCCAAAATACCAATGGCTGTGCAATTGCACTGAGTAGGCGACTCCTTTGCCGGTAAAAGCGAATTATTTCACGACACCAGATTGTTGTGACAGGTAACAGAACATTCACCATTTTGTTCTTCCTTATACAAAAGGGTTCCCTGTTAACTTAATGAAAACGTCCTCTAACGAGGCTTTACCTACACGAACAGACTGAATTTCATTGGGAAACGCTGCAACTACCTCCTTTACAAACTCATGACCTTGTTGACATTCAATGTGTATATAATTGTCAGTTATTTTTTGAGATACTTCAAAACTCTCTGCAATTGCCTGACTGAGTGTATCACCATTTGTTGTCTCAATCAACACAACATCACCAGCAATAGTATCTTTGAGTTCATCGGGTGTTCCGATTGTCACTAACCTACCTGAATCCAACATTCCGACTCGGGTGGATAAATCAGCCTCATCCAGATGATGTGTTGTAAGAAGAATAAGAATGTTTTCTGTTGTTGCAAGCATATTCAGTTGATCACTGAGTTGTCTGCGAGAACCTACATCCAAACCGCTACTTGGTTCATCAAGCAGCAAAACACTCGGTGAATGAAGCATTGCCTTTGCGATTTCTACTCTTCTTCTTAATCCTCCAGATAATTCTTCTACAATGTCCTGAGATCTATCACTGATACCAAACCGTTCTAACAATTCAAATATTCTATGTTTAAGAATCTTACCTTTAAGTCCGTAGAGATGTCCGTGATGTCGTAAATTCTCCGTAACAGTAAGCTTGATATCAAGTCCAGGATGTTGAAAAACAACACCGAGTAATTTTCGTATATCTTTTGTCTTGGTATTCAAGTCAAAACCGAGAATGTCAACACTCCCGTAGGTAGGTTTCATCAGGGTTGACAAAATCTTAAATAGTGTTGTTTTTCCACTACCGTTCGGACCAAGTAAACAAAAAATCTCTCCACGTGATACGGTGAAACTTATGTCATCTAACGCACATCTTGTACCATAAGAGTGCGTTAGATTTTCAACCGTAATTTTATTGTTCACATCTTACTACTTCTTGATTTTCAGAGTGAAATCTTGTTTGACTTCACCCCCAGCAGCGATAGTAACAACTACAGGTTCTTTGTTATTATTACCACAGGTTTCATGCCAGTACCCTAACTTATATTCACCAGGGGGAACATTTTCAAGTGTGAATTCACCCTTTTCGTTAGTCACTGCGAAATATGGATGCGGAACATAAGCGACCCATGCTTTCATCCATCCGTGGATATCGCATTTTACTTCAACCGGACCTTCAGCTGCTTTTGCAGATGCGAGTTTCATTCTTTTTCGATTTTTTGTCTGTTGTTTATTGATTGATGTGCGATTCTTTTTGGTACCAAAGATATGCACATTATGTGTCGCCTTGTCGTTATTCAATACCGTAAGAGCTGTTCCAACAGGAATGATCTGTACATGTGGATTGAATCGGCATTCCTTCTGATCAAGTTCTACCTTCGCATCCTTGTCGAATTCTTTTCCTTGCGTAATATCCATCAGGTAGACAATTGTATTTTTCAATGCCATGTCTTCACCAACGACAAGTGATTCGTCAAATTTTTCAACAACATCACAAACCTTTGGGTCTTTATTTATTGCGATTTTTTTCTTTTCAGGTACTTTACCCTCAAATTTTACAATACCGCTAATCTTTCCACCGTTGTTAACTGCAACGGGTTTATACGCTTCTTTAGAAAAAACGAGTTTATTCATCTCCTCTTCTTCGTGGTCGTCTGCGAATACAATCAGACCGAACCCACAAGCGAGGAGTAGCGCGAAACATACCAACATTTTAGTTTTCATCTTTTTTCTCCTTTATTGGCATACATGTGAGATGCATTAAATTACCATTTTCTCATTAGAAATAAAAACTGCATCCAATGTTACGCCTTTATGAGTAATATAAAATATCAGATAAGAGGACATTTCTGTCACAATTTTTTCTACAACTTTATGTATTTCTCCGCTGTACAAAGCCTCGTAGACCAACTAATATGCCTAACGAGAGTAAAGCCACTAACGGAGGATATATAAATCTTTTGGATGAAGGCACAGGTTCAAGGACGAAGGAGTACCAACTTGAGATTACCCGTTTTGTGTCAACATCACCGTTTGCACCATCCCAAACTGAGAATGCGATTGGTACAAATTCACCTGGTTCTATTTGTAAATCTTTTTTATCATCGGTTTTTAATGCACGTTTAATCCATAACCTATATTGTCCATCCGTGTATTTACCTTCTGCCTGAAGGTCGCCTTGAACTTCTTGAACTTCAGCTTTTGTGATTCCTTTTGCTGTAAGTTCTGTCACAGTGTCAGCAGCAGAAGCTTTCCATTGCCATAGATAGACAGCCTTCTTGCCACCCCAGAGAAAATAAGGTTTTGGGGCAGTTGGATCTTCTGGGATTTTGACTGGAAATTGGATTGCAATTGCGTCTTCGAAGGTTTTGCCAAGATCTTCGTCTTCCATTTCCTCAGTATTATTTGTCCGGTCATCCCATATAAAAAGAAAGGCAACTTCAGTATCATTGTAAAATGATTTTACATTTACTGAATCAATGGTTGGATTAAATTGACGCGGTTCTACAACGATCTGTCCAACCAGTGGAAAGTAACTTGCTTCAAGAGTCTCCCAAGCAGCATCATCTATTGTTGGTAATGTGTCTACTGTATATTGTGATCGAAGTGCATTTTTTCCGATTGCTGGTTCTGGTCTTTTTTCTGGTGCCAGAGATTTGACATAATTGGCAATATGCCAACTTTTTTCTTGAAACACTTTCATTGCTTCAGCATGTAATTGTTTCTGTTCTTCATCTGCTAAACCTTCTGTCATCATATCTAAGATGTCATAAGCGTTTCCCATTTTTTCATCAAGTGAGTTAAATTCTTCATCCTCGGCATCAGTCATTTCAACCTTATTCTCCAATTGACCGTATCGTTGTGCTTCTTCTACACTTAAGCCAAAAGATGCATCTTCAAACATTGGCATAGCGGATCCTGCAATACCACCAATGAAACGTTTGTAAATATCCTCTGTACTGCTACCGCCTCTGAAATTCCAACTTTGTGCCAAATTTGCTGGCCAACTCTTAAAACCCCATTCATCTTGCAGGGTTGGTGCAGATGTACCATCACCGCGCCCCACGTTTCCGTGGCATTCAAAACACGCAAATTGGGCATAAAAGAACTTGCCTATTTCAACACTCTCTTCAGAATAAGGTATTTTACCTTCTAAACTAATTTCTATAGGAGGAGATTCATTCTCCTTAAAGCCTTCATAGAAGGTTTTGATATATGCCACAACTTCCCAACGTTCATCAGCACTTAGTGCAGATTCCCATTCTGGCATTGATGATCCGGGCATTCCTTTGGAAATGATGTCAAATAAATCTTTATCTGTAGGTAGTTCACCACCCGCTGTTGAACGAATTTTATATATTCCGCCAGTAAAATCTCTTGGTTGGGGTAGAAGGTTCTTTGCTGCACTGCCATCCCCGCGTCCTTCAACACCATGACAATGTGCGCAACTTTCCTCATACACCTCTTTTCCTTTTTCAGAGACTTCTGGCGCGTCTTGGGCATAAACCATGATATTAACAGAGAATATGCTAAAGATAATGAAGGACAAGACATAAATTGATTTTCTCATGATTAATGTCCCACCTCACGGTATGAATAACCGGTATATTCGGATAAAAATAGTATTACATCCCATATTTCATCTTTTTCAAGGTGGTCTTCCCAAATAGGCATTGCTGAATTCCACGGTGTGCCTTCTTTGGGCAATCCTGGTCCACCTTTACTAATTCGCCAAAAGAAGAAAGATTCTTGGAAATTTGGGATAATCCCTGGATCCTGAAAATTAGCCGGTAATGGATTTAACGCGTTAGCAAAATGTCCTTGTCCATCAAGATGATCTCCATGACAATAGAAGCAGTTATCATAATATACCTTTCTACCATTTTCAACGTGAGATTTGAATTCTTCTGGATCGTCTTTTTTCAAGTGCCGATAAGGATTTTCAGTATTTTCAAGGACTTCATCCTTGTATGTTAATTCTAAAGGTGGTGACGGATGTGCATCCCGTGGATCTCCTGGAGGACTTGCTTTTTGTGCTATATTTGTATAGGTATATCCTAAAACAAATAGAGGGATCAACACCACTAAAACTATCCTTCGTACTCTTTTATTTTCATCAACAAGCGTTTCAATAATTGGACGGAGGAATTCACTTAATCTTGAGTCCTCAACAGATATGTGAACCAAGATGGCAATGAGAATTAATGCCATATACATTACAATGACACTATTCGGTATAGGAACAGAGATTACACTCCCAACGATAAACCTTAAGAAGATCCAACATGCGATAAAGATTACAAGACATATTGTGAAAAGTGATGGTTTTCTCATGGTCTACCTCCTTTACGATTGAACAATACTGAGATATAATGGATTATTCAGGTGTTACTTCAGATGAATTATCTGTATTAATATCACTTGCTTCTTCTGTTGTAACACCAGTTAAAGTACTTAAATATGCAAGAAGGTTTGCCATATCAACCACAGATAAATCATTGGGAAAGTTTGTTGGCATTGGTGATGTATCATGCAACTTTTTACCTGAAGCAACCATTATTATTGCTTCTTCAATATCAAACGGATCAAAACTTTCTTCACTTCCATCAACCATCAAAACGATTTCGTCATCATCCATAGTACCTGACATATATTCACCAACGGTCTGTACGCCGTCAAAATCAGTAAGTGTCATCATCTTTTTCACATCAATCTTTGATACGATGATTGTTTCCTCCCCAACCTTGAGTGTAACTGTGTCAACACTTTCCTCAACAATATCACCACTTATGGGAGAGTCAGAATCCATCGGTGTGATTGTTAGCGTGAAATATCCATTATCAATTAGATTTACAATGTCCTCTTCATCGATTGGTTCCTCATCAAAATCACTAAAGAGGATAGTGTGTTCCTGTTCAGTACCGTCTGCAGCTTTTGTTCGGACTATAACCTTATCAGTATCCTCCGATACAAGTGTTCCTTCATAGGTTATACCATTTGCTTTCACCTTGACTGTTCCATAACCCGCGACAATTAATGCGTTAGGTAATAGTATTGACTCTTCAATATAACGCATACTGTTTAGTGCTGCAATGTCTGTTAATTCTGGTGCGGTAACAACTTCAAAGTCTTCATTTACCTCACCTGCCTTTGGATTTTCAAGACCTTGCACAACATGACATGAAATACATGCAGCATCTATAAATACCTGTTTTCCTTTTTCAATATCTCCAGGAAGTAACGGTTCAAGTGCTTCAGCAGTTGTTCCCACATCCGCTCTATCTATCGGTTCGTCAAACGGTTCTGGATCAATTTCACCACCTTGACTTTGTAGAAATGCTATGACTGCTTGAATCTCAACCTTAGAGAGTGCAATTGGATTTTTCCATATCTCTGGCATGATACTACCATATCCAGGGACCAAATACTTACTCGGTTCATATAGAGATTCAATAAGGTATTGTTTTGCATTTAAACCGGGTTGTCTGGTCGCTGCGAGTACACCGATGTCTGTCAAATCTGGACATCGTCCCTTTGGTGCTGAAGTGTCTAAGGTGTGGCAAGCACTACACTGTCCTTTGGTGTTAAAGATGCTTTCACCGATTTCAATTACTGCATCTGGGTCACTCCAATCTAATTCGGTTACTGTTCCAGTTCCAGTAGCTGTGCTTGGAACCCAAGCAGCTATAAGCGCAAAAAACCAGATAATAGACAAAGCAAATGTCAACAGTTTCATGACAATTCCCCATACAACCATATTTATCAGAACAGCAATAAGAAACCAGACAGACCAAGGCAGCAAATTTTCAGATCCAATTGGAAATGCTGGAGCCTTCGCAATAAATGCTATAAAACTCACTACCATTAATATTAGACCTGCGATTTTTATGATTGTATTTTTAGACATTTTTCTGTCCTCTAACTTGTCGTTTGTTAGTCATCACTTTCTACAGCCACTTCTGCTTCAATTGGTACTGCAACTTGCTTTTTCTTATCTCCCCAAAGTCCGAGCCAGAATATAAATCCTACAAGAGCAAAGAATATAACCATAATGATTGAAACCATATTCACAGCACTGCTAAGTGACGGTGTAAATGCATCTACAGAGGTATCTTTCATTACACCAAAGATATGCCATCCCTCGCGTAGGCCTGAACGTGCATATCCCATCAAACCCATCAGTGATGTAAATGTAATAGCGAGTAGTATTAGAACGTACTGAGAACGATCTGACATCTGCCCCCAATTGATCGTTCCTGACATAGTGGCTTTTCGATACATGATTATATCAAGGACTGTTACGACAACCATTACACCGAGTGCTACTAAGACTTGCCACGGGGTCAGTACATTTACGCGTACATTAGTTTCGACTGTAAACCCAACAATACCGATAACTACGATTATAACCACACCTAAAAAGAAAATAGCTGAAATAAGGATATTTCCCACACCTTTCCAACCTACAATAGGTGTTTTGCCTGATCGTCTATAAAAGAGAAAACTTAGAAAGGTGGTTAAAATAACGATATTTACAACAGTATTTTTTGCTGTCATCAACCCGAAAAAGCCGAGATGTGGATGGTTTGCACCTCCCATCGCACTAAGCTCTGTTGCGGATGATATTTTGGATAACGAACGTGGGGTCATCCAAATTGCTACACAGATAACAATTACTGTAATCATATAAGGACGAAACCGTGCATATATCTCCGCACCTTTAATACGTCCCATACCAGACCAAAGATAGTAGTTTGCTCCAATAAACAGCACCCCAATCATCACAGCTTGTAGGATAAATAACCACGAGAAGAGACTCCCCATCATGTTAATGCCCATCGTGTTATTGAAATCGTAGATTTCTTTACCTAACCAATAACCTGCAAATGGCAAAGGGATCAATCCGATCAATGCGATGAAATTTCCATTGTAACCCATCCAATCGTAATGTGCTTTATCCTCTTTGGATTTTGCCACGAGAAATCGAAATGCAGCATAGGCTGCTACAATAGATCCACCAAAAGCGATGTTGCCGATGAGTCGGTGTATATTGACTGGCATCCAGGTGAAGTTGTTTATGGCATCCCACACCGTACCCAAAAATTCACCTGTAGTTTCGTCATGGAGCGAGATTACAGTTGCATCAACCTTTGCTGCGGCTTCGGCTGCAGTTAACTCAGGATCCTGGGCTAACATCTCAGCCACCATCTGTTCCTTATTAAAATCTGGTAAGTTTTCCTTGGTAGAATCTGATAACTTCTTGAACTGTGTTGCGGGACTCGTCTGATAAGTAAGCCAAGTGTTTGACACAAACATAATCGCTGTGCCCCAGATGTTTAAGAGCACACCGAGGAAAAGGTGTACCCATTTAAACCTACCCTTCATCTTATCCCAACCGTAGTAATAGATGTAGAGTGTAAAGGTTTCACCGAAGAACAGTATGACGTAAAAAATCATCGTAGGACCGAAGATTCCGCTTAGCTTGCTCAATACTTTGGGGTAGCACCATACTAAAACAAAGACGAGAACACCACCAAGTAAGGCAGTTGTTGAAAATGCTCCCATACAGAGTTTGATGAACTCATATGCCATTCGGTCATACCGTTCTTCCTTGGTTTTCCAACCGATGAATTCAATGATAACAGCAAACATCGGCACACCGAGGATAAATGAACCAAACAACAGATGAAGTTGTGCAGCTATCCAGGCAGCATTGCGGCTTCCTATAAGAGGAAACGGACGGTATTCCTCATCAGTCATGTCTTGTGCGAATGCAGGTACTACTGCAAATAAGACAAAACCCAGCATCACAAGTGCTAATATGAGATATATTCTCTTTAATGTATGAGAAGAACAACAACGCATATCTTTTTCTCACTTATTAGGAACATCTTCAACAGAAAACATACTTTATATAAATACAGTATAGAAAAATCTACTTTTTCTTTGGTTTCTTGAAATCAGTGCTTTTGAAGTCAACTGAAATATCTCCAGTTGCTGGTACTTCAACTGTTGTGTTAGCAGAACCAAGGTCTTCATGCCATGCAATCACACGTGCTCTACCTGCCGGAACATCTTTTATGGTATATTTACCTGCATCTGATGATTTTTCATAATCATCTGGACTAATATAGTTGTCCTTCTCATCCTTTTGACCGGTTACAGTATAATAGTTGCTATCAACAGCAACGATATAGCCAGACATCCATGCATGAATATCACAAGTCAACTTGATTGCTTCTGCTTTGGTAATTGTATATGGGTAGGTTTTGCCTTTCGATGCAATCTGCACATTTGGAGCTTCATTTTTCTCTGCATGTGAGTGAACATTGTGTGCTACTGGATCACTGGAAGTGACAGTAACTGTCACACCGACTGGAACAACAAGAACATGAGGAAGATACCGACATCCCACCTGATCAACTTTTGGATTTTCTTTTGGCATCTTTAGTTCTTCTCTTGCACGAGTGCGCACGGAAATCACTACATTCTGAATACCTTTTCCTTTTGACACTACAAGTGCTTCTGATTTGGCACCTTCTGTAGCAGTAATGCAGTGTTGTTCCTGTGTATTGATTGTAAGTGCAGCACGAGCAGGGACATCACCTTCATAGGTGACTGTACCTGTGATGTTTCCTGCGAAGGCAATACTTGTCATCGTAAATAAAATAAGTAAAGCAAGTATGGTCTTTAGACTTTTCATCGTTTTTCTCCTTAAAATAAATCTTTTTATTATATTAACACTTTAAGTTTTGAAATGGCAAACCCTAAAAAACAAACATCACGGATATCCGTGTCTGTTTAAGGTCGGAAGGTTTTCTTTATATAACCGAGAAGTTCCTGTTGTTCTTTTGGATTGAGGTAATAGTGAAACGCAGGCATATCGTTCTTGCCACCACTTATGCTTTTAAGAAGCTGTGTATCGTCGTGCGTAATCCACAAATCACTATCAGTCAGATCTGCAGGATCTAATTTTTTGAAACGACCAATACGTCCATTCCCTTCACCACTGTTTCCATGACATCCGGCACAGTATCTGGCATATTTGTATTCAACATCTGCCTGATATTTTGTGCGTGGGTCAATCTGTTTGCATAACCATATAAATCCGTTTATCCAAACAAATATCATGACGATTATAATCAGTAGATGTTTCATACAAAACGGATACCCTGTGTAGTGATGAATGGAATCCGTTGCTACACTAACGTCCTAAAGAGATTAAGTAATCACGAACTAACCTAATCTGTTTTTCTGCGTCATCATCCGCATAACCTTCAACTGGCATGTGTTGTCCCCCGACGAGTGGCCACGCCTGTGGCATCGCGGTACCGCGTTGGAATTGCTGTGGATTTTTCATCCAATCAATTAACCAATCCGCTTTAAGCCGCTGCTTCGCCAAGGATAAATCAGGTCTACCCGCCTTGTCGCTACCTGCAGGTATTACTTCACCTTGTGAAGGATGACATGAATCGCATTTTAGTTCGTCAAAAATCTGTTTACCAGTTCGTAATTCTGCCTGAGTAGATGTAGGAAGTTCAATGGTCTCATAAGGGAAGGGTTCATTGTCTAAGGCAGAGAAGTATTTGATAAGTGTGGTTGCATCTTGATCCGACATATCAAATGTTGGCATCCGCACTTTAAGTCCATATCGTATCTCCGAAGGATTCTTGAGGAAATCAAACAACCAATTAGGATAAACTCTTGCACCTTGCGCTTGCAGTGGTGGTGGTGATAGTTGCTTGGTAGTAATTGGATCTAAACCTTCGTGAGCAGTAATTACATTGCTATAGTCTCCACCTTCTCCCTCAATTACGTGGCATCCCGTACAGTTGTATCTTTTGACGACCCGTCTGCCAGCATCAATCTGGTTCTTTCTCTCAACACGATGAGATTCAACTGCATGATCATATATATAATTTAATGGGTATGGTTGAGGTTGGAAACTCTTCAATAACACAGCGATAGACTTTGCTTCGTCATGATCAATCTGGAACACAGGCATACGTGAAACAATGCGGCGCGTTTGATAACGACGTGGGTCTGTGATTTTGCCAATAGTCCAACCGTGCCAACTATGTTCAACATCTTCCTCTAAAGTATCTCCAAAGTCAAGTTCGTCTGACAATTTTGCGCCAAATTCTCCAAGATCAGCACCTACCTTGGATTCATTCTCAAACCCTGGTATTTCGTGACAACCGAAACAACCATAAGTCCTAACAAGTTTTTCACCTTCCTGCTTATCCTCTTCACCAATTGAATCAGAAATTGGTGATGGAGTTTGCTTCTGTAAACTCATTAAATATGCAACTACATTGTCAAGTTCACTATTGCTCAAACGCAAACTTGGCATTGAGGTGTCAGGATCATAATCTCTCGGATTTTCAATCCAACTCCGTAGATAACTCGGTTTGACCTTTGTACCTACACTGTCCAGAGCTGGCGCAAAATCGCTCCCTAAACCATCAACAGCATGGCATGATAGACATCCCACCGTTTTTACTGTCTCTTCACCTGCACTTATATCACTTTCAGATTTCGAATATGTCCCTTGTGAAGCATCTATGGACTGATCGGTAAAATCTTTCAGATAGGCGGTAATAGATTTCACTTCATCAACTATACGTAAAACATCATCTTTGGCATAAGGATATGTTGTTCCATCATCTGTTTTCAGAAGATAACCATTATCCGTTTCAGTGACAATACCAGTACGTTGTCCACCATTTTTGAAGTAGACAAGTTGGGTCATGCCATCTACTGGGAAGAAGTTAGGCATTGTCGTTTCCGGTAAATATGCTTCCGGTTTTTTAATCCATTTTTCAAGCCAATCACCATCTTGCACTTTGCTGCCAATTTTGCTAAGCGATGGTCCAACCTTCTGAATTTTATCAATTGAACTATATCCTTCTACAGCATGACACCCATGACATCCGAGATCTTCAAAAAGATCCATCCCTTTGGTTAGATTGGGTGCATAATCCACTGGCGCGTTTGTTTCAGAATTAACCCCGAAATCTAACTTCATTACACCATCATGACACCGTCGACAATTGGATTCCATGTATCCTTCTAATTCGTCCGATTTTCTTCCAGTGTGTTCATCTAATCCCAAGACAGGCGTTAACCAATATTCTGAATGTGTTAGTGCGTGTGCGGCTTTTGCGGTTAATCCGTGTCCTTGTCCACCGTGGCATGGTGTACAACCAAATTTTTCTACTGGATGTTTCGCAAGAAGGACATCACGATGTGGGTGTGTCTGAAGGACTGAACGATAACCAGTCTCATAAGAAATTTCTACCTCACCAAATACATCCGGGTCAGTAAAGGTTAGGACACCATCCTCAGACAATTCATATTCATCAGCTTCTGCATCAAAACCATCAATTACTATTGTTTCATTACCGGGTTTTACCTTCGGGTGTTTGAGTTGGTGTTTGACAAGGTCTTCACCGTCACCTTCTATTTCAAATGTTTCTTCGGCATCGGGACCATAGCCACTTCTATCGACAGAGAAATGACATGTTGCACACCGATCCGCGGTATAATCAAACTCTTCAAGATAATACTGTACGATTGTTCTGGTTTCTCGAAATGGATTTTCAAGAAGACTACCGAGGAAGGTACGTTTGATTCCACCTACATCTGCTAACTTCTCTTCAAGACGTGTGATTGCTTCAAGTTGTGCTTTATTCGCTTCGAGCGTGACAAGAGATTCTTGGGCAGTTGTTATTGCATTTGCAATTGTATCATCTGTAGGTTTATATTTTTGAGATATAAGATAGGTAGAAAGGGCATTAGTGGGATCACCACTGTTCTGGTAAAAATCGGCAAGGGTTTTGTTCGCATCAGCATATTCAACTTGTGCTGTTAGAACATTGGTAGTTAATTCACCTTCAATTCTTTTTTCGTATTCGTCTAATTTCTCTTTCCACTTTTCAACAGTATCATTATGCGTACCATGGGCTTCATGAAGGCTATGTTGGTATTTATAATTAATAGCATCTGATTTGCTTTGCTCAAACTTGCGTTCTTGCATTGCCTCATCCAATGCTACCTTTTTCGTTTCAACGATTTTCTCCAAATTTCCTAACTCTTTTGTATCTATCTGAGGTGCGGAGGGTTTTTCAGGTGGGTTCTGCTTTGCATGCTCCAATTCTGCCTTTGTCTTATCATATTCATATTGGTAAAACTGCTGCTGGATTTCCTTCCAAGGACGACGCGTAATCATCTCATCCCAGAAACCCCATATCGTCACCAACCCTAATAGAGCTGATAATATAAAGAACAAAGCAGAATAAGATTTATTTTCTGCGGGAATCTCTTTTTTGCTCCTCACGAAATGTATAACCTCCAAGTCATTCGATAATAAGAGAACACATTTACAATAAACCGTTTTTGTCTAAAAAGAAGTCATAGAAATTAAATGTTGAACCAAGGTGACACCCAAATATACTTCACATTCAATGCCAAACGTAAGATCATTTTTATCGGCAATGAAAGCATTGATAAAAACAAAAATGAAACGATAACATATCGAATCATTCCAAGTTCTTGTAAAAATTTACTACTTTTACATTTCCAGATATAAAATATTGGTCCGAGTGCGAAATAACCTGCGACAATAGCAAAACCGAAGAAATTTGCAGTCATATCATCACGAATACCGAAGAGATACGACAAATTTACGTTTGTTAATGGAACGAGTTTATGTGGATCCCAATATTCCCATGGCATAAATATGTTCCAACCTGGTCCTCTCAAGAAAGTACCTACTATCATCAAAACTATCCATAGTATTATGAACCCGAAACTAAACACAGCAAGTGCAAACGGTCGTTCTTTGATTGTATAGTATCCCTTTCCTTTAGGGTTGATATCAATGTACGGAATAGCGATAAGACCAACGATTATAAGTCCGGGTAATACAACACCTGCTATCCACGGATCAAAGTAGACCAACATCTCTTGTAAGGCGAGAAAATACCAAGGAGCCTTGGATGGGTTCGGTGTTTTGGCGGGATCACTCATCTCCTCAAGTGGTGCATCAATCATAATTGACCAAACACCCAAAATCAACATGATGATAATTGCACAGATAAACTCATTGCGACATAGATATGGCCACACGTAAACCTTATCATTCAACGCAGCATCGGATGGAACACCTGTTCGATCAGTTTGCCGTGCCTGCTTATATGACAACCAGATAAAGAAAGGTATTAAAAAAAGCATAGCCAAAATCGGAACATTATCGGGTTTCGTTATCAGCAGTAGTAAATTGTCCATATCTAAATCCGTTCTCCTTCAAAAAGGGATATTACAATCTTCTAAAACTTATACCATGTGAGTAGTCTTACGTATATATATTACTGACAATACTATTTACATTTGCCATAGATTATAGAGGTCCGGATATTCCACCATCTTTACGAACACGCCAAAAATGTAGTGCCATCAACAGACTTGCTACCAAGGGGACAGCAATACAATGCAATATATAGAACCTTAACAACGTTGACGGTCCGACGATAGTACCTCCAAGCAATGCAAATCTGACATCGTTTGCTTGTGTAATGTCTGGAGGGGCAAATGGACCTTCATGTCCTAATACTGGTGTAGCACGTGCCATATTCGTTCCAACAGTTACTGCCCAATATGCCAATTGGTCCCATGGAAGCAAATAACCAGTGAAACTCAGAAAGAATGTGATTAGCAATAAAATCACACCCACAGCCCAGTTGAACTCACGTGGTTTTTTGTATGAACCTGTCAAAAAAACCCTAAACATGTGGAGCATCACAGAAATTACCATACCGTGTGCAGCCCAACGGTGCATATTGCGTAGAAGCATCCCGAAGGGAATGTCAAATTCAAGTGCCTGTACATCTCGAAAAGCATATTCGGCAACAGGTCTATAGTAGAACATGAGCAAAACCCCTGTGACGGCTGTCACAAGGAACATAAGGAAGGTAATACCACCCATACACCAAGTAAAACGGAAGTTTAAAGCGTGGCGAGAAATTCGGGGAGGGTGCAGGTGCAGCCACACGTTTTGCAAAACTTGTAATGTGTAACGGCGACCGGTTTTTTCGTATCCATGACGAAATATTGATTTCCAAATATCAGAATTTGTTATCTTATCTTTTAGCCCTTTATGTTCTTCGTTCATTATTATCCTTTTCAGTCCGATGACGCATTACATCTCATCAGACGCAATCTTCCCCTTAAGTTAGACTTTTAAAGATGCACCAGGGTCACCCCATTGACCTTTTTCACCCAAAAACTTTACAGATTTATCAATTTGCAATTGACCATCCTCTGCCAAAGTTATCTTTACTCGTTCAAGAGGACGTGGTGCCGGACCTTCATAGTTGATACCGTCCCGGTCGAAACCGCTTCCGTGGCAGGGACATTTAAATTTATTTTCAGAGGAGAGCCAACGCGGGGTACATCCTAAGTGGGTACAGGTCGTAAGTAGTGCGTAAAATTCCCCATCTTCGCGTCGGACTATCCAAACCCCAAAAGGTTCTTTTTTATATTTTTCGCTGACGCTACCCGAAGGATATTCTGCTGGAAAACCCGCTTTAAAGATAGATGACGGTTCATACAGAACACGTGGATATAAGTATCTAACTAAACCTGGTCCAAAACATAAACCAAGTGCAGCCGTGAAACTTCCCCAACCGAGTGCTGTGAAAAAATTTCGTCGAGACAACGTTAATGCTCCCTATTTATGAAACACATAATTAGTTTTGCAAAAGTATATCACAGAAATAGATTCTTTGCATGAATTTTGACTGCTTAAAAATTGCATTATCACGGATATCCGTGAATTTTAGCTCTTATATTTCAAGTGTAATTATCGTTTATTTATTCTTTCAACACTATAGGATAGTCCACGATATAATGAATAATAATAAGTTTTGCTTCACCATACGTAACAGAAAATGGACGGGTAAAAACCCGTCCTATATAGGTGTAATATAACAACTACAAAATACTTATGATGTTTACCGAATAATCTTAACATTGATAACAGGACTATCCTGTTGAAATGTCTTACCGTTGATGACTGCGGTTGCTCGGAATTTAACCTGATATGTCTTAGGTTCAAGAGAACTGATTGCTGCAAGATCTACCTCAATATCATTTTCGTTGATAGGTATCGTTGCTTCCGGTATAGTGATGCCTTCTGGCACTGTAATTGGCGTGATGGTAACGATATCGGTAAAACTTCCTCTCCGAACAATACTCATAGTCAGTTTAGCAGTTTTTGTAATCGGTTCAACCTTTTCTTCAGTTTCAGTCTGTGCATTCTCTGCTGGACTCGGATTTGAGACAGCAACAGTTTCACCTTCACCAGTAGCAGCTGCAGGTTCTGTTTCATTCGCTGGTTTTGGGAAAACAATACTAAAACGTAATGGTTCTATAGTCACTATAAATGGTGCTTCAACAACTGTCAAAGGAATCACAGGAGATGACTCCGTATAGTTTTCTCGGTTTACAGTTGCAGAACCGCTAACTGAGATAAAACTTGTACCGGGTGTTGGAACAACGGAAAATTGCTCTCGTCTTTCGACTGTTCCAGCTCTAAGTGAAATTACAGCACTATTTTGTCCAGCAGGTATTGTTGCTTTTCCACCTGTAATGCGTGCAGAAACACCTTGAATATTTAGAGCAATTGCTCCATTGAAGTCATCCCTTCTATCAGCGATTACGTGAAAGTTGGTAGCTTTATTATGTACAACGTTTACATCAACATCCGCAAATGATAGTGTAAAAGGTGGTGTATCCAACACTGTCAAGAGAATACCTTTTGGAGATGCAGTTTCTTCTATTCGTTGTCCACCAACAGCACTAACGCCAACAATGGAAAATGGATGTAATCCAAGTTCTGCGTCTACAGGTGCAGTGATAGTTAATAATGCCTGATTTTGACCAGCAAAGAGTATAGTAGGACTAACGACAAATCCTTTTGGAAGATCAGGAGAATAAAAACGAAGTGCTCCATTAAATCCATCAATACGTGCAACTGATGCTGTCAACATTAGCGTGCCACCACGACTAATTCGGGGATTGTCAGCATTTACATTCAGTCTATATCCTTGTTTCAGCGGACGTATTGTAAGTCTATATGGAAAATTCGCACCTCCTGCACCATTTAGGTCGCGTACAGATATACCGTAATCACCCGCTTCAGGAAATGTAAACCCGATCCGTGCATCGGTTCCACTCGCATCATCATTCACTCTTAAGACCTGTTCTTCAACGCTACCTTCTGCTTCACCCTTTTTATGTGAATAGATGGTTAACACAGGATCCAGTTCTGAACGAAACTGCCGCGCTTGAACATCTAAGACTAAACCTGTTCCTTTTTCTGCCTTAATTGAGAACCTATCTACATCACCGGCTTTTTCAATTCTACCATTTACAGTGATCGGAGTGCCGATTTTGTTTTCTTCTGCTAAAGTATCATTAGGTTCTTTTTCGTTCGTTTCGTTAAATTCCCCGATTGCAAACGGATATGGATTTGTCTCTAAACCGTTGGGTGTGCTGACTCGCAGTTCCTGAATTCCAAGTGATGCATCCGGCGAAATGTCCAACTGTATCGTATTGACTGAACCTAAATTTGCACCAGCAACGTTGACATTGTTTGCAGCACCACGTTTCCCACCAAGTGGAAATACACTTTGAAGATAAGGCAATTCACCTATGTTTAGTCTATATGTGTAATTTCCACCACCTTGATAGCGAACATCACGCAGATAAAGTGTATATTCCCCTTGCATTTCGGTTGTATAATCAATAAATGAATCTAATCCATTTCCGTCCTGACTTTTCAATATCTCAGTCCCATTTGGATCATATAGAACGAGGTAGGTATCTAAAGGAGAGCCAATACGTTGTGCGTGTATGTCACATATAAGGCGCGCGCCCTTCCTTAGTTTAAAACGGAAGAAATCCACGTCATCTATAGATGCTACCGTACCATTAACAGTAACTGGTAACTCAAGCATGTTTGCTACTTCTTTTGTGGTATTCGGTTCCTGTTCCTTAATCTCTGGTAGGTCACCAACAATGAAGTTTTGAGGATTGGAAACACCGTTTGGTGTGATAAGTCGTATCTGGTGGTTGCCAAGTGGGGCATCAGGGGCAATTTCGAAGGAAAGAACTAACCGAGGATTGTTTGGAATGTTTGCTGAAATACCAGAACCTGTAACACGGACCATTGCTACGGGTGATTTTTGCTTAATTTCTGCCTTGATTCCTTCTTTACTGAACCATATCTCCGCACTTTCATTTATATTTTTTCCATCTAAAGTGATTTCAATAGTTTGTCCGCGCTGTGCAGCGCGCGGTGATATTCCAGTCAATTGTGGGGCAACTTGGGCATGTGCTATGCTGAAAATTAGGAAGAGAAACATGACTGTCTGTATTAGAAACAGTTTAGAATATTTGTTGTCTATATTTGCATGCTTGATAAATAAAATCGCTGGCATTTCTCCATTACCTCTTGCAAAAGTGCAAATTTATACTACACAGAAGTATAACCAAGTCAAATTTTAACAATTAGTTTGATGTTTCGTGTTTAGTCAATGTAATCGGTAGAATCTCTATTTCATATATTAGAAAACCTGCACCTGAACAACAATTATTGTCCAAGTACAGGTTTCAGAATGGAAGTTGAATTAGAATATTCCAGTAATCACTTCACCTTTTACCAATTCACGTGGTTGGTCTAAGTGATTCATCACGATAGTGTGCGGATCAATACCAAGCGTATGGTAAATCGTAGCGAGTATATCTCGTGGATGCACTGGCTTTTCAAGTGGTGTTGAACCTGTCGCATCGGATTTTCCGTAAACTTGTCCACCTTTTACTCCAGCACCGGCAATTAGACCTGTATAGCAATAGGGCCAATGGTCTCGTCCATCAGGAGCGTTACCATTACCAGATGTGCTAATACCCATACGGGGGGAACGTCCAAATTCACCAATAGCGAGCACAAGTGTTTCTTCTAACATGCCCTTCTGATCTAAATCTTCAAGCAATGAAGAAACGGCACTATCTAACTTAGGACAGTGTAGGTTTTTCAACGGTCCGAAGTTCGCAGCGTGGGTATCCCATGCTGTAGTATTTGGATTGCCGTTAGCGACAGAGGGCCAATTCACCTGTACGAAACGGGTACCAGCTTCTACCAATCGCCGCGCGAGCAGCGCACTCTGACCGAATGTATGACGACCATATTTGTCGCGCATTTCATCCGATTCCTGTGCCAAATCAAACGCTTTACGTGCCTTCTGCGACAGAATGAGATTATATGCTTTTTCATAATATTCGTTCAGGGCATAGGAATCTGCTACCTTGTCAATTTCTGGCATGTTGGCGTTAATCGTTTCAAGAAGCGTTTTTCGACGCTGTAACCGCATCGGTGGCACTTCTGGACGAAGTGATAGATCGTCAAGATTGATCTCTTTATTCGGATCCTGGAAGAGAAAATATGGGTCATACGCTCTACCAAGGAACCCAGCATTTCCACCTTTACCGATGATGCCACTCTCCTGCATTGGACGCGGAAGTTGCACTGCCGACAACATCGGTTCATCTGGTGGTCTGAACTTAGCGATATGTGCTGCAGCATTTGGATGATCTGCAGGTGAAGGTGGATCAAGTTGTCCTGAAGGAGCAACCTTGTCCGGTGTTTCTCCTGTAACCATCTGATACATTGCAGCTGTGTGATTGAATAATCCAGCCGGCGTATAACTTACGGAACGGATAAGACATGCTTTGTCCATCTGTTGTGCCAAACGCGGCATTGTTTCTGATAACTGAATACCCGGAACATTCGTTGGAATCGGATTAAACTCACCACGAATGTTTGACGGAGCATCAGGTTTTGGATCCCAGATATCAATGTGACTCGGTCCACCTTGCAAGAAAAGAAGAATGACAGAATTGGCTTTGCCCCAACCGTTTAGAGGCTTCGCGGGGTCAACTGTCGTGCTTGCCTTGGCTTGGAGTGACAATACTTGTGGTAGGCTAATGCCCAGCATCGCCGCGCCACCCACGCGGAGAAATTCTCTACGTGAGAACCCATCACATAATCTTCCGGGTGCTTGTGGTAACGATATCATCAATTATTTCCTCCATTTATTTGTAAGAACTTTCGATATGAAAGCACAAATTCGGTTTCGGGCTTATCGGTTGAATAAGAACGCGGGACTATTGATGAGTGCCCACATTAAATCTTGCGCACCTTCTTCTTTCGATTCGGTACTTGCAAGGTATTCAACCGCTGTCTTATATTCGTTTTCCATTGGTAACCGAGCAAAAGTTGCAAGATACATCTCTTCAATCATAACACGATCATCCGTGTTTTCTTTGATGAGTTTAGCAATTCGTCCGTTTGGATCAATAATTGCATTCGCAACTGTCGGACCGTTGATAAGGTTCATCGCATGTGCGAGGCTAACTTCTGTTGTTCTTTCACATTCACAAGAACTTTCACGTTCTGGACGACCAAATAATTTCAGAAATCCATCATCCTTCACTTTGCTATCCGGTAATTGAACAGCTCGGAAGTCTTTTGGTACACCTTGAAACTTCGGTTGGCTACCGGTAGCAACACCGATCGCATCTAACAACTGTTCTGCTGTCAAACGTCGTGCGATAGCGTGTGAGAAATTAATTGCATCCTCTTTATTCCACTTGTTCGTCTTGATACTCTGTTGATATGTACGAGAGCGGGCAATTGTTTTCATGATATGTTTAATATCAAATCCGCTTTCAATAAAATCTTTTGTCAATGCATCAAGTAGTTCCGGATTGCTGGGTGGATTACTGGATCTGATATCATCAACAGGTTCAATGATACCACGTCCCATAAAGTAACTCCAAATACGATTCACACCCGCTTTTGCAAACATCGGATTCTCAGAGGATGTGAGCCATTCTGCAAGAGACTCGCGCTTATTGGTTAAATCTTCTTTTGTCTCACCAAACGGGACAGATGGTGGAACAACGGCTAATGTCCTCGGATGTTTTACAGGAGTAGGACTGAAACTGGCGTAGACAACTTCTTCACCCGGTAATCGACCGTTTTTCACTTTTACATCAGAGAAGAATGCACCAAATTCATAATATTGATTTTGAGTCCATACCTCAAATGGATGATCATGGCATTTGTTACATGAGAAACGAACACCAAGGAACAGTTGTGTTGTATTTTCCACTGCAGCGGTATATTCTCGAGAAACTCGAAAATAATTCGCAGCTGGATTTTGATACGCACTACCTGTTGCTGTTATCAAGTCATGGACAAACTTGTCATAAGGACGATTTTCTGAGATTGACTCGTGTATCCACTGTTGGAAAAGCCACATGCCGCGTTCACCGAGGAATTTACGGTTTGACTGCAATAGGTCACCCCATTTATGTGTCCAATGGTCAACATATTCTGTGGTGGCTACCAATTCATCAATCAGTTTTTCACGTTTCTCCTTAGAGGGTGTTTCATCCATAAGGAAACTACGCACCTTTTCAGGAGAAGGTGGGAGTCCTGTCATATCAAAGTAAATTCTACGAACAAACTCTTCATCTGTGCAGAGTTCTGAAGGTAAAATCTTCAAACGTTTCAGTTTGTTGTGGACATGTGTATCTATATAGTTGTATTCAGGAGTTTTCACCCATTCATACCCACTACGATCACCCATGACAATGATACCGTTTGTGCTATACGCACCTTCATATCGGGTTAGGATAGCAGTTTCTCCACGACGTTCTGCAGTCACAACACCGTCATCCGTTACCTTAGCTACCTCAATCATACTACTTGTGAATTTTGCTTCACGGGTGACATCACGTGTTGAACCATCGGGATAGTGGGCAATCACCAACAATTGCTGTTTAGTACCAGGCATGGATAATTCAGCAGAATCTGGAAATACCTCCAACCTTTCAACACGTTGTGTTTTTTCAACATCTGAGACTACACCTTCACTAATCCACTGATGAATAAGATTATAATCACGCGAATCTGGCACAATCACCTGACCACCTTTATGAGGCACTTCAGATGTCGGTTTGAGCAACATAAGACTCTGATCTGGAAACGCACGATTAAATCGTCGTCCAGTTATATCTTCAATCAAGAGTTCGTAGTCGAAATCTGGATCATAACCGCGTAGTGACAATTTAAAACCATTTTTTCCTTTTGCTGAACCATGGCACGTTCCATTATTACAACCCGCATGGCTTAGAATGGGCATAATATCACGCACAAAACTCACTGGTGGAGCATCCATACTTTTTACAGCAACCGGTAATTCAGTTGTGATACCTTTTACCGATACAACGATCTTTGTCGTGCCAACTGTCATTGGAAAAATATAACCATCTTCATGCAATTTAACACCTTCTGAAGCAGGTTTTAACTCTGCCCATGAAGTTACATCTACCCAATTTCCATCCTTAGTTTGTCCCGATACAAGCACACGTCGACCATCTCGCGCATGCTCCAACGTCAACGACTCAGGATGAGTCTTCAACGCTTTTATGACGGGCATTTCTACACTCGGCACATTCTCCTCCATCTGACTCCAACTTGATTGCTGAAATACCAAACAGCAGGAGAAGACGACAAGGAGTGTTACAACCAAGTAATAACTGAGTTTCACATTAACCTCCAAATGTGGTATGAAACTTGTTCATGTGGTAGGACCACTAATTTATAAATTAACTTTGTTTTTCTCTCTTACCTCTGGTTTTTTAATTCACCCCACACTACTGGTAACTTACCGCGTGAGGAAACATCTGTAAATTCCGATTCACTCGCTAACCAATTAATTATGTTTTCAGTTACTTGTTCTAACTGGTCTTTACTTTTGTTGTTGTTATGGTAGTTCGGAAGCCGCCAATTCATATTAAACACTTTTCCGTCGCCTGCTTTCCAATAGCCAAATGCCCCAATCCTGTCAGCATAGTTTGTTCCACCTTCCCATGCATGAGCAAGGGTAGTAAAATTTTTAGCAAGACTGTCGAAATAGTCTCCACTCTTAGGAAATCCCGTTGAATTTAATTGAACCCAATCATTAAGTTTAGGAGCGTTACCGTCAACATTCTCAAGTCCTTCAACCAAACCTAAATCAAGCGTTTCTTTTAAAACAATAATGCCAACGTTACTACCATCATCAAGTTGAGGACCAAAAGCACGTGGTTGAGCATCTTCAAGCCCCATCGGTGTGGCATAACTGAATGCCTTGCCAGTTAACAAGATTGCCCCTCCACTTTCAGCGTAGTCAAGCAGGGCATCAATTTCTGCACCGGACAAAGGTCCGGGATCGGAATCACCCTCATTCCACCACACAACTCCAAACTGTTTTAACTTTGCACTATTAATATCTTTTTTTGCCAATTGTGTTGTATTAAACGTATCTTTAGCAAACTCCAATGCAGGTTTTGTAAAAGGTCCGTTTTCTCCAAGATAGAGAAACCCCACTTCAATTTCAGTATTTCCTATATTTAAACCACAAAATAAAATTATAGTCAAGCAAAATACAATTTTTTTAATCATTTATTACTCCTCCCAATTATCGTACACAATTTCTCCATTTTCTCTTGCCCATTTTTCAGAAAACCCAACATGAGAAATAGCATTTTGACTACGATCCAATTGACGTTCTGTTTCTGAAGCAATTATTTCTGGATCAAGTTCAATAATCACTTTCACTTTAGTCTGGTTAGATGCATAAAATACTATCATAAATATTTTATCATTTCTCCATATTCTATTTAAAGATTCGTTTCGTTTTTCGGGTGGTTCCTTAAACATTCTATCAAACTGACCTGATCCGCCCTCTTTACATGATATGTATTCATATAATATTGAAGGATCATTAGGATCATGGGCATCTGCATGTCGTTTGGATGTTATCAATGTGTGACCTAGTATATCTGCGATAATCATTTCTTTTGCAAGACCCGGCTGCAATAGATTGTTTATTCCTACTTTCCGAGCCAATTCTGATGCTCTTAATATCAATTTAATGATTTTTCGATATGTTTCTTGAGCCATAATCTCCCCTTTCACATTACTGTAAAGTATTCAAAATGAATTGTAAGGACATATAGTATGAATTAGCTATTTCATATATCAATCATATACATGTCTTACTCAATATTAACAGTTTGGTATCAACATATTTAAAATAAACTCTTACAACAATCCTAGTAGTCTTTCATTTGCAACTTTAACGAAATCTTCTTGAATCTCAAAAGCAATATAGTCTCTATCATATCTTTTACAAACTACAGGACAGGTTCCAACACCTGAAAAAGGATCTAACACTATATCACCCATTGAAGAACTAGCAAGGACTATTCTTTCAATTAATTTCTCTGGTTTTTGTATGGTATTTAGTGCTTCTCTACAAACTAATTCCTTTGACTTATAAGTTAATTGTTTTATATCACCCCAAACATTTCCAGGATTCTTTCCATTGGGATTGAACTTTGTTTTTCCAAATTTACCATTTGTTACAGATGGAACATTTTCACAACGAAGTCGATGTTCTAGTTCGACAAGTTGAGGCACTCTGATAGAATCAAGATTATAGCATTTTGGACGATCACCTTTAATAAAATAGCAGATAATATCGTAATTATTGGTGTAATTGAGTCTTCCTTGTGCTAGTCGACTTGGTTGGTACCATACAATTTTCGATCTAAGGTTTAGATATTTACGGTAATCTATAAAGTCTATACAGTCCGATTTACCAAACAGATACATCGCACCACCATTTTTCAGTTTTGGAGTAAGTCTTTTTATAAGCATTAAATTAAATTCCTGAATTGAAGGAATTTTATCCCACTCCTCATTGGTAACTCCATAAGGACCGTCACATACAATAAGATCAATTGAGTCATCTTTTACTTCATTGATGAGATTTAACGAGTCTCCACAATAAATTGTATTAAGTTTTAACATTATTCAATAAAATCCACTTACTAAGAGATGGATTCCTCCTAAAATACATTTAGCGTTCCTAAATGTTCAAAATCAACAAAGGCACCTACAAATTACATTGGTCCAACACGTTCAGGACCTTTATCCATTGAGAACATTGAGGAATCAAAACTTCTTTTTATTAAATCAAATTTAATATCTTGCTTATCGGTAGTATACCATAAGTTAGTAAATTCATCAGGATCATCTACCAAATCGTAGAGTTCTCCTTCTTCGTGTCCGTGATATACTACTAACTTATAACGTTTATCTCGATACATTGTTGCGAAGGAATGATCACGTTGATCAAGGGCATCATAGTATTCACACCGAACGAAATCACGATGATGATTCGTATCTGACTCACCTTGAAGGATAGATAACAATGACCGTCCATGCATCTGTTCAGGTATTGGTAATCCTGCTAATTCCAATAATGTTGGGGTTTTGTCAACAAGTTCTACAAGGGCATCGCTTTTTAAACCATTCTCAAAATGCCCTCGCCACGAGAAAATTAACGGGACTCTGACTAAGCCTTCATAGAACCGACATCCTTTTTGAATGAGGCCGTGATCACCTAACATCTCACCGTGATCACTTGTAAATATAATTACTGTGTTTTCTCGTTGTCCTGTTTCATCCAAAACGTTTAGTATCCGACCTAACTGATCATCAATCAGTTTAATCATGGCATAATATGCAGCTGTCAGTGTCTTAGAATCTCTTTGACCTACAAATTTAGGTTTCGTCTTTCCTTGTGGTGACTGAGGTATAATTGGATTCCGAATATCTAATTCATCAGGTGTACGAACTTTTGATTGGAAATCTATTTTACTCAGTCGGTTTTGTTGTTCTAAATCACTCTCCTTAAAGAGTGGTTCTGGCATGTCTGCTGGAATAAACTGTTCTCTATATGACTGAGGTGGATTGAACGGAGGATGTGGGTCATATATATTAACACTCGCAAGCCATGGGGTATCTCGTTCCTCACTAATAAACTCAATTGTCTTTTCTGCACACCATGTCGTTTGATGTAATTCTGTTGGAACACCTTCAGGATTTTGGGTTAACTCGCCAAGTATATATCCTTTTGAACGAACCCAATCAGCGTAATCGTGACCTTCCTTCCAGTCATCTCGTGGTGCATGGCTATATTGCCAATACCGATAACCATCGTCTGCACGTGGCTCTATTCTACGAAAAGCACTCGCAAGATGTAATTTTCCAATCAATCCACAATCATATCCGATGTCTGCAAGTGTGCGTGTGATAAGTGGAAATGTATTCGGAAAATAATCATTCCCGTTACCATTGACATGAACCGCACTCGCATACATTCCCGTCAAAAAACTTGCTCGACTCGGTGTGCATATTGGACTTTGACAATATGCATGTGTAAATGCAACACCTTCAGCAACTAAACTATCAATGTTGGGAGTAGATACGTACGGATTCCCTAATGCTCCTATTGTGTCGTATCGCTGTTGATCTGTGCAAATCCATAAAATATTTGGCGTTTCAACAGACATATTCGTTCATTTACTTTGCAGTAGCAGTAAATCCTGCAGTCTTAATTACATTGGTAAGTTCATCAACCGAAACGCTATCCTTCCGCACCTTAATAACCGCTTGATCTGGTAGAGAAACTTCAGCACTGATAACGTTTTGGTGTTTTGTAAGTGCATCCTGCACTTTTTCAACACAAACCCCTCACGTCATACCTGATACTGCCAAAGTAAGTTCCTCACTTGCATCGGTTTCTATTGGTACTGACATAAAAATGTGTAATTGTTTACCAGAAGTTGCATCAAAGATACGGATCTTACCATCGAAACCACCCGTAGCGAGTTGGGTTCCATCAGGATGAAATGCAAGTGCAAATACTCCAACGGTATCACCTTGCATGGACAATAACCGTTTACCATCTGACACGTTATATACACGTACTTCACCTGCGGAACTTCCAACAGCAAATTTGCTGCCATCTACAGAAAACGCGACCGCATCAATTGATCCACCTTGTGCCTCATACGCTCTAATTAGGTTAAAATCTGTGTTTCCTACATCCCTGCGAGTTTCACGGAACATTTTGTATAACCGTGGAATTCTGTCTTCTCCGACACTCAAAACTTGGTCGGCATTTGGGTGACGTGCAATCGCATTAATTTCACCATAACCTTTGTTACTGGAGTTTACATCGTCAACAAAAGATCCTGTATCAACCTCCACCAATTTCAGCGCAGTATCACGACTACAACTAACAAAATGGGAACCGTCAGTAGAAAATACCGTACCGAATACCCAATCACCATGATTGTCGAATTTCACAAGTTGCTTTTCATCTGCGATAGAAATGACACGCACCGTATGATCCGATGAACCGAAGGCTACTCGACTGGAATCTGGGGCAAATGAGAGACCATAGATGGTATCATATGTGGAACGTATTGTTTTTGTGAGTTTATTTGTCCCAGTGTCCCACAACTGCACTTCACCAAATTGTGCCGGAGAACCACCGGCAATACCGAGTATTTTTCCTTCATCTGTGTAGACAATTGATTGAATGCGACGTGCTTTACCTACCAATCGTGATTTAATGTCATAAGTCTTAGAATCATACAATATTACTTCGCTGACTCCTGATACAGCAAGGGTTGTACCATCAGGAGAAAATGCAATTGCAGAAACAACGGGTGGAACTGTATATTGTGGGTAGTTTCCCTCTCCCATTTCATCTGTTACTTCAGGTGTGTCGTCTTTAGCACCTTCAAGAATCCAACGTCTAAATAGATCTATTTCATCTTTCGTGAGAGGTTCTTGGTTCTGTGGCATTGCGGGTGGGTCACCAGAAATAAGTTCAATGATGAGACTTTCATCAGGTTTTCCGGGGATTATCGCTTCGCCTGCC
This sequence comes from Candidatus Poribacteria bacterium, assembly GCA_026710795.1. Taxonomy (GTDB): domain Bacteria; phylum Poribacteria; class WGA-4E; order WGA-4E; family WGA-3G; genus MSPOR6. The sequence goes on from JAPOQK010000037.1 coordinate 100,409, forward strand.
ATACCACCAAGCTTGAGTTCATCATAGGATGTTACAATCAGATCTGCATTTGCATCACCAGGATGATGGCACCCTTGACAACTCCGTTTAAGTAACGGAAGAATCTGTTTATGATAACTCACAGGATCTTCTTTTCCATGATTGTCTGCACTTACAAATGGACTCCACACGACAAAACAGAATAGAAAAATCACAACATAATTCATTAACCTTAATCTTGATACATCCATATTGTTGAAACCCTCCAGAAAAAACGAAAATATCCTATTGTAATCTCCGACGCAATTGATTAATTGGTATATTTTTAGGTAATTATACAACATTTTTGCCATAGAATACAAGTAAAATGTATTATAAGGAAACTGACCTAATTTTCTATAATGGTCTAAATCTTGAAGTTAGGATCACCGGAAATGTGTTGAATAAATTGAGTGATCAATCAAAATCAGTTGCAGTAACTGATGAGATTGATCGGTCATAACTTCGTGTTGCGTCTGAATTTCTCGGTGGATATGATCCTCATGTGTGGCGCGATGTTACTCTATGGATGAAAGCAACTGAGAAGGTACGTGACACATTGGTAAATCAGACCGAAAAAATGCACAATTCTATCAGGAAATGCACAGAAATACATGACATCATTGAATAAATTATATCACGACCTTTTACTCCTTACCGCGCAAATGCCAGCTAAACGTAGAGTGCTTGTTACAACGCACGATGCCTTCGGGTACCTCGGAAGTGCCTATGGATTTGAGGTGCGTGGGTTATTGGGTATAAATACAGAAGACGAAGTAGGTATCGCAGATGTAAGAGAACTTGCTTCATTTATTGTATAACGTGGAATTCCAACAATGTTTGTTGATACCTCATCCTCATCACGTGGAATCAGGACCGTACATGCATGAGTTCTTGCAAAGGGATTCAGAGTAGAAATCGGTGGTGGTCTTTACGCTGATGCAATGAGATCTCCAAGAACACCAGAAAGGACATATATCGGTATGATGCGGTTTAACATTGAAACAATCGTGAATTCGTTGCAATCTGAGTTAGCATATCAGAAGTAGTGATTATGTAATGTGGAAGGTTATTGTAAATTGGTCTTAACCTATAGTAATGAACTTTCAAGTTCTTCCACCGCCTTAATTGCTTCCTCAATCTCTCTTCTGTATACATTTACGATGATTGCATGGCTAAGAGGATTTAAGACACAAGTCCGATATTGTTCAATTTTATTGATAGTTAAATTCTCTAAAAAAGGACTTCCATCTTTTTTCTTACCGGTTTTTATTGGTTGCCAGAAATCTTCAGTCGTTAATTTTTTCGGGTTTTCACAATATCTGACCGATAGTTTCTGCTTTTCACAGAATCTTTTGATTATCTCTTCAAATGCTGTTCGTAAATATATTACGCTTGATTTATAGTCGTTGTCATTAAGGTATTCTTTAGATTTTTCTAAATATGGTCTATCTTCACTACATACAGGTATTTCGTATTTGTCGGTTGCCTTGAAATAGAACTCAGTATATTTCCAATACTTTTGATCTGTGCGTTGCTTGACAATCTCGTACCATGCCTTATCGTAAGTTGTTAAGAAGATTTGGTAATCATTGAAGTAATCTTCAAGGATATCTAGGACTGGGAAGCGGTTAGACATGTCTAAACCTATCAGGACATCATCAAGCACTAGAATTTTCAGTTTGCTTTCTGGTTGAATCCAAGTAGACGAAAGATAGATGGCAATACTGATCGCCGATAATTTTGCCTCATTGAGGAACTGATGATGTGCCGGTATCTGTGTATCAAAGAATTCGACTTTCAAGAGAATCTGCTGATTATCAAGAGTCTTGTCATTTCGGTTGTATGTAACTCCCTGAAAATCAAAATCTATGTCAATATTATATCCGAACTTGCGTAGAATATCGGAAGTGGTTGGACGTAATTCTGTTAATCTGTTTGTTAATTCTCTATTGAAATTCTCTATCCGTTTTTCAAGATTATCAATTTGGTTTTTAGCATTTTTTCGCGGATAGGGTTTCTGAATTTCATCCCAATCATCGGCAAGTGTTCGATCAGTTAGCGGGCTTACAGTGCTTGCCATAAGTGTTTTAACTAATAAATCGAAAAGATTCACAGTATCATTTTTGTGATGTAGATAGTGAGTCTCCAACAAGGCTTTGTAGTCAAGAAATCCATTTGACTTTGATGCTTCAGTAATCAACTCATTATTTGTTTCTCCTTTTACGCCTTGAGACCATTCATAAGTATCCTTCTTTGACCATTGGTCTGCGCGGAGAGAAAGTATGATATGACCTGGATCTTCAGAAAATATGTTTTGATGACTTTCAAAATCATTGCGTTTGTTACTCTCGTCGTTACTGTCCTTACTGGATTCAAGAAAATACTTTAGCGCGAGATATAGTGATGATTTTCCACTCCCGTTTTCGCCGTAAACCAGTAGGTTTTTTCCTGTTTTGCTTAGATTTATTTCATAGGTTTTTGGAAATGCTCTGAAGTTTTTAATCTCAATGTTGGTTATTTTCAAATTTTACCCTCAATGATGCGGACCAGTTTTACACTATCTAAAAAGAAAAGGTTGCGCCGGATCGGATGTGTTTTTTCATAAATAAGTTCAAAGATGTCTCTAAAAACCTGCATTTTATCACTCTCTATATCTTCAACTGGAGGCAATTGTTCCTCTAATAAAGGTTGAAAGAAATGTTTGTCACTTGCATGAAGTTCCTCACGCAGATAAGCCTCATAAACTAAGCCATCAATGATTCTCTCAAAATATCCGAGCATTATGTGGTCACGGGAATGTGCCAAATCCTTACTATTAATCGTTGGTTGATGCTGGAGATATATTAAGTAATCAACAATTTTGCCGATCAATGCCTTCTGCTCTGACGTGACATCAGGAATCGGAATCTGCCGGATATACTCACTTCGCGCCCGTAGATAATCGATTGTTAATTGGTTCGACACCTGCGAATAAAACCACTCTACAGTACGGGAATTGAGAAGACCACAAAGCCACGTTTCCTCTGTAGGAATAAGATAGGAAGTATTCCCATAATAATAACCAGCAGTATCAACCGCGAAAGTCTGATGATTATAGGTATTTGGACACACCAGTTTAGGTTGTGCAAAACGTTCTGCATCGTCAAGAGATGCTGACAACTCGTACCATTCCTGTTTGCCTTTTCTTTTGCTCAGAGGTCCTCTATATTTTTTTAAGTATTTCAGGATTGTTGGATAATCGTTTATTGCTATCCCACGATGAGCAAAGATTAGCCACTGCTGCGGTGTGTCAACATACCAACGTCTGAGATCCTTTCCATGCAAAAACGGCTTCAAAATTTCAGTAGATGAGGTGTGTGATGCTATGAGTTCATCCCGTGTCGTTTTATTTACAACAAACGCTTCGGTTGGGGTTGTGTTAATACCGAACGCGGATTTTGATTTGATGTATTCACCTAACGGAATCCCTGCATTCCGAAGTTGTTCTCGTAAATTTATTACATTCGGCGATTCAATGGGATGTCCATCGGCATCTAAGAATATTTGTGTCTTGGGGTAACGGGTCCGCCGACGTTCTGTCAAGAGGAGCGCGATGTCTTCTGGTAATTTAACACTGTATCGCTTCTCAAATGCTTCAACGTTTTTGTGACCTGACCGGAATCTGGCAGGGATGTCAAGTCCGTTTTTCTTTGCTGTAAGAATATCTGTTTTGGCTTTTTCCCATTCTTTCAGACGTAACCATGCTTCGCCACGATTGTAATATGGCATACCATGTTTAGATTCTAACCTTATCGCAGTAGTGTAGTCTTCAATAGCCTTGTTAACTTCTCCATTGTTTTGGTAAACAATGCCCCGATTATTATAGGCATATACATAATTCGGATTCAGTTTTATTGCGTAATTATAGTCTTTGATGGCAAGGTTTATCTCTCCTTTTTTGAGGAATGCACTGCCCCGATTGCAGTAGATGTCTGCATCATTAGGTTTGAGATGTATTGCTTTATTATAATCTATAATCGCAAGGTCTATCTCACCTTTGTCATTGTAGGCATTGCCCCGATTGTAGTACGTGTCTGCATCACTAGAATCTAGTTCTATGGCTTTGCTGTGGTCTTTGATAGCAGAGTTAAACTCGCCTTTTTTGTGATAAGCATTACCTCGATTGATGTAGGCATAAACATGTTTCGGATCTAATGCAATTGCTTTGTTATAATCTTTGAAAGCAAGATCCAGTTTACCTTCATCGTAGCAAGCTAACCCTCGATTATTATAAGCTTTGGCGTAATTAGGTTTCAGTTTTATCGTTTTATTATAGTCTCTAATAGCAAGGCTAAATTCGCCTTTTTTACTATATACCACACCACGGTTGTAATATGCAAAAACATGATACGGATCAATCTTAATTATATTTGAGTAAATTGCTATAGCTCTGTCTAGTCGCCCAAGCATTACTTGAACATTTCCTTGTTGCAACACTGATTGCGTTTGCATCTTTTGGATGGTCTTTCGGATTCCAACCACCACATTTTGCCAACCTTCGCTTTCATCCATCCACTGAGTAAGAGGCATACCTTTGTCTGGAAGAACTTCAAATTTACTAAGTTGATGATATAACCAATCGCAATGCTCAAGGACTATTGGAATAACCCTAATCTCTTGCTTTATTGCTTCTGCTAATTCCTTGTTGCAATTTTTAGATGCAAGACTGGCAGCAGAGACAAGATAAAGCAACAAATCTGAATCAGTAACCTTTTTGAGAATATCTTTTTGAAGTGCCCCATCTCCAGGCGTGAGTTGACCATCGTCCCATGTTACTAACTCGTTCTGCTGTTCCATTACAGCAAGACGTTTGCGTAATTCGTCTTTTTGTGCAGTATTCTCGTGTGAGTATGTTATGAATCCTTTTAGTGGTTTACTCAAGAGTCATGTCCTCCATAAACGCAGGTCGTTAGTGATAATAATAGCATATCCAACCAACAAATATCAACAGAATTCAATTAAACTCCAGAGGTATTTAGATTATTAGATTTCTCTGTTAACGAATGTTACGTTAGAGTATATCTTGTAGGTTAGGTCGAGTTTGCGAAATCCATAGGTGCCAATTTAAGGAATTTATATACATTGAAACCTTCTTCAGTCCCGTAGGGACGATATGTTTGTCTAAATGCTTTGTACTACGCATATCGTCTCCGCCAAATACCATATGGGAATACCACAAGCGTATTCGGCGTTGATTTGGGGGAACACCTACAGGCATTCATACCGTTGATTTCTTGATTTACCGGTCGCGACAGAGCAATGGATAAATCCGGAATCGGAGTTTCCTTCTACAATCAAATAGTGTAAAGTTATCTGTAGAAGCTACTATAATACCTAACTATATAATCTATAGCACAACTCTAAAAGTTTTAGAGTCAATCCTGACTAAAATTGTCATATTAAGTTCATAAACCCAATGCTGATAAGGACATGTAGCCTTATACAAAAATTGACATAATTATGATTGACTCTAAAAACTCTAAAGTTTTACATTTATAATCAGTCAATTGTAGCGAATATTATAGTAAAAGTGGATACTTAAACGTATGATTTGTACCGAGGTGAATCTTACTGGGAAAACGAATGAATCTATTCTACTTGGTATCTATCCACCGTTTAGAAATTCAACTATTAAATGCCTCTAACAACATATTTCTTTTTCGTTGACACCTACTCATTTATTAATGTATACTTGCATTATATATTGATAGATCACATTTCTTATTTTACCATGAGCACATTTGAGGAATCTTATTTATGAAAACAGTATCGAAACAATACTTACACATTTCCATTCTAAGTATTTTATTTTTTAGTCTATTTTTTATCATCTTATCAAATAAAACTGAATCGCAGGATGCAGAGAAAACCTACAATATTGATGCAGTCCATTCAGCAGTTTTTTTTCGAGCAAAACATCTGGGGGTCACCTATAATTACGGTCGGTTTAACGAATTCTCAGGTAATATCACGTTAGACGAATCCGACATCTCCAAGAGCAAAGTTGAATTAGTCGTGAAAACAGCCAGCGTTGATTCTGCTAACGCAAAGCGCGACCAGCACCTCAGAAGTCCTGATTTTTTCAACGTCAAACAGTTTCCCGTTATCACATTCAACAGCACAAAGGTTAGCAAAAAGGAAGGACATGACAAGACACTTGAGGTTACTGGAGATTTTGAATTACACGGTGTGAAAAAATCCATCACCGTTGATGTTGAAATTACGGGTAAAGCAAATAATCCTCAGGTTGGAGAAATAATCGGATTCTTAGCAACCTTTGATATAAAACGTAGCGAATACGGTTTCAACTTCGGTTTGGAAAATATTAATGATGAAATCCAGATTACGGTGAGTATAGAAGCTAGAGTAAAATAAACATTCTAAAATCCATTAAAACTATAGAGCGGAGTCATATCAGTGCTAACCTTCAATCAGATGTTTATTGGTATGCTTCTGCCTGCTATAGTCTGTGGAATACTTTTTGTCACCTATGTATATTTACTGAATAGAGATAAACAAAGACGACAATTCCAATGGTTGGTTGCTGCAGCACTTGGAATTGGATACATTATTGGACATATTGCATTAGAAGGTAAACCAAACTTTATACCAAAAGAAAGTATTCACTGGTTAGTTTATTTCACGCTTCTGGCAATTCTTACCAGCACATATTGGGATTCCTCACGATGGATAAACCATATTACACAACTCATATATTCAATTGCTATTCCTCGTTTAATGTTAGATTCCTATTTTCGATATACATGGGAACCAATTAATGCTGTGATATGGTGGATTTGTCTCACGATTGGAATTTACATTTTTTCGAATGTTGTACTACAGAGTTTTTCAACATTACCCTCTGGTGCTTCAGTTCCGTTCGTGTATTTGGGGATTTCAGGTGGAACCGCATTGATTACAGCCTTATCAGGCACTATAGTTATAGCACTGCATGCAGGAATAATAGCGGCACTATTTGCAGCAATTTGGATCCTTGCTATCATACTAAAACGTCGTGTAGAACTTGCAGGAGAATTCAGTATGCAAGTTTTTCCCAACAGTGTGTCACCTGTGGTTACATTCCTTTTTGTTGGTGTATGGATAAATGGATATTTTTACGCGGAAGTACCATCTGTAAGTGCAATTCTGTTATTACTTGCTCCAACATTGGCACTGGTTGGTCGTATAAATGCAATTCAAAGATTGGGAGAACGAAATACGGTAATACTTCAAATAGGTCTTATAGCACTCTGTGTAAGTATCGCATTAATAATTGCAGTGATTCGTTCAGGTCTATTCGGTGAAAACACATACTAAATTTACAATCGGAGGAAAATCAGAATGCAATTGATAAATCACATAGATTCAGGAAAAAATAGAAGAACTCATATCACAATACTATCAGTCATCCTTATTCTTGGAATTTTGATCCTTATTAACGGTTGTGTCAAGATGGAAGCGGTACGTAAAGCCGATTGGGAAACGAATTTCACCGATCTACACTTTATCAATGCAAATAAGGGATGGCTTGTTGGACTTGGTGGAACGATTGTCCATACTGCGGATGGAGGAAAAACATGGCAGAAACAGGAAGTCAATACTACTGGGGATTTCAAGGCTGTTTATTTTGCAAATGAAAAATATGGATGGGCAGTTGGGGATAATGGACTTATCGCTACAACCGATGATGGCGGTAGATTCTGGAGTTTGCAAAAAAGCGGTTCCTCAGCAATGTTACGCGATGTCTACTTTGCTAACGGGAAGCAAGGATGGGTTGTAGGTGAAGACTCTGATGTGCTTTACACAAAAAACGGTGGCAAATCATGGGGTCGTTATCCAAATGTAAGTGAATTTCCACTTAATGGTGTTTGGTTTGTTGATAAATATAACGGTTGGACGGTTGGCACCTACGATAGGATTTTTCGTACAAATACTGGCGGGGAATCTTGGCAGGAACAGAGTAATCGATTTGAAGGTCAACGCGACCGGTTAATTAATGACAATAAGAATGTGTTTTTCATTAGTGATAATGAGGGGTGGATTGCTGGTAGTGATGGTTCAATTTTTCATACGACATCAGGTGGTGTCAATTGGGAGAAACAGGACAGTCGAATTCCTTTGATAAATGGACATGTACGAGAGACAATTAACAGTATTCATTTCGCAGATAAAAATATAGGTATTGCAGTTGCAGATATCGGATTCATTACACGGACAGAAGACGGTGGGGATAACTGGCAATTGATGGAAAGTGGTATTGAAAATAATTTGACAGGTGTCCAGTTTACCACACGAAATGAGGCATGGGCGGTTGGTTGGTCAGGAACTATTATGCACACTAAAGATGCAGGAAAGACTTGGGATATGGTAAGTGGCACAACAGCAAATGATCTGCAGAATGTGCAGTTTACGGATGCAAATCGTGCCATTGCAGTCGGTAAAGGTGGAACGATGGTGACAACCAACGATGGTGGACAAACTTGGAACGAATTGGACTCAGAAATCTGGGATGGGATATGGAATATTTTCTTTGCAACCGACAAACACGGTTGGGCAGTTGGTGATCGTGGACTAATTATCCATACAAATGATGGTGGTAGTAAATGGGAACCACAACGTGGATCATCACAATTTACTCTGCGGGCAGTGCATTTTGTCAGTGCAAAAGTCGGATGGATTGTCGGAGATGTTGGCACAATTATGCATACGATAGATGGAGGAAATACATGGCTACCACAAATCCCCATCGGTGATTTTCATGCAATCATGTTGAAAGGTGTCTATTTTCTTAATGAAAAAAGAGGATGGGCAATCGGATGGCCCGGTGTTTGTATCGCAACTGAAGATGGAGGTCTAACTTGGAATAAACAATCTACAGACACCTTCAATGAACTTTACGCTGTCTACTTCGTTGATGAAAATACAGGCTGGATTGTTGGACAATTTGGTGAAATACTGCATACGAAAAATGGTGGTAAGGATTGGAATGTTCAACACAGTGGCACACAAGAAAACCTAAATAAAATCTATTTTGCTGATTCACAACACGGTTTAATCGTTGGTGATAATGGTGTTATGCTTACTACAGTCAACGGTGGGAAAAAATGGGAAAAACAAAAAAGCGGAACTGATAATGACCTTTACGGATTAGCACTTTCACCTGATGGAGTAGTCGCAGTGGGTAAAGGTGGTATTGCCATGCGTTATACAGTTGATAATGTTAAGTTGCCAACGAAATTACCACCTGTCGCTGACGAACCAGAAATCATAGTTGTTGAAGAGGAAACCCCTATTGTACCAGTTGTTTATCACTGGGATATAATCCGACAGGCGACATGGAGAACTAATTTCGCAGACACACATTTTACAGACGCAGAAAATGGGTGGACAGTCGGTTCTGGTGGTGTTATTGCACGCACAACTGATGGTGGACAAACATGGTTACCACAACATAGTGGAGTCAGTGTTAATCTACGTGAAATTGAATTTATAGATAGACAAAATGGTTTTATTCTTGGATCAGGTATTCTCCTAAAAACAAACGATGGCGGAGAAACTTGGAAACCAATGGTGAGAACAACACGTCAAAACCTACCTCGTATGAGCATGATGCAATTTATTAGTAAAGATGAAGGATGGCTTGGGGCATCAATTGGGCAGATAGTGCACACAAACGACGGTGGAAAAACTTGGAAAGTTCAGAAAACCGGAACGACAAATGCTAACATAACTGACCTTCACTTTATCAATAATCTGGAAGGATGGGCTATAAGTCCGCAACGTAGAGATGGAGGATTCATTCTTCACACTGAAGATGGTGGAAATTACTGGAAAATACAGACGAAAACCAATCAAGCTGGAGTCGCAGTACACTTTCAAGATAATAAACACGGATGGGTCATTCTTGGTGATGGTAATTCATTGTTGACAGAAGATGGAGGAGAAACATGGAAAATGCGCACCACATCACAAAACACACGGGGTTTACGTGGTATAACATTCCAATCCCATACACATGCATGGGGTATCGGTGGTGGTGGTGCCTATATCACCGAGGACCAAGGATTGAATTGGAAACCTATTACTGTAACAACTGGTAATGAAAGATTAGCATTACAACCGCCAGTACAACAACCCTCCGTAGAAACAGATAACGGTAATACAGAGGAGCAGGAAATATCAACTGCATCGCCAGAGTTCTCTCCATTTGATGTGTTGCAACAGCAACTCAGTCAACAACGGCAACGTCCGGGTAGTCTGGCACCAGAAGGTTTAATTCCACCCACTACTGAACAGACAGATCAACCGAACCAACAACAAACTGCTCAACCACGTGAACCGAGAAGAAGGTTCGGACGTGGTGCAGGTGCTGGAATTTCCAATGTATTCTTCCTTGATGCGAAAAAAGCATGGGCAGTCGGAAGTGCGGGAAGTATATATCACACTTCAGATGGAGGCGATACATGGGAACGTCAACTCGGAGAACAAGATCGCAATGACTTTCGAGAAGTACTATTTTTCAACAACAATATCGGTTGGATAGCTACTAATGATGGATCATTAATGGAAACTCAAGATAGTGGAAAAACTTGGGAAAAACTTGGAATTCAACCCCGTCAACGCATCATAGGTGTTCACTTCGCAAGTCTTGAACCGAAATGGGGTTGGACTATGCGAAGAGATGGTACAGTGTTATATACCACTGATGGAAACACGTGGACAGCAGGTGATACCCCCGAGAGACCTCCATTCTATGAAGGTGATTCATCTGGTACCTTCTCTATGAATGATGTTTATTTCGGAAAGTTTTCAGAAGGTTGGGCAGTCGGTAGATTCGGTGACATCATTCACAACAAAGACGGTGGTCCCACATGGACGTTACAGCGAACCACAGTAAACGACACACTCACAAGTGTTAATATGAAATTCGCACCACTTGGATGGGCGGTCGGACAAGGTGGAGCAATCCAAAGAACAATCAACGGTGGTGAATATTGGAAATATCACGAATCCACCACACTATCTAACCTATATGCAGTTTCCTTCGCATCTAAAAGAAAAGGTTGGGCAGTTGGAGAAGATGGGATCATACTTAAGACAGTAGATGGTGGTTTCACATGGAAACCGAATATGTCCTTCAATGCAAAAACTCTAAATGGAATTATTGCACTTTCTGAACAAGTAATCTACGCTGTTGGGGATGAAGGCACAATAATCCGTTCAACTGATGATGGAGAAACATGGGAACAAGAACATACTGACATTGACAATAACCTGTATGTCATAACCCGTGCAAAAGACGGTAATTCCCTTTGGGTTGTTGGTCAATGGGGTGTGATTCTCAAGCGAAAATTAGAAACTTCATTACAAGCGTCAACCCGATAGGTTGTTCTGTCGTTGTAACATCAACCATTAAAGAAGAGAAATATTTTGTCTTGAATAATATGCTACATAGATTGCTACCTGTTAACTGTCTAATGCAAAACTATTCCTTTATTCACCAGATACATATTTATTGTAACCTGTTCTTTGTGAAGAAACGTTACGTTAATGTGTATCAGAAATCGAATGCCTTCACTTGTGGAGTTTTGAACTTAATGAATCATTCGTGATCGAATTATTCTAAATTACCTACGAAGTCAATCCAAATAAGAGTTCTCAGGATTTAGAAGAAATTATAATCTTCAATTGACACATAAAATAATGTCAAATATTCTGTATACTCATAATATTCTTATTCAAAGATCTACCCTTCATATTAGGATTTAAGAGAACATTCAATGAACGAACCCAATCAACCAGAAGATTACCTACAACGTCTACGCCATTCAACTGCACACATTATGGCTTATGCCGTCCAGCAACTGTTTCCTGAAGGTGAACATACCGTAAAATTGGCGATCGGTCCTCCTATTGAAAACGAATTTTATTACGACATGGAAGTGCCTCGACCGATAACACCGGATGATTTTCCGGAAATTGAAAAGCACATGAAGGCTATGATTAAATCAAATGTGCCTTTTGTGCAAGAAACATGGACCTATGAACAAGCACGTGAATGGTTTGCTGAACGTAACCAGAAATTTAAACTCGAATTGATAGATGGTATTTCTGACCAAGCTGTGAATGCTTCTGAGGAAGGTGTTGCAGATGAAGGTGTCTCAATTTACCATAATGGTGACTTTACAGATCTGTGTAAGGGACCACATGTAGAAAAAACGCGCGAGTGTAGACACTTCAAACTTCTTCGTGTGTCAGGGGCATATTGGCGTGGAGATAGCAATCGTGAGCAGTTACAACGGATATATGGCACTGCATGGGAAACAAAGGATGATCTCCAAGCTTATCTAAAACAGCGCGAAGAAGCAGCAAAGCGAGACCATAGGAAATTGGGACGTGAATTGGAACTATTCCAAATGCATCCTGAATCTCCAGGAAGTGTGTTTTGGTTACCAAAAGGTGCATTCATCTATAACCTACTATCAGAAAAAGTAAGAAAATTGTATCTCAGTGAAGGATATCAAGAAGTCCGAACTCCACTCATTTATGACAGCAGCCTCTGGCAAACTTCAGGTCATTGGGAACATTTTAAAGATGATATGTTCCTGATTGAAAATGAAGAAGGTGAACCGACAAGTGCGCTGAAACCGATGAATTGTCCTGCACATATGCTAATCTACAAAAGCACGCTTCACAGTTATCGTGATTTACCATATCGATTGCATGATCAAGGTGTACTTCATCGCAATGAAGCAACAGGAACGTTGAGCGGTTTGTCCCGTGTCCGTCAATTGTGTCAAGATGATGCTCATATATTTATTCCAGAGGATAAGAATGAGATAGCAGATGAATATGAACGGATCCTTGAACTTTTTGGTAAAATCTATGGCGCATTTGATTTACCTTTTCGATGTGATTTCAGTACTCGCAATCCAGAAAAGTACATGGGAAATACAGAGGTTTGGAATCGGGCTGAAGAGATACTTGAATCTGTGTTAAAGAATAACCAGATTGAATTCTCAGTTAACCCTGGAGAAGCAGCATTCTATGGACCAAAACTTGATTTTCAAGTTCGTGATTCTTTGAATAGGGATGTGCAATGTGCTACAGTCCAACTTGATTTTCAGTTACCCGAAAGATTTGAATTGACATATATTGCACCAGATGGTTCAGAAAAGAGACCTGTGGTTATTCATCGTGCTATTTGTGGTAGTTTTGAAAGGTTCATTGCTATGTTGATTGAACACTATGCAGGGGCATTTCCAACATGGCTTTCTCCTGTACAATGTGTAGTGATGACAATCAGCCAAAAATTCGTTGATTACGCAACAGAAGTGCAGACGCTTCTATCTCAAAAGAATTGTCGGGTTGTGTTAGATAATAGTGATGACAAAATTGGAGCGAAAATTCGTCAGGCACGTTTACAACGTGTTCCGTATATGTTAATTATTGGTGAACGAGAACAACAGAACCGAACTGTCAGTGTCCGCAGTCGTGATGAAGGTGATATTGGTGCGATGGATCTTGATAGTTTTGTTGACAGAATAACGCTTGAAACAGATTTAGATTTTTAATACATCAAATGTTTACGCAGGTTAATTCACCTGCTTCATATCTAAAGTATCTTTACCTACTACTTTAAACAAAATAGGAGCGAATCATATGTATAGAATATTGTCCTGCATGCTACTCATTGGGGTCATTGCTGTCATTGGATGTGCACCATCAAAGCAGGTTACACGGATTGATAGCGACACCATTGTTGATCTCTCTGGTCGTTGGAACGACACAGATTCACGTATGGTGGCAGAACAGATTATTGATGATTGTCTAAACCATACATGGATCAATGACCATGGTATTGACACAGGTGGGAAACCTGTTGTGATTGTTGGCGCAATAAAGAATAAAAGCAATGAACATATCGCAACACAAACATTTGTCAGTGATATTGAAAAAGCATTTATTAATTCTGGAAAAGTCAGGACTGTTTCCAGTGCAGACGAACGTAGTGAAATCCGAGAAGAACGTGCTGATCAGAGTGCGAATGCAGCAATTGAAACCATTAAGCGTATGGGACGAGAACTCGGGGCAGATTATATGATGACCGGTATGATCAACACCATTGAGGATCGCGAAGGTGGGAAACAGATTATGTTTTATCAGACAGATCTTACTTTAACCAAAATAGAAAGCAATGAAAAAGTATGGATCGGTACAAAGAAAATTAAAAAATTCATTGGACGGTCTAAATTTAAAATGTAATCTTTATTTATCCATTTTGCAATTAATTATTGGGCGGGAATTGACTCCCGCCCACTCTTACTGTTCAGGATCTATAATCCCATGACAAAATATCTTCCTATATTGTTTATTGTATGCCTGATAACTGGTTGTGCTGGATATAAGTTTGAACAGGTCGAAATGGGCATGTCGACTGGTAAGTCAGAAGATGCCTATAATTACCTTAAGAAGCATTCACCAAAAAAACCGGATATCCCACATCTTTACGAATTAGGGATGACAGGACATTACGCAAACCTTTTCGCCGAAAGCAGCAAAGCATTTGAAAATGCAGAAAACCTCGCTGAGGACCGTTTTACAAAAAGTCTATCAAAAGAAGCATTATCACTGGTAACTACAGATAATTTACGTCCTTATGCTGGCACTCATTATGAGAGATTATTGAGTCATTATTATAGTGCCTTGAATTATATCTACGCAGGAAATTTAGACGGTGCTCAAGTTGAATGTCGCCGTGCTACGAATTTAATTCAATACTTCAAGAGCGAGGATGATAATTACAACTTCTTCGGAACTGGATTCCTCTCTCACTTTTGTGGGATTGTATTTGAAGCAGCAGGTGAGTTGAATGATGCCTATATCTCATACAAACAAGCAGCAGATTACTATCAGATAGCATCGAAAAAAACGGGTATATCAATACCAGAGGAAGTTGGACATGCATTAGTGCGTGTATCAAAAAAACTTGGTTTCAACGATGAATATAGGCGATACCAGAGGCAATACGGAGAACCACTAATCCATCCCAATGACTCTGGCGAACTGATCCTTTTTTATGAAACGGGTTTTGTTCCACGTAAAAGAGAAAAAACATTAACATTTCCTATCCTAAAGACTGATAAATTCGGTGAGGACGACAATAAAGACAATGTTAAGTTTGCTCGGACGCTTAGAAGTCGGGAAGGAATGGTTGTAGAAGACATTAAGTTAGAGTATCTCTTACATGTGGCAATGCCATCTATAAAGTCTAATCGACCGCGTTTTACAGGTATAGAAGTTACAGTAGGAGAAGTTACAACGCAAGGTCAGTTAATTGAAGACGTAGAGGTTTTGGCAATTGAAACGCTTGAAGCAGAGCGAACAGTGATACTCATTCGAACGTTAGTTCGTGCACTTGGGAAATACTTAATATTTCGTAAAGCAAAGAAAGAAAACAAGATTTTAGGTGCAGTTGTTAATCTGGCTGGTATAATAACAGAAAGTGCAGATACACGATCATGGCAAACGTTACCTAATCGTATCTATATGGTGCGGATGAGTTTACCCGAAGGTAATCATAATCTCAAATTATCGTTCTTAAATTCTAACGGTCGTGTGAGTAGAAGTAAGTCTATCCAGAATGTAGAGATTGTTCCTAATCAGATTAGTATACTTAATTACCGTACTTACGATTAATCAACTCGCTTTACCATCCAATTATAACTTGAGTTAATGACATGCAAAGAATCTACCTTGATTATAATGCTACAACTCCATTACGTCCTGAAGTCAGGGATGCAATGATGCCATATCTAACTGATGCATTCGGTAATGGCTCAAGCATTCATGCTTATGGACGAGAAGCACGAAACGCTATAGACACTGCACGTGAACAGGTCGCTGAACTGATTGGAGCAAAGAGTCCCAGTGAAATAGTGTTTACCGGTAGTGGCACTGAGGCAGACAATCATGCTATTAAAGGTTTAACCGAACTACAGAAAAGTCGCGGAGAGGGGAATCACCTCATCACTTCATCTGTAGAACATCACGCTGTTTTGCATACCTGTCAATATCTGGAGCAACGCGATTTTGACGTTACATACCTTCCAGTAGACCGATATGGACGGATACAAATTGAACAACTCCGTTCCGCAATTCGTGATACGACTGTTCTAATCTCCATTATGCATGTCAATAATGAAAATGGTACTATCCAACCACTTGAAGAAATATGTCAGGTTGCCTCGGAACGCGATATTCCTATACATACTGATGCTGTGCAGTCTATAGGTAAGTTAGATGTCAATGTACAGGAACTTGGTGTAAACCTATTGTCACTTTCTGGACACAAAATATATGCTCCAAAAGGAATTGGTGTTCTTTACATCCGTCGTGGTACCCGATTAGCAAACCTTGTTCACGGTGGCTCACACGAACGAAATCGACGAGCTGGTTCTGAAAATGTTCCTGCTATCGTTGGTCTTGGTGTTGCAGCTGAACTTGCCATGAAGGAACGTGAGACCTATTCACAGCACTTATACAAATTAACAAAACAACTACGCGATGGACTTGATACCCATATAGAACGTCTACACTATAATGGTCATCCCAATTACTGTGCTCCCGGCACCTTAAACGTGTCTTTTGAAGCAGTAGAAGGTGAAAGTCTTATACTGCGATTGGACATGGAGGGAATATGTGTGTCAACCGGTTCTGCATGTACATCGGGGTCAATGGAACCATCGCATGTCCTTGCTGCGCTTGGTTTGCCACCCAGATTAGCACAAGGTACTGTCCGTTTTTCACTTGGTAGAAATACTACTGAAGAAGAAATTGACACGGTTATTGCTAAATTGCCTCAAGTGATTAAGCAGATGCGTTCATTGTATAGAAATTAAATACCTTCAGTTTTTGCAAATTCTACGTTTTCTTAGGATTCCAGAAAGCACATATTATAGCAGTAATAGGAATTGCTAATACCAATCCAAGAGTCCCTGCCAGCAATCGTACAATCTCTGCAGATATTACACCAATACTAAGCAATTGCACCGTAGGTTCCTTAAATAATTCGAGATTGGGTGCATCTAAAGGAAAAAACATTAATAAGTTATTTTGTGCAGCCACAGTAATTACCAGTAATAATTCTACTCCAAGATAGGCGAACACCAGTGTATTAACCATTGTACCGAGAATATCGGTACCTACATTGAGTCCAGAAGCTATCAATCTCCATGTTGGCATGTTAGGATTTGCGCGACGAATTTCCTCCATGCTTGATGCAACTTCAATTGCACCATCAACCGCTACACCTAATACACCCATCAACATACCTGCTAACAGTATCTGGACAAAATTAAATGGTGGTGTTCGTGTAGCTTCAACGATATCCGCTGCGATTGCGTCTTCTAAACCGGTGAAATGCAATTGTTGTTGTGCAAATAATACTATCATACCTGCTATAAGGATACCACCCATTGTTCCCAACACAGCAGAATATGTCTTGCGACTTGGACCTATAACAAATACCAGCGAAACAAATGCTACAACACCTGATGTTACCGTTACAACAATTACTGCGTTCATACCTTGTGAAATCAACGGCAACATGAAGAAATAGATCACTGCACCGGAAATTACCATTGCACATACGGTGCGGATTCCTTCCATCCTCCCTACCAAGATAATAAGTAGAAACATCCCTCCTACAAACCATATCAGAAATCTATCGCGTCCATATTCTTGAATTATTTTTGTAATACTAACCTGTTCTGGATCACCTCCAACACGACATAGTATTATATCGCCGGGTTCGGCAGGTACACTTAGTAATGCCATGCTGTGATTTACGATATTTCGTAAAACTAATTTTTTACCTTTATATAGTCCACTCAGCATCTCTACCTCAAGCACATGATGTTCAGTTTCGGAATCATAGACGTTGAGGATATTTTTACCTTCTGTTCCAACCCTAATGCTGTAAGTCTGCTCATACACTGGGTCGGAAATCAACCAACGACTGTCTTTCCAAGGTTTAATTGCAACTGTTGCATCATCAGATAACGATAACCCGTTGCGTGTAAATGCGTCTCGTAGTGCTTGGGGTGCTATTTTCTTATCCAACTCGGCTGTATTGGATTGGTCAATTGTAAATAAGAAATCACCACTTGATTCAAGCAATCTAAGTACCTTTCCCTTTGCGTATTCCGATTTTGTAATGAGTTGACCTTGTTCGTCCCTTTGCTCTGATATAGTAGCAGATAGGTTTTGTGTCCTATAATAGATAAATATTGTTCCAATCAACACGACAAACATGGCAAATGGCACAGCAACCCGCTTGGTAAAAATACGCTTCCCGCTGTGTGTTGTTTCACTTCCGAATAATTCCTCAAGTTCCTCTTGGGTTGGTATGTCGTCGTGAATATCTGTTCTTCTTACTGTCGTATACTTTGTTAGAAAACCCGCAACCGTGGCAGCAATAGGAACGGTAAGCACTAATCCGATTGTCCCAACTGCAGCCTGAATTATAGCAACTGCTGTTGCTTCTTCATTGACTAACCGTAGGAAGGGATATAGCATACCTGCCTCAGGAAACACAACACGCGGTAACAACATAGTAATCATGTGTGCCCCAAGGTATGCAAATATTAGCGTATCTGCCATTGTTCCCATAATATCCCGTCCAACATTCAATCCAGCTTGTATTGATTGTCGGACGCTGATGTTTGGGTTAACCTGTTTGACTTCATGAACACTTGAGGATATGGACATACTGACATCCATCATAGCACCTACCGCGCCTAAAATAATTCCTGCGGATAGGATACCTGTGAAATCCCAATGATGTGATCCGGGTGTACGCCATAATGCTATACCGAGTTCCAAAAATCCAAATTCTTGGTCTAATCCAGTCAGTGCCATCAAGTTTTGACTCAGAACCGACAAGATTCCTACAGCAGTTAATCCTCCTAATGTTCCGAGAACACCAGAAATTACTTTATAACTAAATCCAGTAATAAGTAGGAATGTGACTAATGTGAGGAATGATGCTATCAGCAATGCAACTGCAATCGGGTTGAAGCCCTTTACTGTAAGTGGAACAAGGATATAAAGTATAGAAAGGGCAGTAACAAAGAGTGTCAGTATGGCACGTACTCCTTTTATACCTGCAACAAGTATCATCAATATTCCTAATATGCCAGCAAGATATAGCAAAAATGGGGTGCGAAAATAATCACCTATTGATACAGAAAAGATCTTTGGATTCGAAGGATCTCGGATCTGGATCTGAAGAAACATTACATCGTCTTTACTTAATACACGATCTCCATAGGCACGTCCGATCCAGATATTATCCACATTAACTGTTTCCCCTCGAAACTGTCCAGAGAGAATGCGGAAGGTTAGAATTTGATCTACTTCTTCGCTGGTATCTATCTCTATAACACGACCTAAGCATACCAGAATCTGTAGAGCACCTTCTTGTGTAATTTCTGCAAAGCGATTGAGCCTAAAGTGTAGAAAGGCTACACTTAATATGATAATTATGATTCCAACTATTCGTATATTTCTTTCTTTCATATAGCAAACTCATATAGCAGATTGGATAATAAATTAATAAGGATAATATTGCATTAGTAGAAGGTACAGCAAATTATATGCCAAGACAGAAATGGCGTTTCACAGAGATATAACACATGAGTACGTAACATAGTTGCACAATATAGTGCAGCTATATAACAATTATGTACTAAATTGTGCAATCTGCTGTATTAGGGTAACTGGGCTGAAATTTGGTCTATAGGTTTTTACGGATGTTCTCAGCGACTTTGCGGGGAATACCTTTCACAGAGAGGAGTTCATCTAAACTTGCCTGCCGTATTGCATCTATTGAACCGAATTGTTTCAGTAACGCCTGTTTCCTTTTTGGACCAATGTTTGGTATTTCGTCAAGAACGGATTCACTCAATGCCTTATGCCTTAGTTTGCGATGGTAAGTAATTGCAAACCGATGTGCTTCATCGCGCAACCGCTGAATTAAGTGGAGAGTAGGATTATCTTCTCGCAACACAATCGGATCAGGATTGTTGGGCACGAAAATTTCCTCAATTCGTTTTGCTAATGCAATCACTGGAATCTGTGTCGGAACCGGGTCTAAATCCGCATTAGTAAATGTTTGCAATGCTGCATGAACACTACTTAATTGCCCTTTACCACCATCTATCAACATTAAATCAGGCAATTTACTAAATTTGACATCCCCTGTTTCAGCGCGTCGAAAACGGCGCGTAATGACTTCCTGCATCATCGCGTAATCGTTTTGTCCGATAACATCGCGAATACGAAATTGTCTGTATTCACTTGAAGTAGGTTTACCATCTTCCAGAACGACCATTGATCCAACTGCATATCTATCTCCAAGATTTGATATATCATACGCTTCAATACGTCTGAGAGGGTGCGTTAACTCAAGAAGTTCCTGCAACTCGACCAATGCTGGATCCACGTTGCTACTATAAACAACGCTCTGCTCACGCTGTATTAGCAGCACTTCAGCATTTTTCATCGCTAAACTCTGCAATCGCCTTAGTCTACCAGCCCTTGGTACATGCAGAGAGACGCGGTTGCCCCGTTTTTCGCTAAGCCATCTTTCAATCAATTCCACTGACTCAATCTGCATTGGTAATACAATCGTCTTTGGAACTAAAACAGTATTTTGGTAATATTGCGAAACAAATGCACTTAGTGCTGTTGGTATCAATTCAGGATGTACGTCATTTAGATAATAATGTTCACGTTCGAGTAGTTTTCCATCTCTAACATGCAAAACCTGAACACACGCGACATCTCCGAGACGACTTTGCAAATCCTTTTGAAATGCAGTTGCAATACCGATAATATCCTCATCCACAGTTGACACATTATCGAGACTCTGTTGTGTGGAAATAGCTTGTTGAACATCATTAAGCATATCTCTGTATTTTGCTGCATTCTCAAAATCAAGTGACTCTGCTGCGGATTGCATTTGCTGATTTAATTCTTTTACCACAGCCCTTGTATTTCCACCTAAAAACTGACACACCTTACGAACTATTTTTTTATATTCTTGTACATCAATTTTATTGGCACAAGGAGCAGGACATCTACCGATATGATAATCAAGACATGCCCGATACCTGTTTTGAGTGGCTTCAAGAGGTAGAGTGCAGGTTCGTATGGGGAACAACTTTGTCAAGTGTTTTAATACCTGTCGTGTAGATCTAACTCGGACGAATGGACCAAAATAACGTGTCCCATCATTTTCAGTTTTACGTGTAATCATTATCCGAGGAAAGGGTTCATTCGTGGTTACCCGCAGAAAGGGATACCGTTTATCGTCTTTCAGTTTTACGTTGTAGCGTGGTTGGTGCGACTTAATCAGATTATTTTCCAGAATAAGTGCCTCAATTTCTGTGCTTGTAACAATATAATCTACTTTGGTCACATAACGCATCATCTGAGCAGTCAGTGGGTTATCAGTAATTCCACTTGTCTGAAAATAGGATCGCACCCGATTCCGAAGGTTGACTGCCTTACCAATGTAGATAGCGGAACCGTCTGAAGCTTTCATCAGATAAACCCCTGGTGAGTTTGGGAGAGATTTCCACATTTCGAATATCCTTCATTTCAGACTATTCTGTAAATCTGACTTTGGCATAGATTGCTTGTAATGCTAATCGACACTCTATTGATGCTATCTGAAACACATCATCTAAGGAGAGGTATTCCTTGAGAACCCACTTACTATCTTGACGGATATATTGTTCCACAGTTACACTTTTTCATAAACTGCGCGGTAGATTTCCCTACCCTCTGACCGATACTTCATTTCAAAGTTTGTCGTAATGTTCTTATAAGGTTTTGGATCTGATAAAACAGGTTTCAACATTTTATGCTGCCCCAACCGCTCCTGGATTTCGTCGAAATACTCTGCAAAATCCGTTAGAACATATAACTTACCATTATCTGATGAGAGTGTTCGAGCCAACGCATTTAGAAAATCCTTATTACGAAAGATTCTCCTTTTCTGTTGCCTTGCTTTGGGCCAGGGATCTGGGAAATACACATGGTAGGTTTGCACAGATGTATCAGGAACATACTTGGTTAAAAAGTAGTTGGCATCGGTCCATACAAGTCGGACATTCGTGAACAATCCCGTTTTTTTATCTACAGAGAAATGCCTCATGTATTTTTCAAATCGTGTACGTGTGATTTCCACATATTTTTGTGCCCGTTCCACACCGACGAAGTTAATATCCTGATACTGTTTTGATGCTTCAAGTAGGAAACGTCCTTTACCGGGACCAATTTCAATTTCTATTGGATGTTTATTCCCAAAAAGTTGTTCCCAGTCAATAGGCATTGGTAGATTATGTAGTGATTCGGTATTATTTTTTACAACATCAAGTATCTTTGATTGAGAAGTTGTGCTTTTATAGTAGATGTCGTTGTATCGTGGTTCTGTATTCATGACTCTCTATTCATAAACTTGTGCAAATGGGTTTGAATCAAGTTGTCCTGTGGTTCATACCCTAAGACCTCAACTGCCCCACTGATATCAAGGTAACTCTGCTGGAATCCATTAGTGTTTGCGGAACGACCGTAGGTTATTAGATATTTTACGGGACCGTCATATTCCACAGCCCGTGTAAACAGCTGAACACAATCACGGGGAGTCAGAAGAGTGCTGCAATGTCTTATGCTGTTCGGTTCAGATGTGCCATTAAAACTACCTATTCGGATACTGATAAAATGCATGTCGTGTGCATCAACAAGGTATCGTCCAGCGATCTCAGCCATTCCTTTCATTGCACCATACCATCCATCAGGACGAAACTGATCACCGGTAGAAAACCTTGGTGGAGAACTTAAACGTTCATTCCAACCTGATACATGATTAGTACTCGCGTAGACGATCTTTTGGATACCACCTTCTCGTGCTGCCTCAAATAAGTTCATTGAAGCACCAATATCACTGACTTCTCCCGGAACTTTACCAATTGAATTCTGTCGAATATACGCCAGATGAACCAATACATCTTGCTCTTTACATAGCTCCTGCATTGCGGCATAATCACGAATATCCGATTGTTCAACATGAGATATTGAACCTTCAATCGGTTTTATATCCATCAAAGTAAGTATGTAGGTATCCTGTTGTTCCCATGCTTGCCATAGCGAAGAACCTACAGTTCCCGCTGCACCTGTAAGAAGTACTCGTTGTTTCATTGTATATTAATTATTCCGTTGCTAATTCTGTCAAAATACTTTCACGAACTTTTTGTGGATCAGCAACAGTTTGAACATAGAATCGATCAATTGCTTGTCCACCTAAACCGGAACATTTACACATTTCAACATTTAACTCCAATTTTGCCAAAATACCACTGAAATAGTGTAGAAAACCCATCTTTTCTTCACCAGTCACAACGATTTCTGTATAATTTCTTGCAGGTTCAACAGTGACATCATCAACTCGCCAAGTACCAGATGGGTCTATATAGCGTTTCTCAAAAATCTGTTCAAGTGTTACCTCTTGTGCCATCAAACTCCGGATGTCAAAATCAAGGTCTCTTTTTAATTCTTCATCAAGTGGTAGTGGTTCAGCAGTTTGATGGGGTGGTTGATGAACGAGACGGTATATTTCCAATTCAACATCAGTATCCTGTTTTGTATAGACACGAGCATCACGGACATCAATATTATTTGCAAAAAACAGACCACTAACAGTGTGCAACTTTCCGACACGACTATGTCCACACAAATGCAGCTCTGTGAATCCGGGTTTGTCAACAAACTGGAGGATCGCTGCACCAGCGGTAGGATCACGATTGTCTGAAGAGTTAGTTTCTGCCTGAGAAATCATCTTCATGTGCATAGAGATTTCCTCTGGTGCGACTCCAATTCTGTATGTAACCGGCATTTGATGTAAAAATTGCTGAAATTCTTCCGGTTGTGCAAAAGTTTCCCACTGTGTTTCCTCTTGTCCAACGAAACGCACTCGCACAACTTCATATAACCTCTTGAGATTATGTTTTACCAGATTGCTAAAGTTTTGCATCCCGTTTGCTTTCGAATCACAATATGTTAATAGATAGAGTGCTGTTAACCTATCCAGTGAATTGACCTTCTCACAGAATTCAGTTATTGTGCTCTCATCCCATTGGTGATACCTTGCCAATGTAATCATCGTAAGATGTTCGCGTATTAAGAAACATATTTCATCTGTTTGTTGAGGATTAAATCCAAATTCTGGTGCGATACGTTTTGCCTTTTCTGCCCCAGTTAGTGGGTGTTCTGGATCCGGTTTATCAATATCATGTAGGAAAAGTGCCATGTACAACGGAGCAGTATCGGAAAGTGAGCGTAATGCAGTGTTCAACTCCTCTAACTCTGAGTTAGCAGAAGGTGTAATTGGTTGACCCAGGCGAGGTCCTCCGAAAGGACTGCTTGATTCAGTCTGTCGTATTTCATCAAGGTGTCCTATCGCAACTAATGTGTGTTTTCCAACGGTATACGGGTCAAGACTTCGTTCACTACGGGTCATCATTGCTTTTTCAAAACGTTCCCCACCCTCACCAAGGTGCGATAATATACCGAGTCTGTGCAGACGCGTCAGACTTTTTTCAACATTACCGGATGTGTTCATAAGTTCAGCCATTCTGAGTTTAAAACGTTCCCAGTCAAATGCATCTACATAAGCAAATATAAAGGTAGCGAGTGATGGATCTATCTCAAAATCGTATTGTTGGAAATATGTAAATAGTTTAAAAAGTTCATCTGTATCAAGTTCTCCGAAGTTATTATCAATGCAATACAGTACGTCTGTTCTCACGCCGAGTACATCGGAAACCGGAATTCCATTAGCAAGGAACTTTCTTATCAATAATTCCGCTTTAAAGTGAAGGTATTTTGCTTTAAAATAATAGTCTTCCATAAATTCATATCTACATTCGTCCGATTTATCTGAATAACCCATTGTGTGAGCGATTTTTGTCTGGAGTGTGTCCTCCTGTTCTGGATGGTATGAAAGCAGATCGTGTGGACCATTTGCAAAAACATGAAGTAAATTGCGAACTTTGAACATAAAATCGAGTGAAGGTTTCAACTGGTCATCTTCGTAACGTTCATAAAGTTCGAGGATCGGTGTGAACCCGGGAAGACCACACATCCAAAGTGCATATTGAAGTGTGCGTAATCCTCCTCTACCGGTCTTAATATCAGGTTGATTGAGATAGATAGTATCCTCAGATGCTTTAAATGCATCAGCTTTAGATTGAAGTAGGTCAAGCACGAGTGAGATGTCAGACTTTTCGGAGTATACTGCTTTTCGGAATTGTTCTGTCAGTGAAGCTTCCCCAGCAATAAACCGCATATCAATTAGAGCGGTCATATCTTGGTAGTTCCATTTTGCAATATCTGTCATCGGTCGGTAGATAAAACTGAACTCAAAACCAGGAATTACGGAATGAAGACTATCAAAGAAGTCGTAGAACCAACGTATGAGTTCAAGTGTTCCCTCGTCATATACATCCTCCAAGTCAACTGAAGAGGTATATACGACATCTACATCTGAATAGTAGCAAAGCTCATGTCTGCCATAACTCCCAACACCGTAGAGAGCGACATCCGGGAACCATTCTTCTGGAATATCTGCGAGTAATTCACTTGCTTGTATGTCAGGAATTCTTAGGAGTTCTTCAACCTGTTTCATATATTCAGACTGAATTTGAGAAGATGCAACTTCGTAGACCTTACGTATAACCGCATCCCAAATTTGCGTGTGGGTAGAACATGCAGAAAATCCACTTTCACCTGACACTATACTTTCTTTTAGGAGTTCACGTTCAGCTTTTATGAAAGAGGCTAATTGTTCCTGCAATACTGATTGGGAAATATTGGGATTAGGTATGAATTGGGTAAGACGGTTTTCTATTTGTGTAGACATTGGTTTGAATCTTTATTTTATGAGAATAGTACAATGGAAGTTGAAGGGATTTTCTTTCCAATTAAGTTTATTATACATATACATGCTATTATAAACAAGTGATTTTCCCAGAGTGGGTAGAGACATTCAATTATCGTTAATCTGAATGTAAAATAGAGATATAGTAGATTTTAGAATTACTTGAACATATCTATAATTTCGGTAAGTTCTTTCTCTGAGTTATATTTTCTGAGCCGCTTTATATTAGCGAAGTCGTGTTCAATCGGATTGTAATCTGGGGAATAAGGCGGTAAAAACAA
>JAPOQK010000035.1 GCA_026710795.1 Candidatus Poribacteria bacterium
AAGGTTACCGTTTTGTGTCTAATTTCTGCATAACGGTAACTTTTGGTATTTTTCACTGGTTTTAGTTCCTGTCTGGGTTTATGGGTTGTTTTCATCGGTTTTTTTGAATGTAAAAAAAAAGAAAAACGGTAACCTTTGTTCTGCTTGATTTTTGTCTGTTTTTTAGCTATTTTTGAATTGTCTAATATAACTCAAGTTGTTACATAATGTAGCACAATCTGTATGAAGATTAAATAAATATTTAGGTAATTCCTTGATCAAATTATGTTCGGTTTCTAAACCGCATAATAGGCACTATTTTCTTGTGTCTAATACACCTTTCGCCTCTCCGAGGCTATCGTAAAATGCCTCTCAGCACCAGAGGTGCGGAAAGTGTATAGAAGAACACGCATCTCATAAAGAAGCAAAGCACCAGTGGTGCGAAAGGTGTATCTCGTGTATAATGCGTCAGTTTGCTTACATAACGCTCCTACCAAGTACCAATAAAAATTACCCAATTAATAAGTTAATCTTCATTTAGATTATGTCCGAATAGACGCAAACTAACAGTTTGCGCTACAAAAAGAGACATTATATTAGAAATGGTATAATATTCTGTCGGAGGTCGCTTCGCTCGCTCCGACCTACGAATCGTAGTATTTTCCTCCGTTTTAAAAAGATACAGTTTTGTGCCTTTTTTTACATAACTGTATCTTTACTGTGTTGTGGTCTAATTGTTGTGCCATACTGGGTTTGTGGGTTGTTTTCACCGGTTTACTGTGTAATAAAAAACTTGAAAAACTGTATCTTTTGTTTTTGGCTATTTGTCGGAGGTCGCTTCTACAGAATGTAAGAAGTCGGAGGTCGCTTTGCTCGCTCCGACCTACGAATACGGTTGTGTTGGGTTTGTATGTGGTTCTGTTTTTCATAGTGATAGTATTATAACACGTGGTTTGGGAGGTTGGAAGGGGGACGTGGGGGTTGGAACAATATGTTTCATGTATGTTTCATGTATGTTTCAGTTTTTAGTTTTTTGTCAGCATCGAGAAAATGAGCCTGCCAGCATGAAAGCTGGTTTAGTTGAGGCAAAAATTTTACACACCCCAAACTCGGTAATCCTTGATAAATCTATATCTTGTTGGTATACTTTATTCATCAATATTAATTCTGTAATGTTCTTCATAATCAATAAATTTACATCTGAGGAAAATAGATGTTATACCAAGTGTCTCAACAGATATGTCACATATTATCAAAACAGCATAAATACATGCTTATTCTTTTGACAATAGTCCTAATATGTGGATGCAATCAAAGACGTGGTGAAGGTTTCGTTAAATTGGATGCTCCACTGAGAAATGTATTGTCGAAAATAATCCTTGTTGTCCCGGATCAGGTAAACGAAAAAGGAGAACCAATAGAAATTACTGTCGGTAACGCGTATAGTGGTAAAGGTGAATATTATATTGGGGATAATCAAACACATGAATTTCAGTATACATTTCATAATAAGCATGTTGTGGAGGGAAATAAGAATATCTATGCAGTAGTTTCTTATAACTGGGGAGGTTCAGGCACTTTTTACTATCTCACTGCAGTTAACAAAACAACACTTAAAGGGGATAAGGTATTATTCCTTGGAGATCGAGTGGAAATAAAGAAATTGTCTATGAGTAAACGTCCAATGGGTTTTGTTTCTATCAACTACATGGGAAGGGAATCTGGAACAAGCATGAGTGAAAAACCTGATAAATTGATTACACATGACATTACCTTCCATCAAGGGAAACTTACGACAATTAAAGTAATCAAGTTTAAATGACATCAGCAATCATTTGCTGAATCTTTCTTTCATTAGTCAATACCGACTTATGCAATGTATGACAAGGTATAACCGGCTGTTCTAATTAAGGATAAAACTGATACATTGTTGTGTTTAGCAGTACATTTAAAATACTCCAAGTTGTTCCCATAAGGTAATCTCCAAGAACTAATCCGAGAAAAAACGGAACAACACGACGATAACTCTGTATACCACCGTGTCGTAAGATTAACCATTTCAACGTTAATGCGATTACCAAAGGAATCCAAAGGTCAGACATCTCTTGATTGCTTGCCATTACATATCCGAGTGGATGTAATGGTAGCCAAAAGAATTTGACCCGCAAGTAGGTCAGCACCATCATCACAGAAAATCCAATACCCATGAAGATTACGCCAATCCAATCCGTGTCAAGTGGATAGGTGATCCAATTTGTTAACCTACTAAAATATTGCCTTCCGTATCCAAGTGCCCACGGACCGTAATAACCAGAATCAGCACCAAATTGGTAGTATAGGTGAAGTTGAACCCAAAATGCAACCAACCCACCAAGAAGCGTAGCTATTATGACAGTATAAAGCATGCGACGAGGGTTAATATTGGACACTTCAGCGATTTTAAATGCTTCCAATTGATGTGGCATCATTTGGGGTCGGTAATCACGATTGAAGAAACATACGGAGAGTGCAGTTAGATTCTGTGCTCCAAGTCGATGTGTGCCGATGAGAGTGTTGACGATATAACGGGGTGCTTGCCAGTGATATGCATGGACAAAGATACCGGATTCAGCACGGATACGGGTTGTTACTAAAGGTGTTATGAGAAACAATACAGCGAAACTCAATGCTAACCAAACAGCCATACCTGCTTTGTAGAGTAAGAAAGCGAATAGCAGGATACCCACAACAAATCCCCAGACTGCAAACCGATAGGACATGGGTTCATCAGATATTTCTTCGGGTGGTTCCCTCCCACGATTAAAGGCTGATTGTAGGACTGCTTTGAAATGTCGTTTGCCTGTCCACCAAAAGAAAAAACATAACCCTATAAACGCACCGATGGTCTGTTCATTGAGATAAGGGAAACGGGGGATACTCTTCCAACCGACAGCATCTGATAAAGCAACTTCGTTACGAAAAATGAAATAGAAAAATGCTGTAGAAAATAGGACATCTAACGGCATAAGGAACATAATACCGATAGCAAAAGGATAGAATGCAGTGATGATAGTTCCGTAGAGACTTAAAGGGGGTTCATTGAAACGAAAGAAACGACGTGTGACGGGAATCTCTGGAATTACAGGATATAGATGACTTAATCCATTGAAAAGACTGATTCCTGCTGCAATTGAAAAGCCAACCCACATACGTTTATTTTTGAAGAAACCGGAACTTGGATTTGTCATTGCATGTGGTAAATGGATAACTGGGAATGTCAAACGTTCACGTTGTGACCACTGTTTCCGTAAGATTGTGTTTAGGCATAAAAAAATAAAAGCAATCACTGAAAAGAGTAATAACCATGCCCCAACTACTGGCACCCAAACTTGTAAATGATGTGGAGTATAAAGGCTTGAATCTCCTTGATAATATCCTCGTAATGCATCCTTATCTGATACGGTCAACCAAGTTGGAATGTGATGCCAAAAGAGTGTCTGCCATTCGTTTTCTTCAGTAGCAAACCAGAAACCGTGCCCCAACACAGATAAAATAGCCTGTAAAATATCACATCCCGCTAATGTTGTGGCAAAACTCAGCGACACATAGAGAAATAATAGTTCACCTTGTTTAAATGTATATTTTAGTTTCAGAATACGGAGAAAGACATTGATAAGTAAAACTGCAATTAAAATAAAGATAACATTAGAATAGGGGACAACCCAAGTGGGAAAGGTATATCGCACCAATTCCATTTGGATTAGAAAATAGCAGTTGATCGGTGCGATTAAAATAAAGATGAGGAGGACGCGTAAAGTTAGGACGCGTTGTTGTGGGGAAGACATCAAATTATCTTGCCTTAGATACGTCTTGGAATGCATTTTTTATTTTATCAGATGCATAGGGGACATTCAAGTAATTTGAATGTAGATCAAGAATCAGAAAACCTTGAAATTTAGGTCTGTTTATGTTATTCTGTATTTAGAGTTATTGATGAGGTGTTTTGTAAGATGAAAATGGATGAGTGGTCACCACAGATATTTAACGATCTCATAACTTGTGATATTGAGATTATGAGCGGGACACCAGTGTTTAAAAATACCCGTGTTCCTATTAAGAATCTTATTGACTATTTAGAAATAGGTGAAAGTCTGGATGAATTTTTAGCGGATTTTCCATCTGTAAAACGTGAGCAAGTTCTCCAAACATTGGAACTTGCAAAAGAGTTGCTCCTTACACAGGCTTATGAGAATTCTCATTGATGAGTGTTTACCGAAAAAATTGAAACAAGAGTTAAAAGACCATCATGTTATTACAGTTCAAGAAAAAGGTTGGAACGGTAAAACAATTAGAAGATGCTACAATAAATATAAAGAATAATTAGAGGCTACCACTTTCCGTGCACAGGCTTTTCAAGTGCTTTTTCATATAGATCCGACCACTCTTTTGTGCCATCATCATAAGTCAACTCAAGGCGCGCACCTTCAACATAAGCATCACCGTTTCCTGCGTTGAAATAACTCAATCCGTCACCTACCATGTGGATACAACTTCCATCAGGATAAACTGCAGTCTTGATAATCCGCGGGTGAGGATGAATGGTATATCCATCGTCATCTAATTCTTCGTCAGGAACACGGAGTCGTTCAATTGCTGCTTCATCAACTTCTACACCTAATCCTGGAGCATCTGGAACAGCATGGCTGCCATCTGTAACTTGAATCGGTTTCGTGAGTAGGTGTTCACTGTATAGGTTGATGCATGTAATAGCAGGCCATGTTGCGTGGGTAAGAACACTACCAAGATGTGCTGCCCATGTCGTTGTCAGTCCGTTACCAACAATTTGTAACCAAAACGGCATATCAGCAGCTGCACTGAGATAACCATCATACATTGTTCGAGATTTCCCACCACCGATGACAAAACCATCACAAACTTCCTCACGAATACAGGTAATATAAGGCGGTGACCCGAAATGCATCGCTATCGGACAGTCAACGTTTTGGCGAATTTTTACATTTCCTTCAACATCGTTCTGTGGAATTGGAGATTCAAAGATTGCAACGTTTGGATGTGCTGCAAGTTTTTGCAAAACAGGAATAGCAGTATCTGCATCACGGAGTGAACTATTCGGGTCAAGATCCAGTTTAAAGTCTGCAGGGACATATTCTGCTACGGCTTCTACCTGCTTGAGAATATCCCACCAAGGA
Source organism: Candidatus Poribacteria bacterium (assembly GCA_026710795.1). Lineage (GTDB taxonomy): Bacteria > Poribacteria > WGA-4E > WGA-4E > WGA-3G > MSPOR6. The sequence continues at coordinate 5,169 of JAPOQK010000035.1, forward strand.
CGTGGCTTATTTTTGAAACTGGTATAACCGTTTTCAACTGCATCTGATGCTTCAGCAGCCCAGTTTTCAGGTGAAGAGTCGATACTCCACCATGAGATCGGCACTTCCTCGCGGCACTGCGTTCCGAGAAGTTTGTAAACCGGAACATCCATTATTTTGCCCACAACATCAAAGAGTGCCATCTGCAACCCCGCACCAAGTGAATCCTCGTTCATGAGTTCCGCTGGACTTTGTCCAAGAACCCTTTCCACACTTCCTTCACTCACACGACTATAAGTATAGTGGATGACAGTTTCACCCCATCCGATATGTCCGGTATCTGTCGTTACCTTGCATAGTTCAAGAAGTGACCAATTGTAGACGGTTGAGACACTGGTAGTGGTTATTTCTTGTTGTCTTGGTGTAAATGGGACATCAACTAAGATACGTTCTATGTTTGTGACTTTCATGATCAAATTCCTTTTGGTGAGAGTAATCTATGTGGCAGTCGACCATCCTTACTTTAAAGACAGTCTCAAAATTACTTCTTGGATGCGAAAATAGGCAGATTACAACAATCTGCTGTTTAAACAATAATTAAAATATGCAATTATGTCAATACAAAATACGCGTACTTATAAAATTTGAGAAGTTTATAATCCTGGATTTTGAATACACAGAAATAGAGGTATAATGACTCTTATATTGAATATATGTGTGTGTACAGAAAATAGGCGCGGGAATAAACCGCGCCTACATTATGAACCTAAACTGAGTCGATGAAAATTGGGAACTATTGCTCAGGACGATGGAATCGAAGCACTCCGTTTTGTCTTGTGCCGATGTAGAATGTATCACTATCAATAGCAAAGGAGGCAGGTATATATGGTAGTTTTGGAACAATCTGTACCCAAGTGTTTGTCTGTTTATTTACCTTGTAGATACCGATTTCATTGACACCGTAAACATTTGCGCCTTCCACTGCAATCCAATTTATGATAAGTATATCTCCATCATCACCGTTTAGGACGTGCCATGTTTCACCATCGCTTGAACTCATAACACCCATATTCGTCGAGACGTAGACAGTTGAATCTGCGAACATAATCTCTTTGAATAATCCAGGAAATGCCAGGTTTTCGGTTACATCAGTCCAAGTGTCTCCACCATCTACAGATAAGAAGAGATCTCCTCCTCGTTTACCGGCATAAACTGTTTTACCAGAAACAGCAAGGGTGAAACCCTTTCTTGCCCTGATTGGTGAGCTTGCATCCTGATCTTCCAAACCTGTGTCGTGCCATACCGTTTCGCCAAAACGCCATCTGAATAGTTTATGTCTGTATTCCATGAAGACGGTATCGTCAGAGATCGTAAACGTTCCATTTGTCCTCTGTTCCTCAGCGATCTGGTTTTGTGTGGTAATAGCAAACCTCTGCTCAATTGCTTTTTCAAGATCAGGATTGTTCCTCATCGTCGCAATATTAATCCCTGATGGTTTCGTACGTATTTCTATCCATTCCGCTCTAAACTGTTTCATCACTTCGTCAATGTCAACATTTGGATTGTTTTTTATTGCCTCCTCACGCTTTTTCTCCCATTCCGTTCTAAACTGTTTTGCCACTTTATCAGATTCGTTCTTAAACTTTTTTTCCAATTCCGTGTGTAAGGTGCCTAATGCAAAATCGGGTACACCTTCAACGGGTAGGAATACATCGTCATCAGAAAGACGAAAGAGCGTTACTCCATCAGGCTGACTGTTGCTGGCATAAAGAATACCATTAGCTGCTGAAAATTTCATTTCTTTTCTAATCTGAAAAGGCACAGCTTTTTCATCAGCACCCATTAAGTCAGCAGATTCCCAGGATTCTCCACGATCAGCAGATTTTAACAATTCTGTTGGTGTTTGCGCGTAGAGTACGTTTTTTACCACAATCAGATTTGGAACATGGGAATTCACTATACCGTTCATAAACGGATGCCAGGTGAGACCGAAATCTGTTGAACGTTTTATACCACCGCGACCGAGACCGTATAAAGTGTTTTCGCCTAATCCTATGGCAGGAAAAATGCTAAACCTTCTTTGGTTCCCAACAGGAACAATCCATGTTTTGCCACCGTCTTTAGAACGTAAACCGGTACCAGACAATATCAGTGTGTCTCCGACCGTAACTACCTCGGCAATTCCAATTGAATGTAAGCCAGTATTTGGTGTAATACCTGTCCAGGAGTCCCCAAGGTTGGTAGAGGAGAAAACTGCTGCGCGAGGAAGCTTTGGCTCTCTTGGATTTGGATGTCCTGCCATTGTTCCGACGTACAGGCTTTTTTCGTTGACTGCCAAGGATTTGATACCTTGTGATGTTGACATTTGTAGCTTTTCCCAGTCATCGGTAAAACGGAAAAGTCCCTGACTTGTTCCAATAAACAGGGTGTTGTCAATTATCTGTGCGTCCCAGATGCGGAAAGCGAGGTTATGAAGGGCGAGTACATCCAAAGGACCGACAATGGGACGAAAATTGGGATTTTCTGCATCAACGCTATTAGGACGGATTTTGGGATTGACTACCTCCGGGACATCGCCTCGTATGTCACGCAAAGTATCTCCTACGAGTTCCCACGCATTACCAACATCCTCAAAACGAAGTCTAAATACATCTGTTTTAAGGACGAGGTACATTGCCGTATCCGTCGTCAACAAAGCAACCGCAAAACCTTCTGGTCGTGCCCCGAGGTTATTCCATGTCTTACCGTCGTCCGTTGAGGATATGAGTTCATTGGATGTAAGAAGATAAAGTGTATCATCACGTTTTGCCATGACCCCATCAAATTCCTGATTCGGACCACTGGAACTGACATGTATCCAACCGTCAGCTTCTTCTGTGAGTATATATAAACCAGTTTTTGTAATTGCGTATAGGGATTGGTCGGACGCAAGATAGAGTTTCGCACTTATAACACCCCCAGGTCCCTTTGTCTGTATCCATTTAGGTTTTGCTGGTGATAGGTCTACCTGTTCAACATCCGCGGCTGCAACAAGAGGTGAATCAACATGTACTCCCGTGCCACTGTTTCTACCAGATAAACCTGACTGTCCGAATCGGGATTGTGCGTCAGACTTACGTTCCAATTCATGGACAACAGGGGAATCAACCAATTCTATTGTCATATCTGAATCAGCATGCAAAGTATAGGGTTGCTGGAAACGCGATACCACATGAGGACCCATTCCCATCATCATGATAACAAATAAGACCGATGCGAATGAGAGTCCCCACGGAATCCATGGCTTACTTACAGAAGGATATGACGGCTTGATACGTTCAATTTCACGCATGATGTTTTGGGTTAAGGTAGGTTGCAATTGGAAGATTTCTGAGACATCGTTGAGTAGGTGTTCTTGTTTCTCTAAACGTTTGCGTGCACGATGTAGTCGACTCTTAATAGTATTTTTTGATACTCCCATGAATTCGCTAATCTTTTCACAGGGCATCTCTGCTAAGTAGTGGAGTATTACGACAGTACGCTCGCTCTCAGGCAATTTTTTCAGTAACTGTTTTACGATACCGCGTTGGTGTTCAACAGTGTTTGCTTCAGATTGTTCCACTTCGTATTGAAGATAGCAGTGTTCCTCTATTTCAACCTTGGATATATTGCTCAGTGGGGTAATCGGATGTTTGTTCTTTCGGATCCATGCGATACTGTGCCGCGTCGCGACTACATAAAGCCACCCTGAAAAATGATATGGAGGCTTGAGACTCATTAACTTTTTATATACCTTCAGGAAAATATCCTGCGTGATTTCCTCCGCAATATGAAAATCACCTATTTTCCGCCAGACCAATGCGTGGACTTGTTTTTGGTATCTTTTCACCAGCACAGTAAACGCATTCTGGTCACCTTCTAAAGTAGCTCGTATTAGGCTATGGTAAACATTGAAATTAAAGAGACACATTTCTGTAGGAGCGATCTCCGAATCGCGACAAAACTCACTGATAGTCGGGAATCTGAGTTCCCTCCTACAACTCAAAATGTCCTGTTATAGTAGATTTTAGAATTACTTG
>JAPOQK010000030.1 GCA_026710795.1 Candidatus Poribacteria bacterium
GTTACCGTTTTTCTTTTTTTTTACATTCAAAAAAACCGATGAAAACAACCCATAAACCCAGACAGGAACTAAAACCAGTGAAAAATACTAAAAGTTACCGTTATGCAGAAATTAGACACAAAACGGTAACCTTTTTATACGAAAGAAAAATCCAATGAAAATACAAGACAACAATTCGCAGTCAAATATGATGTCCGAAGTCTTGTGCATGGTGTTTCCATTCCTTTCTTTATACAAAAAACTTTACACACCCTTATCTTATCGGTATTTTGACATCTTGAATTACGTGTGATATAATAAAGTGATGAAAAAATCAGTTATTCTTTCAATGTATTGCTTGCTTTAAAAGGTAGAAATAAAATTTACACAATTTTCAGAGGAAAAAGAAACAAATGCGTCAAACCGCAGACATACTCATTGAAGCATTGCCATATATCCGACGATTTTCCAATCGTAGAATTGTAATAAAATATGGTGGCGCAGCTATGGAGGATGAATCTCTTGTCCATTCAGTTATGGAAGACATCGTTTACATGAAATATGTAGGGATGCGTCCTATCGTTATACATGGTGGCGGTCCAAAAATCAGTGCATGGATGAATAGAATTGGAAAGGAAGCAGAATTTGTACAAGGTTTACGTGTTACCGATACAGAAACAGTGGAAATCGCAGAAATGGTTCTTGCTGGGACAATTAACAAAGGTATAGTCGCGCATATTAATCAGCATGGTGGGCAAGCAATTGGTTTGTGTGGTAAAGATGCAAATTTAATAGTTGCAGAAAAATATACACCTACAATAACTGATGAGGATGGTAACGAGACCTCGGTAGACATTGGATTTGTTGGCAGCATTATAGGAGTAAACACAAGACCGATCATCACGCTTGATGAGGCTGGATATATTCCTGTTATTGCTCCCAACGGGACAGGCGTTGACGGTGAAACTTATAACATAAATGCAGATACAATGGCGGGAGAAATTGCTTCTGCACTGCAGGCAGAAAAATTTATCCTTCTCACTGATACTCGTGGAATCTGCAGGGAGGTTGAGGATACTTCTACTCTTATTCCTACTATTCAGATGCGTGATATAAAAGGACTTATTGAGGAAGGTGTTATTACAGGTGGGATGATACCGAAAATTGAAGCATGTGAAAAAGCATTATTAGGTGGTGTAGCAAAAACTCATGTGATTGATGGAAGAATACCACATTCGTTACTGCTTGAAGTGTTAACTGAAGGTGGAATTGGAACGGAAATAATCAGATAAAGGGTAGACAACATCATGGAACAACGAAAAAAAATCGCGGCAATAAATACTGTTTACTTTCCTAACTCTCATGCAGATGTGATAGTTACAAAATATATGGCTGGATATCCTACAGATGAAGGGCATCGCGCACCCCGCGTTGAATTGACATCAATCTATCTGGATCAGATTGAAGCCCGTGATATTGGAGTCGGATTAGCAGAAGAGCATAAAGTTCCAATATATGCAAGTATTCGTCAAGCATTGACACGTGGAGAAAGTGATCTTACTGTTGATGGTGTACTACTAATCGGTGAACATGGTGAGTATCCTCATAACGAATTTGGTCAACATATGTATCCGCGTAAATATATGTTTGAACAGATATGCGGTGTATTTGCATCAAGTGGAAGATCAGTACCTGTCTTTTGTGATAAACATCTTTCATACAATTGGGAAGATGCCTACTGGATGTACTTACGTGCAAAGGAACTTAATATACCTTTCATGGCTGGTTCATCATTACCTCTCTGTTGGCGACAGCCATTTTTAGAACATTCATTGGACACACCCTTGGAATCTGCTATTAGCATAGGGTATGGCGGTGTTGAGTCTTATGGATTCCATGCTTTAGAAACGTTACAATGTATGATTGAACGACGTCAAGGTGGAGAGTCAGGTGTCGTTGCTGTTCAATGTATTGAAGGAGATGCAGTATGGAATGCTGCTGCATCTGGAGAATGGTCACTGGAATTGGCTGAAGCAGCATGTGCAAAAATAAAAAATCGTCCAGAGAGTTCTATTGTTGAAGGATGTCCAAATCCGATCTTATTTCTGATTGAGCATCGCGATGGGTTCCGTTCTGCTGTATTGATGTTAAACGGTTATGTCACTGATTTTGCTTATGCTGGTAAAATTGGAAATGAGATTAATGCTACAGAATTCTATTTACAGAATGAGGTACCGTATGCACATTTTAGTTATTTGAGTCTCAACATAGAGGAGATGTTTGTTACTGGTGTTCCACAATATCCTGTTGAACGTACCCTATTGACTACAGGTGTTCTTGATGCAATAATGCACTCGCGTGCACAAAATTATACCAGACTGGAAACCCCTCACCTTGCAGAAATTGCTTATCAATCCTATCAAAAAACACCTATCCGACCCACAGCACCACGTCCCGAGGGTGCTACGTTAGAATAAATAGACTGAAATAGTCTACAATTTCGCATTATTAATACATACTATTGAATACCTAAATAACTTGGGAGATAGAATGAAACCACATATCACTATCATTACACTTGGTGTTGAAGACTTACAACGTGCTGTTGATTTTTACCATAAAGGGTTAGGTTTCCCGCTTATGGATGATTCTGAGAGCATTGCATTCTTTAAGTTGGATGGAATCATACTTGGACTTTATCCCCGAGACAAACTTGCTGAGGATATTACTATCTCATCTGAAGGAACAGGATTTCAAGGGTTTACACTTGCACATAATGTTGATTCTCCTGAAGAAGTTGACAGAACATTAGCTGAAGCAGTAGAAGCAGGAGCGGAACTTGTTAAACCTGGACAAAAGGTATTTTGGGGAGGATATTCGGGATACTTTAAAGACCCAGACGGATTTTATTGGGAAGTCGCACATAATCCCTTTTTCTAATGTAAATTAAAACTCTATAATGGAGTATCTAACATAGATCGGAGCAAATAGTAAATGGATAAACTTAGAATTGCGTTTATTGGTTGTGGTGGAATGTCATCAATTTTACAACAGTGTATTCCGCTGATACCGGAATTTGATTTTGTCGCTACGTGTGACCTTGTTGAAGATAAAGCAAAGTCAAATGCTCGTAGATTTGGTGCGCTTCGCCATTATACGGATTACAATGAAATGTTCAAGAACGAAGATTTATATGCTGTTGCTGTTGTTGGTAGACCAGAAGATAAAATGCACCGAGACATCGGCATTGAGTGTTTGGAACAAGGATACCATATCTATACAGAAAAACCACCTGCGACTACTTCCGAAGGTGCTAAGATGTTGGTTGATGTGTCTAAAGAGGTTGGAAAAACAGGTATGGTGGGTACAATGTGGCGGCATGCACCTGCACATCAGATAGCGAAACGTTTGATAAACGAAGACGATTTTGGAACTGCATGTCAATACCATACACGTTATCTTGCGCCAGGTCCACGTCTCAGTGAAGCAGGATCTCCATTTGCTTGGCCATTCATGCTTGATCAGGTAATACATCCTACTGACTGTATGCGTTTCTTTATGGGACAAGTCACTGAAGTGTACGCAAGGGGAACGATTGATGCTCCTACAAGTAGTGTCTCAATATCCGTTAACTTAGAATATGAAAACGGTGGTATCGGTACTATGACGCTCGGAACTGGACCGGTATTAGAATCGATGGTATTTATCAAAGGCACGAACAATCAAGCGATTCAGGTGTTCGAAACCAGAAAGTTACGTCGTTATCGTGTACCTACATGGCTTGACAGTGGTGGCGGGGATATTGATACACCAACTGAAGAATGGGATCTTAATTCTGCATACCACGGTATAAGTAGACCTGGTTATCTTGAAGAGATGCAGCATTGGGCACAATCGCTGCAAGCAGGGACACAATCTCACTCAAGTCTTGAAGATGCATATCAAAACATGCGTGTTTTAGAGGCAATAAGTGATAGTATTGTATCAGGTGAAATTGTAAGAATTCCAGCATGACAATTAGGCATTTTCCAGAAGTGAATTGGTCACAACGTGTAAAAGATATACAAATACGTCAGTTCTACCGATATGTACGAAAAAATGCCTTTTATGTAATCTTGTATATTACGGAAAGCAACCTTTCTTGAAAATCCGGGTGTTGATTGTGTCTAATATTACGTTCATACTTGAAATGGAGAAAAGATTTTGGAAAAAGTAAGAATCGCATTTATTGGTTGTGGAAGGATGTCATCGAGATTACAACAGTGCATTCCAATGATACCAGAATTTGAATTCGTGGCTACGTGCGACCTTGTTGAGGGTAAAGCGAAGTCAAATGTTCGTAAATTTGGTGCGCTTCGTCATTATACCGATTACAATGAAATGTTCAAGAATGAAGATTTATATGCTGTTGCTATTGTTGGTAGACCAGACCAAATGCATCGTGACATCGGCATTGAGTGTTTGAAACAAGGATATCATATCTATACAGAAAAGCCTCCTGCATCTACTTCCGATGGTGCAAAAATGTTGGCTGATGTATCTAAAGAGGTTGGAAAAACAGGTATGGTGGGTACAATGTGGAGACATGCACCTGCACATCAGATAGCAAAACGTTTGATAGAAGAAGACGACTTTGTGGCTGTATGTCAATACCATACACGTTATCTTGCGCCAGGTCCACGTCTCAGTGAAGCAGGTTCTCCATTTGCTTGGCCATTCATGCTTGACCAAGTAATTCATCCCACAGACGGTATGCGTTTCTTTATGGGACAAGTGACTGATGTATATGCAAAAGGAACGATAGATGCTCCCACAAAAAGTGTTTCTATAACGGTAAACTTAGGTTATGAAAACGGGGCAATTGGAACTATGACACTTGGAACGGGACCGGTATTAGAAGCAATGGTATTCATCAAAGGCACAAACAATCAAGCGATTCAGGTGTTCGAAACACGGAAGTTGCGTCGCTATCGTGTGCCTACATGGCTTAACAGTGGTGGCGGGTATATTGATACGCCAACTGAAGAATGGAATCTTAATTCTGCATACCACGGTATAAACAGACCTGGTTATCTTGAAGAGATGCAGCATTGGGCACAATCGTTGCAAGCAGGGACACAACCTCACTCAAGTCTTGAAGATGCATATCAAAACATGCGTGTTTTGGATGCTATTAGCCAAAGTGTTGAAACTGGTGAAGTTGTAAGAATACCAGCATGACTTTTAGATGATTTAATGATATGAATTGGTCACCGCGTATAAAACCTATACAAATACGTCGACTCTACCGTTATGCACGGATTGGTATCTATGATGAAATGTTGTTGCACGATGTTGGCTGGGAACTGTTTGCCCGTTGTTCAGATATCGCAACTGTCGCTGATGTTTACCGAGAGGGACGTGTGCCTTGTCCCTTGTGCAATACTAAGATAACGAGAAAGATTGATCCGTTGTTTAGTTCAGGTGAAGGTGGAACTCGCGAAGACTGGTTTCACTGCCCTCATTGTGTAGAAAGACTTCTATGGCGTGATTGTCGACTAAACCTACGTGAAACCCCACGCTGTTTTAGTTGCTATGGTATACTTAAGATAACTGATGTATTACAATGCTCTTGCGGTAAATCTTGGAAACAACAAGCATACAATCAATCTGTGAGAACTCGTGTTCGATTACCGTGTCCTCACTGTCATAATCTTGTTCGCAGACCTCCTGCCCCTGAACAATCTCGAAGGGCTAATATTCGTCAGACTAATCCAGAACTACAATGTCCGAAGTGTCAAGCAGCAGCGGTGCATATCTCTGGAAACATAGAATGCACCAGTTGTGGTTATAAACGGAAATGGCGTGATTATCGTAAGAGTTTGAAGAAGAAGGACGAAAAACTTGAGTGTTCAAGTTGTGGTTATTCATTCAAGTGGCAAGCATGGCGAAAAAGCACAAGTTCGTTGAGAACTGGTAACCCAAAACCCGCCCGAGATTTCGTCAAGAATTGGCTCAGGTGTTATACACCACAGCAGCGAATGATACAGATTGATACTTTACTTCAGACTTTGCACGGAAGAGGACCATTGGCACCATTGTTTATTGATAGTGGTGAGAAAAAAATCCGTCAAATGCTTGATGATTTGGCAACATAGACTGCAGTAATACCTATATTTGGATTTTCTATCAAATAATGTTGAGAACAGTTTCTCTGTCGTGTATAATTTGAAATATGAGATCTGAATTGTCTACGGAGATTGCTAAATGGATGAGATAAAAGAACTGCGCGTATCAAATGATGCTATGAACGATCCGATAGAGTTACGCTCGCGGATGTCAGAGGCTGGGTATCTTTTCTTCAAAAAACTGCAAGACCCTGATAAACTCTTAGCATTACGACGAGAGATGCTAACTACAATGCAAAAAGGTGGATGGATCGTATCGGGTACTGATCCTATGGATGGTATCGCTGATATCTCCACGCAGTGCACCGAGGGTGATCCTGAGTATACCGATGTCTACCATGAAGTGTATAAACTTCAAACATTTCACCGTTCCGGACATTGGGATGAAGTAGTAGATATGATTGGAAAAATCCTTGGAAGAGAAGTGCTACCGCATCCTCAGAAAATTGCGCGACTTTGGTATCCGAAGTATACAGCGCATACAACACCAATACATCAAGATTTCGTCCACTTTCAAGGCAATTTCCAGACCTACACCAGTTGGACACCAGTTGGTGATTGCCCTATAGAGTTAGGAGGATTAGCAGTAATGCCCGGTTCTCATAAAGTTAATAAGGTTATGGAACATCACTTCTCACTTGGTGCTGGTGGATTATGTGTGAACACTGACGAGTTGTCAGGTGAATGGCACTCTACAAATTACGAAATTGGGGATACACTGATTTTTCCTGCATTGACCATCCACAAGGCACTTCCAAATCTTACAGAAGATCGTCTGCGCGTATCACTTGACAATCGCTATCAAGCAGTTGATGACCCAATCGCAGAACATATGTTAGAACCACATCTGAACATCTTCAACTCGTTGAAATGGGAAAATGTGTATGAGAATTGGGAATCGGACGAACTAAAGTATTACTGGAAAAACCTTGACCTTACAGTCATTCCAAGAGATTTCAGTTTTGGAAACAAAGGTTTTGAGGAAGCATTGGAATTAGCGAAAGATGGTAACGATAGTGCGGTCTACCAGTTGAACCGAATTATCAAACGTGACCCAACAACCGATATGGCAAAAAGAGCGTCTGAGGTATTACAAAAAGCAACCATAGATACATCAGAAGCTCAACTATAGAAACAAATAATTATTGTATATTCATCTATATATGTACACACAAAATTGAAACAGTGATTAAAACGACAATAAGACAATACACATGTATCTGGTGCTAAACTAAAATAGGTTGAACATATCAATTATGATATTTTCTTCATCAATATTTTATGTTTGGTGCCAGTTTTTTTATATGAAATAAAAATCAGAGGATAAAAATGATACACTTTGCTCGTAATTTCATTCTAATGAATTGCTGTGTATTCTTTATTATGTTTGTGAATCTAAACGTGCATTCACAGACGATCGCAGCAAAAAAGGTTGAAAATGTTCCAGTTGTTGATGGAAAACTGGATGATAGTCCATGGTTACAAATTACACCAATTGAGGAGTTTATGGTAGCAGAATTGAAAACTACAGTTCCTGATAAAACGCAAGTTTTCATTGTATATAACGATTCTGCAATTTACATCAGTTTTCGTTGTATTCAAGACAAATCTACTATCATTGCCAATCAAACACGAAAAGATGGGAGTTTTAAATTTGAAGATCATGTAGCGGTTTATCTTGATACATATCTTGATAAACAACGCACATACAGATTTGCGGTTAATCCTCTTGGGACACAACTTGATGAAAAACAGGGAGATCTTGGTTGGGATGGAGAATGGAGTGCTGCTGCAGTCACTGAGGAATCTTCTTGGACTGTTGAGATGAAAATCCCATACCAAATACTTGACATGCCGCGTTCAGAAAAACAAACATGGGGGTTAAATTTAGTGCGTCGACATCAGAGTGTGGATAGAACAAGCACATGGGCAGACACTGGTGTCAACGTTTCTGAAGCTAATAGATTTGGAAGTTTGACAGATATTGAAATAAACCCAAAAAACATTACAAAGAAATTTGAAGTGGGTGCTTATCTTTCAGCAAAAATGGATGACATTTCAAAGTTTGATAAATTGACAGACAGATTAACACCTGCAATAGGTGTAGATGCATCGTATAAAATAACAACAAGTACATCTATTATAGGTACCCTCAATCCAGATTTCAGCCATATTGAGTCTGAAGTTCAAGGTATTGTTCTGTCAGACCTTGAGCAACGTTTGACTGATCGAAGACCCTTTTTTCAAGAAGATGGAAGAATATTTAGAGCACCAATCTCTCTGTTTTACAGTCGTCGTATTGGTGAAATAGATTACGGTGCGAAACTAATAGGCAAGACTGGTAGAGCTACATACGGATTGATGAATGTCATAGAAACAGAAGATGGAAGTCATAATATATTAGCACGCGGTTTGTGGGATGCTGGAAATTCCTCATCAATTGGTGCATTTGTCGCATCAAAGGAATATAGCGGTTTCTATAATCGTTCAGCTGCGGTTGATACGAGAATACGTCTACCCAAAGACTTTAACATAATAGCAAATTATGCAGGTAATTGGGAAATAGATCAAGACAATCGGCGTGCTATATTGGCAGAGATCAATCGTAGAGGCAACCCAATAATTAGCCTTGCGTATAGAGATATATCTTCTGGATTCAATCCTGTCAATGGATTAGTTCGTTTAACGAACATAAGACAACCAAGTTTCTGGGGGGTATACAGCATTCCATTTGAAGAAGGTATGTTGCAAACTATAAAGTTTGAATCTGTCCAAAAAGTGACCTGGGATCACGATGGTGTAAGAACACGAGGTGATCATTTTCAACTGGTACAATTTGATATCGGTGAGAAATATCAAACAGGATTATTTTACAGAAATTGGTCTTATGATATTCACAATAATTGGGTAGTTGCAGCACAAACAGTGTATAACCGACAAAAACCTGATCGTATTTTTGTTGTCTGTCAATATGGCGAATTTGAGGGTGCAAAAGCAACATTTGTTACGACTGCTATGAACCTAATACCATTTAAGATTTTGTCTATTGGCATTGAAGGAGAGAATCTTTGGCAGACATTTCCTGATGGAGAAAGTACATACAAATTTTCTCTGCGTTCAAGTGCAAATTTTGAGATTGGCAGAGAGAAATGGATTACATTCAGATTACGTTCAGGAGGTGACCACAAACCAAATCTGAATGCAGTTTTCAAATACATGTTCATTGAAGACTTTGTTCTGTATCTCGTCTATGGGGATCAAGATGCAGAACAGACTGTAAACCAACTATTCGCAAAAATTGCTTATACTTGGTAAGTATCCAAACTGAATTAGATTTACATAATTAGCGCGGTATATTCAATAGAAATGTTGAATCATATCGCGCATATTCCTTTATATCAGATTACAGTTTTGATAAGACTTTTTCATATTCGAAAGTCCAATCGACAAGTTTGTAACCACAGTTACTGTAAAAGAGTAATGCGCGGTAATTCTCCCAATCCGTACTAATTGCTGCATGACGGTATCCGATTTTGTGCATCTCTTGAAGTGTAGACTGTAGCAGGAATTTTCCCAAACCTTGCCCTTGGAAGTCATCTTCAATTCCGAGCCAAACGGTATGTAACCAATCCTGTGCATCAGGATGACTTGAAAACTCACCACTGCTAACAGAATCACACTCACCGATTTCTTTGTTATCTTGGTATGCTTTAACAATACAGTTTGGACGTTGCCCCTCTCCCTGTTTCCAATCAACAGAAAGTGTCACCGGTATACCCGAAGGATTTGGTTCAACAGTGTAGTCCTTCCAGTCCAAGAATACCTCGCCATCACTACGGTGATAACCGTTGAATCCTAAAAGTGCATGAATATGATCAAGAGAAACGGATAAATAGGCATGTTCAAAATGAAAGAACCGATATCGGTCATTTTCAGAAAATGCAAAGATGCGTGTGACATTATATGACTTTAGGTATTCCTCTGCTTTTTCAAGCAAGGTTTGACCTGCATTTCTGTAACCGCGTTCGTATCCTAAAAATTTGATAAAACCTACATCCTCTTCTTCATTTTCCGATTTTAGACTTATACCGACGTGTATGAATGCCTGTACATTATCCTCAGAAATCGCTACAAATGCTTTTTCACCAAAAAGTCCTCCTTCACTTCTATTATATTTATCCGTGTCAACATTCTGCATCACAAGTGCAAAATCCTTCTGATTAACGGGGTAGCAAAACGGCACCTCCGCAGTCAGACGATTGTAAAACTGTGTTAATGGTGTGAGTATATCGGGTGTATATTGAATAATATCCATTTGATTTCTCTATTTACTGTTGTGGTACTTCCCATAGCAAAATAGTTCCGTCAAAACTTGCAGTGGCAAATGTTGTTCCATCGGGACTAAAAGCTCCTGCATTTACCCTCCAATTATGTCCAGAAAGATATAGTTTTAACTTCCCTGTTTCATAATCCCAAAGTCGTATACCACCCATTTCACCGCCATCTGCTACAAACTTGCCGTCAGATGACATATCAACGAATTTTGTCATAATGTTAGGAATACGTCTAAATCCTTGCATATTATCACCAAAATCTACAAGTTCTTTATGTTTTCCTGTTTCAAGATTCCAGCACTGAATACCAAACCCAGTACTAATTATAGTATTCCCATCAGGAGAATATGTAATGGAAAAACCGTTTCGGTTCTTTTTTGGTAGTGTATATATTTGTTTACCAGTAGAAACATGCCAAAGACGGATAACTCCATTAAAACCACCACTTGCTAATGTCCTCCCATCAGGTGAAAAAGCAACAGAAAAAACACGTCCATCGTCCTCTTTGAGAGTATGGATTTCCTCACCTGTTGTTACATCCCACAAACGGATCGTTTGGTCATGTCCTGCACTTGCTATGAACTTACTGTTCGGAGAAAAAGCGACCGATTGAATATCATCCGTATGTCCGGTAAGTGTCATGACCTGTTCTCTGGTGTCAGCATCCCATAAGTTTATTGTCTTATCCCAACTTGCACTTGCAATTAGCTGATTGTCTGGAGAAAATGCGATAGAATTTACACCTTCTTTATGTCCATCAATTGTGAATATGTGTTTTCTTGAGTCTACATCCCATAACCAAATTTCACTACCACAAGTACTTGCAATTGTTTTCCCATTAGGAGAATATGCTATTGTACGGATACCGTTCGAATGACCTTTAATTGTTAGCGTATGTTGACCAGTTTTTGTATCCCAAAAATCAATTCCATCATACCAATCCATACTGGCAAAAGTCTTACCATCAGGGGAATATACAACTTTGTATATACCGTTCGGATCTGCTGGAAGCGTTTGCTTCCGTTGTCCGGTTTCAATATTCCAGATCACGATTTGCCCTCCGCCACTACTCACAAGGTTTTGTCCATCAGGACTAAACATAACGGATCTGATCTTACCTAAATGTCCTTGAAGAGGTCCTTGTTCTTGTAAGTCAAGCGTTTTAATATGCCGTCCGGTATCGGTATCCCATAAACGAACAGTTTTATCATAACTTCCACTCGCTACCATCTTGCCGTCAGGTGAGAATGCAACTGATTTAACCCATTCTTTATGACCAGTAAGGACTTTCTTTTCTTCTCCTGTATTTGCATCCCATAGCCGTACTGTATGATCAACACTTCCACTTACGATGGTATTGCTATCAGGTGAAAAAGCGACGGAATATATAGACTTTTTATGACCGTCAAGGGTGTGTTTAGGTTTACCGGTGGCTAAATCCCACAAGCGGATGGTGTTATCATTTCCTGCACTTACAAGCAAAAGACCGTCAGGAGAAAATGCAATGGAATGGACATCAGATGAATGTCCGCGTAGGACTGCTGTCTGTTTTCCAGTAATGATATCATACAATCGAATTGAGTTATCTCCATTCCCGCCTCCTGCTGCTACTGTTGACCAATCCGGAGAAAAAGCAACTGCACGGGTAACATTCTTTTGTCCAGAAAATAGGGAAACCTCAGTTCCTGTATTTGTATCATAGAACCAAACACCTATACTACTTGCGACTGCTATCTGTGTGCCATTGGGGGAATATGCTATATCATTGACAAACCCTTTACCAAGACGTGCAATAGCATGTTCAGGTAAATTGAATTTAGTATAATCCTGTGCAAAAGCATTGGGGAAAAACAGTAACAGCAGCATTGATACAGAAATGATTGTATGGAATATAGTTTTCATCTTGTTAATCTCCTTATTGTATCGTGCGTTCGGTATAGGACTTGTAGGTTGGGTTTCGTGCCTCATCCCAACCTACAATCTCATTCTGTAATGTAGTTGCTTCTATATTTTGTGTTGGATTGCATGTATCTCCGATTATTTGTCAGAATCACAGAAGACACAGAGAACACGGAAGATACAGCATTTCTCTATTCTGCCCAAATGCTAATCTTTAGAAAACAATCTTGAAAAACCATTGTCCCTTTCCGTGCTCTACGTTCTCTGTGCTTTATGTGATTCTGATAGAAACTTATGCTAAGACTTTACACACCGATAATTAACGCTACCATTTGTCGAAATTCTGCTTGAATTATTCTGTTGTAAAATTGTGTTAATGGTTTATAATTACTTGTGTATATTGGACAATTTTCATCTGTTTCAAATGTTTTCTATTATGGGACCTCCCATAATAGGATTGTACCATCCCAACTACAACTTGCAAGGGTCCGACTATCTGGAGAGAATGCGATTGATTCGGCTATCCATTTATGTCCAGAATAGACACGTTTTAGTCTTCCATTTTTGGCATCCCATAATCGGATACGATAGTCTTCACCTAAACCAGCAAGTGTTTTACCATCTGGGGAATATGCTACGACATTAGCAATCTGTTCATGCCATTTAAGTGGGGGTTTGTGTTTTCCTAATTTAATAGCAGATAAGACTTTATCTGCTGTTGTTGAATGTTGATCAATGGTCAGTTTAATATCACCAGTCTTTGCATCTCTTAAATCAATATTTTTTCCACCACAGGCGATCAATGTCCCATCTGGAGAATAGGAAATATCACTACCATTTGCGGCATTTGGTATAGTAAATATGTTTTCACCAGTTTCAATATCCCACAAACTAATAAATCCATTATAGCCACAACTTGCTATGGTTAAGCCGTCAGGTGAAAAGGATATTGATCCAACAGAACCTTCTTGTTCAAGAAAAGTCTGTATCTGTTCTCCTGTGACAATATTCCACAAGACGATTTTCTTGTCATTTCCTGCACTTGCTAAAGTCCAACCATCTGGAGAAAAAGCCACGGATTTAGTGCCACCCTTATGAGCTGTAGTCGTCCACTCAATTTCCTGTGTGGATGTATTCCATACCTGCATCATACCGTTTCCACCACCAACCACGAGTGTCCTATTATTGGGTGAATATGCTAATGAAAGTATATTCGTTGGGATTTCCTTAAGAGTCAACTTCTTCCGGTTTGTTTCTGTATCCCACACCTCAATGGAAGATCGACCTGCACCTGCTATCGTTTTTCCATCTGGAGAATATGCAACTGAATCAAGTATATCGTCATGTCCGTATATTGTCAGTTTGTGTTTTCCTGTATCTGCATTCCAAGACTTTATTTCACCACCCCAACTCATACTGAAAAGTGTGTTTCCATCAGGAGAAAACATTATTTTCCTGACCGATCCATCATGTGCAGGTATGGTTAGTAGTTGTTTCCCAGTCGCTGAATTCAAAAGTAGTATGTTACCGTGAGTGGTATTTCCACAAGCGAGAGAGTGACCATCTGGACTAAATGCAACAGAAGAAATTCTATCCGTAAATTCCGAAAAGGTATGTATGAGTTGTCCAGTATCTGTATCCCATAGACGAACAGTTTTATCACGACTACCACTTGCGATTACATTATTGTTTGGAGAAAATGATATTGAAAGCACCCTATCTGTATGCCCCTCACAATTTGCCTTAGCCTGTCCAGTACTAACATCCCACAGACGAACCGTATAGTCTGAACTTCCACTTGCAAGTGTTTTACCATCCTGTGAAAACGTTAATGAATGAACTGCATTTCTATGTCCTGTAAGTGTATGAATGACTTTTCCAGTACCAACATCCCATAGTCTTATATTAACATCATCATCTCCACTTGCGAGTATTTTTCCGTCAGGTGAATAGGCTAAAGATCGTATGTCATCTGTATGACCAATAAGAACATTTTTCTGCCTTCCTGTACTGACGTCCCAGATACGAATCGTTTTGTCATTACCTAAACCACTGCCACCTGCAACAGTTTTCCCATCCGGTGAGAATGCTACTGAACGTACAGCATTCGCGTGTCCAGATAACAATACAATTGGATCACCAATATTTGCATCGTATATCCAAACACCGATACTACATGCGACTGCAAACAGGTTTCGGTCAGGTGAATAATCAATGTCTTGAGTTATTCCTTTCCCAAGGCGTGCTTTAGCACCATCAGGTAAGTTAAATCGGGTCACATCATCAACGTTGTCGTTTGCTAAAGATTGAGTGTATACTCCTATCAAGGTTAAAATCAACAACACTCTTGTGATATGTTCAGATAAACGCATATATCTCATGATATTACTCCTACAAATGCAAAAATGAAACTGTGTGAAAATATAGCAAATAGGCACGGTTTATAACCGCGCCTATTTGTATGGAATATTATAATTGGACAACACATCACAGAGAACTGTAACAGATAGGATTTAACGTTTTTCTACGGTAAAGTTAGCATCCAATGCCTTTTCAACCCGAACTTGCGATTCTTCCAAATGTGCTACGCTGTAATCATCCAGTTTTTGTTTGGAATTTTGGAGCACGTTTTTAAGACGGTCGTTGATTTTGCTAAGATGGAGGCGTGCAAGTGATCTCGCGTCCTCTGGTGTCCCATTATCTGCTGCAAGCACTAACTTGATTAACTGCTTCAAGTGTTCTCGCTGCAGACCACGGCGGAAACTGGAGATAAACGCGTCGGAATTTGTCCACCGTTTAGCATCAGCATTCTTATCAAGTTCAACCCACACTGCGTCCGTAATTCCTGTAAAGAGTTCTGGCAATGTGAACACATCATCATCGGAGAATTTTAGTTCTGTGTCCTGAACACGTGCAAGGACATTTGGATCAAGCAAACGACCCAAAATCTGGCTTTGATTTCGCAGAATAACATCGTGGACTGGATAATCCAATCGTGATGAATTACCGCTACTTGTCCCCCAATCACTCCACCGGGTAATCGCAATGCTATTTAGTAGTTTAGGTGGAAAATCGAATGTATTATCTGAAAGCGCATGTTCCTTGATAAATGCCAGTGCTTCACGTTGCTTCTTCGCTGGAACAGGAACATAAGGTAAACGAGCGTTTTCGTCACCTTTATGATCGCGATGGTGGTATTGTCCACCGATGTATCGTGTTGCAAGGAACATGGACCGACTGTATTGACCAAGAAGTGATCTGAATGCACGTCTGACGCGTTGGTAACCCATGCCATCTGAGGTGACTTTATCGGCAATTTCGTCCCAAAGACCTGCAACAATCTCACGACGTTGTTTTGCAAAATTTAGCGGGTCAGCACCAAGATCCCAACGGTTGACTAATGGATCAAGGTCACGATACTGATACATAGATGCATCACCATCAGTGGCATATCTTAGTTCTGAGGATGCGACACGTGATGCTATTTTCTGCAGCTCCGGTAATTCAGCTTCTGGGTTACTTCCATCAACTTGTTTGTATGCATACTCAATTACCCAATAGTCCCAGGGACCGATGGTAGTTGTATAATAATCTCCCTGTTTTTCACCTTCTGGAGCAATATTGACAGCATCATATTCCATAACGGAACCGTGGAGTGCTTTACCAGTCTTTTTGTTTAGTTCATCAAGTGAATAGATCGTACTTGCTTTAAAGTTATGTCGTATACCTAATGTATGACCAACTTCATGCATAATTAATGCTTTGAGAGCCTGACCTATATACTCTTCTGGAAGTTCTCCATCGTCAATTATACCGCGTGCTTGTAGAACACTTGCCATGAAACCCATCTGTTGTGCAAGTCCAGTTGCCATTTGACAGTTATGTCGTGATGATTCATCAATAGGATGATTGCGTTCATGTTCAACTTCTTCAAAGAAAGTTGTATACTCCCGCTGCCAAGACCTAATCCAACTTTCGCCAACAAGTATATCTGCATCCAGAATCTGTCCGGTTAGCGGATTCACGCGGGAAGGTCCAATCGCAAAAGATGCACCGACCACCCAGCGGATAGTATTATAACGGGCATCTTCAGGATCCCAATTCTCATGATCTTGCTGGATACGTGCTTCAATTGCATCAATAAAACCTGCCTTTTCAAATGCCTTGTTCCATTCCAGTATGCCTTGTCGAACATACGGACGATACCGATGAGGAACGGTTTTCTCTATGTAGAAAATAATTGGATCTTTGGGAGGGGATAGTTTTGCCTTCTTGTCAGCCTTTTCCAAGTGCCAACGATTCACATAACGAATAAAAGGTTCTTCACTTGTTTTGAGTGAGAAGTCTTTAACTGTCGTCATGAAGTGTCCCATACGATCATCAGCAAGACGTGGTTGATAGTTGTTTGATGGCAGTCCAGCAAGACTGTAGTGTACTGATACTTGTATACCACGACTATCGGGAATAGTTTCACGATAGCCACTTGCAGAATATACTGCATTGACTCTCAATTCAATGTTTTTGGGAAATGCCTTAATTGGTCCCCATGTGCTACGACCTTTATCAAAACGTGCTCCACCACCGATTTGACCTGCCAATGGTAGTAAGTCTGACATGAATACTGGAGATATATTAACTAACAGACTCTTTCGTTGCGGATGTATACTTTCAAGTTTAAGGGCAAATAGGACTGAATCACTATAACCTAAATCCACCGCTTCTGCTATGGGTGTTCCTTTGTCAGCACGAAAACGTACATTTTTTCGGACAAGATGAACCTTATCACCGACCCGTCGCCACTCAAGTAACCATTCTTCCATCGTCATACCTGAGAGAAGGTATCCTGTTCCTATCCCGCGCGCGATGCTAATCATGCACAGAAAGGGTTTGTTTATTTGTGAGGGTAGTATTTCACAGTAGAGATTCTCTTTTTTCTCATATAGTCTGAAAAAACCTTGATAACTTTTACTATCTTCAGTTACTTTATTGAAATCTTCATATTCTTTTTTCTGTTTAGCATCGGTTTGCTGGGTTGAAGATTTTGATTCTTTTTTCTCTTCTTGTGCAATTATTGGAAGAGACAAACTAACTGTAAAGATAAAACAGATCAATATAGTGATTAAGCGTTGCATTAAATGTTCTCCTGTTATTTTGAGCGAAAATTACTTTAGTTCACAGTAATAGTATATATTTTCTTACCAAATGTAGTTGGAAACTGAAATATGCTACATCTTATTGTAATGGATGCGCCGACTACCATCAAAAGAGATGCGTTGCCAATCGCGATCCCAATTTTCTGAACTGTACGGAATGTAGTGACACGCCAATGCATGCCTGCGTGTACGAGGTTTTAGTACGGGTGCACCTCCGTGTATTAACTTTCCATCAAATAGAACCACATCACCTTGTTTTACAAATACTTTGACTTCATCAAAACCGTTTTCGTCAAAGACTTCTTTAACCTTAGGGAAATAACGATTGGTCTGTTGTTGTTCGTAGGTTTCATCCGGTTGTAACGTCATCGGCACATCAGTTTTCGTGATTAATCTACCCTTATGTGAGCCCGGTTGCACAACCAAAGGTCCGTTGTATTCATCAACGTCTACCATGGCAATCCAAGCTGACATACAATCTGGAAGATAGTATTGATCCTGATGGAGTGGATGTTCAGATCCTTCATAAAAGTGCATTGTTTGAATTGCTTCAGGTTCATCTCCAAAGCAATCTTTCAGGGGTTGATGTAATCGTGCATCAATGAGATATTCCAAAACAAATGGATCGTATAGATGTTGATTGAAAGTACGGTATCCGTATTTATCTTGTTGGAAAAATCCATCAAGTTTTTTGCGTCCAGCACTCAAATCTTCTAAATGTTCTACATACCTTTGACATTCTTCCTGAGAGAAAACACTTTCAAGAACGACATATCCATTTGTTTGATAAAAGGATGATTGTTTAGCAGAAAAACCTGTATGTTCTGGTTCCATGTATATATCAATAGTTTAAGTTAGACTAAATCATATAGGATAATCTTAGTATTTACTTTTCAATTTTCCCCAAACTGTTGACAACTTTCCTTGAGGTTCAACGTTGAATGGAATTCTTGATTCATAGTTCTGGGTTACCTCATCTGCTGTGATAGGTCTATCATAAATGCGTACTTCATCTATAGTACCTTCAAAATACCATTCTAACTGTCCTTCATATTTTCCGACACCAAGGTAGATTGGTTCTTTGAATGGGATGTAAATACCTCGTTCCGTTGACCTTGAAAATCCGAATTCTACATATTTTCCATCAATATACACCGATTTTAACTTTTTCCAAGGAAGTAGTCCATTATCCTTTTGGATATCAAGCGAATATACAATATGATGCCATTTTCCATCTGTAACATTTACAACCGGTAAACCTCTACCACTGCTACTTCCAGAGCATCCACCACTATTGTTCTTATGACGGACATGAAACAGAAAAAGCCCAACATCTAATCTTACATCTTCAATTCCACCCGCTAAATTAATATCTATTCCCCAACCCATATCACAATCAGGATCAAGTGCCTTGAAAAGCGTCATCCCATCTTCTGTGTTACTGGTTCTGAACCATGCTTCAAATGTTGAAGTGCCGAGGCGTTCAGCAAAATTGCCAAGAGTTGTCAGTTTGACATAATCATCTAAACCATTAAATTCAAGTGCTTCCCCTACCTTACCAGGTACAACTATAGGATTTCCATTGATTTCCCCATCGTTGTCACCCCATACATCTTTTGCTGCTTTATTACCGATGTTACTCTTATCAAATGTCCAATAACTTACAAGACCATCAGTTACAATAGAAGCAGGCGATGTATATGATGAGAATATACCGATTAAAGTGGTGAGAATTAGAAATAAGCTGCAGTGTTTCATATTTCATCCTTCAGGTTGAAAAATCTATCAATGGTCTTCAGTGTAATAGTATTAGAATAATATCATAACGACATTGAAGTTGTCAAGTAATAGACATGGCGAATCAGGGATATTTAGTTTTCGTATTTTTCGGATCTATTATCCGTTAATTTACCGTTACATTGTTTATCTGTATGTGCAAAAAATTGTGACCTTTTGCACGTCACTGTGACGTTTTGCATCCAGTCAGGATAAGGAATGTGACGCGAATTTTGCTTTTTTTTAATTGCTCCTTTTTTGGTCTTTTTTTATCTTGACCTACCTTGGGTTTCTGCTCGTGTCATCATTTTTGCGAAGGATTTGACGGCGAATTGTTTGTGTATGTCATTGAATTTCATCGGAATATTCCTCCTTAAAAGGTTACCGTATGGTAACTTTATTTGACATAACGGTAACTTTTGGTAGAATTGGTCTAATGTTAGTTTTCGTCTGGGTTTGCGGGTTGTTTTTATCGGTTTATTTTGGTTGAAAAAAAATAATTTTGGTAACTTTTTTGGCTATTTGTCGGGGGTCGCTTTGCTCGCTCCAACCTACGAAGTTACGAAGGATTGGTGGTTTGTATTGTAATTTCATGGGTTTTTCTCCGTTTTAAAAAGATACAGTTTTTGGGCTTTTTTCACATAACTGTATCTTTACTGTGTTGTGGTCTGGTTGTAGTACCAGACTGGGATTGTGGGTTGTTTTCATTGGTTTACTGTGTAAAAAAAACTTGAAAAACTGTATCTTTTGTTTTTGGCTATTTGTCGTAGGTCGGTTATACAGAATGTAATATGTCGGAGGTCGCTTTGCTCGCTCCGACCTACGAATACGGTGATGTTGGGTTTGTGGGTTGTTTCGTTTTTTCATAGCGGGAGTATTATAACACGTGGTTGGGGGCGTTGGAAGGGGAAGGTGGGGGTCGGAACAATATGTTTCATGTATGTTTCATGTATGTTTCGGTTTTTAGTTTATTTTTCAGTTTTTAGTTGTCGGAATTGCGGAATTGTCAGAATCGCTGAAGGCACAGAGGACGCAGAAGACACTGAAGGAAGAAGGGATGTCAGAATTGCGGGATTGTCAGAATCACTGAAGTCGCTGAGGACGCAGAGGGACACTGCAGGAAGAGGGGAATGTCAGAATTGCGGGATTGTCAGAATCACTGAAGTCGCAGAGGACACAGAGGACACAGAGGACATAGAAGGAAGAGGGTTATGGTGATGTATACGTGTGTGGGTGTATACACCTTTTGCCCGCTGGGGCTGAACGGCACAAACTATAGTGAACATTGACAATAATAATATAAAGTCCGTGTAGGAGCGATATCCGAATCGCTACAAAACTCAGTGATAGTCGGGAATCGGAGTTCCCTCCTACATATCAAAATGTCCCATTAATTCAAAAGTCTACTACAAATAACCCTGATTGCGAATGTCATAGTTTTTATCTTTACATATTCCACTGATTTTGTTATGTTATAAGCACATCTTAGAAGGAGGAATGTCCATATCTTCTTATAAAAAAACTGCTAAATTAGGGTTAGAGATTTATGGGCAAAGAGATATATATGAAAGTAGCAGCAATGTTTGGTGAAGGCAAAGGTGGAGTAGTCGATAAACCTGATCCCAAAGCGGGGGGAGATGTTGTTGTCGTAAAAATCCGTGCTGTGCCAATGTGCACTGAATATAAAGGTTTCAAAGGAGGTGGCACAGGTGAGCATTTTGGACACGAGGCAGCAGGTGAAGTTGTTGAAGTAGCACAACCCGGACGTGTGAAAGTCGGGGATCGTGTCGTTGTTCAACCACAAAATTCATGTGGTAAATGTAATATGTGTTGTATAGGAGAACATATCCATTGTACTGGTGGACGTAACATCAGAGAGATGGTGGGTGAATATGTTGCTGGTGCAACTTATGCACAATATATGCACAAAATGGAAGATCTACTGTTCCCAATTCCTGATGATATGAGTTTTGCACACGGGGGAATGGCTTGCTGTGGACTTGGTCCTACATTTGGAGCAATGGAGCAAATGGAAGTGGATGCCCTGGATACAGTGATGGTAACCGGGTTAGGACCTGTAGGGTTAGGTGGTATCATCAATGCATCTTATCGGGGTGCGCGTGTTTTCGGGGTTGAAAGTCATCCTTACCGCGCTGAACTTGCTAAGAAGTTAGGGGCAGAGGTAGTTCTGAATCCGAATGATGAAGATATTCTTAGCAAAATACGGGAATTGACAAACGGTATCGGTATTGACAAAGCAGTTGACTGTTCAGGAGCATCTGCAGCACATCGGTTGATGGTTGATGCATCCCGTAGAAAAGGTCAGGTTACTTTTGTTGGTGAAGGTGGAGAATTTCCACTTGCCGCAAGTAGAGATATGATCCGTAAAGGTCTTGTTCTACGTGGTAATTGGCACTACAACCTTGGATTCTTTCCTAAATTGATGAAAGTTATCAAAGAATCTGCGGATAAAATAGACACCTATATTACGCATTCATTTCCGATGAGTGAAGTTCAGACAGCATGGGAATTGCAGGCGACTGGTGAGTGTGGTAAGGTTGTGCTGGATCCGTGGGCTTAGTTGTAGAAAACTTCCCTTAAATTACTCATAAATAAAATATTTATACCTGTAGGCGCGGATTCTAAATGCACCTACAGGTATATTTTTATGTGTCGGTTATCACAGATATATTCTGTTTCAGCAGTCTGAATAAATAATCAAATAAGATAAGCAATGGCACCGCCACTGCGTTAGCATCCACAACCTCAGCCGCCAGATTTTCGCACTGGTTCTCTCATCTCTGGTTCTGGAGGTGCAACCGTGCTTTCAGGGTCTCCAAAGCAGAGGGCAAAACCTCCCTTACCGAACCAAGAACCTAATGACAGCCTATAATTGTCAAGGTTACTGTGTGCTAAGAAGTCCCCACGTAGTTTGTGATCGTGCCGTGCAAAGAAAAAGTGACGATCACCGCTCCAGTGTAACTCCCCGTTCATTGAAATACGAAAGGAGGTATTTGGGATTGGGTCCATATCCTCTGGTTTGACATATTCAAGTGGGATCTTGAGTGCGTCTATGAATTCCTCTAACGATCCACCTGCTTCAACATAAGCAACTATGTCGTTCCAATCTGCAAGTCGAACACCTTCACCCAATTTATCCTTACAAGCAGATTTCAGATCTCCTCTTTCTGACAAATTATGTGTGAAGACATGGAACTTTTGAAAACTGATAACATGTGATAACTCTGGTTCTGTTGTATCCGGCTCAATTTCTTCAACGAAGTCTTCAATATCATTCATCACAGAGACATCTGAAGTGGGTTCAATAATTTCTGGTTCTGGTGGTGCAACTGTACTATCGGGATCTCCGACACATAGTGCAAAACCACCTTTACCGAACCAAGAACCTAATGACAGCCTATAATTGTCAAGGTTACTGTGTGCTAAGAAGTCCCCACGTAGTTTGTGATCGTGCCGTGCAAAGAAAAAGTGACGATCACCGCTCCAGTGTAATTCACCATTCATTGAAACACGATATGAGGTATTCGGTATTGGGTCCATATCCTCTGGTTTGACATATTCAAGTGGGATCTTGAGTGCGTCAATGAATTCCTCTAACGATCCACCTGATTCAACATAAGCAACTATGTCATTCCAATCTGCGAGACGAACACCTTCACCCAATTGATTTTTACACTCTTCTTTTAAGTCATCTGTCTCTTCCAAATCATGAGCAATGACATGGAATTGTCCAAAACTCGCAGCAATTTGTTTGTTATGCATTGGTGATACTCCTTTAGATTGATTGTTGTGTTTGATAGTCTATTAATCGTTAGACTTGCTTAAGAAAAAGCATTATATCATTATTATGGAAGTGATTCACCTATACACATTTATGGATGCACTTTTTACCATTCTGAAACAACTATGGTGAATTTTGAAAAGGCGAAGACTTAGATCCACATGTAATACAGTGATGAAATCAAACATTATTTCATACGGTAAAGGAATAAATCCTTGCACGTTTTACTATAAAACGGAAACGAAGTGGTTGTTTAGCGTCTGCTAACTTTGCAGATTTCCATTGCACTTGATGTCTGATGTTATCATCTGTCATTGGCACACAGTCTTCATTAGAAAATCCAGGTTGAACATGTCCATCTGCAGTTAGGACTTCAACAACGATTTTCCCATGACTCGCATCAGCATTTATTTTAAGTCCACCGTTTGGAATCTGCATTGGAACAGTTTCAATCACTCCACCAGATTCATCTGCATCAAGAGAAACGAATCCATCTAAACGCCATTTTGCAAGTCCTATAGCTTTGTGTCTATCCTTCATTGCAGCACCGTGGGTATGTTCTGTTCCTGTATAATACCAGTGTATTTCATCTTCTGTGATGATAGGTTGCGTAGTAGTACCCATAATCATACCTGTGTCAAAGGTACCGGGTTCACCTCGTGGAATGATCGGTGTCCTGTTAGAATCGGGGTAATCCCAATTAAATCCATCTCTACTACAAACAAGTTGCGCATCTATAGGACCATCAACGGGGATTTCATGTTCTGGTGCACCCGGACCTGTAACATACAGCAGACCCGCAATACCGATATAGATGTTGTGATAAAGAAACCCTGACATGTTATGTATTTCAGCGCGATCAGCTCCGTATCTATTTTTCCCGACAGCATCGTCCTCATCGTTTGCTCCGAACATCGGTTCAAGTGGTTTCCAAGGACCTTCTAATTGAGGACTTTCTGTATATGCGATCATCCTACGAGCGTCTTTATCATTACCGCGTATCAGTGCATACGCACGGAAAAGGGAGGAGTTCTTATCATAGATTACATTGAATGCACCCTCATTATTGCGATCAGCCACAGGTTCTAAATATTCTGAGTCATCCCATCGGATACCATCGGGTGAAGTGAGAAGGAATACGTTGCGATACCGTCTGCAAAAGCCTATCATTTTATACCGTTTCTGTGAATCGGACTCATCGTCATCACGGAATACACACGCGCCATGTAAGTCCCAGACTATATTGTTGTTCGGATTTCCATTGAATTCAAAGAGACCGAGATTTGGTTTTGTCCATGTCAATCCATCATCACTTTCAGCATAACATGTCAAGTCTCCACGGTCATTTTCAACGAATTTTCGACCATAGGCATCCTGTGTTTTCCCTCTATAAGTTGAAGGATTTCTATCTGGTCGTGGAATATATAATCCAGGAATCTCGTTCGCTTTAAATCGCCAATGTGGTCCCATGCGACACATATACCACATCCGATATTTCCCATAATCCTTATCGTACATCGTGGTGCCATACAAGTGTACACGTCTTGATTGATCTGGTCCACCGTGTTCCCATGGGTTCTCAGGATCAGGTTCAAGCACAGGCACTTCGTGTTTTACACAAGGATGTAATGTACGTGTAACACCTTTCTTGTTTGATACGAGTTTGTCATCAACAAACAGTTCTGTTCCTGAGTTGAGTGTATGAACTGAATTAGAATTCACAGTATTTCCTCAAATAAGATGCATCGGACATAATTGACATATTGTCCGATGCTAATTAATCTACACTAATTCTCTGATTCTATCTTGTTTTTATAGTTGCCCATCTCGTTGTGAGCTTACCTTTTGCTTCAACATCAAGGGTATCCACTTCTAAGTTGTTTATTTCTTTTTCACTTAGAACTGCATTATAGATTCTGGCATCTTCAACACGTGCGATAACCCAACCATGAGCTGTCCCGCCGATAAGTGCACGAGGACCGAATAGTGCTTCTACATCACCTTCTACCCAAGACACGATAGGTCCGAGTGTATAATCTCCTATGATCTCACCGTTTCGGTAAATCATTATCTTTGCCATATCATTCTCATTCTCATAAGAAATCGCTATTTGAATTAATTTACCTGTTTCACTTTCTGCTTTTCCGTAAGCAACATTAGGTGTTCGTCTGAAGAAACTACTACCTGCCATCCAATGTTTCTCATGCCTTTCGGCATAGACTATGGCATCAAATCTATCACTACTACTTCTGTTGACTGCAAGAGTCGCTCCTCTTCTGATATTAAGATCATCTAAATATAACCATGTTACCAAAGTTTTATCAGGACCGATCTGAGGACCTTTATATCCTGTTGTCAATCCCCATTTATTATCACCAATATGTAATTTTCCGTCCTTTACTTCAGCACCTCTTAATTCTATATCACCGAAATGACCAGTATGGTCTTCTAATTCTACACCATTCTCAAATGTCCAATGTCCAATCAAATCTTCTTCCTTCTCTCCTTGACCTAATGCTGGGACGATTAGACCGAACATAAGCAGGATATAGAAGAGGTTAGTGATTATGTGTTCAACTTTAAACATAACAACTCCTCCTTTACGATTACAGACTTAAAATCCTCTTACAACCGAATAACATTTTGATAAGCATAACATAGTATTGAAAAAATGTCACAGTTAATCAAGTAAGTAAAAAACTTGCAAATTACAAAATATTCTGTTAAAATTAGTTGAATGCCTTAATATATTTGGAGGTTTTATACAAAATGGATATTAGAATTGAGTATTGCACATCTTGAAACTATAAACCACGGGCAGCCAGTTTGGCAAAAGCCTTGGAAAAGAAATATAGTGGACAAGTTGATGAAGTGAAACTCGTTGAAAGCAGTGGTGGTGCTTTTGAAGTTTATGTTGATGATGAGTTGCTCTATTCGAAACTTGAAACACGGAGTTTCCCAACTGAAGATCAAATCACCACATCACTTGACAAGATATAATATATTGAACGGGTATAGTAACTCCTACTGTACCCGTTCTAATATTTATCTAATGTTTTAGACTACAGAAACATAACCCACATTGGATTTTTTCCTACCTCAAAACTTTCCATCGAAGAAAGTAGACCACTATCACGGTTGATTCTATATGTCGCTAACTTACCAGAACCTTGTCCGCCAACATAAAGGTAGTTTCCCGATTCGTCAATGTTGAAGACACGAGGTGTCGGTTCTGTTGGTTGATGTCCTAAAGCGGTTAATTCCCCATTCTCTTCGTCGATTGAAAACATAGCAATACTATCATGACCACGATTTGATACATAAAGGAACTCCCCTTTCGGATCAATATGGATTTGGGCACATGTATTATTTTCATCAAAATCCGCTGGAAGTGTTGATAGTGTTTGAAATTCCCATAATAGTCCGGGAGCATCGTTTACTGTGTAATCAGGCACACCAGAATTCGGTATTGATACATCAGGATCGCCTTTCTGTAGGTTGTATCCAGAAACACTTGATCCATTTTCATTAGAAAAATAGAAGATTGGTTTATTAGGGTGTTCGCAGTAATGACGAGGTCCAACAGGATTGTCTGGATTCTGATGTCCAAAGGTGTTTTCGGTTAACAAGCCTGTATCAGCATCAAAGTGGAACTGGTAAATAGCATTACGAGGAACTGTGTGCGGAACGAATGCAAAACGGTTGGTAGCATCCGTCTCAATGTAGTGAGCATGTGGGGCTGTTTCAATAGTTTGGATCGGTTCTCCTTGAACAGTCTTGTCCTCACCAATTGAATGTACAGTAACTTGACCAGCACCGTAATATGCAGACAGCAAATAGTTACCAGTCTTATCAGTTGCTATGTAGCATGTATCTGCATCAAGGTTAATAGTTCGTAATAGTGTTAGTTGTCTGCTCTTTTCATTAATATGGAACGATGCAATTTCTCGACTTGAACGTAGTCCTGCATATAAGTAATTGCCACATCGGGAAAGTGTTAATGGACCTGGAGAACCACTAACATTGACATCTTCCTGAAAATCAATTTTTCCGTTAGAGACATCAAAAGTATAGATAGCGATTCTGTTTTCTCCTGAGATGGAGAGATATAGGTGCGTTTGCATTTTTCTCCTCAATTAATAGTCATGAAATAGACGCGTGATAATTAGAAACTTGGTAATCAACTTTTACCTTTATTTAGAGTTGATTCAATCAATGCATGTGTATTAGATTCACCACATAAACTGAGAAAAACATCGTGTTCAAGGTCAAGAAGGTGCTGTTCATTTGCAAACTGCGGTTCAGATAGCATACCTCCACAAAAGACATAAGCCAATTTTTCTGCGAGGGTCTGCTCATAGTCGTTAATCGTCCCTTCCTGTCTCAATTGTTGTATCTGAGAATTTATGTGATTGATTCCTTCCTTACCTAATACATATATTTTCCGTGGTTTAGACGGTGTATAACCATTTTTACAAAGAGAGTTTACAAATTGTTTAGCATCATGCAATAGATTGTTTCTTTGAGAGGTATTCTGATCGTTTTCATGAAGGAATCCAAGTTTTTGAGCATCTTCATAATTTTCTGATACTTTTGCTTGACGAATTGTATCAAAACATAACCATAGAGATGACAACTGCTGTTGAAGTGATGTATTCGTGTAGTTTCCTTCTAAACAACGGTATGCCATTTCAGTTGTTCCACCCCCGCCAGGGATTAGTCCAACGCGTAGTTCAACAAGTCCCAGTTTGCTGTTAGTATCCGCCTGCACAGCATCAGTACCAAATACAAGTTCACACCCACCACCAAGTGCCATACCTACTGTTGCAGCCACTACAGGCACTTTAGAATAACGGAGACGAGAACAAACCATCTGTAGATTCCTAAGTGTATGTGAAATTGCATCCCAGTTTTTACTTTGTGCACGTTCCAATAATAGAATCAAGTTTAGACCAACAGAAAAATGGTCTTCCTCCGTGCCAAGAACCATCCCAGAATAGTTGGTCTCCACTTCATCCAATGCAGAATCGATAATTTCTAATGTATTATCCTGAATAATGTTCAATTTGCTATGCAGTTCAAAATAGGTGATACCGTCACCAATGTCAAAAAGACTTGCTACTTCGTTAGATAGAATTGGTTTGGAATCTGCTGATTTATATGTAGACATTCGAATGATTTCCTAAGTAGTAATACCAATATAGATTAGAACATAGTTCACGCATCGTAATGATAGATGATCTGGTCGAAGGAATCTCTGGGAAATGTGAATATAAAAACAAGAGGTACTGATCCGACACACCTGACAGAATGCTTAGCATTGGGTGGAATATAGACCGCCGATCCTGGTCCAATATCTTCCTCATAATCGTCTATCTGCATGTGTCCGTTTCCACTAATGACGTAATACGTTTCTTCAGGTTCGTGGTGATGTAACAGTAGTGATGTATTGGGTGGAATTTCAGCTATTCCTGTTACAAGTCCACTACTTGGACCACGTTCACTTGTGATAAGTAGTTTCCAACGTATTGGACTTTTAGCTTCAATAACTGGATCGTCCCAACCTTCCCACTCAAGTTCTGATTGATTAACTATGATTGGTCTCAAACTATTCATAAGGTAACCTTTCACATAGATTATAAAAAAATGTTAACTCTCTTTTACAAACAATATACTGAAAACTAAAATAGTTATAGTCTGTAAGTATTTCTCATTGACAATATCAAAAACCTTAGTTATTATACATAATATGAATTTACATGACAATTTATTTATCAAGGTATAGGAATTTTCATTGTTGGTTAATGGATTATAACCGATTACATGATACATTATTACAATAATCGTAAGGGATTGATATGGAGATGAAAGAGAACTTGATAGAAATAGGCATAGCACAAGTAGACATTACCCCTGATTATCCTATTCGTCTCAATGGCTATGGTAGTCGCAGTACGGAATCAGAAGGAATTGTCCAACATATTTGGGCAAAAGCACTGGTTATCGGTAGTGATGATGATGGCCCAGTAGTAATGGTAACCGTGGAGAATTGTGGGTTGCCCGATGAGTTAACGGAAGAAGTATCTGATCGTGTGGAACATAAAACAGGTATTTCTCGAGAGAATTTTGTCGCTTGTTATACGCATACTCATAGCGCGCCATGTCTTACAAATTCTGCAGCGTTTATCTTCAGTGCTGATATTACTCCTCAAGAACAGGAGAAAATTGACCGTTACACGCGTCAACTATCAAACTGGATGGAGACAATCGTTATGGAAGCACTTACAAAACGTCAACCATCTCGTTTAGTATGGAACATTGGAGAACTCGGTTTTGCAAAAAATCGAAGAACAGAAGGTGGTCCTGTAGATCACTCATTACCTGTCATGCAGATACGCAATGCTGATGATACGTTACGAGCAGTATGGGCAAGCTATGCCTGTCATTGTACAACTTTGGGTGGATCGGACAATCATATATGTGGTGATTGGGCAGGATATGCTCAAGAGGCAATTCAGAAATCACACCCTGATGTAACAGCATTCATAACGATTGGTTGTGGTGCCGACGCAAATCCTGAGTCCCGAATGCGTCCGATGCCTGAAGGAAAACAAGAGGTATTTGAAACACGACTTGCTTATGCAAAAGAACACGGAAAGGCACTTGCAGAAGAAGTTGATCACCAACTGGAACGAGATGCAAAAACTATTACTAATGTCCCTAAAGGTGTATTCGAGAGAGTCAATTTGCCCTTTGATAAACTACCAACCCGAAAGGAGTGGGAGGAAAAAGCATCACAAGGTGGAGCAATCGGATACCATGCGAAAAAACATCTTGAAATGTTAGAGTTAGGAAAAGCTATCAAGACCGATATTTCTTACCCCATACAAGCATGGACATTTGGTGATGAGTTGGCTATTGTATTCCTTGCAAGTGAAGTGGTGGTAGATTTTTCACACAGACTAAAAAGTGAATTTGACGCTACAAGGCTATGGGTGGGTGCGTATGCAAATGCATTTCCAGGATATATTCCATCAGAACGAGTATTAGCTGAGGGTGGATATGAAGGTGGAGGTGCAATGATATATTTCGGACAACCAACAAGATTTGCACCGGGTGTAGAACAATTGGTCATAGATACTGTGCATCGTGTGATACCAATAGAATTCCTTGCATAAACTATAAAACTGAAAGAGAGAACATATACACAATGGAAATACGACCAAATCGGGTAAAACAGAAATTGGCTTCAGGTGAACCTGCGTATATCGTCGCTGGACTTACAAATGCAGATGACATTGACCTTTTCGGACCAAATGGATTTGATGGTGTGTGGTTGGAAGG
Source organism: Candidatus Poribacteria bacterium (assembly GCA_026710795.1). Lineage (GTDB taxonomy): Bacteria > Poribacteria > WGA-4E > WGA-4E > WGA-3G > MSPOR6. The sequence goes on from JAPOQK010000030.1 coordinate 30,455, forward strand.
GGAACATGGGAATGTTAACGCTGCGAATTTGGGAGACCTAACACGGGCATGCGATTTGTGGGGAATGACCTCGGTAGTTCGTGTCAATCGTAACGATCAAGCACTAATCTACCGCACATTAGATTGCGGAGCAATGGGTATTGTTGTGCCCCATGTTAACACAAAAGCAGAAGCTCAAAACGTCGTTGACGGTAGCAAGTTTGCACCGATTGGACATCGCGGAATGTTCACAAGCCGTCAAGGTTACGGTGTTGACAACTATTTTCAGGTAGCAAATTCACAGACGTTACTGGTGGTACTTATAGAGGATATAAAAGCAGTTAACAATTTGGACGAGATACTCACAGTTGACCATATTGATGTGTTTTTCGTTGCACCATCTGATTTAGCTACCTCAATGGGATATATAGGTAACCTTAGCCACCCATTTGTACAAAAAACTATTGATGACACATTGGCACGAATTCAAGATGCTGGACGTGTCGCGGGGACACTTGCGTTAGACGATACCGTTGAGAGATATGTAAAAGCAGGCGTACAGTTTCTACTCGTCGGTATCGGTGGTTGGATTTCATCGGGTGCAGCTGAGTATAAACGACGTGTAGAAGGCGCGAAATAACACTCATATTTTTTCCTTCAAATTAAGCCAAGAACGTTATACCACCAGATGCTTCTCTCCCTTGCCAGATTGAACCAGTCGGATAGATATGCTTTTGAACAAAATCGGGATACATTTCTAAGCCCCATCCTGGCACAGTTGGAACAACGTACGATCCTTCGCTTACCTGAATTGGATGAATGAAGACATCATCTTGTAAGAAGTTGAGATATTCTACGACTTGTGCATCTGAGTGTGCTGCGACACAGATTTGATCCCATATCGCGTAATGTTGAATCATGTTACACAATCCTATTCCTCCTCCGTGTGGACACACAGGCACGTTATACTTTGCAGCCATTAGGATAACAGCAATCACATCGTTAACCCCACCAAGTCGTGTCGCATCAATCTGACAATATTGGATTGCATTACTTGTGATTAACTGCTTGAATATAACAGGTGATGGCACCTGTTCACCTGCAGCAACCCCAATACCGTATTTCTCCAAGGCACGGGCTATTTTCACAAAACCGAGCACGTCGTCACGTGCTGTTGGTTCCTCAATCCATGTTGGTCTGAATTCAGCCAATGCTTCCATGTGTGCAATTGCCTCATCAACACCCCAAATCTGATTTGCATCCACCATCAAGAGTGCATCTTCACCGATTGCTTCACGAATAAATGCAAGTCGTTTCTTATCAAATTCCAAATCCTGACCAACCTTCATCTTGAAGCAATCAAGACCTGCTGCTTTGACTTCATTAACCGTTTCTATAATCTGTTCGTCTGTTAAACCGAGCCAACCCGCAGTGGAATACGCCTTTGGACCCTTTTGACAAAGGAGATTCTCACGAGACTCACGTGTGTCGGAATGTGCGTGAAGTAATTCTAATGCTTCATCTGGTGTCAGCGCATCTCGTAGATATCGCCAATCTATACACTTTATGATTTCTTCTGGAGATAAATCTACAAGTAGTTTCCATAACGGTTTTTCAACTAATTTTGCCCAAAGATCCCACATCGCATTGACAATACTACCTATCGCCATCCGACTGACTCCGTCTGCAAGCCAACGTAATTGGTGATGATCGATGAGAAGTCTATGAAATGCACCTGGATTTTCAACGAAGGTGTTAACTTCCATACCAGATACAAGTTGTGCGAGGTCTTTTACTCCGTAAGCAATCCAGTCGTTTCCTGCACCGGCTGTGAATGCAACTGATATTCCTTGATGTCCAGTATTTGTCTCAATGATCGTAAGAACAGCAGAATAATTCGGTTTTTTGTGAAATGGATCTGAACCGAGTAAAGTATCGGATGTTGGAATGCGTAAATCAATGACCGAAACGTTATCAATCTGACAATCTGTGTAGGTATTTTGTGACATAGAATTCTCCATAATTTGTTGACTCCTTTAGCAACACAGTATAGAATATTACAGCATGAAAATCTATACAAAATTTGGGGATTCCGGAGAAACGGCTTTATATGGTGGAACTCGAATATCAAAAGATGCATCACAGATTGAGGCGTTAGGTACTGTTGACGAACTCAACGCCTACATCGGTTATGCATGTACGATAATTGAGGATACCGAAGTTTCTGACATATTAATCCGTATCCAGAATCACCTTTTCTCGCTCGGAGCAGACCTTGCAACTCCGACATCCCATACACAATCTTCACAAATACGAATAACATCAGATTTTACAACAGAAATGGAAAATGTAATTGATATGCTATCTGACGAACTTCCACCTCTAACAAACTTTATTTTGCCTGGTGGAGGTGAAGCAGGTTCAGTTTTACATATTGCCCGTGCTGTGTGTCGTAGAAGTGAACGGTGTGTCGTACGACTGACACAAGAAACTGAAGTAAATCCAGAAATAATTATCTGTCTCAATAGACTATCGGATTTACTGTTCGTCTTAGCAAGAGTAGTAAATCACCGTTCACAGATGACTGAACCTATTTGGAAATCTTAGGTATATATTAGTGGAAAAGAACTTTCATAACTTTATTGATAAACATTATCTGCGTGCAGTTTCCTTCTTGGTTATACTTATTTTAATTGGGGCTGGATATTGGGGATTAAGAAGGTTTAATCCCGCTCTTTTCCTTGGTAAACCGGATTTTATCGCAGTACCTAACGATCAGCTGCCCAATCAGAACAGAGAACTATCATACGAAGAAAAACCAGAACTGTTGAATATTAATTCTGCGACTGCAGAGGAACTCCAAACACTTCCAGGTATAGGTCCTGCAATGTCACAAAGGATTATTCAACATCGCACAGAACACGGTAATTTTGCTTCCGTAGATTCATTGACTGAAGTAAAAGGTATTGGGGAAAAGACTTTGGAAAAGCTGAAACCTTATATTGGAGTGGAGTGATACATCTTATTACTTAGATGACAACAGTCCGTTTTCTGTGAAGATGTGCTGCACAGGAATATCCCACTGTTGTGGATAGGTGGTATCAACAAGCTGTAACTGAAAAGCTAATCCTATTGCCACCGCATTGGGACATGTAGGTAAAAAACGGTCATAAAATCCTTTTCCGTATCCCAGACGGTATCCATGATAGTCAAAAGCAATGCCAGGAACTAATATCAGATTGAGTTGATCAAGAGGGAATATAGGGCAGCTGTCATGTGGTTCCAACATTCCATATCGGTGTCGAACTAAATCCGATTCTATATTCTGAATCTGTCTTGGGATCAACCTGCTGCTATTTGTATCAACAACAGGAGCAATGACCAATTTATTCAAATCTAAAAGTGAATTTATGAATTCCCAAGTGTCAACTTCACTCTTCATACTAAGATAGACCATCACTGCATCAAATGAACAGGGCAACGCATCATTTGTCCTGTTTTGAACCCATTCAATTACATGATCAACAATCTGTTTACTCAATACAATCCGTTCAGAATCTGATAGGTTTTCTCGATGTCGTAATACATCTGATCGTATGGAATCCCGTTTTTGTTTTATATCCATAGAAAAGCACTTTATTCTTCCCAGTCAATGTGATTAATATGCTTAGCGAGTGCATCACGAAAAGTTGATGGTTTCATTGAGAGTAAACGTGCTGCTTGTGTTTTATTTCCTTGAGTTTTCCGCATTGCCCATGTAATCAGTTCGCGTTCTGTGGACTTTATAATATCGTGGAAAGATGTCATTGTCGGGGTATTATCAAGTTTTTGGGGAGTAGGTAACTTTAACTCTATTGGAATATCTTCTTCAGTGATGTCTGTTCCATCGTTGACTGTAACGAGTCGTTCTATGATGTTTTCGAGTTCACTGATATTACCAGGCCACGGATATTGAATTAGGACATCTACTGCATCAGGTTTGATTCGTATTGCTTGGTGAGGTGAATAAATATCCAAAAAGTGATTAATCAATATTGATATATCGCCTTTTCGTTCGCGTAGTGGTGGAAGGAACATAGGGATTACATTCAGTTGATAATATAACTCTTCAAGAAAACGTCCACCTTTTGTTTTTTCTTTCAAATTTTCTCGTGTGGTAGAAATTAAACGTAGGTCAATCTTGACAGGTTCAGTCTCAGATATAGATTGGAGTTTACGTTCTTCTAAGACTGCTAAGAGTTTAGCTTGTGAGTCCAGCGATATCGTGTCAACATTTGCTATAAAGAGTGTACCGTTGTTTGCTAAATGTAGTTTCCCCTGACGATCCTGATCACCAAAAAGGTCTGATGCGATAGCATCTGCAGAAAGTCCTATACAATTCATATTTACATAGGGTTGGTGTTTTCTTGAGCTACGTAGATGGATTGTTTTTGCTAATAGGGACTTACCTGTTCCTTCCTCACCGTAAATCATTACATTGCTGTCAGCAGAAGCAACATTTGGTATCATATTGAAAACTTCTTGGATTTGTTGACTTTTCCCGATAAGCGTTTGATAAAGAGAGGTTCCTTGTTCGGTATCAGATGTCTTGATTGAGGATTGTGTTTTTTCGACTGGTGTTTTACCTCTTAATGCCTTAAGTTTGTCCAACATAAGGATCAGCTCATCGCTTGAAAAAGGTTTTTTTATGTAGTTGTATGCCCCGAATCTTAGTGCTTCAACAGCAGTTTCCACACTTGCATAAGCCGTCATGACGATCACGGTAATCTGAGGATGTTCTTTTTTAACAGTCTTCAGAAAATCAATACCATGCATCTGGGGCATTCGGAGATCTGTTACCAAAACATCAAATGTCTCTTGCTGCAAGAGCTGAAGACCAATTAATGGAGATTCCACAGCAATAACATCGTAATTAGATTCGCGTAGATCATCCCGTAATGTCATTCGCTTTAATTTTTCATCATCTACAACGAGTATCTTCACTTCATACCTCCTGAATCTCATTTATGTAATAGGTAATTTCACTGTAAATGTTGAACCGTATCCTTCTTCACTCTCAACTTCAATAACACCTTGATGTTGGCGAACAATTCTGTCAGATACTGAAAGTCCGAGACCAGTACCTTTTTCTTTTATTTGTGTTGTATAAAAAGGATCAAATATTCTGTCTTGAACTGCTTTTGATATTCCGATACCTGTATCAATCACCTTAACGTATACACTCGGTTGTCCTAACAACGGATCTAATATTATCTCATCTGTTTCATACTTAAGTTTTCCACCATTTGGCATCGCTGTAATAGCATTAAGGGAAAGATTGAGAATAACTTGTTCTAATAAGTGCTTATCGCCATGAATTTGTGATATATGTTTCTGATAGTTTTTTTCTATCTTGACACCTTTTTCAGCTGCTCCATACTCAATTAGTCCTATTGTTTCGTTGACAACTTCATTGAGATTTATCGTTGTTAGTTTTAATTCATGGGTTCGTGAAAAATCAAGTAGTTTCCCAATTGTAGCTTCAATCCGTCTTATTGCTTCCTCCATTAAATCAAGATATTCTTGTGTTTGCACAACATTATTTGGGTTTCTTTTTATGCGTAGAATGCAGTTTAATAACCCATCAAGCGGGTTATTTATTTCATGTGCGACACCAGCTGCAACTTCACCTATAGCAGCCATTTTTTCTGAAAATATCAGTTGCTGTTCCATCCGTTTTCTATCGGTAACATCGCGTGCCACAAGGACCGTGCCGAGAGAATTATCTTCGTCATCACGTACTGCAGCGTATGTGTTCTCATAGAACTTTTCTCCAATTTGTTGGTTCTTACGTTCAATTGTTTCACTACCTTCAGCGAAGTCATCCGAAATCTGTTTTAGTAACTCGGCACTTCCGAATTGTACATCAGTTTGCAGATTTAAGTCAGATTGATCTTTCTGAATCTGTTGTGCAGCCTTATTGAATAGTGTCGTCTGATTTGTAGAATCTACAAAGACAACACCTTCCTGCATACATTCAATAATAGATTTAAGTTTGTTCCGTTCAAAGTCTACTTCTTTTCGAATTTCAACAAGTTCATCAACCTTTTCTTCTAAATTTTCCTTCAATTCTCTTGTTTCTGCTTCACGTTCTCTTGCGGTTTGGGTGATTGTAGTCGCCAAATAGACAGAAAACAATAAAGTACTGGTAAAGACAAATAGAACGCCAAAAGTATAAATTGGATTACGCCACAAATCAACAGGTAGGAAATTATTCAAATGATAGTGTGGTATAATCTGAAAATATTCTAATGTAATAAGGGAACTTAATAGTAATGTGTTGAGTCCTGCTAAGATATAACTAACACGTTTTGATAGGATGATGCTTGCGATAATCAGGTGAAATATGAAATAGAAGATGAAGGGATTTTCAACACCGCCGCTAAAATGAATGAGGGCAGTCAATGATAGTAAATCAAGGATGATATGGATACATGCTTGCCGCTTAATTGACCCCAATTTCTGCTGCTCTGGTGCTTTGCGATACATCCGTGGCTCAAAGTTATAAAGCACCATCATTGCGGCAATGATATAAAGCGGTAACGGATGAGTTATCATGTTCCGTGCTAAATTCGCAACCATGACGGTGAAAAAAACACCAACGATTGCAATCCAGCGAAGACGGACTAACCACCCGATTTGTTTGATTAACTCCAGTTTTAATGGTAGTTCATCATCGACTACTTTTTCCTGGAACAATTGTGTCTGTTCCATATCAGTAAGTCTCACTATTTCATGTAACGGACTTCACCACTGATTTCAATGGTATCTACGATTGCCATTACTACGCCATCAACAGGTTTGTTACTGGTTGCGTTTGTTTGACGGGCAGAGCTGCCGGTGGCAACGAGGACGATTTCACCAATACCAGCACCGACTGCATCTACTGCTACTATATATTTCCGCTCTAATTCACCTTCTAAATTAACATCCTGGACAATCAGCAACTTACTCCCAACAAGTTTTTCATCTTTCTGTGTTGCAACGACTGTCCCAGTGACCTTTCCAAGTATCATTCAATAAACCCTTATTTTTATTTATTAATTGTTGTTATAAACGCATTTTCTTGCACAATATTAGGGTGCTAAAATATTCGATAGAAAATGAAACCAAATCTACCTGATACTCTACAAAATACTACAAAATTGACATCTATCATACATCATGATAAACTATGTATATGTATAAAGTCAAGACGAAAAGATGGGATAGATTTTGAAACAAAACAGTGTTGATGTTGTTATAATCGGTGGTGGAATCATAGGGTGTGCGATTGCTTATGAACTCGCCAAAAAACAGGTAGATGTTCTTGTAATAGAAAAAGCAAGCCGTGTTGGCACAGAATCATCATGGGCAGGTGCAGGTATATTGACATCACACGCCTCAACACATGAACCCTATCCCGAGTTATGTCGTGCAAGTCTTGCGATGTATCCCTCCATAGCCTCAGAACTTAAAGAAGAAACAGAAATAGACATTGAATTTATACGTTCAGGAACCCTCTCAGTATACTTCGAGGAATCGGATGCTGCAGGTCTCATAGGGTTAGCAGAACGGCGAGTAAACCGAGGATTTACTGCAGAGGTATTAACTTCAGAACAAGCGTTGGAATTAGAACCATTTGTATCAAAGGATATTGCAGGAGCAGTACTATTTCCAGAAGACGGACATGTACGTAACCCAAGGATGGTATCTGCACTGGCAAAGGGTGCAGCACAAAATGGAACACAATTCTTGTTAGGTAATCCAGTTTCAGGTTTTGTCCGTGAAAATGGACGTGTTATCGGGACAATAGTTAACGGTGAAACTGTATATGCCAACTCATTTGTATTAGCAGCAGGATGTTGGACAGGAAATTTGACAACGATGCTTGATGTACCAATCTCAATTTCTCCAGCGAAAGGACAGATAGTTCTACTTGAAACGATGCCACAACTCTTTCAACGTACTATAGACGGTCTGGGTATTTATATAGTGCCACGTACAGATGGGAAAGTTCTACTGGGTGCGACGGTGGAGTATGTGGGTTACGATAAAACACCAACAGTTGATGGAGTCAAGCAGATGATTGACGCTGCAGTTGTAATTGCACCTGAAATCGCAAATAGCACTTTTCTTCAAACATGGGTAGGATTGCGTCCTTATTACAATAGAGGTCCATGTCTCGGTCATTTGTCCGGTTATGATAATGTGGTATTAGCATCTGGTCATTTCAAGAATGGGATTCTACTTGCACCAATTACTGGTAAACTTATTGCCGAATTACTTATTACAGGGCAAACTTCACTGTCATTAGAACCATTTCTACCTATAGTGTAATTTTTCTAACGAACATAACAATTAATAGCAATGAATATTCTCTGGAGGTAAATACTTGTCATGGAAGGACCAATTAATTTCATTATGTTTTTTCTTAGCATAGTGTTTGTAATTTTTTGGATGGTAGTTTTTTGGCGGATAATGCGGGCACACGAAAAACTTGCTGAATCAGTTGAACGGTATTGGCAAATTAGATATAGACAAGACCAGAGAAACAACGCATCAAAAGATGATTAGATGATTTAATTATTCATCTAAAATCGAATTTTTGTCTGTTGTTTGTGTGAATTCTTGAAAAATCCCGTACAGTTTCTCTTGTGTTACATTCGGATCTTCAATGATGATTCTCGTCCCACTGATAACATCCATAAAACCTAATTCACGTGGATATCGAGGTACAACATGTAGATGTAAATGTGGAATGCTTGCACCTGAAGCATCACCCATATTATACCCTACATTAAACCCCCGCGGTTGATATGCCTGTGTCAATACTTCAAAACTTAGACATTGCAGTTTATGTAGATGTATCACCTCTTCGGTGCTTAATTCTCGAACATCAATAATATGCCGTTTTGGAAAAATCAACAAATGTCCAGGACTATACGGATACAGATTTAATGAAATAACAAATTGATCAGTTCGATGAACTTCAAGACATTCAACTTTTTCATTTTTTTCTATGATTGCACACAGAATACAGTCGACATTGGGTCTATTTTTTCCTTTGGCATAAGGCATTTTATTCGGAACAAAAAGGTTGTGTCTCATTCATTGCTACCTCTAACATTGATGTCTACAATGGCATGGATAACATCATATACGATTTGCTTCAATGTAGCAAGTATTACTTTCAGGTTATTTATAGTGAACATTGAAAATAATAATACAAAGTCCCTGTAGGAGCGATCTCCGAATCGCGACAAAACTCACTGATAGTCGGGAATCGGAGTTCCCTCCTACATATCAAAATGTCCCATTAATTCAAAAGTTTACTATAGTTTTAGGTTTTTTTGATATAATTTTCACAATTCAATATCATCTCTTGTAGGACAGGTTTCGCTTCGCTCTACCTATAAATCAACGCTGTGAATGCACTGTTAGCATTCAGCATGTCTCAACTTAAGAAAATATTTCTGATTCTTGATTTGATAAACTTAGTTCAGACAAACACAAAATATAATACACCTATAAAATACCAATATATATCCAATGAAACATTTCACTTTTTAATTTGACACATACAAAAAGATACGCTATAATTAACAAATGTTTAGAATGTAAGTGTGTATCAACGACACAAGTTAGATATACAAAGAGGAGGAATAATCTTAAATTAACACGGTTTGTAGTGTGTGGTTGCTGTGACACAAAAGTTTTTTATTGGCATCGCATACCATATAATCTGTGGATAATGTTGCCATGTATAACAAATTATGAAGATAGGATTGAGCAGTACACAACCGAAAAAGGAGCAATAAAAAAAATGTAAAATTCGCGTCACATTCCTTGTCCTGACTGGATGCAAAACGTCACAGTGACGTGCAAAAGGTCACAATTTATAGCACATACAGATGAGCAATGTAACGGTAAAATAACAGATATAGATATCGCTTCTCTCTACCCGATCTACGATATAAACCATTGGTAACACTCATCTACAGAATATTCTTAAAACTAAATAATCCCGACATTCGTATCGGTATAATAATCGGTCAATATTACTTAAATCTTTTTTATAGTATTTACTATAAAAAATACTTGCAAACAATATAAGAAGTATGCTATACTTTTAAAAAATCAAATCGGTTTATTTTACAATGAAACAGCAACTAATCGATAGTTTTGGACGTATCCACACGAACCTAAGAATCTCCGTCACAGATGTGTGCAATTTTCGGTGCATCTACTGTATGCCTGAGGATATGGTATTTATGCCAGATTCGGCTCAGATGACGGACGACGAGATACTGCATTTCACACGTATCTTTGTCCGGTTAGGCGTTAACAAGATTCGGATCACAGGTGGTGAACCACTTATCCGTCCCGGAGTTCCGCACCTTATCAAACAACTTAGTCAGATAGAGGAGTTGAAAGACATCAGTTTGACTACGAACGGTATCGGTCTAATAACTCAAGCACGAGCACTTTACGATGCAGGACTAAGACGTATTAATGTTAGTTTAGATACGCTCAACGAAGAGAAGTTTGAACAGATGACACGACGAAAAGTACTATCACGTGTTCTTAAAGGACTAAAATCTGCGCAGGAATGTGGGTTTAATCCGATAAAAGTGAACGCTGTTGCAATGCGTGGGTTTACCGATGATGAAATACTGGATTTAGCTACTTTTGCACGAAAAAATAAATATCATTTGCGATTCATTGAGTTTATGCCACTTGATGCAGACGATATCTGGGGACGGAATATGTTCATTCCCGGCAAAGAGATTGTTGATAAGATTAACAGCGTTTATCCAGTGGAAAGGTTGTCTTTAAACGGAGATTCAAAGAGTGATACAGCACAACGTTACCGCTTCGCTGATAACGGTTCTGAACTTGGAGTGATACCTTCCGTCAGTGAACCGTTTTGTGAAAACTGCAATCGTATCCGTCTCACGGCTGATGGCAAGTTCCGAACATGTCTTTTCTCCTTAACAGAAACCGACCTACTAACACCTTTACGTGAAGGTGCATCGGATAAAAAAATGGAAAAACTAATAATTGATGCAGTTATGGAAAAAGAGGCTGGACATAAGATTAATGCTGCAGACTTTATCAAACCTGAGCGGAATATGTCAAGGATTGGTGGATGATTATAATAGAGACAATACGTTTTTGAAAGTAAGGAGATAGAAGCAAAAAATGAGCAATGACCTAATAATTAAAGACCTACATATCAGTGTACAAGGAAATCAGATTATCAAGGGATTAAATGTAACCGTCAAACAGGGTGAAGTGCACGCACTTATGGGACCGAATGGGTCCGGCAAAAGTACACTTGCGTATGGATTGATGGGACATCCCTCCTATGAAGTTAATTCCGGTGAAGTTATTTTTAACGGTGTCAATGTATTGGAATTAGAACCGAATGAACGTGCTAAATTAGGACTTTTTCTTGCATTTCAATATCCTACAGTTATTCCTGGTGTTAGTTTAGCGAATTTCCTACGGAGTGCTGTTAGTGCAGTTCGTTCCAATGAAACAAACGGTTCTGATACACCTGAACTCATTCCAATGCGGGAATTCCGAAAGGAATTGCGCGAAAAAATGGACCAACTGAGTATGGATGATTCATTTGCAAGACGTTATCTCAACGATGGATTTTCTGGGGGTGAGAAAAAGCGGGCTGAAATCCTACAACTCGCTATGCTTGAACCGAAAATCGCTGTACTTGATGAAACCGACTCTGGACTTGATATTGACGCTGTGCGTATTGTTGGTGAAAGTGTAAAAAGTTTGGTTGGACCAGAACTCGGTGTTTTGATTATCACACACTATCCACGTTTGTTGGATTATATTCGTCCACAGTATGTGCATATTCTGCTTGATGGCAGGATTGTTGAGTCTGGTGGATGGGAACTTACACAAGTATTAGAAGCAGAAGGTTACGATCCAATTCGAGAAAAATATGGTATTGCTGAAACTGTTCAGCAGAATTAAGGTAAGGAGGAAAACCAATGGCAACCCCAGAAACGAGACAAATTGACGATATCGGGATTAGTAAGGACTATCAATACGGGTTCCACGATGATGTTAAGCCAACGTTCAAATCCCGTAAAGGATTGGACGAAGAGGTTATCAACCAGATGTGCGACATCAAAGAGGAACCGGATTGGATGCGCGAGTATAGACTTAAGGCTTACGAAATCTTTAAACAGAAGCCGATGACAAAATGGGGTGGTGATCTTTCACAGCTCAATTTTGACGATATCTATTACTATGTCAAAGCCTCTGACCGAAGTGAACGGAGTTGGGACGATGTGCCAGAAGACATTAAAAACACCTTCGACCGACTTGGAATACCTGAAGCTGAACGGAAATTCCTCGCGGGTGTCGGTGCACAATACGATTCCGAAGTTGTTTATCACAACCTTGTAGAAGAATTGGATGCAATTGGTGTCATTTTTGTAGATACCGATACTGCTGTCAAAGAATATCCTGACCTTGTGAAGAAATACTTTGGTACTATTATTCCGTCCGCGGATAATCAATTCGCCGCGCTGAATAGTGCTGTCTGGAGTGGTGGTAGTTTCATTTATGTTCCTCCGGGTGTAAAGGTTGAATTCCCATTGCAAGCCTATTTCCGAATCAACACCGAAAACATGGGGCAGTTTGAACGGACGCTCATTATTGCTGATGAAGGTTCACAGGTACATTATGTTGAAGGGTGTACGGCACCGACGTTCAGCAGTGAATCGTTGCATAGTGCAGTTGTTGAAATTATCTGCATGAAAGGTTCACGCGTACGCTATACAACTATCCAAAACTGGGCAAGCAATGTGTATAATCTCGTCACCAAACGTGCACTTGCTTATGAAGACGCACAGATGGAATGGGTAGATGGTAATCTCGGTAGCAAGTTGACGATGAAGTATCCGAGTGTCTATATGATGGAACCCGGTGCAAGAGGTGAAATCCTCTCTATTGCGTTCGCAAGTAAAGGACAACATCAAGATGCAGGGGCGAAAGTCTACCATTGTGCACCACACACGACCTCACAGATTACGTCAAAGTCCATTAGTAAAGATGGTGGACGTTCCAGTTATCGTGGATGGGTTGATGTCGCAAAAGGTGCAAAGGGATGCAAATCTCATGTTGTTTGTGATGCACTTCTTCTTGACAAAGAATCACGATCAGACACCTATCCGGTCATAGAAATCAATGAGAACGATACTAACATTGAACATGAAGCACGCGTTAGCAAAATCGGTGAAGAGCAGCTCTTCTACCTGATGAGTCGTGGTTTGACTGAAGAGGAAGCATCAACTATGATTGTCAACGGGTTTATTGAGCCGCTTGTGAAGGAATTACCAATGGAGTACGCTGTTGAGATGAATCGCCTTATTCAACTCCAGATGGAAGGTTCAATAGGATAGGAGAGGATTTAGAATTGCAAACAGGTGATTTTTCAAAAGATTTTGTTGAGAAAATAACGCGCGATGAACCGCAGTGGATGCGTGAGAGAAGATTAGAAGCATATTCTCTCTACGAATCGTTGCCAATGCCACATACGACAGAAGATGATGTATGGCGACGGACTGTTGATATGCGTACCCAGGATTACTGGCGTAGAACACGACGCCATCTACGCGGGTTTGCAATCGATAATTATAATCCTGCTACAGAATCAAATGAAAGTGTAGCAACTGAAGATGATGATGGTGCAGGAGTTTATATTCAAGTAGATGGGAATCCCCAACACACTTACTTGTCTCCTGAATTAGAAAAAAAGGATGTCTACTTTGCTGATTTACACACGGCTGTAAAGGAGCGGGGAGATCTCATCCGTGACTACTTTATGACGAAGGCAGTCACATTAGAAACAAACCTAAAAAGTGGTAATTTTGCCAGTCATAACATGTTGGACGCACTTCATGGTGCATTTTGGCGTGGTGGATATGTATTACACATTCCGAAAGGTGTCAGGATAGAAGATCCGTTGCGTGTATATATCAGACTTTCCGAAGCACAACACGCTGATCTGTCGCATGTCCTCCTTATAGCTGAAGAAGATAGTCAAGTTGTCATCATAGAGGATAATGCGTCTGATAAACCGGATTCAGACGGTTTTCATTGTGGTGCTGTTGAGATTTTCGCTGGTCAGAATGCCAACGTAACTTATGTGCAGGTGCAACACTGGAATCGTCAGGTTTGGAATTTTGCCTCACAACGATCCATTATTAGCAAAGATGCACAACTTTGTTGGGTTTCTGCCACATTCGGAAGTCGATTAAGTAAAATGAACCAAGCAATTGTGTTAGATGGAGCAGGTAGTACTGCTCAATTGTTAGGTTTAGCATTCACCGATGCACGCCAACATTTAGATGTTAGCACAGCACAAGAACATATGTCACCATATACCTCCAGTGATCTGTTATACAGAACTGTTCTGAAGGATAGATCACAAACAGCTTGGGGAGGAAACATCTATGTTTACCCTGATGCAAACTATACGGATGCATATCAGAAAAATGACAATCTACTACTGAGTGAACGCGCACATGCAGATACCTTGCCCGGATTAGAAATTGAAGCACATGAAGTTCGTTGTACCCACGGTGCTACAGCAGGTAAAATTGACGAAGAACAAGTATTCTACTTGATGAGTCGTGGTTTACCCTATGATATGGCAGAAAAACTAATTGTGGATGGGTTTTTTGAACCTGTCATGGAACGTATCCCTTTGGATGCTGTCCGAGAAGAAATGCAAGAATTTGTTTCACTTAAATTGGAAAAATAGCATACTTTGTATGCTGACAGTAAACATGCACGTCATCAGACGTTGCCAAAATTAGAAGGAGTCACTTACAATGAGTCAACCCACAATTATTGCATATATGAAACCTGTCTGTGGCTGGAGTAACGGTGTCCGTGCCATTTTCGACAAATACAATTTGAAATACGAAGACAGAGATATTATCAACGTCGAAGAAAACTATCGTGAAATGGTACAAAAGACACGTCAACCTTACCAACCGTGTGTCCAAATTGACGACATCATACTTGCTGATGTCAGCGGTGATGAAGTGGAAGCATATCTGCTTGAAGAAGGAATTGTTACACCAAACGAAGCAGAAACAGAAGTGCCAACTGATCAGGCATGTGAAAGCCACGATACTGCTCCTGTCAATATCGGCTTCCCGAGTCGGTAAATTTATCTCATTAATACAATGATATGCGCGCTGTCTAAGCGCGCTACTTCCTGTGATATAACTTATATTTTAAGGAGGGTATACGGTTAGAATAGAAGGTATATAGTATAAGAATGACACTTAAGGAACATATTGACGATATACGAAATCAGTTAAAACAAGGTGCGTTTTCACATGAAGCTGCAGTTTCTGACGGAATTGTGCGTAGACTACTCCATGCATTGAATTGGCCAATATTCACTCCAAAGATTTTCATTCCTGAATACGGAGTCGGAGGACAGAGAGTGGACTTTGCGTTGTGTCATCCACCAGAAAAGGCGCGTGTTTTTATAGAGGTAAAACAAGTTGGGAATCTTGATGGAGCAGAAGAACAGTTATTTGGATACGCTTTTCGAGAGGGAGTACCAATTGCAATTCTTACTGATGGTCGGATATGGCGATTTTTTCATTCAACAGGTGAAGGAAAATTTAGGGAACGGAAAGTATACGAATTAGATCTACTTGAAAGCGACAGTGCAGATAGTATAGAACGTCTTAACAGATACCTGAACTATGAAGCAGTCCGAAAAGGGAACGCAATTATTGCAATTAAAAATGACTATCAAAGCGTTTCTAAACAACGCGAGATTGAGGCACGTTTACCAGAGGCATGGAGTAAATTATTGCACGACGAAGATGGATTTTCCGAGTTCTTAATAGAAGCAATGGCAGGCAAAACAGAAAGTTTATGTGAAGCTAGACCTACACCTGAACAGATATTAACGTATTTGAAAAGCTTAAAAAGGGAGACCGAGTCGAAAATTGAAGTAATACCTACTACTTCTAAACAATATAAGGTGACACCTACACCTCCAAGTACATCTCGGCAACCTATACGAAAATCACCAATACCACCTACTCGCTTACGAGTTACTATGAACAATGGAGAAGTGATTGAGCAATCAAATGCATCAGATACTTTTCTTGAAACAATAGAAAAATTAGGTTTTGATGAGGTAATGTCTGTTGCTCCGACTATAGTATCAAAAGACAATTTTCCTAATTATGATAAAACTGGTGTTCAGATTGGTGAACATTACATTTGGAAAGAAATTAGTACAGATGTGAAAAGGAGATATCTTGAAAGAATTGCACACGATCTTAATGTCTCACTAAAAGTAGAAATAGTTGATAAAGTGTGAAGTGTTTTTGGCTTCTCCTTATTCTGGTCACACCAATCCGTAACATAATCCTGATAATCCTATAATCTTGTAAATGCTGGTTCAGACAATGCTCGGATAACCTAACTTACACCTTAGTTCCAAAATTGTTTATATTGAGATTAAGGAGCGTCCTATGAAAGTATCGGAAAATCCCAAAATCGTAGAGACTCTCAAGCGAATTCTAAAAGAGTATGATTATCTGGAATATGATGAAAATCGTTCTAAGGACGATGTGCTATACATAAAAGTAACCACCCCCGACACCGAACGTGACTTTAAAATCTGTGGAAAAATATGCAACAAATTAGAAAAGTCTACTAATCTAAGTTTTTTTGTGCCTGACAGTGTCTATTCAGATGGAACTGATTGTGTTAAACCGAGGAACTATTTCACCTTGAGATTGAGAATTACTTCGAATCCAGAGCAGTGTGGCGGCAGACCTTGCATACGAGGTATGCGGATTCGGGTGACAGATGTTTTAGACTTACTTGCCAGCGGACTCTCCTTTAAAGAGATTCTTCAGGAGATGCCAGACCTTAATTCCGATGATATTGTGGCATGCCTCAAATTCGCTACACATAAAATTGATCCCCCGGTGATTCGTAAAACAAATCACCCAGTGATTACTGTATGAAATTTTGGATAGATGCTCAACTCTCTCCAGCACTTGCGCCATGGATCAAGAATACTTTTGCTGTAGATGCATTTTCAGTCCAATGGCTTAAATTTCAAGAAGCGAGTGATAGAGACATATTTTTAGCGGCTCGTGAGACAGAAGCAGTTGTGATGACAAAGACCACGATTTCGTTGAATTGTTGGATCAACTTGGTCCGCTACCACAACTCATTTGGATAAGATGTGGTAATACAACAAACGCTCAAATGCGTAAGATCCTGTTCCTGAGTTTCCCAAAAGCTTTATTGCTTTTACAAGAAGGCGAATCGTTGGTAGAAATCACTGACATCTCGTAGATTACGTTATGGAACCGTAGTGAATCATTTGTAATCGAGTTGACTTTGCGAAACCCGATTAATCGTGATAATCCTATAATCTTGTAAATGCTGGTTCAAACAAAATAGGTAAAATAACAATGCAAACCTCCGACTATCGTCCACTTGATGTTAAAGCCATTCGTGAGGATTTCCCTATCTTCACAGACACCTCATTTGCATACCTCGATAGTGCTGCGTCAACACAAACACCGCACCCTGTCGTAGAAGCGATGGATGCCTATTATGATACCTATCGTTCAAATATCCATCGCGGCATATATAGGATTTCAGAAGAGGCGACAGACCAATACGAAAAAGCACGGCAGAAAGTCGCACAACTGATCAATGCACCACGGACAAGTCAAGTTGTCTTCACACGGAATACTACGGAGTCCATCAACCTTGTAGCCTATAGTTGGGGGAGTATCAATATACACGAAGGAGATGAAATCGTTCTCTCGGAACTTGAGCACCATAGTAACCTTGTTCCATGGCAGATGTTGGCACAACGTACAGGGGCAACGCTGCGGTTTCTTGAGATAACCGACAAGGGATTACTTGACTTCACACAACTACACGATATATTGACTGAAAAGACCAAATTGGTGGCAATTACACATGTTTCTAATGTTATCGGTACAATTAACCCAATTCAATCTATTATTGAGGCAGCACATGCTGCTGGAGCAAAGGTGATGGTAGATGCAGCACAGTCTATTCCGCATTTCCATGTTGATGTGCAACAATTGGATTGTGATTTTCTTGCATTTTCAGGACATAAGATGTGTGGACCGACAGGAGTCGGTGTGCTATACGGTAAGTTAGAATTGCTTGAAGAAATGCCCCCATTTCTCGGTGGCGGATCAATGATTAGGTCTGTTGAACGTGACATCTCAACCTATGCAGACGTTCCTGCAAAATTTGAAGCAGGCACACCAAGCATTGCTGAAGCAATTGGACTCGGTAGTGCGGTAGACTATATTACGCAGGCAGGATTAGCATCAATTCATGTGCACGAACAGGAACTCCTAAAATACGCACATTCACAGCTACAGGATTTTGAAGGTATAACAATTTATGGACCGGAACCACATCAGAAAGCAGGGGTTATCTCGTTTAATTTACAAGGTATCCATCCGCATGATGTAGCCGGTATTTTGGATACACATGATGTGGCAATCCGTGCAGGACACCACTGCGCGCAACCACTAATGAAAAAGTTAGATGTAATAGCAACCGCTCGTGCAAGTTTTTACTTGTACAACACGAAGGATGATATAGATCGTTTATGTGATGGTCTACGAAAAGCACAGACAATTATGATACGGAGAGATAAATGAATATATATCAAGAAGAACTTCTTGACCACTATGAAAATCCCAGCAATTATGGCACATTACCTGATCCTGATATTTCCCATGAAGAAGATAATCCATTATGTGGAGATACCATTCGGATGGACCTACTTGTGGAGGATGAGACTATTAAAGAGGTCCGGTTCTGTGGACATGGTTGTACTATTAGCTTAGCTGCAGCCTCCATGCTCACAGAGAAAATACAAGGTAAGACTCTTGAAGAAGTTAAGCAACTCACAAGAGATGATATTATGGATATGATCGGCATTCCGTTAGGTCCAGTACGTGTAAAATGTGCATTATTGGCTCTGAAGGTTCTCAAGGCTGGTGCTTACGGTATCAAAGGATGGCCAGGAGAAGAAGATGAATAGGAAAGGAACAGATGGCAGAATTCTATAAAGTTATTAAAGTTGATGAAGTGCCACCCGGCACGAAAAAATTAGTTGAAGTAGATTTCGTTCCTGTGCTACTCTTTAACGTAGAAGGAAAATTTTACGCGATGGAAGATGTATGCACACATGATGGTGGACCTTTAGGTGAAGGTTTATTGAATGGGGATGAGATAGAATGTCCTCGTCACGGTGCACGTTTTTGTGTTAAAACTGGAAAAGCCCTCTGTATGCCTGCAATTGAAGACATTGAATGTTTTCCAGTCAAGGTTGAAGACGGCGATATATTGGTTAGCATCGATTAACTACTACTTCATCTGAGCAAATTGTCTTATCTCACAATAGGAGAAAATCAAATGGTAACAGAAGAATCTGTTTTGGAATCTATCAAACAAATTATTGACCCTGAAATCGGTATTAACATCGTTGATATGGGACTTATTTATGAAGTCGATATTGAAGAGACAACCGTTGATATTACAATGACCCTAACAAGTCCTGGATGTCCTGCTGGTGGACAGATTGTCAATGGAACGCAGCAAGTAACCCAGCAGATGGACGGTGTTGAAGAGGTTAACGTCAATGTGGTGTGGACACCGCGTTGGACACCCGAATTAATGAGCGAAGAGGCAAGAGACGAACTCGGTATCTTCTAACAAAAGTAATTATATTTTGCGTACCGTATCCTCATGAACCTAATCACTCAACCGAAACTTCTCAAAAAACATGGGAACGCTTTTCAGATTGAATGGAAGGATGGTCATGAAAGTTGGTTCCCATATAGTTATCTCAGACAGATGTGTCCTTGTGCTGAATGTGCCATCATCAGGCACGAAGGTAAGGATGTTCATTCGCTGTTTTCTCCACAAGGTGATGGAGATATAGATTTGATAGAAGTATCTGATGATATTCAACCGCTGGATATACAGTTAGTGGGTCGTTATGCACTCCAATTCAATTGGGATGATGGACACAATACTGGCATCTATCCATTTGAAATTCTGCGCGAGATATGTCCGTGTCCTAAGTGCGCGTCATTATCGCCAACACAAAACGAGGAAGATGCTGAGTAATGCAGTCGAAACATTCACTTCCTGAAATTTCTACGCAAGAATTAAAGCAAAAAGTAGACCGAAATGAGGATATGCTATTGCTGGATGTACGTGAACAATATGAATACGATATTGTGCATCTTGAAGGGGCAAAACTAATACCTCTCAACACATTACCGCAACATCTTGATGAAATTCCAACAGACCAAGAGATCGTGGTTTACTGTCACCACGGACAACGTAGTCTATATGCAACCGCATACCTTCAAAAAAATGGGTTTACCGACACAAAAAACCTAATAGGTGGAATTGATCAATGGGCAGCTGAAATTGATACTACACTAAGGAGATACTAAATACATGCTTGTTGAATTTGAAAATCGTTCCGGTGAAATGGAACAGGCAGAAATGGAAATTGACGAACCTTGTCCAATTTGTTGTGGCATGCTTTTTCCTGTTGTGGAGTCCAAGCCAGAAAGTGGATACCGTTGTAGTAGTTGCGGACTCGTATATAATCCTGTAGATAAAGATGTCGTTCCTGAATAAATTAGATTATTCTCGGAAGAGACTACTCAATCTCACGGAAATCTGGTACTTCTATCGGATCACCACCCTTTGCTATAGATTCCTCTGAAATCAACCCAGGCACCGTATAATCCATTGCAGTATACACATCAATCGGTGGTTGAGTATCGTTGAGGATACTATCAACAAAATCACGCACCTTGAAATACTCACCAAGGTCTCCAATATTTTCTGCTTCAGTAGGTGGGTTTTTCCACCGTTCCGGTAAGAATTTCCCTTCTAATTCACCGAGTGGTCTCCACTGCTCTCCTGATTCAAACTCATTTAACCATATCTTGGGTTGTCCACCGAACCCGCGAGAACTCTCATAACACCCTTTTGTACCCTGAAGACTAAAATAGGAGTTTGCGGGACGGTTTGAGAGCATATCAATCCGAATCTTGATTAAACCTCCACTTTCAGTCTTACAAAGCATCATCACCGTATCCTCCATTGCATGCTCTGGATCAGTATTAACACCTGTTCCAAGACAACAGACATTCACCACGCGTTCACCAAACCACTGGAGGACTGGACCAAGGCTATGTGTCGCATAATTGCAGCGATTGATACCTACCTGCCAATAATAACGCCACGTCGGATTGCCACTTGCATCATGATGAAGCGATTTGATGTTATGTAGATATTCTCCTTCACCGAAATACACATCACCAAACAGCCCTTCCTCTACGATACTACGGATTAGTACATTGTGCTTAGAATAACAAGTATTCTCAGCCATTGTATACTTTGCAGATGACTTACGTACTGCTCGTACAAGGTCGTAACATTCATCTAACTTAACAGCAGCTGTCACTTCACTGATGACATGTTTATCTGCTTCTAATGCTTCTATTGACTGCGGAACATGAAGATTCTCAGGTGTAGCAAGTACAACAAGGTCAACAACATCTAACATATCACTGTAATTTGTAAATTGCTGTGGAACATTAAACCGATCTGCTACGTTTTGGAGTGTTGCCTCATTGATGTCACATACTGCTGTGACCTCAGTTTCAGTAATGGTACTAAACGGTTGAAAATAAGAACTCCCGCGATGTGCCCCGACAATCCCAACCTTCAGTTTATTTGACATGGGTATCTCCTTTCAAATGTAGAAATAGCATACCACATTATCAACAATAATTCAGTAAAGTTCATAAAATAACCTGACATAATGTAGGTATATTTTGGATTTAACACTTATGTTGAATTCTACAATGGAACAAGGTATAATAAATAATCGTCCAATAACATTCACAACAGTAAGGTTTAGACCAAAATAGAAATATGCACTTAAATAATCCTTCATGAGCAAAAAGACACTTGATCATCTCCTAATATTATTCACAGTATTATGTGACCTCTGTTTCATTGCTACTTCAATTGTTGTCGCATATTGGATACGATTTGAATCAGGTTTGCTTGATACGTTAGCATTACATAAAGGAGGCACACCACCCTTTAATGACTATATTCGACTGATACCAGTGACAGTTATTATTTGGATGGTAACACTGAATGGATTTAAACTCTATCGTCAGGAAGACAATGCTACACTGTTATCTTTCTGGAGACTCACCCAAGCCTCTTGCATCGCACTGATTGGAACATTAGCAGCACTCTTTTTCATATACCATCACGTCCCCTATTCACGTTGGGTAATGTTACTTGGAACTTGTTTCAATTTTGTATTCCTGTTTCTGATTAGACTTGTGCTTTTCCGATTTCGTCAATCTATTCAGGCACACGGAGTTGGTGTAAGTCGTATAGCACTCGTTGGTTATGACGAACGCGGTAGTAAGTTTATTGACGCGTTGAGTGTGAGACAGAATAGTGGATATAAATTAGTAGGTCTGATTGATGGGGCAAACACCGTCCAGAAAAAATGTGCTGATGATTCAGAGGGAGAATATCTCGGTAGTAGTGAAGAGATACTACAGATCGTGCAAGAACACCGTCTTGACATGTTATACATCGTATCCCCATCAGTGTCAAATGATACCATTATGGAGATAATGTACGCATGCGAAGGAATACCGATTCAGATCAATGTGCTACCCGAACTCTCCGAATTTATCACAGGTGGGTCAGCAGTAACCTTCTTTGAAGGGCAACCTGTGCTTCAACTCCGTGAGACGCCGATGCAAGGTGTAAGTGGAATCATCAAACGGCTAATTGATATCGTGTTTAGTCTGTTTGCCTTGATTGTGTTAAGTCCCTTGATGCTAATAATTGCAGCAGTCATCCGTATTACCTCTCCCGGTAAAGCGATATTCCTTCAAGAACGTGTTGGTAGAGCAGGCAAGCGTTTCAACATATACAAATTCCGTTCAATGCGTGTTGATGCAGAGGCAAATATCGGACATGTATGGGCAAAAACGGATGATCCACGGCAAACTGAACTCGGTAAGTTTCTTCGACGCTGGAGCCTTGACGAACTACCACAATTTCTCAATGTCCTTAAAGGAGATATGAGTCTTGTAGGACCGCGTCCAGAGATGTCAGGTTTGATTGGAACATTCCAAGAATCTATCCCACACTATCTTGCCAGACAGCGCGTCAAATCGGGTATGACGGGTTGGGCTCAAGTCAACGGTTTTCGTGGAAATACATCCCTTGAAGATCGTGTTAATTCTGATCGTTATTATATCGAAAACTGGTCAATTGCTTTAGATATAAAGATCATCTTGAGAACGGTTTGGGCAATTATACAAGGTTGATATAGTATAGTTTATACAGCAAAAAAGCGTCGGACAAAGTTCCATGCACCCGTTTTGTAATAGCGATGTCCTCCTTCACCAATATACAGCTCACACCTATCTCCAACACCTGCGACCGTGTAAATTTCCTTCAACTTTTCGTAAGCTAACTTAACGTGACCAATTGGGAATATCGGATCGTCTTTACCAGAAATAGCACAAAATGGACGCGGTGCGATTAATCCTGCGACATCGTACATCTCACCTAACCGCATTACACCGGGAACGTAGTTGCATTCACAATGGCGGATTGTTCCGATGCTACCTTCAAAGGTGCAGAAGTAGCAACTCGGTACTGCTACAGCGATACGCGTTTCACACGCAGCAGCGAAAAGAGAAACCGTTCCACCACCAGAGTTACCGGTGATTGCAATGCGTTCTGCATCAATTGGCAGATTTTCGATTGCCCAATCTATCAATCGTGACATGTCCCATACTCTCTCGCCAATCGGTGTGCGACCAACGAGTATGTCATGCACTAACTGATGACGGCATGAATGAGTGTTATTGTTGTTCTTATCAGCATCTGTGCGAGTTTCACCGAATGCGCGTGTTGTTGGAGCAATTGCGATGTAACCTTCCTCAACGGCAGCCTGACGTGCGATATCGCGTTCTCCTTCCAACATTTCTTGCTCCTCTTTTTCTGAGTGTGCGATTCCAGCATAGATATGCGGATGATTGTGACCGTGTGGCGTAAGAATTAGAGGTAGTTTTCCTTCAATTGCTTTTGGTCGTATCAGATAAAACGGTAATGGCACGGTTGGTTCTACCCATAGATACCAATTTTCTCGAATGTGATCGTCAAGATCCAAGACATTTAATTGTTCTGCCTTTGGGGTATAACCATCAAGGTCAGATTCCATGTTATCTAAACCGAGTATTTCCCGTAATTCAGGACGAAAATTGGATTGCCATGCTATCATACCTTCTCGAGTGGTTTCTCTGAATTCATATTTTCTGGTGACGGTACCGTATAGAGTTTCAAAATGTTTGTCAGCGTTATACATTTAGCTCTCTCCTCTCGTACATTAACTATCTACAAATATGTTGTTGTTTGATTATACCCTATTTCCATTTTCTTATGGTGTATTTAAAACCGAACCAATTGCGTTGACAATATGACTAATAACATGATACTTTATAACAAACAGATGAAGGAGATGAAGATTATGAGACATACGATAACATTTCAATGCTTGCTGATAATGTTCCTCTTTTCAGTGATTGTGATTTTGCCTGCGTATTCAGTTGATGTAACTGTCGCTTTTTTAGCAGGAAGCAACGATCTCGGGGAAGTTGAGGAAGCTGCCTACAATTGGGTAAACGATGAATATCCAACGACATTACTTGTAGCAGACAACAGTGGTACTTTTAAGACAGATGGTGGTACCGCTAAAAAATTAGATGACTATGCTGTGTTATGGCTTTTTTACACAGAAACAAATCAGTTGCCCGCGTCATTTCTTGCAGACGGTACAAAAAAGGCTATTCTTAATTATGTAGAAGCGGGTGGTGGCATATTTCTATCAGCACTTGGTCTGAAATATGTCGTTGACATGGGTGTTGATGATGGTGGTAATGCCCGCGTATTGCAACCCCTTGGTAAAGGTCCTCCAGAGATAGGTATTAATCCGACTGCAGTTTTCAAAGATCATCCTGTCTATAAAGGTTTTGATACAAGTAAACCGATTTTTCTTACCAGCATGGATCAAGCGGGTTTTTCAGCAGATTTCATCAATTTCAAAGCAGCACCACCTGCTGGCAATATACTTGGCACAAAAACACGTGGTGGTGGTGCAGGTGCCGGTGAACGTCCGTTTGTTGAATATGAAGTTGATGAGGGTAAAATCATCACACTTGGACATCATAACGGTGTCTACACAGACACAAAGTCACCAGAAAGTGATAACCTGAGAAAACTCACGATGAATGTGCTTAATTACCTTGGCGAGAATTCAGCATTTTTTGCAGTTGATCCAAATGGTAAATTGGCAACTACATGGGGAAAATTGAAGTCTACATCAAAGTAATATACACATAATCCAGCAATCATTCTCAAACCCGTAATTTGACAGCGTTACGGGTTTTCTTATTGTATGATGTTTATCAAGACCTTATTGAAAAAAAGAAATATGTGTATCTTACAAAATCGTAGAATTATCCGAATCTGATTGGGATTTTGTATTTGATGTATTAAGACTTGAGTGATGCATTATCCAATAAACAGCTGCTACAAATACTCCTCCGAGTAGTGTTGCTATATACCATACTCCCGGCAATACAAATAGACGATTTCTATTCAGTTGAGCATCTTTGAATACTGCACTTGCGAAGGTAAGATGTACTATAGCAAACAAAATCCAAGAAGAGACTACCAAAACCATACCTAAATTCATAAGACCTGGCATATTTAATCCACTAAAATTGAAATTCATTTACTTGTCCTCATATTATTTTGATTTGTATTAAGTGTTCTGTCATGTTTTCGATTCGTGTTACAAATATCCTTTGACAATGTAACATGTTTTTGTTACTATGATTGTTATGAAATTATCAGAAATCCAAAATGCGTTGACAACATTAAATCTTGATGCATGGCTACTTTACGATTTTCGAGGAATTAACCCTATATCACAAAACGTTGCAGGTTTATCTGGTGCACACATCACACGTCGTTGGTTTTGCTTAATTCCTGCAGAAGGTGAACCGCATTGGCTAATTCATCGGATAGAAACATCAAACTTTACTGATGTTTTAGGGAACGTATCCCTATATGCTGGTTGGCAGGAACTCAACGAAGAGATGCCCAAACTCCTTTCCGGTGTGAAGTCTGTTGCGATGGAATATTCTCCTGATGGATCCATACCTTATATCTCACGCGTAGATGCAGGCACAATGGAGTGGGTGCAAGGTTTCGGTGTTGAAGTCCATTCGTC
Source organism: Candidatus Poribacteria bacterium (assembly GCA_026710795.1). Taxonomy (GTDB): domain Bacteria; phylum Poribacteria; class WGA-4E; order WGA-4E; family WGA-3G; genus MSPOR6. The sequence goes on from JAPOQK010000030.1 coordinate 56,919, forward strand.
TGGGGAACTTGCCCAATATGTGGAGGCACGGTTATCCGATGCACAGTATGAGGGACATCTCAAGTCTGCCCAACAAGTGCTACAAGCAAAAGACTATGCATTCTCATGGATTGGTGACCAGTTAAAGGCAAATAGATCCATCACAGAGTATGACGTTCAGCAACAGATTCTTGATCAATTTGATTTAATGGGTATAGTAACAGATCATCCTCCAATTGTTGCTGTTAATGCTAACAGCGGTGACCCACATTATGCCCCTTCTGTTACCCGGTCGAATCAGATTAAAAAGGGGGACTTTATCCTAATTGATCTATGGGCAAAACAGAAGGACCCGGATGCGGTTTTCGCAGACACAACTTGGGTTGCTTATGCGGGTACAGAAGTTCCTGAAAGGTACGTTGAAATATTTGATATTGTCAAAGAGGCACGTGATAGAGCAGTTGCATTCATCCGTGATAAATGGGAAGCGAATGAACCGATACCAGGTTATGCAGTAGACGATTGTGTACGCGCATATATTACCGAAAAAGGTTATGGAGAATATTTCATTCACAGAACTGGACACAATATCGGTACTGTAATACATGGCAACGGTGTTAATTTGGATAACCTTGAAACGCGAGATGAACGCGTGCTTATTGAAGGTATATGTTTTTCTATAGAACCCGGTATTTATCTCAACGATTTCGGCGTGAGGACTGAAATTGACGTTTTTCTAATCGGATCAGGGAGAGACGGCGTAATATTGACAACCTCTCCCGTTCAAAATCAGGTATTGCCTCTGCTGTAACTTTATAGTTCCTTTTTTTCAAATCATTTAATATGTGAGAGAAATAAATACGGGTATTAAGTATCCACTGTTCTGCATAAGCAGTTGCGAGTAGTGGTAGTGCGATTGATAAACGTGGTGCGTTTAGGAGCCACTGTTCAGCATAGGCTGCGAAGTCTGTTTCAACGAGTCCTGCACATCCGAGTGTGTAGATAACGAATCGTTTGTCATCGCGTTGGTCTTCACGGACAGTTAATGGTGTTTTGAGTGACATCCGTCTTTCACTATCAATCTCAAAAACACAGAAAAAGTAATCTTCGTTGTGTCCAAAATATCCAATTTCCACATGGAGTTGATGATGTTCTTCAGTGTGGATTGGAATTGCTTCCAGATCTCTCTTGACTAAGACCGGATAGAGAGATGTAAAAAAAATCTGTTCATAGCCAATTGGTTGTTCAACATGGTTTAGTATATCTACGAGTATTTGTTGGTCTTGTGGTTTGAGTTCAAGGCAGATTTTTGAAAATACTTCATCACGGAGAGAATGCATTTCTGGTGGTGCATTCTCAAGAAGTGGATTAAGTTCTCGCATTAATTTTAGGATACGTCGGCGTTTGGGTATTATGCGCCATAAACCCCATCGTACAATAGCTTGCCAAGTTTCCTTCTCGCGCAATAACCCCAAGAACCCCAGTACTGCGTCAATAATCCGTCGAAAGATACTATCTGTTGCAAGACCTTTTCGTTGTTGCGCCATAATTTATTGACAATACCCCAATAATGTGTTATATTAAACAGGTAGAATTGTTCTGAACACCGAGTGATTTCCCTATAACATTAGTCTATTTTATATTTAGCCGGAGTGGTGAAATCGGTAGACGCACTGGATTCAAAATCCAGCGGACCCTAGGTCCATGTCGGTTCAAGTCCGACCTCCGGCATATAGCGATGGTTGTGAAACCATCGCTTTTATTTTTACCACTACATAGCTACTATTTTTCGCATACGTTTTGCGAGATCAATTTGTGCTTCTCTGTCTCCCCCAACTTCGTGAACGACATATCCGTCATAGCCGACAGCACGGAACGCGTCCATGACTGCTGCCCAATCTGTATCACCATCCAAGAGATTTGTAAAACGGTGTTGTCCACGTGAGAAGTCTTTGAAATGCACGCGTTTGATACGATCCCCAAGTTCACGTATCCAATGTTCTGGATACCCGTAAGCCATCATGTTAGCAGTATCAAGATATGTTCCAACCCAATCGCTTCCGATTTCATCAACAATTTCTCTCATTTCTTTTGGACTAAGTAGGAATTTGTTCCAAACGTTTTCCAACCCAATTGCGACATTATATTCTTCTGCTGAGGGTGCCAGGTCTTTTAGAATACCGACGAGGTTATCCCACACCTGTTGGTATGTTCCTTCAACGCTGAGTTGTCCTGGGTGTAGTAATATCCCTCCGACTCCAAGTGCACCTGCGACTTCTAAACCGCGTGCGAGGGATTTAGTTCCGTTATTACGTTGTTCAACATCAGGACTGAGTAAATTACCACGATTTGCATAACCTGCGGTTATACTCGCAATCTCAACACCAACAGCCTCACATTTTGCAGCGATCCCTTTTAGTTCAGTATCACTCATGTTGATGTCTGTGTCTTTACCTTCGCCAAAGGTTAGTTCAACTGCATCATAACCTGCATCTTGGCAAAGTGTAAGTGTATCATCCAGTGACATATTTCCAAGAATGATTTGTGTAACACCTATTTTCATTTGTTGATTTGTTTCTCCTTTTCTGTGTAGAACTGATTTGATGTTAATGTTTGTATGCATAGGTAGCGCGTTTCAAGACATTGTGGACATCGCAGTTCAACATAATATGCATCGTTAAATATATCATCTATCCAATCTGTAAGTTTGTTACTTGTGTTTCCCAAAAATTGCTGTAGCACCTCATATTCTCGATCACAATCTGGACAGATCTGTAAGTCGTGTCCGACTTCAACTTTGTCTAACCATCCCATACTAATTGTGTATCCTTACATTACATTGGAAAATGGTGTAGTTTTCATCATACATTATCAGGAGTCATTGTGAATTGTGATACTGATTTTAGATAGCGACTCGGCAAACGAGCTTTGACGTGAACTGCATCTTCAGCATATTCCGTTCCAAGAACTGTACCATGCTTATAGAGTAGATCCAAGACTTTGCCATCTTTATATGGGATCTGAAGGTCGAGCATTGCCCCGTGTGAGGCGAAACGTTCCGCTAATGTTTGTGTTAAGTCCGAGATGCCATCTCCGCGTTGTGCTGATATAGGGATTGCTTCTTTGTAACGTGTTTGTAGGATATGTAATTGGTCTTCCTTCTGAAGTTGGTCAATTTTGTTGAATACCATTAACATCGGTATATCATCTGCACTTATTTCTGTAAGAACTTTATCTACAGCGGATATTTGTGCTTCTGCTTCTGGATGACTGATATCAACGATGTGTAGCAACATATCTGCTTCTGTTACCTCTTCCAACGTTGCTTTGAACGCTGCAACGAGTTGGTGGGGTAACTTATTTATGAAACCGACTGTATCACTCAACAGAATGGTTTGATTATCAGGTAACTGAACCCTTCGTGTTGTTGAATCTAAGGTGGCAAATAATTTATTCTCTGCTAATACGTTCTCACCTGTGAGTGTGTTAAAGAGTGTAGATTTTCCTGCGTTTGTATAGCCAACAAGTGAAACTTTGATTTTGTCGGAACGATTTTGTCGTTGAACTTGTCTGCGTTTTTCAACGGTAGCTAATGATTTCTTGACATGAGCGATTTGTCTACGAACCCACCGTCTGTCCATTTCGAGTTGCGTTTCACCGGGACCACGTAATGCCCCGCTACCGCTGCCAGCACGGGTTGCAATTCGTGAAAGGTGTGTCCACATACGTGTGAGTCGTGGTAATGCATATTCTAATTGAGCTAATGCTACTTGTAGGCGCGCTTCACTTGTTAATGCGCGTTGGGCAAACACCTGTAGGATAAGTCCTGTTCTGTCAACGGTTGCAATATCAAGTGTGTTTTCAATGTTACGTGTTTGTGCCGGTGACAATTCTTCGTCAAATATAATGGCATCCGCTTCGAGTTCTTCAACCACACCCTTTAGTTCTTCAACCTTGCCTTCACCTATAAAATATGTTGGATTCGGAACATTGCGGTGTTGTATTGTTTCACAAACGACTTTAATTCCTGCTGTTTCTGTGAGTTGTCGCAGTTCCTGTAGAGATTCCTCTGTTTCGTGAAGTAGGTTATCTCGGAGTCTTATGCCGACAAGTATTGCCCGTGAAGGTGGATTGGGTGGTTGTGTGTCGTAAAGTTGATGCATGTTTTCTCCTATTTTTCAACTGTAACAGAATATATTTGACAGTATATACAGTTTATCAGAATAGATTAGCGTTTTCAACTAAATCTTTATTTAGATAGGTTTATTTAGTTTTTGGTTTTTCTTGAGTTATTTTTCACAAATCAATATAATCTCTTGTAGGTCGGGTAGAGAGAAGCGAAACCTATATCCGTTAATTTACCTTTACATTGTTTATCCGTATGTGCTAAAAATTGTGACCTTTTGCACGTCACCTGTGACATAAAGAATTCAGTCAGGATAAGGAATGTGACGCGAATTTCGCTTTTTTTTTATGCTCCTTTTTCGGTTTTGTATCGTTCAATTCTACCTACACAATTTGTTACATAGCAAAAATAACCGCAGATTATGTGGAATGTGAAGCTAATAGATAACTTTTGTGTCATAGAAATCACACGCTACAAACGATGTTTCTTTAAGATTATTCTTCCTTTTTGTATATCTAATACCATTTCTAATAAATAAAGTGCCATTTGCTGAAGACTACTTGTAGGAGCGACCCGGGGAATGCCAATAGGCATTCATACCGTTGATTTCCTGGTCGCGACCGGGAGGTTGCTCCTACAGAAGGTAATGTAAGATGTCGGAGGTCGCTTCGCTCGCTCCGACCTACAAGAGACTATGAGAAGAACATTTCGAACTTCGCGTTGCTCACTCCGACCTACGTATACGGTTATGTTGGGGTTATAGATTGTTTTGTTTTTCATAGTGGTAGTATTATAACACGTGGTTGGGTGGGTTGGAAGGGAAACATGGGGGTTAGAACAATACGTTTCATGCATGTTTCATGTATGTTTCGAATTTTTAGTTTTTTGGGAATTGTCTGAACCAGGATTTTCAGGATTATAGGATTTGCAAATCAACGGTATGAATGCCATTTAGGCATTCACCGGGATAAGAAAAGAGGGTTTTTGGTGGGTTGTATGTTTTTGTCAGAATCACTGGAGGCACAGAAGACGCAGAAGGAGGAGGTTGTGGTGATGTATACGTGTGTACACCTTTTGCCCGGCTCGGACTGAACGGCACAAACTATAGTGAACTTTAGAATTAACAGGACATTTTGAGTTGTAGGAGGGAACTCCGATTCCCGATTATCAGTGAGTTTTATCGCGATTCGGAGATCGCTCCCACAGAAAATGTGTTTCTTTAATTTCAAAGCTCACCATAAATAAACCTGCCCAATATCATGTTTATGCTTGACAATATGTGGCATTAGTATTATACTTAATCAAGGAATAACTTTTCCACATTTTGAAAGGATAGCCAGTAGTTTACTACACTAAAAAACTATATGAATCTTGGACTTACGGATAAAATTGCAGTTGTGGGTGCATCCAGTAAAGGACTTGGTAAAGCAATAGCACTTGGTTTGGCACAAGAAGGTGCAAAAGTCGCTATCTGTGCCAGGAACATTGATACACTTGAGGCAACAGCAGAAGAAATTAGGGAACAGACTAAAACCGAAGTGTTGGCAATACCGACAGATGTAAGTGAACCTGATCAAGTTGAATCTCTGATAAATAATACAATATCCCATTTTGGGGGTATTGATATTTTAGTTAACAATGCGGGTGGTCCCAGAGCCGGTCGTTTTGATGATTTATCATCAGAAGATTATCTGAGTGCTGTTCATCTGAATTTGATGAGCACTATCAATTTATGCCGTGCTGTTGTGCCTACGATGCGTGAACGCGGTGGTGGTCGTATAATTAATCTTACCTCGGTTTCGGTGAAACAGCCTGTAGACGGTTTGATGTTATCAAATATGGCTCGGACAGGTGTAATTGGTTTTGCTAAGACTCTTGCAACTGAACTTGCTCTGGACAAAATATTGGTAAATAATGTATGTCCCGGTATTATTTTCACAGATAGGATTAAGCAGTTAGCAACAGTGCGTGCTGAAGAGGCTGGAATTTCTTTTGAAGCCGCACTTGAGAAAATGACTGCTGATATCCCGCTTGGCAGAATTGGTGATCCAGAGGAGTTCGCTAATCTGGTAGTTTTCCTCGCATCAGAACGTGCAAGTTATATCACAGGTGCAACGATTCAAGCAGATGGTGGTATGGTGAGATCATTACTCTAATGTTCCATCTAGTTTTCAAAGAGTAATGTCTTTTGTTTTGTTTTTTAAACTTATCTTTGATACATATAAGAAATGCATAATGTTAGTATCTGTACTCATCCCAGCGTATAATGAAGAGCAAACGATCCGACAGGTACTAGATAATGTGCAGGCTCTACCTTTAGAAAAACAGATAATTGTTGTGAATGATGGGTCAACTGATGGAACATATGCCATTCTTGAAGAGATACGGGACAATATTAATGTAACTATTGTCCATTGCAAAGAGAATAGAGGTAAAGGGCATGCTATTCGGAGTGGAATACCGCACGTAGAGGGAAAAGTCGTTGTGATTCAAGATGCTGATATGGAGCTTTGTCCCAAAGATATAATACAATTAGTTGAACTTTTGGAAGAAGAACAAACAGACGTCGTCTACGGTTCTCGTTTTTTGGAAGGCAGAGGTAACGCGAGTCTACACAACTTTATTGCTAATCGTATCCTTGCCTTGTATACAAATCTTCTTTATGGATGCCGCATTACTGATGAGTCTACCGGCTATAAGGCATTTTCTACCGATTTGATAAAGATGTTAAATCTTACATGTGAAGGTTTTGAGTTTTGTCCTGAAGTTACTGCGAAAATTTTACGTGCTGATTACAAGATTCATGAAGTACCCGTCTCATATTTTCCTCGGACAAAAAAAGAGGGTAAAAAACTCCGCTTTTGGTCAGATGGGTTCTTTGCAGCGTGGACATTGCTAAAATATAGGTTTGTTTCAAAGTCAAAGATTTTCAATAATGAGACTGATTTGGTATAATAATTTAGTATATTACTGGAGGTTAAATAACCGAATATGAAGATAAAATTGATTTTTACTGTTTTACTATTGTCATTTATGGGTGGGTTTACGTATATTGCCTTTGGTCATGGAGATGACTCCACATTATTAGAGGATGTGAACAGTGATGGAGAAGTGAATATTCTTGACCTTGTACTTGTGGCGAATGCGTTTGGACAATCTGGTGATCGAACATCCGCACAAAATCCTGATGTGAATCGTGATGGGGTTGTGAATGTGCTTGATCTTGTTCGCGTGGCAAATCGTTTCGGTGAAACTGAACAGGAGGATAATTCGACGTATCATGAAATTCAGGACAATATTTTTGATAAAAGTTGTGTGAATAGTGCTTGTCATGCACCACCATCAAATTCAGCGGATCTGAATCTCATTTACGGACAATCCTATCAAGATTTAATAAATCGTGTGCCGAGAAACACTGCTGCTGCAGATGCTGGGATGAAGTTGATTGATCCAGGGAATCCTGACAATAGTTTTCTATTAACAAAGTTATTGGGACCTGAAAATCCTAATTTTGGTGGTCGCATGCCATTTGGTGGAGGTTCACTTCACAAGGGAAAAATAGATGCGATACGTACTTGGATTGCTGCTGGTGCCCCGCAGGAAGGCAAAATAGCTGGTATTGGAGATTTAGGCGTGCTTCGTGACCCTGAAGAAGTATTTAATCCTCCACCGCCTCCTCCACCTGGTGAAGGATACCAAATTCATTTACCACCATTCAAAATTGAACCCGGTACTGAACGCGAAGTTTTCTATGCGACACAGATCAAAGATGAAAATGGACAGCCTGTGGAAGGTGATATTTTCATTAACAGAGTGGAGATTTTTTATCCGTCTGGAAGTCACCATTTCATAGTATATCGTCTTACAGAAGAGGGTATTGCTAACGGAATACATAAAATAGGAGTAGACTCAAATATCGGCGTGAATCCTGAACACGAATTTCGCGATCTTGACCCAGATGACCCACAAACACTCGGTAATTTTGGAATTGATAGACTCTTCGTCGTTGGTACACAGACTGATGATACAGTCTTTGAGTTTCCAGAAGGTGTCGGTCTGCGGTTACCTGGGAATACGGTATATGACTTGAATTCACATTATATCAATCTTCTGGGTGATGAGACACTGATTGGTGAAACTTATGTCAATATCTATACTATTCCAGAAGAAGAGGTAAAGTATGAAGCCGTAGAGATATTTGTGTCTAATAGGTCAATAAATGTGCCACCTGGGACAACGCGCGTTTCTACATTGACATGGTATGTAGAAGACGAATTGGAACGTCGGGGACACGATGCGGATACCGAATTATTTGTATTCCTCCTAACATCACACATGCATAGACACGGTGAATTGTTTGAGATTTTTCAAAATTCCTCTGGAGAACTGTTACACCGTAGTATTGCTTACGATGATGCACCAATAACCTTATATGATCCTGTGCTTGTCTTGGATGTAGGCGACGGACTTAAATTCCAGTGTACGCATAATAACTACGATATAAATGAACCACTACAATTCGGACTTACCTCCGAAGACGAGATGTGTATTATATTTGGTTATTACTTTATCCCTGTAGAAAAGGCAGGAGATATTATTGAATAATTGTGCAGTGATTTCAACTGAATAGTTATTTTATTTTACACAAGTTTCCCCGTGTCTAAAATTGGAGGCACGGGGATACCTATATTGTGATATATATCAAGAACGGATAGAATGTCTAAATCTATAACATCTGACACCTTCATTGATGTATTAACACAACGCATTTTGGTATGTGATGGCGCAATAGGAACAGAACTAAGGAAGCAAATTCCCGTCTACCTGTCTTGTGTTGATGCATGTAATATCTCTGATGAGTACGCGGAGGAAGTCGTCAAGATACATCGTGCTTACGCCGCCGCAGGTGCTGATGTCATTCAAACCAATACTTATCAAGCGAATAGAGAAGCGTTGGCAATACATGGGTATGGTGATAAAGTTGATGAGATCAACCGCGCTGGAGTTAAATTAGCACGAAGTGGTGCTGAAGATACTTGCTATATCGCTGGTTCAGTTGGACAGATTACATTTCAGGATGAAGATGTATCCGAACCTACCGTAGAGCCTACATCAAAGCAGATTCGCCAACTATTCAAAGAGCAAATGGATGTTCTCGTTGACGAAGGTGTTGATTTGCTTATTTTGGAAACGTTTGTGTCTACTAAACAGGCGACGATTGCCACGAAACAAGCACTAACTTATGATATTCCAGTTGTTGTGGAGATTAGCGGTATATCTGGTGGAACTGTGGGAATGGGTGTGGATGTCCGAGTATTTGCTCAGGAACTGGAACAACTCGGTGTCCATGCGGTCGGAGTTAATTGTAGAGGTCCACATGACCTTGTTCAAGCAATGGAACTAATTTCACCTGTCATCAAAGTCCCACTTGTTGTGCAACCAAATGCAGGTAATCCGAGGGTTGAACAGGGAGAGATAGCTGTATCGTATACCGTAGGTGCGGATGTCTTCACCGACTATGTTCATAAGTTGATTAGACTTGGTGCGAATATGATTGGGGGATGTTGTGGTACAACCCCGGAGTATATTGCCCGAATACAAGCGGCTGTTGCAGATCAAAAACCTGTAAAACGACAGACACGCATTTTTGTTCTTCCCAAGAGTTCTCCATCTGATAAAACCCAGAGGGATAATCCTGTCCAACAAGTATTTGAAACTCGTCAACGGATTGTAAGCGTGGAAGCCCGAGCGAATACGTTTCCACAGCTACGTGCATTGCTTAAAGAAGCGAAAGTGATGGCAGAATTGGGTGTAGATCTTTTTGATGTAACCGACAATTCAGGTGCTGCGGTTAATATCGGTGCTGTGGGAACAGCACTTCGTCTTCAGCAGGAAACTCACATTCCCACACTCATTCATTGGACGACGCGATCACGTAATCTCATTAGCATCCAATCACATCTCTTAGAAGCAGAGGCTTTGGGTATACGCGGGATAGTTGCGCTATCTGGGGATCATCCGAAGGCAGGTCCGTTTGAATCAGCCAGTCTTGTCCCAGATGTTCGAGGTGCGGTGCAACTGATGAAATTGATATCGCGATTGAATCAGGGTGAACTTGCAGATGGATCGTCTATCGGGGACCCGTGTGGATTTTATTATGGTGGTGGCTATACGATTGCAGAAAACCTTGACCCTCACATTAAGCACCTGACAAATAAGGTTGCAGAAGGTGCACAGTTTGCATACACACAACCCGTGTGGACTTTTGAAGACATTGTCCGTGCCCAACAAGCAGCAGAACATCTCAACATTAGAATTTTATACGGTATTTTACCTTTAACGAGTTATCGCAGTGCCTCCTATCTTCGTGACAATTTAGGACTTTATATACCTCAGTTGATAGTAGATAAGTTCCGAGACCTTGGAGATACAGCTGGAAAAGAACTTGGTATGCAGTTGACACTTGATTTGGTTAAAGAGATCCGAAATCAGAATTCAATCCAAATTGATGGTATTTATCTGATCCCGCCTGCCCGTCTGAATTGGAAGAACAGACGTCTTGTCATATCAGAAATCGTAAAGACCTACCGTTAGCATATACCCCCAAACGTACTGAAGTAATTATGGTCACTCATAGAAACACACAATCATCTACGGGTATCACAGGACGTGCACTTCTGTTAGGTGTATTGCTGATTCCTGTCAATGTCTATTGGATGACATTAGTTGAGGTGAAATACTATTCACTCGATGGTTCTTGCCTTCCACTTTTTATACAACCGATATTCATTATGTTTATTTGTGTTGTTGCGAATGTGCTGTTGAAACGTATTGCACCAGAACGGATGCTACAACAAGGAGAGTTGCTTACTGTTTATATCATGGTAGCGATCTCGTGTACGTTTGCTGGTCACGACACGATGCAAAATATGTTTGGTAGTATTGCACATCCTTTTTGGTTTGCAACAGAAGAGAACGAGTGGCAGACACTCTTTTTTCGGTATTTACCCACTTGGCTTACCATTTCTGATCCACAGAGTCTGCAGGGGTTCTATGAAGGCGAATCCAAATTCTATACAAATCACAACTTTACTGTTTGGTTAAAACCTTTGTTATTCTGGGGTCTGTTTTTCTTGATAATGATGTTTATGATGTTATGTATAAACACGCTTGTACGTAAGCGTTGGACAGAGCAGGAGAAGTTAGCATATCCGATTATACAGCTTCCGCTATATCTTTCAGAAGAAGGTGGAAGCAGTTTGTTGAAAAATCGGATGATGTGGGCAGGATTCAGTATTGCTGTGACAATCGGTGTGATCAATGGTATTCACTATCTGTTTCCGCAGTTTCCAGAAATACCTTATATCAAGCGTACTGCTGCATTCCAAAATATCTTCACTGAACGACCTTGGAGTGCTATTCGAGGGACGCGTATCTCAGTCTATCCTTTTGCTGTTGGATTAGCATTTTTCCTTCCGTTAGATCTATCATTTTCCTGTTGGTTTTTCTTTGTTGTACGTTTAGCAGAATATGTTATTGCTGCTGCACTCGGAGCACGTTATTTTCCTGCACTTAATGAACAAGCATACGGGGCATGGGTCGCACTATTCATTCTGGCAATTTGGGTAACCCGTCGTCATTTGATTGAGGTATTGAAGAAAGCATTCGGTTTTAGAACCCACTTGGACGATTCAGATGAACCAATGTCATATCGCGCTGCATTGTTAGGTATCATCGGATCGGTTATTGCATTAGGCATATTTGCGAACATCGCTGGAATGGCGTTATGGATAGCGGGAATCTTTTTTGGTATCTATTTCCTACTTTCCTTTGCTATCACCCGTGTACGTGCGGAACTCGGTACACCACATGAGATATATTTTGTTAATCCGCACGATATGATGGCAATGGTAGGAGGGACTCGTCAATTTGATCCAAGTAGCCTTACGATTATGTCGCTATTCTATTGGTTCAATCGCGGGTATCGTAACCACCCGATGCCGAACCAGATAGAAGCGTTTAAGTTAGCAGAATCAACAAGGATGAGCAACAGGCGTTTGTGGATGGCAATGTTAATCGCTATTGTAGTTGGTATAATAGCGACTTTTTGGGCAAATCTTGATATTACATACCGTAATGGTGCGGTTGCAAAAGCAGGAGGGTTTAAAGGATGGGTTGGAAGGGAATCTTTCGGACGGCTACAAAGGTGGTTACACAATCCATCTGAGCCGAATGTGGTAGGTATGAGTTTTATGGGAATTGGTGCATTACTGACCTTTGTAATGATGTATATGAGGATGCATTTTTTGTGGTGGCCCTTTCATCCTGCTGGTTATGCCCTTGCGATTAGTTTTGCGATGGATTACTTCTGGTTTGCTTTTTTCGTTGCGTGGTTCTTGAAGTTGATGATATTACGCCACGGTGGATTGAGGTTACATAGACGCGTAGCACCGTTATTTTTGGGATTGATTTTGGGAGATTATGTGATTGGTAGTATATGGGCAATTATTGGACCTGTTTCTGGGTTGCGCACATATAAGATATTCATCTGATGTGATTTTATATCTATTTTAGGATATAGGTCTTTTATATGTTTTTAGTTGCTATCCGTTGAGACTTGACAAACAGTATTGTTTCTTGATAATCTATGCTAAACAAATAAGTAAATGTCGTCATTCTTTTTGTCTAAACTATAAGTATATACTATGTGGATATAAATGATATTTATGGAGGAACATCCTCATGAAAATAACAGATATAGAATACCGCACTGTTTCCATCCCGTTTATACCAGCGATAGAGGAACATTCGGGTATGGTTTATCCGACCACCCTTATTTGGGTACATACAGATGAAGGAATTACTGGTTTAGGTGAAAGCAATGCTGTTCATAGCGATATTACTGAACAAGCAGATCAAATTGCTGAAAGATATGTCGGCAAGAATGTTTGGGATTTCGACTTTGCTGATGAAGGTTTTACCTTCCAATCTGCATTTTATGATATTGCTGGACAAGCATTGGGTGTACCTGCACATAAACTAATTGGTCGGCAACATAGGGAAAGCGTTGAACTTGCCTACTGGTCACCACCGATGCCACCAGATGCCACTGCTGCTGAATCAGAACGTGCTGCGAATTTAGGTTTTCGTGTACATAAACTCAAAGCGAGAAGTGCAACTATTGTTGAAACTGCTCGGTTAGTCAGAGACGCGTGTGGACCTGATTTTGAGCTACGGGTTGACCCAAATACTGAATTTGGGGACTTAGAAACCGGTATACGTCTTGCGGAAGAATTACAACCGTATAACATTGAAGTCTATGAAGACCCTATACGTTTTGAAGATCTGTCTTGGTACAGTGAACTTAGGAAACATACCGATGTACCGGTCGCAAGGCATGTAGGAGGGATACAGGAAATACTTAGGAACATCCAAGCAGATGCCGTTGATGCGATTAATACTCAAGGGAATGTGGCTGGACTCCGAAAGAGTGCTGCTGTAGCAGAAGCTGCAGAAATACCAATATGGGTGCAGTGCTTTGCATTCGGTTGTTGTGTCGCATCTACCTTCGCTGCACACATGGTATGCACAATACCAAATTGCACTATGCCGATAGATGAACTCCCACATATACGAGTTGATGACCTATCTGGTGGTAGTATGAATCTAACAAATGGAGCGATTCATCTGTCAGACGAACCGGGATTAGGTATTCAACTGGATATGGATGCTGTTGAACGGTATAGGATTAAATAGTCAATCCTTCTTATTCTGCTCTAAGTGCAACTTATACCAATTCTAATATTTATTGTCCCATTACTGGATTTAACCATTGTTATTGATTGGAAATCTTTCTTCTGTAGGATCGACCCGGTGAATGCCTAAACGGCATTCATACCGTTGATTTGGGGGAATGCCTAAACGGCATTCATACCCGGGGAACGCCTATAGGCGTTCATACCGTTGATTTCTTGATTTACCGGTCGCGACCAGAAGGTCGCTCCTACAAGTAGTCCTCAGCTAATGACACTTTATTTATTAGAAATGGTATAAGAAGGTAAGGTCAACGATTATATAGTATGAGTTGATTCCAGATCTTTTATGATACGCTGAACGACCTGTTTCTTTTGTCCCTGTACCGCGGGTTGTTCGAGTTCGTAGACTTCATCTGAAATAAGATGTTTATGTGATTCAATAGGAAAGCGGTTATGGGATCCGTTATCAATATATCGGTTGAAGACAGTAAAGCGAGGATATTCTGCTGTCCAGCGTCTTCCACCGTGGTATAGTGCCTCTGTGAAGATGACACAATCACCAGCATGGACAGGGACGTTGATAACAGTTGGAGGTCCGTCATATATGGAAAGATTTTCGGGAGGGTCAAAGTTACGTTTATGGCTGCCGGGTAAACAGACAAATCCTGTTCCTTCAGGAACATCAACCAATGACGTTCCTGCGTTGATAAATCCAGCACGTGGTTCGTCATTTTCAACACTGTAGTCCTGTCCAGATGCATGGAAATTGATGTCATCAGATGTTGTATAATTTTTAGTCAGGGCACAGTCTACCACACAAGGTGCAGCTCTTGTCAATGCTATGATGACACGCATTATTTCAATATTCAACACTAATCGTTGAAATACTTTATCACCGTATTGGACATTGTTTATCCAGTGTGCTATTGTTGGAGAAGCATTACCTGAACGTGAGGTAGAAGTTAGTGGTGGTGGCAATTCCTCTAAATTCATATCGTGCCAACGTTTACCTAACTCAATCATTAATTGGATGTCTTCTGGTGAGACAACATTCCGTAGTATAATGAAACCGTGGTGATCAAAGAACCATTTTTCTTCAAGTGTTAGCATTTGAATTCCTTTTAATCCATTCGTCAAATTCTGCTACGGACGATATATTTTCCGTGAGCACTGATTTATAGACAGCCATACTATTGTAGACATCACCACGATAGTCTGGACGTTGAGATATTGCATGTTTTATTCGTAATAATGAAGTGCGATCTGCGTGTTTAATGTTAGTGTGTAATACGTCAAAGTCAGCCATGTGTGTATTAAAGTCATTTTCACCATATCCCCAAATATCTATTTTCCAATCTTGCTTGTTGTATCGTAGCATTGTCCCCCAATATAAACCGTGGTCAAACCCAGGAAAATTGCGGATAAAGTGATTTGAATAGGACATTTTTGTTATTTGAAACTTTGTTGCTATTCTCTTGCCTATTTCAAAAAACAAACTGACATCCTGTTCATCTGGAAGTATCATGCTAATGTCTATATCCCGCCATGTCATTGTGTCTAATGTGTAGCTGCCGATGACACGGGTTTTCCCAAAGGCTGTAAGAATAGATAATAGTCCCTCGTTATGAAGTAGACTTGTTGCTTCTTCTCGCAGCAAATGTGCTTGTCTTAGGATTTCGTCATCATTCATCATAAATCAATTGTTTACTTCTATTGTGTATATTTAGGAAATATATTGCTTTGGATTCTTTTCTACTTCTTTGAGGAGAGTATCTACATACGTTTTTATGTGAAATAGACGACAGTCAGAATCCCCTACCTTACCACGGTTCAAATTACCAAGTGAATCCCAGAATGCCCCAAGTACTGGACGGTTTAAGCTAATAAAAGTTGCATCTGGATTTTTTGTCAAACGTTTGTTAAAATAAATAACCTCTACAAGATGAATATAGGTTGATGTATGATAGTCGACACCAAGCATAAGGAGTTTTCCATTGGCTCGATAAGCACGGAACATTGGGGAGTGTGTACCGTATGTCTTTCCCCACGGTGGATAATCCCACCGTGATTGGTAACCATCCGTGCTTAGATGGTCTGCTACAAATGCTTCAGCACCATTTCCACGCGCTGCAACAGAATGTGAATAGTTATCTGAACGATATGTTCCGGGCATTTGTCGAAAAAACTCTGTTAACCATCCTACTGTGGACGGTGTCGTGTCAACATTCCACGTTTGGACGCGTTCCTCTAAGGTCGGTAGAAGGTTGAATGACGGCATCAAGATCAATCCATCTTTTCCAATAACATTTTCCAAAGCAGAAATAACAGTATCTGCACCACCTTCTACTTGTCCTAAACTCTTGAAAGATGAATGTATAAATACCGTATTATTCTTTTCTAAACCGAGTTGAATAAAGTTTGTGATGAGATCATCACGTGTGTATGCAGATTTCATTTTTCAGAATATTGGATTATGAATTCTTTTAATAGCATGTGGTAGTTTATACTGCACCATGTTTTTTCAAAATTTCAACGATTTTATCGGTGTCTGTTCTCTGTTTTTGCTGTGCTACTTGTAAAGGAGTCAATCCTCTATTATTCTTGAAATTTGGGTTTGCCCCCTTGGTAAGAAGCGTATCTAACGTTATATATAGTTTTACTCTATCTTTGATTGTTGAACGGATTGCTTCAAACAGGGGTGTTTCACCCCTGTTATCAGTTGCATCAATCTTCGCGCCTTTTTCAATTAATAAATTGACGACTTTGACAAAACCTGCCTTTGAGGCACTATGTAATGCGGTTTTTCCTTTTCTACTTTGAACATTGATATCTGCCCCAAGTTTCAGGAGTCTGATCACTTTATCTGGATGTTCACCCTTATCTCCACGACAAGCATAAGGCAGTGGGGGCCATCCCATTTTATCGAATCCATTGATGTCTCTTGATGGAACATTATACGACTTTAGTAATTCACTCATTTCGGAACCGTCATCATATATACGCGGTGCTTTGCTCGGATCTGCATTGTTCTTAAACAGCAACTTCACTATGTCAATTCGATCAGCAGAAACCGCATGATCAAGCAGATCTTTACTATAGGGTTCAATCACCGCACCTTTTGAAATAAGCAATGCAATTATCCGTATGTTACCCCCAACGATGGCATAGGATAACGGTGTTGCCGACTCAGTATCACGATGTTCAACTGAGTGGGGTTGACCAGATGGCAACATCACAGACTGTAGGTATCCACTGTTGACGATACTTCCATCTTTTTCAATAAGAGACTTTGCAGTTTCATAGTCACCAAGATAAGCGGCTGTGTGAATATCAACTCTTGCACCTTGTTGTAGCAGATAATCCGCTACTTCGTCGCGTCCTTCGTGTCTTGCAACACAGTAGGGAGTTATTTCAAGATCGTGCTGACTGAGATGGCAACCCGGTAGGTCTAAATCTGCTCCTTGTTCAACAAGGTATTTAACCATCTCTAACTTTCCACGATATGCTGCTTCCCACAACATTGTTCTACCGTGTGAACCAATCGTATGAAGCCATTCGGGTTTGTCGTTTAAGAATTGACGAGTAGCGTTTAGATCACCACGTCCAGCTGCAGCAACAACTATTTTGAGGAAGTCACTCTGCTTTCCTGTGAATTCTGTTTTTGGCATTCTTGTTCTCTAATTGTTGATTTATTATGTGTCAACTTGGATTTTCTGAGATTATTTGCTATCTACAACACGCGGTCTCCCACCGATAGATGGGGGTAATAACATACGTTTTTGTTGTTCCGATAAGTCACCATATTTACTGATGTCGTAGTAATTACCTGACCACGCGGAGTGTCCTGGACTGTATTTGTATAACAAAGCGCGTCGCTGGTTCTCTGCTTTCCACTGCATTGTTCCGTGAACAAGTGCCTCAGTGAAGAAAAGGACATCACCTGCTTCAAGTGGTGGTTGAACGACATAATGTGTAGGACGTTCAAAATTACGCACATCAGAAGGAATTTCTCTTAAGAAGTTACTCTTGTGGCTTCCCGGAATACAAGCGAAGCCACCAGCACCTTCAGGGGCATCAGCAAGGTTATATGTCATGACACACAAACCATTCCGCATGACTCCGTCACGATATTTATACCAATGATCCCCTTCAGCACCACCGGGACGACCGCCATCCTCACCACCGTGTAATCCCCCACGTCCTTCACCCGCTTTCATAAAAAGTGGATAATCATGGTCAAGACGGACATTTGGACCTAATAAATCAATAAGATATGGTAGGATTATTGGATGATCAATGAGCCGTTTAAACGGCTCTCCCCATGAACTTGGTGAACCTTGCATTCCCCCCTTATCTATGAAGGCATTCATCTCAGCGACTTCATCATCCGTTAATACGTTTTTGATAACCAAATATCCTTGAAGGTCTACTTGAAATTTCTCTTCTCCTGTCATCATAACTATATTCCTTTCAAGCTAATGTCTTTAAATTGTAAGTTTATATGTGCCAAACAATGTTGTTTAATATATACAATAACGAAGTTTATTTCGGATCAATAACACGTGGTCTTCTACCGATAGATGGTGGCAGGAGCATCCGTTTTTGTCTTTCAGTTAATCCATCATATTTACTGATGTCGTAGTAGTTTGAGTTCCATGCAGAGTGTCCTGGACTATATTTGTATAACAAAGCGCGTCGTTGATGGTCTGCTTGCCATGGCATTGTGCCATGGATAAGTGCTTCTGTAAAGAATAGCACATCTCCTGCTTCAAGTGGTGGTTGGACGACATAATGTGCAGAACGTTCAAAACTCCGTACCTCTCTGGGTATTTCTGGAGCAAAGTTGCATTTATGGCTTGCTGGAACACAAGCGAATCCACCAGCACCTTCAGGTGCATCTGCAAGATTATATGTCATCACAGACAAACCGTTTCGTATAACACCGTCACGATATTTATACCAGTGATCCCCTACGTTTCTACTTGGATGTCCACCATCTTCCCCACCATGCAATCCGCCTTTTTTCTCACCTTTATTCATTATGATTGGATAATCATGATCTAAACGAACATACGGACCCAATAGTTCAATCAGATAAGGTAATATTTTGGAATGATCAATTAGTCTTTTGAACGGTTCTCCCCATAGACTTGGACGACCATCCATTTCACCTTTATCAATAAAGGCATTCATCTCAGCGACTTCATCATCCGTTAAGACATTATTTATTACAAGATACCCATCAAGATCTACTTGGAATTTTTCTTCACCTGTCATTATTTTTCCTTTATTTATAGTAAATTATAGAAATATTAAACAGATTCACCGGGTTTATTGCGTTTGTGGACGCTCCTTCAATTCTAATGACTAATTATTTTCAAAATTCACCATAGTTATTAGACTTAACAGTTGATTACTATGTATGTACTTTGACCTGATAGAACATTGAATGAGAAAATTTTTCTTACAGTTTATTTTCTTAAAGGAAAACATAACATAACTGTCGTGCCTTCACCGAGTGTGCTTTCAATCTCGACCGTTCCACCGTGTTCATCAAGGACACGCTTAACATTAGCCAATCCGAGTCCAGTACCTTTATCTTTTCGAGTAAAGAATGGTTCAAATAGATGTTCAATATCCTCGGCAGATATACCTACACCAGTGTCTGTAAGTCTAATACACACGTTGTCTTCTTGTTGAAAAGTAGATACTGTTAATGTTCCGCCTTGTGGCATCGCTTCCATTGCATTTAATACGATATTCATAAAGGCTTGTTTCAATTTATCAGCATCAAAATTAAATTCTGGAATATTGGGAGAGAAATCTATCACTAACCGAATCTGATGATGCGTTAGGTTTGCTTCCATAAGAGACAAAACAGATTGTAATGTGGTGTCTAATGAATGGGAATTAAGGTTAAGTGAGGCAGGACGTGCAAAATCCATCAAACCTTTGACGATAGTGTCAATACGTCCAATTTCCTCAAGTATATATTGTAGTGATTTGGTTTGATCATCAGTCAGTTCAGGTTTCTGGAGTAACATTTGTGATAGCATTCTCATTGATGATAACGGATTTCGGATTTCATGTGCGAATGAAGCGGACATTTTTCCTGCTGTCGCAAGTCGCTCAGCTTGAATCAATTTGTTTCTTGACTGCTTAAGTTCTTGTGTCATTTGATTAAACGCAATAGTTAAATCACCTATTTCATCCTGAGTCTTAATTTCACACTGATCATCAAGATTTCCATCAGCAACTTGTTCTGTGAAACCAACTAAATCTTTTATTGGTTCGGTAAGGTTTTTTCCAATGCGATGACTAATGAATGCTACCAAACCGATGACAAGAATTGCCAAACCTAACATATATAAAGTAAGTGTTCGTCTTGCCTCTGCGATTTGTTCCATGGGTCGTAACATACAATACAGTCGTCCAAGCGGCATAATATGATAAAAAACTTTGTAGGGTTTTCCACCCAATGTTACGTCTCGTGTTATGTGAGATTCACCAGCAGATTCAAGGTTCTGTTTTATTTGAGCCAAATGTAATTTTTCTGCTAAATAAGTGCGATTATGTTCTACATCAGGAAGAG
This sequence comes from Candidatus Poribacteria bacterium, assembly GCA_026710795.1. Taxonomy (GTDB): domain Bacteria; phylum Poribacteria; class WGA-4E; order WGA-4E; family WGA-3G; genus MSPOR6. Next base: position 77,371 of record JAPOQK010000030.1, read on the forward strand.
TTGTTAAAGTGCTTGCATTTAGAGTGTAGTCCTTACCAAAAATCATTACTTCTACGCTATAAGCTTGCTTTATGTTTTCAATTGGTTCTCGAATAAAACCTGTTTCTATAATGACATTTAACCACCCTTGTGTCTCACGAGTAAACTGTTCATCATATTTCCAAGCAAAAAGTTCAACTGTAATTAACGGCACAAAAATTGAAACAAGAGCAAAGAGCAGTAAAAATGGGAGTACGATTTTCGTTTGAATGCTGTAGCGACGCATAGATTAACCTTGATTTCATAGGGATATCAACACATTACTCCAAAATATCATTCATGTCAAGTTAAAGGAATATCCGCGTTCATCCATGTAATCCGGGTCATCCGAGATTCAGACAAGAAAGAAATCCAACCTAACAAAATAAACTATAAGTAACACTCTTAAACATAAAATCTTTGAAGCAACCGAAATCCTTGACATAATAATGTCAGAGAGAACAAAGTCCATCTCCAATTTACGAATCAGTTTAGGAACTTATCCAGAAAAAATAAACGATTTAGGGAAAGTTTGTATAATAATCCATAAAATTGTAAAATATAATTTGACAATCGTTACTTGTTTATGTTATACTATATATCACTAATAGTTTGAGATAGATAGGTGACCCAATCATGGCTACATTTTACAATACCAATATTCTAATGAACCATCTAAAATTAAATGGAATTACTATAAAAAACATGCTTTTTCCCAGCATATACAAACTGTACCAATTATTAAATTATTTTATTTTAAAATTGCCATTTTTAAAGCCTATAAACCCAGACAGGTATTATATTTACAGACAATGTACCAAACTGTACCACTGAACGAAATTAATGTACCAATTGGTACACTTTAACAAGCAATAAAATCAAGAGAAATTAGAATATATCACCTATATGATGAACTTTAGAATTAATAGGATATATTGAGATGTAGGAGGGAACTCCGATTCCCGACTATCACTGAGTTTCGTCGAAATTCGGAGCTCGCACCTATATAAAATATGTATCATTATTTACAAAGTTCACTATAAATGACCTTGTGCGCGCAGAATATAATAATTTGATGATATAGGTCTGGCAAACTGTTTTCATATAAAGAACGAACAGAATAGGGTTAGCTATGTCTAAGGTAATGGAATTAGGGAACTTTTTATTACTTTCGGTGTATAATCAAATGCTCTACCTTTGAAAATCAGCAATCCACCCATAATTCACAACACATTTTACACTATATGGAGTATTAGAATGCCAGAAACAAAAAGAAATATGGAGTTATTTTCAACTGATGACTTAGAACTAATTGATGATCACGAATTGGTTACACGTTTTCATAAAGGTGATACAGAAGCGTTTAACACACTCGTACTAAAATATCAAAACCGAATTGCAAAACTTATATACAGTAAAATACACGATGCTGAATCCACGAAGGATCTTTGCCAAGAAGTGTTCTTGAAAGTCTACAAATCTTTATCAAGATTTAAAGGAGATTCTGCCTTTTATAGCTGGTTATACCGAATTGCGATGAATTCCTGCATTGATTATATTCGCCAACAGAGCAGAAGGAAAACTGTTGGTATTGACGATTTGGAAGCAGGAGTAGAGGAGTTTTTACTAATTAGCAAGCTGCCGTCTCCATCTCACATGATTGAGATGCAGGAACTTGGTGACATCATTGACAAAGCAGTAAATCATCTTCCTCCAAAGCAACAGCAAGTATTCAGGCTTCGTTATGAAAAGAAACTTCAGATAAAAGAGGTAGCAGTTCTTATCAATCGTTCTGAAGGAACTGTGAAAACGCATTTGCATCATGCGCATCGTCGTCTGCGCGAACTGCTGCGTCCTTATTTAGAGAATCGTCCGTTGGAATGGGATGATCAAATCTAATGATATGAAGGTAACTTTTTACCAGAACAAGCGGGTCTCTGTGACTCGCTGTTTTTTTGCTATGTAGAACAGTACTACGCTCGATTGAGTTCTTATTAATTTCATTATGAGCATTTGTTGTCTGAATATTGAATGACACAGGAACATAGATCACACGGAAGGTGTATAGATGTATATCTCTTACAAAAAACATGTTGCTTTACAGATTGACTATATCCGAAAAAATGCAACCATATTACCCGATTCTATGTCATAATATAATGGAAGTAGGATATCATAATAGAGTCATGAAATAAATTTATAGGTTAATCAGGAACATTATAAAAATAGTCCCAATAACTGTAGCAATTCAGGAGTCAGAAATGTATAAAAATCTATATATTATATTTACTATCATGTTGTTGACCAGCATATTTATTTTAAATGGGATTGCTCAGGAATACACACAATGGCATCTACCAGAAGGGGCAAAGGCACGTCTTGGAAAGGGAAGCATAAATGACATTAAGTTTTCATCTGATGGAACACTATTAGCTGTCGCAACCTCAATTGGTGTATGGATTTATGATGCACAAACAGGAAAAGAAATATCGCTTATCAAAGTTAACTATAGGAGTCCATTAACAATTCACAGAATAGCCTTTTCTCCCGATAGCAAAATGCTCGCAACGGGTAAATGGGTTTTAGGGAGTAATATCGAATTGTGGGATGTGGAGACTGGTGAGAAAATACGCACATTGATAGATAAAATTGGTAGAGTATATCATTTAAGATTTTCACATGATGGAAGATTATTATCTTGCGGTAGTTGGGATAGGAAAGTCCAATTCAATATTTGGGAAGTGGATTCAGGGCGTGAGGTTGCACATTTTACTGGAGAGCAAAACGGATACAGTGAGTATCAGGTATCACAAGATTCCAGCCTCATTGCAACTGATGGTGAGAGACAGATTTTGCTCTGGGATACTTTTGCAGGAAAGCTTCAACATGCTATTGATTTTCCTATAGGGTTTATCTCAGGATTTGCTTTTTCTCCTGATAACAAACTGCTTGTAAGTAGTGGGAGAAGTGCTACAATTTGGGATACAGAAACTGGTAGTGAAATTTTAGAACTATATGATGTTGAACATAGAACCAGTAAAATGACCTTTTCTCCAAACGGTGAAATCCTTGTTGGGGGAGATTATGATGGAAAAATAAAATTATGGAATATTAATCAAATACTTGAAAAACATCAAAATGAAGAATCATCACTATCATCATTATTGAGAAAGATTACTAACAGAAAACCTAAATATCAAGTTTATAAAACCTTGAGTGGACATTCAGGTTCTGTTAATACATTAACTTACAGCAGTGACGGCAAAACGTTGGCAAGTGGAAGCCGTGATGGGACAGTTATAGTATGGGATGCTGACAGCATGCAGAAGCGTTATACTATACACGGACATTCAGGTCCAATGACGAACTTACGTTTTCTTGATAACGGAAATAAAATACTCAGTGGATCTTCTAACGTGTCAATCTGGATTTGGGATATAAATGCTATGACATCGCAATTTATTAAACCAAACTGGAATACATATCCCTTCGTCTTTTCTCATGATGATAAAACAGTTGTTAACAGAGATATAAATAATGACCTGCAGTTATGGGACATAGATACAGACAAACAACTTTATACAATTAAAAATGATTATCAGAAGACATTTACTAAATTAGCATTATCACCCGACAACAAACTCCTTGCAAGTGGGAGTCGTGATGGCTCAGTGGAATTGTGGGATATTTCTAAACGAAAACATTATATGTCCCTTGATAAACATACAAATAGCGTCAACGCAGTACTGTTCTCGCCAGACGGAACACTATTTGCAAGTGCAAGTGAGGATGGAACAGTTCAATTGTGGCAAATTCAGTCAGGAAAAAAGAAAGTACTGCAGACAGAACCTAACAGAGGTGTAGGGGCATTGGCATTTTCACCAGACAGTAAAACACTTGTTAGTGGTAGATGGGATGGTCCAATACAGAATTGGGATACAGAAACTTTTCAACATATCGGAGATTACATAAACGCTGCAGGTACAGTCAACTCTTTAGAATTCTCACCGGATGGAAAAATACTTGCAAACGGATTATACGGCTTAATCCGTCTCTGGGATGTGGAAACAAAGACGAAGATTAAGGAAATATATAAGGCACATAACAACAGTATACCAAAATTCGTATTCTCTCCTGATTCCAAAACACTTGTCAGTGGTAGTAGCGACGGTACTTCTCTTATTTGGGATTTAGAAAAAATGGGAATTTTCAATAGGTAACCGCTAATTTGCAGGTCTGAAATATATCTATAACATACAACATAATAAAAATATTTGCTTTTAAACACAAAACATGATATTATACTATCCACAAGACCTAATAAAACATATCTATTGAAGAAGATTATGATACTTAACTATTCACACTCCTACCTACATATTATTTCTAATCATTGGCATTGGTGGCGTTCCGATTCCAACATAGGAGTGTGCGCTTACTAAGAATTTATATTATTAATATTACTGATTTTCATTTGTTAACCTTATGCACACTCAAACTTAAGTGGCATGGGGTTTTTTGTTTTTAACATAACTAAGGAGAAACCATGAAAATATTATCAGAACTGAAATATGACCGTGATGGTTTAGTAACTGCTGTGATTCAAGATCGAACGAATAATGAAGTGTTGATGGTAGGTTTTATGAATGCTGAAGCCGTCAAACACACCTTATCAACAGGTCGTGTCTGCTTCTGGAGTCGTTCTCGTCAAAAGTTGTGGATAAAGGGGGAGACTTCTGGGCATACACAGACTGTCGAGTCAGTAGCAGTAGATTGTGATGGTGATGCCTTGCTCATTAAAGTTGAGCAGAAGGTAGCGGCGTGCCATACAGGTTTTCGTTCCTGCTTCTTTCGGGAAGTCTCCTCCGACGGTGAGTCAACACGAGAGATTGGTGAAAAGATATTTGATGCTGATGCTGTTTATTAGGTATGTATTTGAAACGACTATCATATCTATGTATCAGCCATTGAATTACATTTTCTCTTATCTCATTTTATAACAATAGAAATGGTTAATATATGGAAATTTATGAATTGAAGGAACTGTAATTTGGTACTAAGATATGAATAGGAGTTAATAATGTATTATCCGACGTTGGAAGAATTTCGGGAAAAAGCGAAAATAGGGAACACGATACCGGTTTATCGATCAATTTTGGCAGATATGGATACACCTGTGTCTGCATTCTATAAGTTGTTACCAAATGATTATGCGTTCTTGTTGGAGAGTGTTGAAGGCGGCGAGAACGTTGCACGATACTCATTCTTAGGTAGTCAACCATCTGTTCTTTTCCAGAGCAAAGGACACAAGGTTACCATTGAATATTTGGCAAAAGGTGAAAAGGTGTCAATGGAATACGAAGATCCGTTGAAAGCATTGGAAGAGTTGATGCAGAAATACCAACCTGCCAGTATTGAAGGATTACCAGAGTTCCACGGTGGTGCGGTTGGATTTATGAGCTATGATATGGTGCGTTTTGTGGAAGAACTACCTGACGATACCGAAGATGAGCTGCAACTACCCGATTGCTTTTTCATGATAGCTGAAACAATTTTGATTTTTGATCATGTTAATCATCAGATTAAAGTTGTTGCTAACGCTCATATTGATGGAGATATTGATGCAGCTTATGCTGATGCCATTCAGGAAATTAATGCATTAGTAGAACAATTGACATCAGGTTCTGATGCGTCCCTTGTTAACAGTATGCATGAAGTTTCAGGTAATCAACCGGAAACAGTACCAGATCCACCTTCAAATTTCACAAAATCTGAATATGAAAACGCAGTGCTGCGTGCGAAAGAATACATCACCGCTGGTGACATCATACAAGTTGTGCCTTCACAACGGTTCAGCCGTCCGGTATCCGTAGACTCATTTGATATTTATAGAGCATTACGTGTTGTCAACCCATCTCCATATATGTATTATCTCAAATGTAATGCTTTTGATATTGTTGGTGCATCTCCAGAGATGATGGTGCGTGTAGAGGATGGGATTGTTCAGACTCGTCCTATTGCTGGAACGCTGCCCCGTGGAAAAACTGAGGAAGAAGATCGTGAGTTGGAACAGAAACTGCTTGGTGATCCAAAGGAACGTGCTGAACATGTCATGCTTGTTGATTTAGGTCGCAACGACTTGGGACGTGTGTGTGAATACCATACAGTAGAAGTAACCGATTTTATGATTGTTGAGCGGTTTTCACATGTGATGCACATTGTTTCCCACGTTATTGGAAGGTTGCGTGATAATCTTTCTGCATTTGATGTAATCCGTGCATGTCTACCTGCAGGAACGCTCTCTGGAGCACCTAAAATACGCGCAATGGAGATCATTGAGGAACTTGAACCGACGCGTCGTGGTCCCTACGGGGGTACAGTCGGTTATTTTAGTTTCTCAGGAAGTGCTGATACAGCGATAACGATCCGCACTGCGGTAATCAAAGACGGAACTGCTTATGTACAGGCAGGGGGCGGTGTCGTTGCTGATTCCGTGCCGGAAAATGAGTATTATGAAACCATGAGTAAAGCATGGGCGATGCTCACTGCGATTGAAATGGCACAACAAGGACTGTTATTATAGGAGAAGAAAAGATGGTTTTGATGATTGATAACTACGACTCATTTACTTACAATCTGGTGCAGTATCTTGGTGAACTCGGCGCGGAATTGGAGGTACATCGTAGTCGAAAAATAGGATTTGATGAATTGGATCAACTACAACCTGAACGGATTGTGATTTCACCCGGTCCATGCACACCGCGAGAAGCAGGTATATCCAACGATGTGATAAAACACTTTTCTGGCAAAGTTCCGATCTTAGGTGTATGCCTTGGACATCAATGTGTCGGGGATGTGTTTGGGGGTGAAGTTGTTCGTGCGGAACGATTAATGCATGGAAAAACTTCCATGATTCAACATAATGAGGTCGAACTGTTTGAAGGTTTGGATAACCCCTTTGAAGCGACACGTTACCATTCGCTTATAGTTAAAAAAGATACGTTACCAGACTGTCTTGAGATCACAGCATGGACAGATCAAGACGAAATTATGGGAATCCGACATAAAACCTTACCCGTATGGGGTGTACAGTTTCATCCAGAGTCCATTTTAACTACTGCTGGAAAGAGTTTACTGTCCAACTTTTTGGCATTGTAATAAGGATATAATAATATATATGACGACGAATACAGAAAAACAATTGCCAACACCAGTTCTTGTTTCCTGGTCTTCAGGGAAGGATTCTGCGTGGGCACTACACACTTTGCGTGAACAGAAAGACCTTTACGATGTGCGAGGAATCTTTACCACCGTTACAAAGACATTTGACCGTGTTTCTATACATTCTACACCTGCGTGGGTTTTGGAACAACAAGCTGAGAGACTCGGTATACCTTTATATCAGATACCGATTCCATATCCTTGTTCCAATGAGATATATGAGGCTGCTATGCGGAAATTTCTTGCAGAGGTAGAATCCCTCCCAATTCATTTAATGGCTTCACATTTCGCATTCGGTGATTTATTCCTTGAAGACATCCGTACATACCGAGAGGAGAAACTGAGTGATACAGGATTCACACCTATTTTTCCAGTTTGGGGTAAGGATACAACAATTCTTGCCAAAGAAATGATTACATCAGGTCTGCGAGCGATTATCACTGCACTCAATCCTACCAAAGTTCCAGAAGATTTTGCTGGACGATGGTTTGATGCAGAACTCCTTGCAGCCCTACCTGAAGGGGTTGATCCCCTCGGTGAGAACGGTGAGTTCCATACATGTGTCATTGATGGACCGATGTTTAGTTCACCTGTCACTGCGAAACCCGGTAAGATCGTTCATAGAGCAATTGTTTCTGCATCAAATGACGATGATGATAAAATACACACTAGTAATACCTCGCCACCTACCTATGTATATGCTGACATAGTGCCTTTATAGAATGGTAATTGTAGAATTATGCACCCGTTTTACCGTTTCATGGTGTCACTATAGGTGAAATCGGAGGTAAACGATGAAAAACATAGATGTGAAATTAATCTACCGTGTTCTTGATGGTGATGATGGAGCATTCGCGGAACTTGTAGACAAATATCAAAAGCAGGTTCACGCGCTGGTGTGGCGGAAAATCGGTGATTTCCATATAGCCGAAGAGATTACGCAGGATACATTTCTGAGAGCGTACCAAAAACTCGGGACGTTGAAGCAACCACAACGTTTTGCAAGTTGGCTATATGTGATAGCAGCGAACCGTAGCAATACATGGCTTCGTAAAAAGTGTTTACGCAAACAATTGTTAGAAGACAAGGAAATTGCACAATCCGAAAATTCAGATTATTCTGAGTATGTACTAACAGAAAACGAGCGTATCACAGTACAAACACAACGCGTTGTCGTCAAAAAACTACTTGCGAAACTTGAGGAAAGTGAACGCACTGTCATGACCTTACATTACTTCGGTGATATGTCGTGTCCAGAAATCGGTAAATTCTTAGGTGTATCAACGAATACTGTAAAAAGCCGATTACACCGTGCAAAGCTGCGACTACAGAAAGAGGAAGTGATAATAAGAGAAGCATTAGATAATTTCAAAATCACACCGAATCTCACAGATAACATTATACGCGAAATTTCGCATACAAAATCTGCACCTCCTGCCAGTAGTAAACCTTTAATGCCATGGGCAGTCGCTGCTTCCACGCTGGCAGTAGTGTTACTGATACTCGGCTTTGGTAATAGTAAATACATGACCCGTTTTCAACAACCCTATAGCTTAGATGCGAATGCAGAGATGACGGTTGAGATTCTTGACACTCCTTTAGTTGCAAACTTGGAATCCAAGTCTGATACACGATCTCAAATTAGGCGTGCAAATGCACAGGAAAAAATCGAGAATCCTAAAAACCAGCTAAATGATTCTACTGAAAATGCAGCAGAAGTTCAATCCGGTAAAATAACAGAAGATTATACAAAATGGCATTTACCGAAAGCAGCAAAAGCACGCCTTGGAAAAGGTGGGATTAATGTGCTACAGTATTCACCCGATGCTTCTAAACTTGCCGTGGGAAGTAATATCGGTGTATGGATTTACGATGTGAAAACAGGAAAAGAAGTGACAATGTTCCCAGGAGCGTGTCAATCCCTTGCATTTTCACCTGACGGACGTTTTCTTGCTAATGGAGGAAGTATGTTTGGAGGTGGTGGTAAGTTCCGTGGAAAAGAACTCCAGTTATGGGAAGTAGCTACTGGTAAGAAAATGGCACTTTCTCAGGCTATTCCTCCGGCTCCTGCATTACACTTCTCCGATGATGGTAAAACACTTTACAGTGTGGGCAAATGGGGAGATACAATTGGCATCATAAATATTGAAACAGGAGAGGTGAGTTTAAAGAATATCGGTGGACGACCAAAGAGTCTCGCTCCACCTGTTCCATACGCACTTACACATGGTCAATTGGCGGTTGTACGAGATTCCGGAGAGATACAATTATTGAACACGAATTCAGGTAAAAAACTATCTGCACTTAGAGGTAATAACGATAAAGTTCTTGTCTTGGCATTCTCTCCCGATGGAACACAACTTGCCAGTGGAAGTGTAGATAACGCGGTACGATTGTGGGGAACCATCAGTAAAGAAAAACCAACTATTTTCCGAGAAATACTCGAAAAACCAAAAGGTTGGACGAATGTAATAGCTTTCTCACCAGATGGAAAAATGCTTGCAAGTGGAAGCACTGACAAAAATGTGCGGTTATGGGACATACTCACTGGAAAACTAATTGGAAAGCTTACTGGACATTCTAATGGTATAGCAGCACTTTCGTTCTCACCAGATGGTACAACGCTTGCCAGTGCAAGTACAGATGGAAATATTCTATTTTGGAATACAAAAACAAGGAATCAGTTACATATAAAAATCTCTGGACATAGCGATTGGATAAAGGGTGTGACTTTTCTTAGGGATAGCACGACACTTGTGAGCGTTGCGTTTAACGGGACAATTACTTTATGGGATCTGAAGACGTTGAAAAAAACTGTTCCACAGATGGAAACATATCAAGATTTGTTGCTTGCATTAGTATTTTCACCTGATGGGACGGAATTTGTTAGCGTTGGTTCAAAAGGTAATGTGCTTTTTGAAGCAGGACATGGTATGTCCTATTCCAGTATTAGGTCAGATCAGTTAATTCGCTTAAAAGATGTACACACAGGTCATGATTTGCATACATTACCAGAGGGAGAATATCTTATAAGTGCAGCTTTTTCGCCAGATGGAAAAACGGTGGCTTTAGGTGGTGTAAATGTTATTCGTTTATGGAATACTGAGACTGGATCTTTTGTTAATATCCCATTATCTGATAAATTACAGAATAACCAAAACGGTGATATTGAATTCCCACAAGGTGTCAACCCTCACAACCTATTACCTCATACAGAAATAACTTCTCTGGAATACTCTCCAGACAGCAAAAAACTGGTTTATGGAACAATGGGAGGTTGGGTTGAGATGCTGGATGCAGGAACTGGTATTACACTAACCACTATGCTTGCAGGACAGAATTTGGCTGATGCAAAAAATAAGAAACCCAGAAATAGAGGGATTAGTTTTGACGATCCAATTACAGATTTAGCTTTTTCTTCAGATAGTGTCTTACTTGCCGTTGCGAGTGAGAAAAAAATTCGTTTGTTAGGAAGTGAGAAGGAGTTCGGATTTGAGGAAGTACGTCATGGAGCCAAATCGCTACAGTTTTCACCAGATAATTCTGTACTTGTTGCTGGACTTAGACACGGTGAGATTGAATTATGGGATTTAGCAACAGGTGTCAAACTCACCTCACTTGATGGACATTCAGAACCAGTTGAAACACTGATTTTCTCACCTGATGGCAAAACACTCGTTAGCACTGGACAAGACGGAACTATCCTTATATGGGATTGGGATGAAGTTCTCAAGGGTACAGATCAAGATAAATAAGCAGAATCCATCACCCTTCTGATTCCAACCACTTATTAATCCGCGCTAACTTATCATCGGGGATATGTGTAACATTAGCATCTGTTGGAAAGTTCCCGTTTTCCACTTCCTGCTTATACTGACATATCGCATCTAAGGTGAGTTGATTGTAGTTCTGATAACGTTTGGCATGTTTGAATGGAGTGCCAATCCCTAATATATCGTTAATAACAAGAACTTGTCCATCACAGAATCTACCAGCACCAATACCGATGGTTGGAATATCAAGCGTCTCCGTGATGATTTGGCTAATCTCTTCGGTAATCTTCTCAAGTACAATAAGTTTTGCGCCTGCATCTGCGAGTGCCGATGCAGCTTGAATGAGTTCTTTTGCCTTTGAGACAGTTTTTCCGTGTGTTGTTGCTTTCGTCCCGTGAATTTGCGGGTTGTGTCCTATGTGTGCACAAACTTCTATATCCTGTTCGGTGAGAGCAGTAACAATAGACATCTTTTCTATTCCACCTTCCAATTTAACACCATCAGCACCGTTATCCAAAAAAATATTTGCATTCGTAACAGCTTGCTTTTCATTTCGGTCAGAAGCATAAGGCATGTCAATGAGGAGATAGGCATTTGTTACACCACGTCGGACTGCTTTTAGGTGATGGAGCATATCTGCCATCGTCACCTCCATCTCGCTTTTATATCCAAGTATATTCGTGCCGACACTATCTCCAACAAAGATAACGTCTATACTTGCTTCATCCTGGATGCATGCGGTTGGATAATCGTAGCAGGTTAGCACAGTGATGGGTTGTTGCTGTTGTTTTTTAGAGTGTAGATAGGAAATGTCTTTTTTCATTCTTTAAGCCAACACTTCTGCGACGGTATCTCCGATGGCAGTTAGGTCGTCTGCAACAGCAATTCCTGCATCCTTGAGAGATTTTATCTTATCTGCAGCAGTGCCTTGTCCCCCTGAAATGATTGCACCAGCATGACCCATCCGTTTACCCGGTGGCGCGGTCTGTCCAGCAATAAAACCCACAACTGGTTTTGTCATTTCGTTTTTGACAAACTGTGCTGCCGTTTCTTCTGCTGCCCCACCGATTTCTCCAATAAGGACAACTGCATGTGTGTCATCATCTTCCTCAAATAGTTTAAGAACATCAACGAAGTTTGTACCAATCACAGGATCACCACCGATACCGACACAGGTAGATTGACCAATACCGAGTTGCTTGAGTTGATATGCAGCTTCATAAGTTAATGTCCCGCTGCGTGAGACAATACCAACATTACCGGGAGAATAGGCAAACGCAGGCATCACACCGATTTTGCATTCACCGGGAGTAATGATTCCCGGACAGTTCGGACCTATTAACCGAGTCTGCTTATCATTAACATAGGCTTTTGCTCTTACCATATCAAGAACGGGGATATGTTCAGAGATACAGATTATGAGATCAATTCCAGCATCTGCAGCTTCCATGATTGAGTCGGCAGCGTTGAAACGTGCAGGAACAAAAATCAGAGAGGTATCTGCATCTGTTTCTGAAACTCCTTCTGATACGGTATCAAATACAGGGATACCGTTAACATCTGTGCCACCTCTACCGGGAACAGCACCAGCAACAATTTGGGTCCCGTAATCCACACACTGTTCAGTGTGAAAACGTCCTGATCGTCCTGTTATGCCTTGAACTATTACTTTTGTGTCTTTGTTTACAAGTATACTCATTTTTCCTTATTCTATTACCAAATAACTAACGCTTCTTGCTTCCATCTTAATTGGAATCTCAACATTATAGTTTCGGTCAATTTTGTACTGTTTCGGTTCACCTTCATTTTCACGAATGTTTGCTGATTCAGACAAACCTGTATAATAGAGTGATAATTTTAAAGTCATCTCTTGTTCATTCTGAGTAGGATTATACAACATCGCGAGTCCACAAGGATTGAGTTGTGGGTTAACGTGGAGAATACAATCAATGGAACGACCATCTGGACGTCGCACGTGGATTAAATCAGACTCCAATATTTGACGATATTTTTTGAAAAAGTCAACCCATCGCTTGACTACAACTTTCGTTTCTTCAGTATCAAAAAGTCTGGGACCTCGATAGCATGCAATTACACCACTACCAAAGTTCTGTGCAAGATGTGATTCGTAGTCATCAAGGTGTTCAGATAGCGGTTCAAATGTTGCTGCTTGTCCACCACCGTGATATTCCACTAATGGAACGAACATCCACCCCATACTCGGTGTTTTTTCATACGTGCCATCATAAATATTCTGTCGGGCAATAAGAATCTGCCTTTCACGTGGTAAGCTGAAATTTGTTTCACGATATCCCATGCCACATTTGTTTGAACCGTTGAGGTAATACCTATCAGGTGAATTGATATAGATACCGCGTTTTCTGCATTTGTGATAAAAATTCACACACGCTTCCCACTGACGCAACTGCGAATCTTCTAATCCATTATGGTGTTCATGTTCAGTTGAAGCACAGACATCACCATGATAAGGTCCATCTGTCTCTATGATATCCATCCCCGTTGCATCCATGAAATTCAGTACTCGCTGAACATAGCCGTCTCCCCAACTGCTTGCAAGGCAAGCACTCTGTCCAAACTTACTTCCGGGTTTCCCAGTTTCTGGGTCTATACAGTTGAATTCTTCTCCTACACCCCGCGATGCACACATCAACGTATAACCCCCAAGTTGGATACCTTTACTATGTGCATAATCCGCCAATTCCTTCATTGTAGCAATATATTCTGGGTTTTCGCTCTCAATATTATAGCCACTCCCAAAGGTCATAATAACCATTTCAAATCCGACTTCCGCGCACTGATCAATAGCCAATCGAACTGCCTCTGGTTCGGCACTTCGTACATGCATCAGTATTGGATTCTCCGTGACTTGTGGTGCGACCGTGCGAAACATCTTGCGACGTGCAAGTCCTTTCCGTTCACGATCATCACTGTCATGCAGGATCTCAAAAGTCCGAAAACTTGTAAATGTCTCTCCCGGTTGGAGAAGCACACCCGGACCCAGTGGATAGTGACTTGTCATCAACAGTGGCATCTGATAGCGGTAATCAACTTGTGTTAGGTATTCTTCATCCGGTCCCCATTGAGTCGTCTGCATACCACTGAAAGCATAATCGCTTTCTACTTGCAGCCTATGTTTTTCTTGTTCGTTCACCGCAAGAATTTCACAGCTTAATGCATCAATTTGTATCGGTTTTTGACCGTCATTTCGAATAGAGATCCACTTGGACAGGACAGGAATACCTTGATATAGTTCATAATGTACACAAACCTGTAGGGAGTCAACGGATGGTGGCGGTGAGAACTCAACCGACAGTGTAACACCTTCTGGTGGATATGGCGATGATTCCAAAGTACGTCTATGTTCCCAAGGATAGCGAGGTTCAGGTTCACCGATGGAATATTCTTGATATTGAAATGCATTCTCCTCACTGGTCAAATCTGCAATCCACTCGTCATCAAGATATGCATAGTCGGGTTGTCCTTTCAAGCCACCGACTTCATATACTTCTCCGTCAATAGTAAATACTGCCTCTGGTTTGATACCGCGAAGAAAACTAGTTTCGGTTATTTGATTGGTATAATCGACTGTTGCGAAATTCGATTCTGTGACGAATCTGCGCTGAATGAGTCCATTATAAAGAATAAGTCCATTGTCTGTTTCTTGGACTGTAGCGGGCTGAGTATAGGATTGGACTAACCAATCATTTTGTTGTGATGTGTAGTGCATGTTGAGTTATCTTATATTTATCGTGAGTTCGGTAAAAATCTACTTCAAAGTATCTTAATTCCATTATGCAATTACCTTAAAGTCTGCTAAGTCTCGTGCAAAATCAAGACAAGCATGAATCTGCGTTTCTAATCAGTATCACATTTTCAAATTCGCCCATCTCGTTGTTAGTTTACCAGATGCTTTTACATCTGCAAATTCCTCAACATAGTTCAGCAGATTCTCCATGAAAAGTGCTGCCATGTCTTTCGTCTTGTCATCATTTCCAGCAATATGGTATTTATCAGGGGCAATTGCCATCATTAGGAACTTACCTTTACCGTATATTGCTTCCATGATCACAGGTTGGTCCAAACTATCCATCAGTACATCAAATCCGTTTTGAGACGCGATGACTTCCCAAACAGTAGGCCAGTTTTGAAAACTCCAGTCTTTAAACATATTGTCGTCCATACGGTGTGGTTCGTTAAAGAGCGGGTGGTCTTCATCCAGTATTTTAAAATCTTTACTATCACGGTCACTTCGGACACAACTCAATTCAGGTGGCAACCAATCAACATTCGCTTCATTCTGATCCGCTTGGGTCGGTTCCCATACTATACCTCCATTTTCAACGAAATCTTGAATAGCTTGGGCATTCTTGTCAAGGTTTTGGTGAAGTACAGCATTGTTAGTGGTCATACTACCTATTAAGAAGATTCTATCATCTGCTTTAAATTGTAACTGTCCTCCTTCAAGGTCATTCGTAAGATCATCATACTCAACTTTGAATTCATCCAGTGTCTGACGTAATGCATCAACCTTTGTCCATTCGTCGGCAAAATCAACAACGACAATTCCAGAGGCTTCCACTATCAACACACTCACAACAAGTGTCATAATACTGCAGCTTACAAACAAACGGTATAACATGATTTCATCTCCTTACAAGATCTTTTCAATGGTGAAGGAATCTTTCAGGTTCTATGTCTCTTCAGTGAGTATCCCTCCCTAATTCATAGGAATCTCTTAATCATTAAATTACTGTTTCCAAATCAAGAACAGTATGAATAAACAAAATAACAGCAGCAATGTGTTAACACACAGGAGTATCAAAATAGTGAACAGTAAAGGTGTATTATGTGAGCACCCACTAAATGTGCATCCCAACCAAACTATACCTAAAAAAATCAGCAGCACTTTGGATACATTCTTTAAATTATTCATGAGAAACATCGCAAATTCTTATGGTGATACATAAATTGAGCAGAAAGGACAGAATACGGATGTTGCATTCTGCCAATAGTGACTTGGGTTATGCTAGTACGCCCGCGCAAAAATTGTAATCTCTTCCGCTTTCGTACCACAAACTATACATGCCCCATCAGAATCAGGTTGTTCCGTTGGAATACATCGTATAGTTGCTTGTGTCTCTTCTTTGACTTTATCTTCACACGTCTCGTTTCCACACCACCATGCACGTGCAAAACCTTCTTCAACAATCTCCTTAAATGAATCGTAATCTGTCGGTTCAAAGGTGTTCGCATCTCGGAATTCTGAGGCACGTTTCAGCATATCAGACTGAATTGTATCAAGCATCTGCGTTGCAGTCTCAGCAACATCAGCAATCGGGATGAAGGATTTACCCTCTTTACCGGGAATATCTCTTCTGGCAAAAACTACCTGCTCGTTTTCAATGTCGCGTGGACCAATTTCTATACGTAAAGGCACACCTTTGAGTTCCCATTCGTTGAATCGCCAACCGGGAGAATACTCATAGCGATCATCAACATGGTAACGGATATCACCTAAGGTTTCACTGATAGCATTAACGGTTTGTGTGACGACCTGCCTTGCTTCCTCACTGTTTTTTGGAACAATCGGCACAATAACAAGTTGTGTGGGCGCAAGTCTCGGAGGAAGCACCAAACCTTGGTCATCCCCGTGTGTCATAATAATAGCCCCAATCATACGAGTGCTAACACCCCAACTGGTTGTCCAGCAATGCTGTTGTTTCTGATTTGCATCAAGAAATTGTATATCAAAGACCTTGGAAAAGTTTTGTCCGAGATCGTGTGACGTTCCCGCTTGAAGTGCACGCTTATCACCCATCATTGCTTCAATCGTATAGGAGGTGAGTGCACCGGGAAACTTTTCGCTTTCACTCTTACGTCCGGGAATGACAGGTATTGCAGCTTCGTTCACAGCAAAATCGGTATAAATGTCAAGGATGCGTAATGTTTCCTCCACCGCTTCCTCATGTGTTGCATGTGCGGTATGTCCCTCCTGCCAGAAAAACTCCATTGTTCTCAGGAATAGTCGGGGTCTCAACTCCCATCGCACTACATTTGCCCACTGATTGATAAGCACGGGTAGGTCACGGTAGGATTGTATCCATTGACTATACATATAGCCAATAATAGTTTCGGATGTCGGACGAACAACGAGCGGCTCTTCTAACTTTTTACCTCCACCGTGCGTTACGACAGCGAGTTCTGGTTTGAATCCCTCAACATGTTCCGCTTCTTTCTCAATGAAACTCATCGGAATGAATAACGGAAAGGCAGCGTTTTGGTGTCCTGTTGCTTTGAAGCGGACATCCAGCTGTTCCTTGACGTTTTCCCAGAGGGCGTAGCCATAAGGTCGCACCACCATACATCCACGCACAGGCGCATAGTCTGCCATCTCTGCTTGACGGATGACCTGTGTATACCATTTTGAATAGTCTTCACTACGAGGCGTTATTTTATCAAACATATTTTAAGTTATCACTTTTCTGTTATTTGTCAGTTAATGCTGTAATTCCAGGTAAAGGTTTGCCTTCTAAAAACTCAAGTGAAGCTCCACCACCAGTGGAAATATGTGTAATCCGATCAGCAACGCCTGCCTGTTGAATTGCCGCAACACAGTCTCCACCACCGATAATACTAACCGCATCGGAGGCTGCAATCTGTTTTGCTACCTCAATTGTACCTTTCGCAAACTTTTCAAACTCATAGACCCCTAAAGGACCATTCCATACTACCGTTTTCGCTGATGCGATTCGTTCACTAAATGCTGCGACTGTTTTGGGTCCAATGTCTAAACCTTGCCAACCGTTAGGAACAGATACGTTATCAATTACTTGAGATTCTGTTTCAGGATCAAACGACTCTCCAACGATATGATCAGCGGGTAATAGAACTGATTCTGTAAAATCTTTTTTCTTAATTAGGTTGACAGCCACATCCAATTTCTCCGTTTCCACAAGTGAGTTACCTATTGAAACATCCATCGCAGAAAGGAACGTGTAAGCCATCCCACCTCCGATTAACAGACTATCCACCTTCCCAATTAAATTCTCAATAAGTGTTATTTTATCCGAAATCTTCGCTCCTCCGAGAATAGCTACATAAGGACGTTCAGGACTTTCAAGTGTCATACTAAGGTAATGTATTTCTCTCGCCATGAGTAAACCAACTGCACAAGTTGTTATGTACTGTGTAATTCCTTCTGTAGATGCATGGGCGCGGTGAGCGGTTCCGAAGGCATCATTAACATAAACATCTGCAAGTGAGGCAAGTTGCTTTGCAAACTCAGGATCGTTATCTGTTTCCTCAGCATAAAACCTTACGTTTTCCAACAGCAATATTTCCCCATTCTCCAACGACTCAACAGCATTATGTACATCTTCGCCAATACAATCATTAACATGAGCAACCCGTCTACCAAGTTTTCTGTTTAAAGCAATAGCAATTGGTTCAGTAGAAAGCGTCTCTCGATCAGCAGCTGAACCTACTGTTGGTCTACCTAAGTGAGTGATAAGGATTATTTTAGCATTACGGTGAATAAGGTCTAATAGGGTTGGTAATGCAGCAGTAATACGGGTTTCATCCGTTATTTTACCTTCTTGTATAGGAACATTAAAGTCCACGCGGACGATAACCCGTTTTCCAGCGACATCAATATCTGATAATTCAAGTTTTGCCATTTTTCTCTTTTCTTGTCTAAAGTATACCTATGCAACGTTAGCTGCGGACACTGCAAGTTCAGCCGCTTCAGACAGTCCTTCTGCCAGTTGTAGATTCAAGTCAGATTCTGCAATAATTTGTTTACCGAGTTCCACGTTTGTTCCTTCTAACCGAACAACAAGTGGCACTTTGAGTTGAACCTGTTTTGCTGCCTCCACAATACCTGTCGCTATAGTATCACACTTCATAATACCACCAAAGATATTAACAAGAACAGCTTTCACGTTTTCGTCTGCAAGGATAAGCCGAAAAGCATGTGCAACTGCCTCAACAGATGCCCCACCGCCGACATCAAGGAAATTCGCAGGTTCTCCACCTTTTTGCTTTATTATATCCATCGTTGCCATTGCCAATCCAGCACCATTTACCATGCATCCAATATTCCCATCAAGACGGATATAACTTAGTCCGGATTCACTTGCCTCTAATTCACTTGGATCTTCTTCGTGTGGATCGCGCATTTCAGCAATTTCAGAATGTCGCCAGATGGAGTTGTCGTCTATGTTGACTTTAGAATCAAGTGCAACTATATCTAAACTGTCACCTTCCCCAATAATAGTAAGTGGATTTATTTCTATCAACGAACAATCACATTCAACAAATGCTGTATAGAGTGACATAATCAATTTCGTTGCATTGGGTATTAGGTCTCTGTATGATGCATCCGTGATTAATCTGTATGCGAATTCTCGCGCCTGAAATTCAGTCAGTCCAAAAGCAGCATCAATCTGCGTTCTAATAATCTTTTCGGGGGTTTGTGCTGCTACCTCCTCAATATCCATGCCGCCTTCTTCGCTGCCAATCACAGTTAACTGTGATGTTTCTCTGTCAAGTAAGATAGCAAGGTAAAACTCTTTCTGTATTTCAGCCGCTTCTACTATGAGAACTTTACGGACAAGTTTACCCTCCGCACCAGTCTGCGGTGTCACGAGCTGCATGCCGAGCATATCTTCAGTAAGTTGTCTAACTTCAGAGACGGAGTTTGCAAGTTTAACGCCACCTCCTTTTCCTCGTCCACCTGCATGGATTTGTGCTTTGACAACAAATTTTGTTGCATCAATTTCACTTGCAATGGCTTGAGCATCTTCAGGAGTTTCAGCCACACTACCGGTTAGGGTCGTAACACCAAATGATTCTAATATCTCTTTGGCTTGGTATTCATGTATATTCATCTGTTATATTATAGTTGTGATTATAATGCTTATTCGTATTACAAAATATATAGGATTATCTGTGATGAAATCTTAAAAAAGACTAAAATGATTATACTATACATGGGTAAATATTGCAAGTCTTTTACTCATTGATTTTTGTTATTATTATAGACATCAGTGTCTATTTCTGATACTATATTAGGAGTCATTCAAGATATTTATTAATAGTCCAGAAAGGAGTAAAAACACATGGAATTTGTCCAGTTGACAGAAGCACAACGTAAAGAATTTGATGAAAATGGCTTTTTCATTGTTCGGTCGGTACTTGACGAAGATATGATTACTCGGTTGTTAGATGCAGGCGATCGTATTGTAGATTCACGGGATACAGATGCACAATATGTTCATATAAGAGATGGATTAGTGCAGGAACCTGCTTTTGCAGAACTAACTTCACAAACCAAAGCAATTCCATTAGTCATTCAACTTCTCGGTACAAATCTCCACATAACGAATACTGCTCTATTATACAAAAACCCGCAACCACAAGAGCTACCTGAGAATCGCGGGTGGCACAGAGACGTTGGTCTACATTTAGATCTTGGTCATAAAAATTGCCCGCGAGTAGGTCTTAAGGTGGCATATTGTTTAACGGATTGCAACGTTCCAAATTCTGGTGCGACTTTATTTGTTCCAAAAAGTCATGTTTCGGGAAAACCATTAGAAATTCCCGAAGGAGAAATCGATCCAATTGAACCCTACGCAGAACCGTTCCTTCGTGCAGGTGATGCATATTTCTTTGAAAACAGAATTTACCATTCCACTGGACAAAACTATACGGATCAGACTGCAAAAATTGTCATTTTTGGATACCATTATACTTGGATTAAACCTGAAGGTTATCTGTTATATTATGATGATAGACAACAACCCGATGATGATGTACTTCAAAACGTTGATGACCTTGGCAAACAATTTCTCGGTGGCGGGGGCGGTGCTGCAGCACAATGGGCAGCAGAAAACAATCTCAATATTGAACAAGAACCTCAAGTTATTACAATTTAATTAATGGTAAAACAGGTTGACATATTTAAGAAAGGAAATATATGAAAAAAATAAATGTAGGTATTGTTGGCTGTGGTGGCATTGCAGGAGGAAAACATCTCCCTGGACATAATAGTGTAAAAAATGTGTCAATCATTGCTGCATGTGATATAGACAAATCGCGAGCAAAAGCTTTTGCTAAGAAACATGACATACCAAATGTTTTTACCGATTACGAAAAGATGGTTGAGATGGATCAAATTGATGCTGTCAGTGTATGCACACCCAACAACTTTCACGCCGGACCAACTATCGCTGCACTAAATGCAGGAAAACATGTAATCTGTGAAAAACCGATCGCTGCGAACGCAATTGATGGACAGGCAATGGTAGACGCACAAAAAGCAAGCGGGAAAGTGCTACAAATCGGATTACAATCTCGATTCGGGGCTGGAGCACGGACACTCCGAAAACTTCACGATGATGGCTTTTTTGGTGATGTATACTATGCTCGTGCAATGGCAATGCGTCGACGTGGTGTTCCTGCTTCACCATCATTTTTGAGTAAAGCTATTGCAGGTGGCGGACCACTTATTGATATAGGTGTTCATATTCTTGATGTATTACTTTGGATGATAGGGTCTCCCAATCCTATTGAAGCATTTGGAATGACGGCAAAGAAATTTGGTGATAGAGCAGATGTTATCAATCCGTGGGGAAAATGGAATCCTGAAGACTTTGAGGTAGAGGATTTTGCGATGGGAACAATAAAGTTTGAAGGTGAATTAACAGTTACCTTAGAAACAGCATGGGCATCACATATACAGAATATCGGTGGAACTTTTTTTATGGGTGATATTGCAGGTGCAACTTATGAACCACTTCAGATATATCTTGATAAGAAGGATGAGATGGTAAATTATGAACCCGAATTGCTAAAAGGATTGCCTGGCGAGTTCGAGTCGTTTCATACTGCTATAAGAAAGGATTTACCTTCTCCTGTCCCTGCAGAAGAGGTGTTGAAAGTAGCGAAGATCTTTGATGCACTTTACGAATCTGCTCGAATTGGACGTTCAGTACCAATATTCTAAATAAAATTCTGTTTGACCTTGCGTTATTCTTTCTCATATTTTGCACAGACAACAGTCTTCATTCCACCGCGAATGTTGAAATCTCCAGTTACTTCGGCAGATCTCGGTTGACATGCATTCACAAAATCTTCAAGTACTTTATTCACAACGTGTTCATGAAAGATACCAATATCCCTATAGAATACAAAATACTCCTTTAAAGACTTGAGTTCAACGCAATGCAAGTCCGGAATATAAGTTATACAGATTGTAGCGTAATCAGGTAACCCTGTTTTTGGACAGACAGCAGAAAATTCCAGATTAGTAATTTCAATTGTATAATTTCTATCGCTATATTTATTCTCCCAAGTCTCTATTGTAGGGGTTTTAAGTTCACGGACATGTGTCTGTAATTCGTCGTAACTTGAGGGTTTTTTCATCTTATTCCTTTTTCTGTATCTGGTATATTCATTAATTATGTAAAAGTGTATTTGCTGGATTTCGGTTGTGTTGAAAACTTTACATATTATATCTTAATCATTGCAGTATGGCAACAGTTCACCGTCTAAATACTTGAAGACATGATGATATTATGATATTATTAAATGCCAATTGAAATAGGTATAGATTCAACTCCTATCAATATGTAAATTTATAATATAATGTTCGAAAATAATTACGGTGTTTACCTAAAGAGGAAATATGTTTCATTCAGATTACGATGTCATTGTTGTCGGTGCTGGACCTGGTGGATCCATCGCTGCAAAAGTTGCCGCTGAAAACGGTTTACGTGTACTTATATTAGAGAAACGACAAGAAATCGGATCACCTGTCCGCTGAGCGGAAGGTATTAGCGCAGTGGAACTGTGCGAATTTATTGAACCCGAACCAGCATGGGTATCCCAACAGATACATGGGGCACGAATATTCTCACCAAATGAAACTCCAGTAACAATACACCAACAAGATGCAGGTTATGTATTAGAACGAAAAGTATTTGATCGAAGACTTACAGAATTAGCAGCAGATGCCGGTGCCGAAATAATGGTAAAAGCTCGTGTCACTGGTGTAACCTCCTCTGAGGAAAATGTGGTGAACGGGGTAAACTTCCGTTATTCTGGTCGCGAGTACACTTGTAAAACCAAAGTGGTTATTGCAGCAGATGGTGTGGAATCACAGGTTGGTCGTTGGGCAGGTATTGATACAACACATCAACTCCGTGATGTCGCAATTTGTGCACAATATCTCATATCAAACATTGAACTTATACCAGAATATTTGGATTTCTATGTTGGACACGAGAAAGCACCTCGTGGATACTTATGGGTGTTTCCAAAAGGTGAAGACATAGCAAATGTTGGAATCGGTATCAGAGGAAGCATTTCTGGAAAAGGGAACAAACTTGCTATAGATTACCTAAACGAGTTTGTTAAACGCAAGTTTCCAGAAGGAAAAATCCTTGGGTTGGTCTGTGGTGCAGTTCCTGTGGGTTACGGTTTACCAAATATCGTTGGAGATGGTATCTTGCTTATAGGTGATGCTGCTCATCACAGTGACCCATGTTCTGGTGGCGGTATACCTAATGCTATGTTTTCTGGTAAATACGCAGCCGAAGCTGCAATTGAGGGTATCAATAAAGGTGATGTCTCTGAGAAAATACTTAGATCTTATGCAGAAAAATGGGATCGTGAGAAAGGAAAAAACTTTAAACGTATTTGCAGTATAAGAGATTGTGTACTCAAATACACTGATGAAATGTACGACGAATATGCCGAGATACTCTCTAAAGTTCCAGGTGAACAGATGAATTTAGCAAAAATCTTCCAAACGCTATTAAGACATCAACCAAGTTTGCTTCTTGAACTCCGTCATCTCATTTTAGCAGGATGGGTATAGTTACACACCAATTGCATGTACCATTCCCTCCCAAATTCCACTTGACAAAACCTTGAATTCATGGAATTATAATACCACATTATTCTTATGTCCAATATACCCATGCAAATTACAAACTATTATCAAATATTAGAAATAGAGCGCGATGCGAATGCCGAAGATATAAAACAAGCATTTCGTAAACTCGCCAAAAAATATCACCCTGACAAAATAGACATCAACTATAATCCCCAGCAAATTGAGAATGCAAAACAGATGTTTCGTGAAATCTGTAATGCTTACAATGTTCTCCATAATGAAAAACGTAAATCTGAATATGACAGAATATTACAGAACATAGAACGCAGCCAAGAATTTAATCGTTCATATTATGAGAAATACGATACTCTCACTCAAGATTATTCCAAAATAGAACTACTGTTTCAAGCCTTACTCCATCAGAACTACGAAACAGGAATCTCTATGTATGAGCAACTATGCAAAGGATGTGAACATAAAGGCAAAAAATGGTGTATTGATGATTTCTTCAACTATGAAGATAGCAGAGATTGTGAATTTCTTATTGCAGAAGCGTATCAGAATCTCGGGTTTTCTAACGGAAACAGTTCAGTTACCGAACGACACAGAAAAATCGATTTAGCAATGCAAATCTATGAATCTCTGTTGTCTGCTGAAGGAAAACGTCCATGTTTCAAGCACTTCATTAAAGAAGTGAAAGATCGTCTAAAAAGAATATATCTGTATCATTTCAGTGCTGACGGATACCAACAGATGTGTCAAATACCACTGTCAAAGATACATGATTTAGAACTTCCAAAACGTGAAACAGCATGGATGTACAAAAAGATCGCTGAATTCTACGTTGAAATTAACCTATATCCTCATGCACGTCAGGTTTTGCTCATGGCATTTGAACTGCAGCCAAATCTCGCTGGTGCAAAAAAGATATGTAAAACTTTAAACATAACAAACCAACAAGTAGTATCTTGATATGAAGGTCATGGTGCAAATTGATGGATATCGCATCAAAGCTATTCATTATAATTCCAGTTCTTATATGGTTGTTAATTTGGTTATATGCAAATCGTATTGGTGTAAAACTGTTTTGTCCGAATTGCGGTCAACGTCAGATTGGAATGTCTACGCAGTGTCCAAGATGTGTTGTTGTATTTAAGGAATGGAAGGAATAACTAATGTCTACTTACCACACTTATTAGGAGATATATTTTGCTAAACGAAGTCCGATGGGAACGAATGTTCCCAGACCAATTGGAAGCTGCTTTTGAAAAGTGTCCAGCCGTCTATTTCACTTACGGTCTCTGCGAACCACACGGACCACAAAACACAGTTGGACTCGATTCACTCAAAGCACACGCAATCGCATGCCGTGCCGCACAAACACATGGCGGCATAGTCGCACCACCCGATTATTGGCATATACATGAACACGGCATGTATGCCAACTGGGCACAACAGAATGTTGGGGAAGTACGCAGTTGGATGACGGCAATGCCAGCATGGCAACACTTCAAGAATGTATGCTACCATGTCCGTGCAGCAGATGCACTCGGATTCCACGCAGCAATCTTTCTCACAGGTCATTACGGTCCAAATTGGCAAGACCTAAAAACACTTCTTGAGATAATTCAATCTAACTTTGCAATGCGACTGTATGGATTACCAGACTTTGAAGCAAACCACATCGGTTTTAGCAAACAAGGAGATGGTGGAGACCACGCAGGAAGAGTCGAAACATCGTTATTATGGGCATTAGAACCGGATTGTGTTGATATGTCAAGAATGCCAGAAAAAGATCAACCTGGTCCACACTTCGCTATGGGTGGAAATGCTTATGATTCAGACAGACGAATCGGAGAACGAATGGTCAACGATGAAGTCGAATGGCTTGGTAACAAGATGCAGGAATTGCTGGACGATTATGCAAAACTGAATATAAAGGAACGTGAACCAGTGACTTTTTCAGAAACAGAAAAGATTTGGACAGAACAAGTAACACCAGCATTGAAAACCTTTAAAACCATGCAAAACGAAGGAGATCCACCACCAGAGAACTCACAATGGTACAAACAGTGGAAACTACCTGACATAGAATAGGAGAGGACAAGAATGGATTCGACTAACAATCAACTAAAAACAGCCTATCAAAGTGATGGATTCTTGACGGGTATCCCTATAGCAGATGATACTGAGGCAACACACTATCGCAAGGAATATGATACTTTAGAGAAAGAAGTTGGAACAGAGAAATGCGAAATCGGACTAATTGATTGGCATTTCGACTATGAATTTATATGGAAACTCGCTATACACCCCAAGATTATTGATGTCATTGAATCACTTATCGGACCTGATATAATGCTTCTCGCGACACACTTTTTCTGCAAATATGGACCTCGAGAAAAATTCGTTGCTTGGCATCAAGATGTTACCTATTGGGGACTGGAACCACCTGATGCAGTCACCGCTTGGTTTGCTATAGATGATAGCGACACTGGAAACGGGTGTATGCAGGTGATTCCCGGTAGTCATCATCAAGGTGTCAAGGAGCACGGTAAATCTGAACAAGAAGGTAATCTGTTAAGCATCAATCAGGAAGTTCCCGTATCAAAGTCTCAAGAAGAGAGTGCAGTTGACCTTATTCTAAAAGCTGGTGAAATGTCTATTCATCACGGAATGATAATCCATGGCAGTCTACCAAACTATTCAAACCGCAGAAGATGTGGTTTAACTATTAGATACATCGCACCATCAGTTAAGCAAGCAGATGATAATTCACTCAAACGTCCATGGAAACCAATCTTATTACGCGGTGAAGATCGTTACCAGCATTTTACCACTGTCTCAAATCCATTCCCATTGACACAATAATCCATTTTTCAACACAATTACAATTGTGATTCGTCCACATCTACACACTAAATCAATATCATGGCTTCACATATATACGATGCAATTGTCATAGGAGCAGGTGGCATGGGAAGTGCCGCTGCATATAAACTGGCAATGTCTGGTTCAGATGTGCTTGTAGTAGAAAAATTCCATCGTGGTCATACTTTCGGTAGTTCACACGGTGAAACACGAATCATCAGGTTTTTCTATGACAAACCATACTATACAGAATTGATGAAAACCGCTTATGCAGAATGGCGGGATCTGGAATCTAAATCAGGTAAACAATTGTTGTTCATTACCGGAAGTGTATGTCTTGGTCAAAGAAACAATCAGTATGTATCTGATGTTCAAAATAGTTTGGATGCAGGGGCAGTTGAATATGAGTCGTGGGATGATGCACAATTAGTTAACCGATTCCCACAATTCAGCGTATCAAATAACATGGACATACTCTGGCAAAAAGACACAGGTTTTCTGTATGCTTCTGAATGTGTTTCTACTTACCTAAAATTAGCTGAACATCACGGGGCAGATATTCGTGAAAACACAACTGTCACCAATATAGATTGGCAATCAGAAATACCTACCGTTTACACAGAAAATAATAAATATAGCAGTAGAAAAGTTATAGTAACAGCAGGGGCATGGACATCCAATCTACTCAATGAACTCAGCCTTCCACTCAATGTGACGAAGCAGCAGGTGTGCTATTATAAACCTACAGATTATATACAGTTCCAACCTGACACATTTCCTGTTTTCACTGAGATTACAACTGATGGGATGTTTATGTATGGTATGCCGTATTTTGGTGCTAACGGTGCTAAGGTGGCACGTCACGGAATGGGGAAATCTGTCTCACCCGATACATGCAATCGCACACCTGAAAAATACTATATCAACCTATTGGACACTTATGTCAGAAACCGCATACCTGAACTTGGCAAAGCAGTTCATAGCGAAATGTGTCTCTACACCGAAACACCTGACGAAGATTTTATCATTGACAAACACCCAGACTGTCCAAATATATTAATCGCTGCAGGTTTTTCTGGTCACGGTTTTAAGTTCTGCTCACTTGTTGGACGCATCATGAGTGAATTAGCATTGACTGGTAAAACCGAATTAGACATAAGTCCTTTTCATATTGACAGACTGAACTCATTGTAGTCAAAAATGATTATGTCTGAATGTAGAACTTTCAAACACGACTAATACCAATTCTAATATTTATTGTCCCATTACTGGATTCAACCATTGTTATTGATTGGAAATCTTTCTTCTGTAGGAGCGACCTCCCGGTCGCGACCAGGAAATCAACGGTATGAATACCATTAAGGCATTCACCGGGTTGATCCTACAAGTAGTCCTCAGCAAATGGCACTTTATTTATTAGAAATGGTATAACTAATTAAAAATCTATCATGCCCCAAAAAGTTTTAGAGTCATTCCTGACCATTATTATCATAAATAAGCCGTGAACCCAGTTATGACAAAGGTTTAAAGCTTTATACAAAATTTGACATAATTACAATTGACTCTAAAAACTCTAAAGTATGACATTTTAGAACCAATATATTATCGCTGATTTTATATAAATACGACAATTGTATCTGTCTGGTAGTTTGATGAATATAACTTGACTTGCACACACACTCCTGCTATCATAAAATATACCTTAGAGCTGGATACAGCATATTTGAAGAGAGATAATGTATGAAAGGCAAACAGATAATCATGCCAGCACAACGTACCGCAACGTTGGATGATTTTGAACTTGATGAAACACTGGCACCCAATCAGATTCTTCTCAAAACTCACTATAGTTTAATCAGTCCTGGCACAGAAGGCGCAGGTTTTACTGGATTAGAAAGTGGCACTCGGTTTCCACACGGTTCGGGTTACACCGCTATAGGTGAAGTCCTGAAAGTAGGTGAACAAGTAACCAAGTGCGAAGTCGGAGACTTTGTTTTCTGTTACAGTTCGCATGCATCCATCGTCAAAACTGCTTCTGTAATGTTAGCATTCAAACCTCCATTAGAAGTAGACGC
Source organism: Candidatus Poribacteria bacterium (assembly GCA_026710795.1). Taxonomy (GTDB): domain Bacteria; phylum Poribacteria; class WGA-4E; order WGA-4E; family WGA-3G; genus MSPOR6. The sequence goes on from JAPOQK010000030.1 coordinate 106,248, forward strand.
TAAACTAATACCTTTTGTACGAATGGCTACGGTTGCTATGACATCATTACGCGTCTCCGCTGTGGAATTTGGTGATACAGCAGTCATAATTGGTTTAGGATTAGTAGGAAATTCTGCATCTCAACTATTCAATTTAGCAGGCATGAAGGTTATCAGTGTTGAACGTGTTTCAGAAAGAATAGAAATTGCGCGGAAGTGTGGTATCCAACACCTAATAAATCCTGACGAAGAGGATGTTCATCAACGTGTCAATGCAATTACAGGTGGACAGAAAGCGGATGTAACTGTTGAAGCTATTGGGAACCCTCGTTTAGTTGAATTGGCATATCAGCTGACTCGGACAAAGGGTGAGGTAGTCCTACTCGGTTCTCCACGTGGTGAATATATAACAAATGTTACTGACATACTCAATTACACCCATCTGATAGGCAGGGGTGCTGTCACACTACGGAGTGCACATGAGTGGGTATTTCCAACAATGCACTCAGGTGAATCCAAACATTCACTTGAACGTAACTCACAAATTGTCTACTCACTAATCAAAGAAGGAAAATTCAAGGTAGAGGAATTGTTAACACACGTAATAAATCCTAATGATGCACAATCCGCTTATGATGGTTTGACTGATCATAAGGATGAATACTTGGGTGTTATCATGGATTGGACACAGATATAGACACTTTGACAATATATTATAACACACGGCAATGAAAACACTACTTATTCTAAGACATGCAAAATCAAGTTGGGACAACCCTTCCCTTTCCGATTATGATCGTCCGTTAAATAAACGTGGAAAACGTGACGCACCCCGTATGGGCAAACATATTCAAGAACAAGAATTAGTACCAGACCGTATCCTGACCTCATCTGCAAAGCGTGCAAGAAAGACTGCAGCAAAGGTGGCAAAGGCATGCGGTTATACTGGAAAAATAAAGAAGTTGGATAGTTTCTACCATGCACTACCAGGAGTCTACTACGAAAGGATTCAGTCATTATCAAATGAATATTTGTCTGTATTGGTAGTAGGACATAACCCTACGATGGAACAACTTGTAACATACTTGACAGGACAAAATGTGACGATGCCAACCACTGCACTTGCACATATTGAACTTCCTATTGAACATTGGAAAACACTGGATTTATATACGAAGGGCATATTGCGCAATCTATGGACACCCAAAACTCTATTTACCAAATGAACATCATATCCTTTTACAATTTCGCATTTACTCTGATATGTGGCTTATTTCTTTACCCCATACTTCCTTGTAACGCGGCTGAAATTGTATCTATCTCCTCAACCCAAGACGGACAACTATTTCCACAAGGAGTATCCGATGGTAAAGGTGGAGCTGTCATAGTATGGGAAGATTACCGAACAAGTAAGAATTGGGACGTATATGCACAAAGAATAGATAACAAGAATAAACTATTATGGCAACTAAACGGTCTGCCAATTTCTGTTGCAGATAGAAACCAACGACGAATTCGCATGATCGGATACGATACACATGTGATTGTTGTTTGGAACGACCGAAGAGGACGAAGTAGTTGGGATATCTATGCACAAGCGGTAAATATTGATGGAAAAATACTCTGGGAAAAAGATGGTATACCAATATGCACCAATACTGCTGATCAGTCAACACAAGCCATACTCAGTGATGGTGAAGGTGGGGCTATTTTTGTTTGGGAGGATGAACGCAACAGTTCAGAATTCCAAGATCTCTATATCCAACGTGTTAACTCTGCTGGAGAGACAATATGGGAACTCAATGGTATACCTATCCATCAATCTGAATCCCTACAAAGTAATCCAATTCTTATAGCAGGTGAGGATGAAGAGTTTTATATTGTGTGGTGGGATGTTGTTGGTCACGATCAATGGCACATTATGGCACATAAGTTTAGTATTAATGGGAATCCTCTGTGGAATGCACCTATACTTATCTCTCCATTAGAAGGAATGCAAGGTGATCATCGTGTTGTCTCCGACCAAAATGGTGGACTAATAGTCGTATGGCAGATATATAAAAATTTCATTAATGACCAACTGTATGCTCAACGAATTTCACCGGATGGTAATAAAGTGTGGGACGATGCTGGTATTCCTATTTGCACAGCAGATGGCATACAGAGAAATGCAGCAGTTGTGACTGATGGAAATGGTGGTGCAATAGTCGCTTGGAGAGACGAACGTGATATATATTCTGATATTTATGCGCAAAGAATCAATGCAGATGGAACATTAATTTGGGAAAAAGACGGAATCCCTATCTGTATGGTAGGAGGACATCAAGATAGACCTTTCATCGTTCCAACAAAAGAAAACCAATTTTTTGTAGCTTGGATAGATTACAGGGGTGATTTTGGTGATGAAAGTGTTGATGCATTATACTGTCAGCAAATTGATTTAGATGGTAATCTTATCTGGGATGAAGATAGTATACCAATATCAACAAGTGAGGGTGAACATTTTCCACCATTTGTTATATCGGATAGTAAAGAGAATTTGTGTGTTATTTGGAGCAATAGTCAAAACGATAGTGGCGATATTTATCTAAAAAGGTTTTGACCGTTTGTATGCTATTTATGGTTCAGTTTGTAATAATCTACACTGTTTCAACTAATTATTTTGATGGATGTCCTATAAATTAAATCACTTATATTCTATAGGAGCGACTTCCCAGTCGCGACCAGAAGGCAGTTATTACATACGATATGTGATATTATTTTCTATATTCATCATAGTTACTCAAACCAACCGATGTAGCAAAAATCAAATCAATAACGTTGTATTTACAAAAACCCTCCATTTTATATCTTCAGGTTCAAAATATATTTATGATAAAGAATTTATCAATATCTTACGTTGGATTAGAATGTCTTAGAAGGTAAATAATGAGCGATTTTAAACAAATATTATCAACTATATCACGACCATTCCAGCAAGAAATACGTAAAGGCTGCCAAGATGATGTTGTTATTAATGGAATGGCTGCTTATGTGGAACTTTGGGTTGGAAACGCCAGAGAACTTCAACTTACTACCGAAGAAAAAGCACAGATCAATTATATTGCGGATCTGTTTAAAAACTACTCCAGTATCTCCACAGCTGAACGCAAAAGTGCTATAGAAAATGCAACCGAAAAAATTAAAGATGCACTTGCAGGTAAGGTAACATCTGAATTACCAACCAAACAAAAGTCTAATACAAAAGATTTGGAACAAAAGACAAAAAACGATGAACCTACACCTGATTTTTCAAAACAATTTGAAAATTTACCGCTTTTTCAAAACGTAAACATACCTCAAGAAATAAGTCAAACTAAGAGAGATAGGACAGATACAAACTCAGTAACAAAAACCACTGAGCATAATTCTAACCAAACACTCGTTCCACGCAATACCATTCCTCAAACCCATTCTGAAAAAGTTGAAAATGTTGTGGACACACCTGTTACAATTGGAGATATACCTGTATCAACAGATGTAGAGTCGCTTGAGATTTTCAACAATCCATTGCAATACGTTAAAGGTATAGGTCCACGCAGGGGTGAATTTTTGGAAGAAGAGATTAACATCCGTACTGTCGGAGGATTATTAGAATACTACCCACGTGACTACATTGATAGATCAAAAATTGTTGAAATATACAATGTTGGACGCACAGAGGATGGTGAACCAGAGACCATACAAGGGAAGGTGGTAAATCATGTGACAACACCACCAGTGGCAAAAGGACGCAAAAGCATCGGTAAGGTAGCAATATATGATGGAACAGGTGTCGCAGTTTTAGTCAATTTCGGTCGACGTATTGGGTACATTAATTCAATCCTACCTATCGATACAGAAGTTGTCATTAGTGGTAAATTCACACGCAAATACAACGAAATCCAAACAACTGATTATGAATTTGAGGTGTTTGATGAAGATAACCTAATTCATACGAAACGTATCGTTCCAAAATATCCACTAACAAAGAAACTCACTGCTAAAATGCTACGGACAGCAGTCAGTCACACATTGATTGAATATGGTGACAAAATCCCTGAAATACTGCCACTCCAACTACGCCAAAGACTTGATCTGATAGATAGACAACAAGCTATCAATGAGATACATTTTCCAACATCCGAAAAACACCGTATTGCAGCCCAACGACGACTTGCCTATGATGAATTCTTCTTACTTAGTCTTGGAATGGAGATGCGTAAAGATAACAGAACATCACAAAACGGTATTCAATTTCAAATTGACGGGTTGAAACATGGTGATAGTTCAAAGCTACAAAGATTTACAAGTTCCTTGCCATTTAAGTTGACAGATGCACAAAAAAGAGTCTTCAATGAGATTAAGGATGACATGCAGAGTAAACGAGTTATGAACAGATTAATTCAAGGAGATGTAGGATCTGGTAAAACTGTCGTTGCTGCGATGTCCCTACTATGTGCAATACAAAACGAGTATCAGGGGGCATTAATGGTCCCTACAGAAATACTTGCAGAACAACATTATCATAACTTATCAGCGATGCTATCCCCACTCGGTATAAAGGTTGTCCTTCTCAAAAGCGATCTACCAAAATCAGAAAGAGAAGATGCAATGACCGCAATATCTGATGGATCGGCTAACCTAATTGTTGGCACGCAAGCACTGATACAGGAAGGTGTTGATTTTCACAAACTCGGACTCGTCATCATTGATGAACAACACCGGTTCGGGGTGATGCAACGGGCAACACTCAGGGGTAAAGCCAAGACTTCCTCGGATGGACAGAAGAATGATACAGAAACACAAATTTCACCCGATGTTTTGGTTATGACAGCAACACCGATTCCCAGAACCCTTTCACTTACAATTTACGGTGATCTAAACATTTCCGTAATAGACGAATTACCACCAGGAAGACAAAAAATCGAAACACGTTGGGTCAAGGAAAAAGAAAGAACGGATCTTTATACAAAAATTGAACGCGAAATTCGTCAGGGAAAACAGGCTTATATTGTCTATCCACTTGTTGAGGAATCCGAAAAACTTGAGGAATTAAAAGCCGCAACAAGCATGGCAGAACATATCCAGAAAGATGTTTTTCCACAGCTACGTGTTGGACTATTACACGGACAGATGAAATCAATTGAAAAACAGGAGATTATGACTAAGTTCAATGCACGGGATCTTGATATTTTAGTTGCAACAACGGTTATTGAGGTAGGTATTGACGTGCCAAACGCTACACTGATGGTGGTAGAAAATGCTGAACGATTCGGTTTGGCGCAGCTGCATCAGTTGCGTGGACGGGTTGGAAGAGGTAGCGATAAGTCCTTTTGCTACCTTGTTGCAACACCAAAGACAGATGATTCGTACAGACGGATTCAAGTGATGGTCCGGTCAAACAACGGATTTGACATTGCCGAAGAAGATTTGAAGATACGCGGTCCCGGTGAGTTCTTTGGAACTCGTCAATCCGGTATTCCAACATTCAAAATAGCAAATATCCTCAGCGATGCAGCATTACTGGAATCCGCTAAGAAGGAAGCAATGTTATTGATTAAAGATGATCCAAAACTCAACAAACCTGAACATCAACTCATGAAGCTGATGTTGACTGCTCACTGGAAAGGACATCTGGAAATTGCGTCTGTTGGATAAAATTATATCTTATCTATTAATAACCGATACAATGCAGGAACAGAAACTGAAAAATCCCCAGAGATATGGTAACTATCCCCTCCATCTTTAATTGTACGTATGAGGATTGTTTTCTTTGGACGGTGGTAGTAATGTGCATCGGTAGGTTTACCTTCTTCCTGAAAATCGGGAAAATCTATAAGATCGAAATTTGCTGTAGTAAAATGACGAATTTCTTCTCCGCGTTGAGCAGCAATGTTCCGTGCCATAGATAGACTTTTGAGATATACCTCAGGTCCCATAACAGCAGAACCCAAGTTCAGAAAGACACCACCTTCCAATTGTGATACGGTAGATGCGAATCGGAGAAAATCCTTTCCAGTTGTCCATCCAATAGCAGCATAGTCCGCAGCAGGATGTTGATCCGTAATATCATATCCAATACCTTTATGAACAGTAATCGGTACTCCTAAACGGAACGCTGCTGCAAATATACTCACATCACGATGTGGAAATGATATACCCTCCTCTCCTTTGTCAATTAATCTACCAATTGCTTCACCAAAACCTATTTTCTCTCGGTATCCTTTAACGATTGCTTCATTGATATACCGTCCTGTTTCTTCCCAGTTCCCGAACTTACCATCCTTAATGTACATTTCCACATCTTCAAGTGTAGCACCGATATGTGCAATTTCAAAATCGTGGATTGCACAGGCACCGTTTGTAGCAACGTGTGTGATTACACCACGCTTCATCAAGTCTATGATAAAGCGAGAGTTCCCTCGCCGCATAACATGTGCACCCATCATCCAAATTACCTGTTTTCCGTTTAGAAATGCTTGGATAATGCGTTCAGAAACTATTTTAAGAGGTTCATTTTCATACGGTGGAATTTCAGCATCTAAGGTATAGATGTCCGCTACTGTCATTTTGTGTTGACGTTCAGAAAGCGGTAAGATATTTAGGTGGGAACGATCAAGATGCGTCATAAATCAATTATTACATTATTGTAGAATACTTTATCTGTGAGAAAATCTCTTAGAGACAATTTTTGACATACCTGCCTGTTCCATAGTCACACCATACATAACATCTGCAATTTCCATAGTACGATTATTATGCGTAATGATAACGAACTGGGTGTTATCTGAATAAGCACGGATAAGATTTGTAAAACGGAGCACATTTGCCTCATCAAGCGCAGCATCTACTTCATCAAGCACACAGAATGGACTTGGTTTTATTTTGAATACTGCAAAAAGAAGTCCAATTGCGATAAGAGAACGTTCTCCCCCAGAAAGTTGTGTGATACTTTGTGGACGTTTTCCCGGTGGACGTGCGATAATATCAATTCCTGACTCTAAAAGATCGGATTCATCTGTAAGTCGCAATTCTGTTTCTCCCCCACCGAATAGTTGAGTAAATACTTCTTGAAAGTTAGTCTTTACCTTTTCAAATGTCTTCATAAACTCATCACGAGAGGTGTTGTTAATTTTCTGAATTGCTTGATATGTGGTTGTTATTGAATTTTGAATATCATCCCGTTGTGTAATTTGAAAGTCTAACCGTTTTTTGTATTCTTCATACGTCTTTATTGCCTTCAGGTTGACATCACCTATTGCAGCAATATCGGCTTTCAATTTTTCTATGTTGTCCATCAAGTCAATTTCATCAATTTCGGTGACTTCTGTGCCGTTTTCAGAATCAACAGTCTGGATCATAGGTCTTGGAAATTCATCAATTGAAACCCCATATTTGTCGAGGATACGATTTGAATTGGATTTTAGCTGCATCTCAAGTTGCGTGGTTTTTACTTCAAGCTGTTGATGCAGACGATTTTGTCTTTCATGTTGCCGACGGATTGTCCGTATCTCCTTTTGTAAAGATTCAATTTCATTAACGAGTGCGTCACGTTCCATAGTTAACTCGTCACATTCCGCTTCAGCTTCGGCTTTATCTCCTTCAATCTGGAGGAATCTGCGTTCAGCTCCTTCAATCTGGTTGGCAATTTCGTGTCTATTCTGTTCATCATTGTCAATTATTTCTTGCTGCTTAATTATCTCTTGTTCTATATGAAGTTGTGATTGGTCAAAACCTTCCAATTCACTTTGCATTCCGTTGATTCTTCCCAGTTGTCCTGCCAGGAAGATTTCTCTCTCCTGTATTTCTGCAACGAGTTCATCCCTTTTAACCGTATCGCTATCAACACCTTCAGATACCCTAAGTTTCTTATTTTGTGTTTGTTTCTGTTTTTTCTGAAGTTCCTCTATTTCAGTCCTAAGCTTCAACAGTTCATCACGCGAGGTATTAACCTTGTCTTTATGTTGTTTATTTTCAATCTCTATATCGGCAATTAGTTTTTCAAGTCGAGATATATTTTGTTCAGCAAGACCCTTATCTTTCACAATCGCAGCCTTTTTAATTTGTTTGTCTTGCAGCTGAATCGTGAGTTTTTGTTTCGTTTGCTGTGCTTCTGCAATTATTGATGCAAGACCTTTTCGTTTTTCAAGATTCTGATTCTTGATTTTGGTTAGATCCTTAATCTTACTTTGTAAGACATCCAATTCATTGACTCGACTTAGGAGACCAGTTTTCCTTTGATCGGTATGACCACCTGTGATAGCTCCAGATGTGTTGATTAATTCACCTTCTAAGGTTACCAAACGAGCATACAGGTTGAATTGACGTTTTAGTCTAATTGCATCATCCAAATTTTCAATAATGAGCGTATTCCCTAACAGATGTTGAACTGCATTCTCGTATTTGTGGTCGAAATCCACTAATTCTTCAGCAATACCGATAACACCCGGATCTTCAAGGAGTTTATCATCAGAAAAAGTTCTTTTTCTGATGATATCAAGTGGCAGAAATGTTACCCTTCCAGCTTGGTTTCTCTTTAGGTATCTGATGCCAGCATCTGCATCTTCTGCAGTTTCCGTTATCACATTTTGGATTGCACTACCAAGGGCAACTTCTATAGCAACTTCAAATTCGTTGTCTGTCTGAATAAGTTCAGCAACAACGCCACATATCCCGCCAAACTCTTCTGGATATTCGGATTTTGCTTGCATAATTGCACTAACCCCAGCATAGTATCCCCTATAGGTAGATTGCATCTGCTTCAGGGTATTATACTGTGTGACACTACCACCCAAAGATTCTTGTAATCCGTTGATTTTAGATTCAATCTGGCGGAGAGAGTCCTGAGTATTATTATATAATGATTCAATCCGATTTTTTTCAGTTTCTATCTGAACGACATCTGATTCAATTAGAGTAGTAGCTTGTTGTATTTTTTCAAATTCCTCAGTAGCGGTATTATATTCTGATTTCAAGGCATCTGTATTTTCTTGAAGTCGCTTGAGATTGTCCTGTGAATTTGAAACTGCTTCTTCTATTGATATCAATCTATTTTCTCGGATTGCAAGGTCAGAATTAGTTTTATGCAGAGTAGCCTCTGCTTCTTGGATAGTTTCCTTTGCTTTGTCTATACGGGTGTTGCTGTCTTCTAATACTGTCTTGCGACCAGATAAACGACTCTCTTCGATTTTATACGCAGATTCAAGTTTTTTCTTCTCTTGTGTCCGATCACGTTTCCGTGTTTGTAATTGAGACTTCTGTAAATCTAATGAATCAAGTGTTTCCAGTGCTCTTTTTCTTTGTTGACCAATATTAAGTTGATTTTCTTTGTATACTACTATTTGACGTTCTATTGTCTCAGCTTGTGCTGATATTTCGCTTATTTTATTATTCGAATCTGTAATGGCAGAATCCAACTCAGATTTCTTGACTGAAGCACTATCAATTCTATCTTCTGATTCTTGTATTTGCTCATTTACATCGCTAACTTCATTCAGAATAGCATCTAATTTTTCTTGTTTCTCACGATACTCAGATGCAAGTTTTTCATGCTTCTTATAAGCAAGACTTAATTCTAAGTGTTGAAGTTTTTCATGTAATGATTGATAGTGTTCTGCTTGCTCAGCTTGTTTTTTCAAGGATTCAGTATCACTTTCCAAACCTTGTATGACATCATTAATTCGAACTAAATTCTGTTTTGTTGCTTCTAATTCACGGAGCGTAATTTTCCTGTTATGCTTGTATTTTGTTATTCCCGCCACTTCATCAAATAAGAATCTTCTTTCCTCTGGACGAACGTTGAGGATTAAATCTATTTTACTCTGTTCCATGACAGAATATGCATCAACACCTATACCTGTATCCATAAAGAGTTCGCTAATATCGCGAAGTCGACACGGAGTATCATTAATTAGATAACTACTTTCGCCATCACGGGTAAGTTGTCTGCACACTTCAACATCTGGTGACCCAACAGAGAGATTATTTGTTATATTTGTAAAGGATAATGCAACACTTGCTTTTTGGGCAGGATTAAAGTTGGTGCCACCATTGAAAATAAGGTCACGCATATTTGTACACCTAAGTGCACGCGCACTCTTTTCCCCAAGTACCCACCGAATTGCATCAGAAACATTACTTTTGCCACATCCATTCGGTCCAACAATTGTAGTGATACCGGGTTCAAGTATTAGTTCTACCTCTTCAGCAAAACTTTTGAAGCCACTTACTTTGATACTATTTAAGTGCAAATTCTACCTCCGAACAATGGTATCTTGTCAGGTCATATTAGTTGTTATCAGTTAGTTAAACTAATTATTAATACGAATCTTATACATTATTGGTTTCATATAGGATTTACTGCCCTTGCCAATGTAAGAACATCTACTTCAATTGGATCAGCATTCCATAACACTTTTACTGCCTCACGAACAGTCGCACCTGTGGTAAATACATCATCAAGAACAAGTATTTTTCTATTACAGATAGCTTCACTCTTACGTAGGCTAAAGGCACCAATTATATTCGTTTGTCGTGCTTCTCTATCCAAGCCACTCTGTGGAGACGTATTCTTTTCTCGAATTAGTGCATCCCTCAGAATCGGATTGTTACTTTTTTTGCTAATGTGTTCTGCAAGTAACGTAGTTTGGTTAAATCCTCTTTCACGCAAACGCTTTTTGTGAATTGGGATAGGTAAAATATAATCATATTCATCAATCGGAAGATCTTCAGGAAGGTGTTTAAAAATTAGTTGTACAAGGTGTTTAACAAGGGAAGTCCGTTTTTCAAATTTATATAGGTGGATTAACTGTTGAAGAGTACCATCATATATACCAATAGTACGAAGTTTTCCATATTTAGGTGGATTAGTAGCACAATCAGCACAAACTCCATCTGTATTTGAAATGCCACATATCTCACACCAAGGAGGAACTATAACTTCAAGATTTTCCCAACATGTATCACAGACATAAGGTATAGATTCTAAACCGATTACATTCCTACAAACTCTACATTGTGCAGGATAGATAAATGAGACTGCTGATTCAATTGTTTGATGGATAATGGATGGACGTAATTGCATCGCTATTTACATTTTATAATTCAGATATGATAGTCAACTCAAAATAGTCTAACACAGGAAAGAAACAATGTCAATTGCTATTGTATCAAGGGCAGGGTTATTTATAGTAGATTTTACAATTACTTGGACAGTTTTAGTCCGTAGGTCTAAGTGTGTAATATCTAATTATTTTTAGAATTCAACAATAACAGATTGATGGTCGGGAATCGGAATTTCCTTTACGATAGTATAATGTAAAGTTATTTGCAAAACCTACTATAGTATATTCATTTTTTTATAAATCTCTCTGGATTTCTGCTCGTGTCATCATTTTTGCGAAGGATTTGACGGGGAATACTTTGTGTATGTCATTGAATTTCATCGGAATATTCCTCCTTAAAAGGTTACCGTACGGTAACTTTTTTTGACATAACGGTAACTTTTGGTAGAATTGGTATAAGGTTAGTTTCTATCTGGGTTTGTGGGTTGTTTTCATCGGTTTTTTGTGGTTGAAAAAAAATAATTTTGGTAACCTTTTTATCTGCTGGGTTATGGTCGGTTTTTGGGTGGATATTTTTTGGGTGTCGGGTGTCAGTTTTTGTTGATAATGTTGGGTGTGTCGGTTTCTTGTTTTTCATAGTGGTAGTATTATAACACGTGGTTGGGTGCGTTGGAAGGGATTGCGGTTTTTGGAACAATATATATCCAATATGTTTTACGGGTAATTTGGGATTTAGAGTGGTTTTTTGGTTTTTTTGTCAGGATTGCGGAAGGCACAGAATTACACTATCCTACTAACACGCTATTCCTTAGAAAACAACATTGAAAAACAATTGTCCTTTCCGCGTCGTCTGCGTTTTCTGTACTTACCGCAACACTTGATAATAATGTTAAACACCCAAACCTTCAGGGTTATTTAGTTTTAAGAATATTCTGTAGATGAGTGTTACCAATGGTTTATATCGTAGGTCAGTTAGACCGGTAGCGGTACTCGACAAGGATTATACGTGTCGGGTTTCGCAAGCTCTAACTGACCTACAATAAATTATATCAAAAAACCGAAAACTATAGTAAACTTTAGAGTTTACTATAGTATACATTTTGAAGCAGAGTGTATCTGAATTATAGTTATTTCTACCACATTTCAAAGGAATAGTAGGCATAGTAACAGTATCATTCGTTCTAATTCTACCATTGGTTAGCTGGTGCCATTTTCCAGCCTGTTACATCTGCCATAATATCTCCACCGATACTGAATAGGCATATTCCCACATCTTCAGGCTTATGCATCTGACTTTGCACGACTGCCTGACGTTCATTGATAAAGACTTCTACAAGTGCTCTGTCAATGAAAACCCGTAGATTCAAATCCTCACCTGCCTTCAACTCAAACGGAGCAACACCATAAGCATGTGAACTCCCATATAGTTTTTGCTCATCATTGCCATCACCGATTGAAAACGTCTTATCGTCGGCTGATAAAAAAATCTCCATTCCATTCTGGTTGTCTTTATCACAGAACACTTTTACACCATAATGTTTCGCTTCGGTAGGTTTGATTGTAATATTCAGTTCAATCGTATCACCAAAGATTTCCTTCAATCTGTAGTCCTTTCCATTCTTGACAAGAATATTGTTCTTGACTATTTCATTGTAGCGTAGAATCTCAAGTTCTCGAACGGGTTTAATCCGTACGATACCATCTTCAGGTAGACTCAACTCCCAAGGCAATGAGAACACGCAACTCCACAAAGTGTTGCCAAGATTTACTTGTAGATTGGTAATGACGACTCTGCGTCCGTCAGGTGTGAGAAAGGTTTTGGGAGCCCAATATATTGGTATTCCACGATAATTATAGGACCAACTCATTTTCGTATGATATTCTGGTGTGAATTTGTTATCCTTCCATTCACCCAAATAATAGCGTGCACCCCAACCATGACTAATAAGCAGCATCATGTGTTTGTTACCCAATTTGAAAAAGTCAGTGCAGGAATGATCGTGATGTTCAAGTCCCGGTAACTCCTTCGTCATAAATTCACCGAGAAATTCCCACTGCTTAAAGTCTTTTGATCGCATCAATGTTGTCCTTTTATACCAGTTTCCCAATTCAGGACGAGTATCCTCCATGGCGTGATCACCTGTAAATATATAGTAGTAGTCTCCCTCAACCCACGCAGTCGGATCCCAGAATGTCCAATAATCTGCTTCCCGTGCCACTTGAGGCACATCTATCTCTATCGGTTTAGACCAATCCTCCAAATGCTCATCCGATGCCTCAACATAGGTCGCACGCCCCCCAAATATACCGACAAATCTCACTTTTTCACCATCTTTAGTAATAATCGTCCCACCTGTTCCACAACCACCGCTGCCCAAGGCACAGTCCCTACGTCGACGCCAGTGAACAAGGTCAATACTTGTAAAATGTCCGAAAGCGTGCTCATCGCCTTTATACATATATCCGAAATGATATTGACCTTTCCAATGAATCATGAAATTGGGATCGGTCGAATAGTTCCTATCGTTATCACCATCGGAATTAACCAGATGATATGTTGGACGACTCGGGTCATGCATCAATCGCTGTCGAAAGTCCCGAACGATACGGACGGCTTCGTTGTCCATGGAAAACATGTGTCTATTGTCATGGTCGAATACTATATAAGGGTCATCCTCATTCTCTTTAATCGCTGCGATATTCTTAAACTCAGGAAACTTACCAGCACGATCATCCCACCATCCATCTATTGAGAAATCATACCAACTGAACGGTTGAATTTCCGATGGTTCATTCGGTTTTAAGTTGTTAAGCTGTTCTTGTGTCAAAGCATGTGAATATATCCTAACATCCTTAACCTTCCCCTTAAATGATGTTGCATAGTTTACATTCAGATTGACTGTTCCAATAACAAGTTGTAAATATGGACTATTGAGAAAATCAACCGGTTCTTCTATCGTGTAGTTGGCATAAACTTCCCCATCCCTATAAATAGTGATGGAATTATCCTTAAAAACAGCTGCCATCATCATGAATTTTCCGAGTATAATTTCCTGATCTGGATTTTGGACAAGTTGATTTGCGGTTTGTGTCCGTATGTTATCCTCGCTTGCGATGGACCATTTTCCTGGAATATCCTGTCCAAAAGCGAGTGCGTCATACTTGTCGGCTGCCTGCACGGTAATCACGCTGCAATGTTTTGGGGCTTCCTCATCAAAGCAGAACCAACTTACCAGAGTCTTGTCCGTTATTGAGGGCATAATATACCTACCTTTAGAATTGTGTTTAGATACAGATTATACAACTACAGCGATTGCTGAATCGTAGTTTTAGAAAATGGATACTACCGTCTTTTTTCACCTGGTTTTCGATACTTAGAGGAATAACTATCACCTTCAGGATTGTATGAAACATACACCTGTCCATCCTCAACAACCAGTCGAGGTACGGTTCGGCGACCTCCATCCCGTTCAGGTCCTCGCATTACAGCGAATTGTTCTTCAGACATATCTTCAACCATTTCACCCCACCTGTCTTGTGGATCGACTACACCTCCTCCCCAGTTTGTATTTTTTGACTGATACTTTATCAAGACCCCTCGTCGGGGAATTGGATTCTTCCATGCTAAGGCACCGTGTGTGCAACCCCCATCCATAAAGAATAGCACATCTCCAGCATTCATAACGGGTTGCACGACCAAACCCATTGTGTCATCACAGGTTCGAATCCCCCGGGGCATAGAATACTGTGTCTTGTGAGAACCAGGGACACATGCAAACCCACCAAGTCCTGGTTGGACATCGCGTAATTGCCAAGTAATAGTGACGGTCTCTGCATAACTGCGTCCGTTCTTATAGAAATAGCCACGTGATGGACTCATCGGTTCATTGCCATCGTGTAACGCATGTCCAGATGTTCCTTCAACTGCACAGAAAACGGTCGCACCACCTGTACGATATCCACTACCACCCATCCAATTAAGTCTTTGCACCACTGATGGATGTGCAATCATACGTCTGAATGGAGCATTATAAGGATCAGGCAGATCCAATAATCCTGACAGAAGTGGTCGTCCCGTACCTGCTTGGCTTACAGATCCTCCCGCAAGTTCATCACCAACGACGATACGATCTTGGAATTTATCCACCGCTTCATTTGCCTCAGCTAACCATTGTTCATCCATCACACCACGCACCACAAGATATCCATTTAGATCCCAAAAGTAAAATTCTTTTTCATCAATACCCGAATTTGGGTCGCGAATATAAATAGAAGGATGAATAACGGAGGAGTCTTCCTCAACCCATGTCTGTTTTCCGTTTGTATTCAAAACCGGTGGTGGATTTGAACCTTTATAACCAGGGCGATACATAACTGCCTTTTGTGCAGGTGTTGCTTCGTCTTTCCAGCTGGGTAAAGATTCGGTTTCTGAGTAAGGTCCAGAAGGATTGGATTGAATCGCTGCACGCGCAGCATACCAATAGGTCAATAATCTTTTTCGTTCACCCTTCCATGGTTGAATACCGTGAAGCGTAGGTGCAGCGACTAAAAAGAGATCTCCTGCTTTTAGTTCTGGCTGTATCACCAACCCCATATCGTCAACACCAGTTGCTAAATCATCTGGAGTTTCAACGTTGCTTTTGTGACTTGCTTGAACAACAACCAATCCACCGTCTCCATCTGCGACATCATCTAATACCCAGATTGCTTTCACTCCCTGACAACTCCTACGACCATTTTGTTGACGATATGCCAAGGAAGGATTTCTCGGTTCATCACCACCGAGTAGTTTATTACCTATTTCAACCTTTTGCTGTCCTAACAATCGCGGGGCTTGATCGAGTCGGAAACCATGTCCTATGATCTGGTTTAAATACCAAACTAATGTTGGGTGAATAAGTAAATCTCTAAACAATTCGCGGTGAGAACTCGTTCCTCCTAATAGATTCGCACTATCTCCGATTACATCCAAACCCTTATTCAATAAGGATACTTCCTCATGATTAAGAACACTTGGAATGTGCAGGTATCCTGCCACATCAAAAGCATAATTTTCTTCATTCGTCATTGTTTCTTTGTCCATATATTTCTCCTATTGACTGACTGTAGCGTAATAATTATATAACATTAATATGTTATTGCGATTTCATCAATATCGAACTATAATCTCGTGTTTATACTTTTCTTCGTATAAAATATGCAGATGCAATAATAGCAAATCCAAAGAGAGTAAAAGGCATTTGCCACAGAAGATAACTCATGTGTGTATGAATGTAAGAATGGGCTTTGAAGATTATAAACCAAGACAATGGAGCTAAAATTGAAAACCATGTGGTAATTATCAAAGCAATGTATTTCGGATTCTTCACATCAGATTGATTATAACGTAGATAAAGTAATATGGATGTCAATACGAAGAGAACTATGAGATAAGAATATCGAATTTTGAAAAGATAGTTTGCGACGAATGTGTTTGAGATAGATATATAGTTGTTTAGATCAAAGAAAACACCGTTTATATAGGTTTTGACGACGCCGATCGTACCCGCATCAAGACTGGCAGCATATATCGGAGGAAAGTCTTCAGCATTTCCATAAGTCCGCTTCCCAAAAGAATAAAATACATGATTAACACCATCCATGAAACCACCTTTGACAGCACCAATCTGGAAACATAACATTATCAGACTCAGGAAAATCGCTATCCCAGAACCGAGGACGACTGCAAGTGTTCCTTTTATATATTTGTGCTTATTCCACTTATCAAGAAATGCATAAAATATAAACGGAGTCACCATCATTAGAAGAGTAGTTGTCATATACTCGTAGCCGTTAATAAAACACTTTATGGAAACGGCAATGAAAATCAATATTCCAAATTGAATGTACTTACGGTTCTCTATGTCCCTATTATTCTGAAGATAGTTCATAACGAAAATCATTGGTAGATAGAAAGCCCATATACTCCACCATAGATTCCTACCAAAGACTGTCAACCATTGAGAAAGAACAATCGAACATAAAACAGATATAGCAACCACTCCCCCAAACTCATTATAAAACCAGTTTATGATATATGTTAATGCGACTGCAGATAATAGAGAAGTTAACACATAAAATGTCCAAAATTTGAATGTTGAGGATAGTGGAATGAGTCTATCAAGTAGACTAAATAACATACCTTGACCGCCAGGTTGTGACTTATAGGTAGAGTAATTTTCAAAGGAGAAATTATAAAGATAGGCGTTATATTGTGGACCTCTCTCGGTTGTAGGTATCCATTCTGCGTCATTTATTTTAGTTGTTCCCCACCCATTCAAACCACCAGCAGAAAGGATTCCATCTTGGCGTGATTTGACCATCCTTCCCATAACATGGCTTTCGGTATCTTTCTGATGATTAGCAAACCAGTTTCTTTCTGCCACCCGCCATGAATTAGAGAAAAATCCCAAAAAAATGATTAGGATTGATATCGTCCATAACGAATATCTCCTTATGTACTCTGATTGGAATAGATATTTTAGCTTAATAATAAACATATCACTGTGACCTATTTAATTGTAGAATCGATGTTTATCTCTTGATATTATTGAATGGACCATTCTTCTCTTCAATCGCGGTCAATTATAACGGTTTCTCTTTTGATAGTCAACTTTGATTGTTGTCATCTTCCAATCATGCTATAATAAAACGAGTTTGAGATAGGGACTTAACAACAGAAAACGAATCTGCATATTTACACATGAAACATATTGATTTTGTTGAAGCACTAACCACAAACAATCTTAAGGCTATAAAAGCTGCACCTAAAACTGATCTTCACTCCCATGCGTTTCTCAGTACTCGAATAGAAAATCTGGAATGCTGGTTAGGTCATTCTGTGACGAAACCCCCTCATAGAATGGCAGGTCTTGAAGGGATGATGGACTACATCATCACTGTTTTAGCACCACTCCAGAAATCGCGTGAAGGTTTTGAGTTTGTTTCTACATCAGGGATAAACGATGCTATACAGGATGGGGTTGTAATTCTTGAGATGAGTTTTGACATTATGATGACACGATTTTATCCGGATGGTTTAACAGGAGTAAAGACGTTTATTGATGGGTTGGTAAAGAAATATCAACCACAAATTAATCTACAACCCGAACTCGGTTTTCCTCGGACAAGTGCTGATGATCAAGAAATGATAAAGTTGGCAAATGAAGCAGTAGAATTAGGTGTGTTCCAGTCAATTGACCTTTATAGTTACGAAGAAGCATGCTCTCCAGAAGCTGTGAAATCTATATACGATAGGGCACGTGCAGCAGGTATGAAACTAAAAGCACACGTCGGTGAATTCGGTGATGCTGAGGAAATACGTCGAACAGCTGGAATTCTTGACTTGGATGAAGTTCAGCACGGTATTGCTGCAGCAAAGTCAATTGAAGTTATGCAATGGCTTGTAGAAAACAATATTCAATTAAATGTGTGTCCTACGAGCAACGTAAAGTTAGGGTGTGTTCCTGACATTGCTTCTCACCCAATACGCATTTTGTATGACAATGGTGTGCGTGTTACTATTAACACAGACGATCTGGTGATATTCGGACAAAGCGTTTCTGATGAGTATCGTAATCTATACCAAGCCGGAGTATTCAGTGCCAAGGAGTTAGATGATATTAGACGGTCATCACTTGTTGATAACATCAGGTAGTTCAATAACCTCGGAATCAAAGACATACAGTACTTTTTTAACATAAACACTGCAACATTAATGTCCGTTAATATCAATATATGTGAATAATTGTTCAAATTGTGGACACTGCTGTTCAATATGTGACAGGACATTTATCTATTAGCTGGGAATAACCCTTTTGTACTAAAGGTTAAACAACAAACATGTATTGGCATAGTACTTGCTACTACAATATCACAATATTGAGAGGAGAGACAGATGAAACTGAAAAACATGATTAGTCTGATGCTGGTATTGATTATGGTTGGCATCACCTTCAACATCAACGCAGACTCGCACAAAGCGGCAGATACAGGAAAATATGGTGAACTGAACAAACGCGTTATCGTAAGTATAGACAAAGGTTTGGAATGGCTAAAGACACAACAAGGAAAAGACGGTCTGTTTGAGATGGCACCAGGTGAGGGACATCCAGGAATAACCGCTCTTGCCATAACTGCCTTTTTACGTCATCCGCAGAAAAAATATTCTGATGAAAAGCATCCTTTTATCCGAAAAGCAATTGATAGTTTAATCGCAATGCAGCAGGAAAACGGTGCCATTTATGATGTATCTAAACAACCTGCTTTACCAAACTATAACACTGCTATATCTGTTATGGCACTCTCTTCAACTGCAAATCCAAAGAAATATGAAAAAGTCATCAAAAAAGCACAAGGATTCTTGATAAGTCTACAAATCCAAGATGAAGAAAGTCTATATTACGGAGGTATTGGATACGGTAGTCGCGAATCTGTGCATGATCTTTCTAATCTCAACCTCGCTATCCAAGCGTTAAAAGAGAGTGGTTCAGACGATGATGAAGTGTGGAACAAAGCGATTAAATTCCTTGAACGCACACAAAACCGAAGTGAAAGCAACGATCAACCTTGGTCTGGTAATGATGGTGGTTTTATCTATTCTCCCGATGGTGAAAGCAAAGCTGGTAGTGACGAAGCGGGAAGTCCACGATCCTATGCCAGTATGACCTATGCAGGTTTGTTGAGTTTCATTTACGCAAATGTAGATAAAAATGACGACCGTGTCCAAGATGCTGTCCAGTGGATAAGTAAGCATTTTACCGTAGAGGAAAACTACGGTATGGGTGCGCAAGGTCTATACTACAACTATCACACCATGGCAAAAGCATTGCGTCTATATGGTAAGGACACAATTACTGACTCCAAAGGTGTTACACACGATTGGTACCAAGAACTTGCTGAAAAACTGATTGAAGTACAGCAACCAAATGGTTCTTGGATAAATGAAAATAGTCGTTGGATGGAAGCACTCCCGGTATTAGCCACCAGTTACGCAATTCTTTCTCTTGATACAGCATATTCAAAATAATACTAAACCTAACTCACCTCATAAGGCGGATATCAATTCCGCCTTTTTTATTTCATATATTCCCTTCATATCTATTCCTTTTTATTAAACTAATTCTTCTCTAAAACGTTTAATTCATATTTATGTAATGATAAACGAAAGATGAGAAGGTGGTATGAGTTTAATTGATGGTATTTCAATAGGGTTCGCTGCAATCCAGGCAAACAAAATGCGAACCCTATTGACTATGTTGGGAATAATCATCGGAATTGCATCCGTCCTTGCGATGATAGCGATCGGTGATGGTGCTAAAGAAATTGTCTTACAAGACGCACAAAAACTGGGTGGTGCAAATCAGTTTACATTGTATCGTAGGTCGTCAGAAAAACTTGGGAAACACCGAATTCCAATACGGACTAAGGAATATCTAAATTATAATGATGTTCTGGCAATTGAAGAAGATTGTCCGTCAGTCAATGAAGTGACTCCACGTATCAGAGATTGGAAAGGTGTTCTCATGCAAGCTGAAGGTGGCACTGAAACCCGAGCAGGATATAACGGTGTAGACCAATCTTTTATGTCAGCTATGGACTGGAAAGTTTCTGAGGGAAGGTTTATTACCGATGAAGATGTGGAAAATGCAACCAGAATATGTGTATTGGGTGAGGAAGTAGCAACCGATCTATTTGGAAGTATATCACCTCTTGGTAAGGAAATAAAAATTGCAAGGAAAGTCAGATATTATGATCATCGTGGAAAGAGACGAAGCAGGCGAATAACCGATCGTTTCACGGTTGTAGGTACAATGATGCCAAGAGGAAGAAGTCTCCGTTTCGGTTGGAGTTTTGATGCCATGGCTTTTTTTCCAATTACAACAATTCAAGAACGGTTCACTGGTAATGATCGTATTCAAGAGATTGTTGTTTATGCAAATAATGTTTATGAAGTACCACAAGCAGTCAAGGAAGTGAAAGAAGTAATAAGAAAACGTCACAACGGTGAAGATAAATTCGTCAAATTTTATGAGATGCGAAAAGGTATACGGCAGCTTGAAAAAATAAGTAAGATGATAAAAATTGCTCTCGGTAGCATTGCTGGGTTTTCACTACTGGTTGGTGGAATCGGTATCATGAATATGATGTTGGTGGCTGTTAGCGAACGCACACGCGAAATCGGATTAAGGAGAGCACTCGGTGCAAAACCGTTTGACATAATACTACAATTTCTGATAGAGTCTGTTGCAATGTGTACTGTTGGTGGAATGATTGGCATTTGTTTAGGTATTCTTGTGGGTGAAGGTATGTCTGTTCTTGCGGTCAATATCGCCCAAATCGTTCCGGAATGGCCCTCAGTGGTTTCAACACAGTGGATTGCGATTTCTGTGCTGTTTTCTGTTGCGATTGGTGTTTCTTTCGGATTATATCCAGCGATAAAAGCATCGATGTTATCACCTATTGAAGCACTTCGAAAAGAATAAGTAATATCTGATAAACAAGACCAATTATCACAATTCTAAAAAGAATTACAATTATTTTACCGAAGTAATATTATGGATAACCTTAATGTATTCGGAGAAATTATATGCGACTGTTAGAAGGAATAATTGTTGGGGTTGCAGCTATTCGTTCAAACAAAATGCGCTCATTGCTAACGATGCTTGGTATCATCATCGGTGTTGCCTCCGTCCTTGCTATGATTTCTATCGGTGATGGGGCAAAAGAGATAGTCTTACGTGATGCCCAAAAACTCGGTGGAGCAAATCAATTTACAATCTACCGCACTTGGTATAAAAGAGTAGGTTCAAGTTGGAGAAGAATTCGTAGTAATGAGTATATGAAATATGATGATGCAATTGCAATTGCAGCAGAATGTCCATCCGTAATCGCAGTGACCCCAAGAATACCTGAATGGAGAGGTGCGTTAATTCAAGCCGCAAGAGGAAGAGAAACCCGTGCTGGATATAATGGGGTAGACGCAACCTATCATACTGCAATGGACTGGAAAATTCAAGAAGGACGATTCATAACAGACGAAGATGTGGAAAATGCATCAACAATCTGTGTGTTGGGTGATGAGTTGGCAGTTGAATTATTCGGAGAAAAATCTCCTATAGGACAAGAAATAAAAATCGCCAGAGGTGAAGGACGATATGACCGTTATGGACGTAAGGACAGTAAGCGTTACACGGAACGATTCACAATTGTAGGCACTATGACACCGAGAGGAAGAAGCCTTCGATTCGGATGGAGTTATGATAGACTTGTGTTTATGCCACTGACAACAACACAGGAACGGTTTACTGGTGATGATAAGGTTCAGGATATTGTTGTTTATGCCAAGACCGTTGAGCATGTCCCAAAAGCAATTGAAGAAGTAAAAGCGGTTATACGTAAGCGGCATAAGAACCAAGATGACTTTATCAATATTTTTGATATGCGTGAAGGTATGGCTCAGTTAGAGAAAATCAGCAAGGTCATCAAAATCGCTCTCGGAAGTATCGCTGGATTCTCACTGCTTGTGGGTGGTATCGGCATCATGAATATGATGCTTGTTGCTGTTAGTGAAAGGACTCGGGAAATAGGTCTTCGGAAGGCACTCGGAGCAAAACGACTTGATATCCTAACACAGTTCCTAATGGAAGCAGTTTTGATGTGTAGTGTAGGTGGATTGTTAGGTGTATGTTTAGGTATTTTCGCTGGACAAGGTATGGCACTTCTTGCTGTCAAAATTGCAAAAGTTGTTCCTGAATGGCCATCAGTAATTTCAACGCAGTGGGTCATAATTTCTATCTCATTCTCAGCATTAATTGGTATATCATTTGGTTTGTATCCTGCCATAAAAGCCTCCTCTTTATCTCCTATCGAGGCATTGCGAACAGAATAGAAAGGAATAATGTTTCATAAAGATATTCATATTTTATTATTTCCTGAAGATCCCTTCTTCTGTAGGAGCGACCTCCTGGTCGCTATCCACTGAATACTATATGTCCATTCAGTTTATGATGGGAATTAAACAATAGACTGTTATTACAATAAACCCAACACCATAATTTACGTCCAAACCGCATAATTGTCTTCCAAACTACACCGGTCACACTTTAAAGTCAATTATACGAACTTTACCGATAATTTTCTGTCTAAATAACCAAGCAGAAAAGTATCAACTTATTATTGGCTTAGGAGACAAGAAATGCGCATTTTTGAGGGATTATCCGTTGGCATTTCAGCAATTCGTAGCAATAAACTACGATCTTTATTAACAATGCTGGGTATAATTATTGGGGTTGCCTCAGTTCTTGCTATGATTTCAATCGGTGATGGTGCAAAGGAGATTGTTCTACAGGATGCACAAAAACTCGGTGGTGTCAATCAGTTTACGATGTATCGCAGTAGTTATAAACGCGTTGGCAGCCGTTGGATGCCGAACAGAAGCAACGAATACTTCAAATACGATGATGTCTTGGCAATAGAGGCAGAATGTCCCTCCGTGAAAGTAGTTGTTCCACGAATACCGGAATGGCGAGGTGTCCTCATCCAAACAAATGATGGCTCCGAAGCACGTAGCGGATATAACGGTGTTAATGCTTCATTTTCAGAAGCGATGGACTGGAATATTCAAGAAGGACGATTTATTTCCGATGAGGATATTGAAAACAAAGCAAAAGTCTGTGTCTTAGGAACGGAAGTAGCATTCAATCTCTTTGGTACAAAGTCACCTATAGATCAAGAAATAAAGATTGGTAGAGGTGGTGACCGTTATGATAGGTATGGAAGAAGGGACCAGACGCGTATGTCAGAACGGTTTACCGTTGTCGGCACAATGGAACAACGCGGAAGAAGTCTCCGATTCGGATGGAACCTTGACGATATGTTGTTTTTACCTCTTACAACTGCACAAGAACGTTTTACCGGGAACGACCATGTAGTAATGTTATCTGTTCAAGCTAATACTGTTGAGGATGTACCGAAAGCAATTGAAGAGGTTAAAGAAGTCATGAGAAAAAGACATAATAATCAGGACGACTTCTTTAGTCTAAGAGATATGCGAGAAGGTATGGCACAGTTAGATAAAATCAGCAAAGTTATCAAAATTGCATTAGGTAGCATTGCCGGATTTTCACTTCTCGTTGGCGGAATCGGTATTATGAATATGATGTTAGTAGCGGTTACTGAACGAACACGTGAAATTGGACTACGGAAAGCACTCGGTGCAAAACGATTAGATATTTTGCTACAGTTCTTAATTGAATCCATTGTGATGTGCATTATAGGTGGAGCACTTGGAGTTGGATTAGGATATCTTGCGGGTGAAGGCATGGCACTCCTCGCTGTAAAAATTGTGCAGATTGTGCCTGACTGGCCATCTGTTATCTCAATGCAGTGGGTATTGATTTCCGTATCTTTTTCTGCTTTGATCGGAATATCTTTTGGACTCTATCCTGCACTTAAGGCTTCTGCACTCTCACCAATAGAAGCTCTACGAACTGAATAGGAGATGTTATGAATCTATTTGAATGTATCATCTTAGGTATTACAAGTTTGCGTCGTAACCCACTACGTTCCAGTCTTACGATTCTGGGTATAGTAGTAGGGGTCGGTTCAGTAGTGTGTATGGTATCTGTTGGAGACGGATCCAGAGCAATGGTTCTACGAGAGATAGAACGTACTGGTGGCACCAAGATTATTGAAATATATAAAGATGATTGGGATAGACAATCTGGAACCTTAAGCCGCGCAGCAGGTGAAGCTGTCAGAGGAAGAAGCCGATGGCGAAGAAACAGGGCAGAACACTTGGAAACTGAAGATGCATTTGAAATACTAAAAAATGCACGCGGTATCGTCAATGTCGTCGCAGAAGATGATATGCCCGGGTGGAGTGTCAGCTACAAAGGACGCAAAAAGGAATCCAGGATTGTCGCATCAACAGCAGGATATGACCGTTCATATAACTGGTACACAACAAGCGGAAGGTTTTTTACTGAAGAGGAAGTTGATGCTTCAAGTAGTGTGGCAGTCATCGGATCAAAAATTGCTGAAGAGATTTTCCTACGCGAAGACCCTGTGGGTAAAGAAATAAAGGCTTCACGACCATCTTTCTGGCGTGGTAGAAGTGGTCTGTACGAAGTTCGTCTTAAGGTCATCGGTGTTATGGAAGAAAAAGGTGATGCAATGGACACTACCGGTTGGGATGACAGATTCATCATTCCAATTACCACACTCCAAGAACGTTTTAAAGGTCGTCAAGATGTTGAACGGATTCGCGTTGAAGCCGTGGAAATAGACAATATACCGATCGTAATTTCTGATGCAAAACAGGTATTAGGTAGACTACACAATAACACAGGTGAAGAATATAACTATTGGACAGCCGAGGAGGAATTAAAAACCGCGGATAAAGTCGGTTTAGTCATGAAAGCATTGATGGGTGGTATTGCAGGTATAGCACTAATGGTTGCCGGTATCGGTGTTATGAACATTATGCTGGTTTCTGTAACTGATCGCACTAAAGAGATTGGATTGCGGAAAGCACTCGGGGCAACTTTCAATGACATTATTACGCAATTCCTTATTGAGGCATCTGTCCTAACATTTACAGGTGGAATACTGGGAGCAATATTAGGAGTTTTTATGGGGCAAGGTACAGCAATACTCATTTCAAAATTCGTATGGGAAGGCAGCAACTGGCCCTCAGTCGTATCATTTGAAACTATGTTTGTTGCATTACTTGTATCCGTTGCAATAGGAGTATTTTTCGGTCTATATCCGGCACATAAGGCGGCTAAACTTACTCCTGTTGAAGCACTACGAACAGATTAAGAAGTTGTCTATTCTAAAACATGTAAACTGACATAGAAACATAGATTTCATACCTACTATATGAAAATATATGTCCTATAAACTTCAGAAACCTTATAGGAGGAATTAAGTTTTGAAAAAATTAATTATTACTGTAGCAATTATAGTCGTTCTTATAGGGGCTGCTGCATGGGTCGTTTTTAGTCGTGGAAAAAATGGAACTGACCCAGCACTCGCACCTAAAATTGAGGTCGTAAAACGCGGCAATTTCCAAATGACTATTCGTGCAACCGGAAATTTAGAACCACTTCTTGATGTAGAAGTTAAATCAAACGTTGAGGGTGAAGTCATTGAACTTCTTATTGATGATGGAAGCACTGTTCAAAAAGGGGACATTTTAGTCCGACTTGACCCTGAGTTATATAAAGAGGAACAGAAGCAGGCAAAGGCAGATGTTGACGCGGCTGAAGCACAGCTCATGCAAGCGAAATTAAACATTGAACTTAAAAAGGAACGACTGAATAGCGATAAAACACAGAGAGAAGCAGCAGTAAAAATCGCTAATGCGAATCTTGAAACAACAAAAGCAGAATCGCTTACCCGTATCAGTTCTGCTGAAACCGATATACAGTCCACAAAGAATCTTTTAGAACAAGATAATATCGCTGTAGAACAGGCGAAAATTTCTCTTGAACAGGCAAAATTGTCTCTTGCTGAATATGAGACATCATTAAATTCATCAAAGGTTTCATTAGATACTGCTAAATCAGATTTGGAACGGAATAAATCCCTTTTTGAACAGGAATTAGTCTCAAAACAGGTTTTAGAAGATTCCGAGTCTCGACATGCAAATTCTAATACACAATATGAAAACGCGAAAAAACGCGTTGAATCCCAGAAACAAACCCTCGTTTCACAGGAACGTACCATTGTCGCGCGTCAAACTGCTATAAAAACACGCGAAGCGCAGCTACAATATCAAAAATTAAATCTTCAACATCTCAAAAAGACACGCGCAAAGGCTGAAGAGGAAAGTCAAATTCGTTTAGATAATTCACAGACGCAGTTACAGGAACTATTATTAACTATCAATAATGAGAAATTGCTCACTGAACAGTCAAGAGTTAGTGCTGATGCAAACCTACTCAGACGTGAAAGTAGTTTGAAGAATCAAGACGAACGACTCGCTTGGACAGTAATTACCGCACCAATGTCAGGTACAGTTACACAACTTGCGATTGAAGAAGGTGAAATTGTCACATCCGGACGTTCTGCGTTTTCACAGAGTCCACCTATCATGACAATCGCAGACCTTTCGAAAATGGTTGTCAAAACATTCATCAATGAAGTAGATATGGAACGTCTTGAAAACGGCCAACCCGCAGAAATCAAAATCGATGCTTTCCAAACACAAAAATATGACGGTAGAGTCTATGAAATCTCACCGAGTGGACAACAACAAGACAACATTATCTCCTTTGAGGTGATGATAGAGGTGCTTGATTCATCTGGCAGAATCAAACCGGGTATGAGTGCTGATGTTGACATCATTACATACGAAGAAAAGAATGTCCTAATGCTACCACTTGATGCAGTCATTTCTAAGACCTCGGCAACTGCTGTCGCACAGGTAGGCAACACATCCCCATTCAAAGTCGGTAAACCGGTCGCTATGCAGACACTTAGCGAGAAAATCTTCAATGGCACAGTACAAAATGTTGCAAATGGAAGTGTCACAATTGAATTGGATAGTTCCCAACGCGGTATAATACCCGGTCCTTCTACTGTATCACTATTGATTAATGGTGACAATAAGGCTGACGGTGTTCAGGCACAAGTCAGTGTGGTAAGAGGAAAGTTTGTTATGCTGGACAATGGGAGTGATAAAGGTGTGGAAACTCAAATTGAAACTGGCATGCAAAACGAGACAAATGTCATCGTAAAAAGCGGTATCGCAGAAGGTGATCGTGTCATCCTACAACGCCGACAAAGACCACAGATGGGTTGGGGAAGATAAGCGAAGACTGTAAATAAAGAATTACAAATTGACGAGAAATCAACACTGAATGTTATAATATATTCGGTGTTGTTACTTTAAGCGATTACATCACAGCATTATCACCTGACCATCATACGCCAAATAAGCATTCTCAGGAAGCTCAATATCCTGTTCCGCACACTGATCCTTAAAATACCGATGATCAAGCCGATGCATTATATGTGTAAAATAGGTTTCTTTGGGTTGTAAGGCAGTGCTAATCTCCAATGCTTGTCCGACTGATTGATGGGTTGGGTGTCCAGGATTGAAACTTAAAGCATCAATAACCAATACTTCTATTCCTTCAAGTAGTGCTTGCGAAGATTCAGGTAACCGTTTTACATCGGGAATATACCCAAAGTCATCAATACGGTAGCCATTAGTATCAACGTTCCCATGATCTACTGGGATAGGTATGATATCAAAACCGAGCAATTCAAACCTACCATTAACAACATTCGGCAATAGATGACCTACACCACCCCCTTGGAATGTCTCCTTAGTGAACATATAATCATAGTTGCGTTGCAAAATGTCTAACGTCTGTTCAGGTCCATATATTGGCATATCCACACGCTGCTTTCGGCACGGCATTACAATATCGTTTGTACCGCTGATGTGGTCTGCATGGCAGTGTGTAAAGATGACAGCATCTATCCATTCAATCTTGTTCCTATTGATTTGATCCATGAAGTTAGGACCAAGGTCAAATTGTAGATTCTTTCCATCCTTTTCAATATGTATGGATGAACGGGTGCGGTAGTTTTTCGAGTCAACCTGCATGGAATCTTGACAAGTTTCGCAGTCACATTTATATTCAGGAACACCTGTAGATGTACCTGAACCCAAAATCGTAATCTTCATTCACATAGAATCCTTTCATCAAACTAAGGACATTATCCGAGGGAATCGTCAACTTTGTTGATAGCAGCTGCCATTAACCTTGCATGGTCCTCCTGCATGTTAACGTTAAATCCGAATCTTAGCGCACGACCAAGAATAGAAAGCGTCTGCGGACACATATCGCGCGAATACTCAACATTCCCCTTATATCGTGGATCAGTCCATGGATATCCTGCTGGGTTAGGTGAATGTTTATACAGAATAGAATCCCAATAGGTATATATATGTCTATCAGGAAATCCTTCGTTGTAAGCAGTCCCAGCACCCAATCCTTCTGCTCTGAGTGCTTCCGTATACTTTTTAGCAAGTTCTATATCCCGTACAATTATAGCAGCACTTATTCCACATTCCCCACTTGGGTCGTCTATGTGCTGACGTACATAACCTTTCGGTTCATCAGAGAGTTCAGCAATAAACGTCTTTTTCAGTTTACGCGTATGTCCGAGTATATCGTCCAGTTTTGAAAGCTGCACGCGTGCAATTGCACCTAATATCTCACTTGGACGATATGTTTGACATGAGAATGGATCGTTTTTCCACTCTGAACCGCTCATCCACATCGGTAATCCCGGTTCAGAGGCAAAAGCAGCACGCTCATAAGTATCGTAATCGTTAGTAAAGACTAACCCACCTTCGCCACATGTCATTACTTTATAATAGTTTAGACTCCAAGCACCAGCATCTCCCCAAGTTCCAGCATACTTCCCATTATACTGACCACCGACACATTGACAACAATCCTCTACGACCTTTAGATTATGTTTTTTCGCAATATTAAGTATCTCTTCAAGCCGACACGGAACACCTTGCATGTGAACAGGTAAAATCGCTTTAGTATGTGGTGTGATTTTGCGTTCAACATCAGCAGGATCCAATCCAAGTGAGTCATCAATTTCTGCAATGACTGGAATCGCACCTACACCAACAATTGCTGCAGCAGTCGCAATAAACGTGTACCCCGGCAATATTACTTCATCCCCTGGTCCTATTCCGACACCAGTGAGGGCACAGATAATAGCCGATGTGCCAGAATTAACCATCAAGGCATGTTTTACACCAAGTCTGGCTGCAGCCTCATTCTCAAACGCACCGACATTAGAATTTTCTACAAATCGGAAGAGTTTTCCGCTCCGTAACACCTCTGTCGCAGCATCAATTTCTCGATCATCTATGACACTCGGTCCATGCATTCCCCCAGGAATCGATTCCGATATAACAGGTGTTCCGCCATCAATTGCTAAACGTTCTGACATCTTCTACTCCATATTTGCTTGCATACATCAGGATTTATACCACTTTACCTGTTACAATATTTTTTGTCAAGTTCGGTTTTCAAGAAAGTAGGTTTATTTATAGTAAACTTTTGAATTAATGGGACATTTTGATATGTAGGAGGGAACTCCGATTCCCGACTATCACTGAGTTAAGTCGCGATTCGGAGATCGCTCCTACATGGACTTTATATTATTATTTTTAATGTTCACTATAGTTTGTGCCGTTCAGCCCCAGCGGGTCGACAGGTGTATAGTACCCAATGCATAGAATGAACAAGCCCCAGCGGGGCGATAGGTGTCCAACGGACTTGTCAGAATCGCTGAAGGCACAGAACCCACAGAAAACACAGAAAATTCCCCTACCTTCACCGCCCTCTGCGTCCTCTGTGCCTTCAGCGATTCTGACAATCCCGCAATTCTGACAACTAAAAACTGAAAAACAATCTAAAATCCGAAACATACATGAAACATACATGAAACATATTGTTCCGACCCTCATGTCCCCCTTCCAACCCACCCAACCACGTGTTATAATACTACCACTATGAAAAAACAAAACAATCCACAACACCAACATCACCGTATTCGTAGGTCGGAGCGAGCGAAGCGACCTCCGACAAATAGCCAAAAAACCGACCAGAACCCAGCACATAATAAAGTTACCAAAATTATTTTTTTTCAACCACAAAAAACCGATAAAAACAACCCGCAAACCCAGACGGAAACTAACCTTATACCAATTCTACCAAAAGTTACCGTTATGTCAAAAAAAGTTACCATACGGTAACCTTTTAAGGAGGAATATTCCGATGAAATTCAATGACATACACAAACAATTCGCCGTCAAATCCTTCGCAAAAATGATGGCACGATCAGAAACCAAAGTAGGTCAAGATAAGAAAAAGACCAAAAAAGAGCAAAATAAAAAAAGCATAATTCGCGTCACATTCCTTATCCTGACTGAATTCTTTAAGTCACAGGTGACGTGCAAAACGTCACACTTTATAGCACATACTGATAAACAATGTACCGGTCAGCGTATTCGACGTTGATTTGGCTGAATGCCAACAGTGCATTCACAGCGTTGATTTATGGGTGTCGCAAACTTAACCTAACCTATGAAGATATGCTAAAGTATCAACGTTCGTTCTATAATTATCCAGAAAAGTTGAAAACCAATTAACCCTGACTCCGTATATTAAAACTTGACATTAATTCAGATTTCGTGTAGTTTTTATCAATCATTTCAAACACGCAATAGACATAATTCCTTCGAAAAGAACGGTTCCTAAATCACCATAGGGGAAGGAGTCTAACAGAAGCAGAACGGAGATTAAAAGATGAGACCTAATATAATTTTAATGATGTGTGATGACCTCGGATATGGAGATGTAGGATTTAACGGAAATGAGACAATCAAAACCCCGAATTTAGACCGTCTCGCGAACAACGGAATTCGATTCACTCGATTTTATGCAGGTGGACCCGTCTGCTCCCCAACGCGAGGAACCTGTTTAACTGGACGACATTATTTTCGATATGGTGTAACGCATGCCAATCGCGGACACCTACCCAAACAGGAAATCACACTGGCGCGAATGCTAAAATCTTACGGTTATACAACCGGACATTTTGGTAAATGGCATCTTGGAACACTTGACCCGAATTATTCAGGAAAACCCAATCGTAATCCAGCACGAAATTACGCGCCACCGTGGGAACGAGATTACGATGTGTCTTTTGCTACGGAATATGCTGTTCCCACTTGGGATCCTACAGTAGGTGTCCAGAAGAATGAAAGACGTGTGGATCGACCTTGGGCATCACCATATTATGAAAATCGAGAACTGGCAACAGAAAATCTTGAAGGATGCGATTCCCGAGTATTGATGGATCGCGCAATTCCATTTATTGAAAAAGCTGTTGAGAATGTCGAACCGTTCTTTGCCACAATCTGGTTTCACGCACCTCATACCCCTGTTTTTGCTGGACCGGAATATCGCGCAATGTATGCCGATTACAGTGATAATGAGCAACATTATTACGGTTGTATTACCGCTATAGATGATCAGGTAGGACGATTGTATCACACTTTAGCAGCTTGGGGTGTATCCCAAAATACCATGATCTGGTTCTGTTCAGATAACGGTCCGGAAGGTCGCACTGGTCGAGATGGACGTAACCGCGGATCAACAGGTGGATTGCGCGGACGAAAACGATCTTTGTTTGACGGTGGTGTAGGTGTACCTGCGTTATTACACTGGCAAGGACATGCAGAAGCCGGACGCGTGGTGGATATGCCTTGCAGCACGCTGGACTACTTCCCCACAATCGCTGAAGTAATGGAATTTGAAATGCCAGATAAACGTCCGATTGATGGCATAAATCTTCTACCGACCATTGAAGGAAATATGACAGAACGTCCCACACCGATTCCATATCGATTCAATAGTGGAAAAAACGCAATGTTTGGTGCACCGACTATTGCAATGATGGACAACAGGTATAAGTGTTTGACAAACCTATCAAACAATGGAAATGAAGATTTGTGTTTTGACATGATTGAAGACCGCGAAGAAACAACTAACTTAGCAAATGAACAACCAGAACGGATGAGGAAAACTCGCGAGACCCTTCGCGAATGGCTCAATTCATGCAAAAACAGCCACAATGGCGGGGATTATGACGAGGAATTTGAACCGGTCGCGTCATTTGAAGAAGTCACAGGTGGTTGGCGTTGAAGATGAAACAGGTATTAGCAGAGATATAGTCCCACTCTGGTCTGGGGATGTACTTTCAGATTGATGTGTATTGTAACAGATACCAGCTTCAACCATTATAGTTGATTGGAAATCTTTCTTCTGTAGGAGCGACCCGGGGAATGCCTAAACGGCATTCATACCGTTGATTTGCTGGTCGCGATTTGGAGATCGCTCCTATAGAAAATATGTAGCTTTATTTACAAAATTCACTATAAATAATCCTGCCTAATCCATTAGCATCTTGACATTTCGTTATGACTTTGATATGGTGTTACATATAATATTCTGTATATGGTTCATATTTCTGATATAACACAAGGACATCAACATGCCAAAGACAAAACAGTCAGAACTTTCCTTGATGGAACTATACAAACAGACAAAAAAACAGCATGAAGATGCCATTTTACTCTGTCGTGTAGGTGATTTCTACGAAGCATTTTATGAAGATGCGGAGTTAATCGCACGACTACTTGAAATTGCCCTTACCTCACGCAGTCATAAGAATCAAAAAACACCACCACCTCCAATGGCAGGTATTCCACATCATGCGCTTGACTCCTACCTCTATAAATTAGTTTCTGCAGGACATAAAGTAGCAATATTGGATCAGACTGAGGACGCAAAAGTTGCAAAAGACGAAAATCGATTAGTAAAAAGAGATGTTGTCCGAGTGGTTACTCCCGGAACTGTCACTGACCCAAAAGTTCTTGAGCATAAATCAAATAATTATCTGATGTCCATATACCAACAAAAAGATATGTATGGTATTGCAGTTGCCGATCTATCAACTGGTGAATTTCAGATAACAGAACTTGATGATGCATCTCGGCTTTGGGCAGAAATACACAGATTTTCTCCGAAAGAATGTCTATTTGCCGAGTCTTATGAAGATGAACAGATGTTAGAGCAGCTAAAAATCGAACTGAAGGTAGTAGTGAACTTTCTACCTGTCTGGCGTTTTGACTATGATTCTGCACGGGGTGAACTACTATCACATTTCAATACTATTTCTCTTGATGGATTTGGTTGTGAACATCTTGAAACAGCAGTCTGTGCTGCAGGTGCACTCATCTATTACCTACATGAAACGCAGAAGCAGGAAGTAGAACATATTCTCTCGCTACATTCCTACACATTGTCAGATTTTATGGTGTTGGATGCTGATACACAACGCAATCTTGAACTGACTGCATCTATTCGAGATGGTTCTACAAAAGGCACACTACTTGAGGTGCTTGACCAGACTGTGACCTCTATGGGTGGTAGAAAACTACGACAATGCCTGTTGCAACCGCTACTTGATAGTCAAAACATAGAGGAACGTCTTGATGCTGTTGATGAACTAAAGACACAGATAAACCTACAAGAAGAACTACGGGAAGTACTTGGTCAGATGTCCGATATGGAACGACTGATTACACGTATCAGTTTGGGTTCCGTAAATGGAAGGGACTTACATTCACTAAAAGATTCCCTGGAATTAATTCCTGATGTAAGGACACAACTTCACAATTGCCAAACATCTCTTCTATCATCTCTCAACGCTGATTTGAATCCAATGACTACTATAGTAGAATCAATTGAACACAGCATTCACCCTAATCCTCCTGCTACAATACGTGAGGGTGGTGTGATTAACGACGGTTATAATGCTGAACTTGATGAACTTCGGCAAATTGTGGGACAAGGTAGAGATTGGATGGCTGCTTTACAGGAAGAGGAACGTAAACGTAGTGGAATTACTTCTCTAAAGATCGGGTTTAATCAGGTTTTTGGTTATTACATTGAGGTTACAAAACCAAATCTTAACCTTGTTCCAGAACACTATATTCGTAAACAGACATTACGAAACTCTGAAAGGTTTATAACACCAGAACTCAAGGAACAGGAAGCAAAAGTATTGAACGCAGAGGATCGCATACAATCGCTTGAATACGACCTTTTTTGCGAGATACGAGATGAAATTGCGGAATCCACAGAAGAAATACAGAAGATTTCAGCGATAATTGCGACGGTTGATGTAATTGCAAACTTTGCTTATTGTGCATCAAGATATAATTATGTGAAACCCACAGTAGAAAACTCAGATGAAATTGTCATCCGAGATGGTCGACACCCCGTAGTAGAGCAGATATTCATACAAGAAGGTTTTGTTCCAAATGACACGAAACTGAACTGTGATGATGAGCAATTACATATAATTACCGGACCCAATATGAGTGGGAAAAGCACATATTTACGGCAAACGGCACTAATAGTCTTGATGTCGCAGATAGGGAGTTTCGTTCCGGCTTCCGCAGCAAAAATCGGATTGGTAGATAGGATTTTCACTCGTGTGGGAGCATCGGATAATCTGGTAATGGGACAAAGTACTTTCCTTGTGGAGATGAACGAAACTGCGAATATACTTAATAATGCTACAAATAAAAGTCTTGTTATTCTGGATGAAGTTGGACGTGGAACAAGTACATTTGATGGACTCAGTATCGCGTGGGCAGTGTCTGAGTATCTGTTAGATGAGAAAAAAATGGGATCTAAGACACTTTTTGCAACACATTACCATGAACTGGTGGAACTTGCAAGTAAGTACAAACGGGCAAAAAACTACAACGTTGCTGTTCATGAAGATGGTGAGAAAGTTACCTTTTTACGCAAGGTTGTCCCGGGGGGTGCAGACCAGAGTTACGGAATACATGTTGCACGTCTTGCTGGATTACCGCATACTGTCATTTCACGTGCCCAGCAAATCCTTGAAGTGCTTGAACAACACAATCTCAGCGTTGAAGCAGATGAGGCATCAGAGAAACCTCAGCAAGCAACACAAAAAATGCCGCGACCGAAACGTCGTGTAACACGAAAAACAATGCAAAGTGATTCCCTTCAGATGGCACTATTCACACCAAAAACGCATCCCCTTGTTGAAGAGTTGCGTCAGTTAGAACTGTCTCAGTTGACACCATTAGATGCGGTCAACATCCTATATGACTTGAAAGCAAAAGCAGAAGGGTCATAATACCATAGAATGTGAATATTGTTCTGTAGCAGGTGTTAATTACGTCTCTATAACATTTTGACAAGAAACATACTGCTACAGAACAACTGTACTGTTCTATAATGTTACTGATTTTCCTGTCCGAGCACATTCATAGATAGCCATGTTGAGTGCAACAGATTTTCTGCCTTCATAACCATCAACTGCGGGTGCTGCGTCTTCGTTTATGACCCGTATAGCGTCTTCAATGACATTCTTGGGATAGGGAGGGAGATCTATCTCAGGTTCTTCGTTTTCAGGGAATTGCCAAACATCTGGTCCACGACCAACAATCCCTGTTTGACCATGAATGTGAATCATTGTGACATTTCCACCGGGATATGTTGTCGTTGTCAAAACATGTCCAAGTGCCCCATTTTCAAATTCTAAAATAGCAGATGTCATATCTTCTGTTTCACAATTTTCGTGGTCATAAACATCAAAATGCGCACCAATAACACGTTTAACAGGTCCCATAAACCACAACATCATATCAATAGAATGGACACCTTGGTTCATGATAGATCCGCCACCATCAAGTTCCCATGTGCCGTGCCAACCGACATAATAACTATCAGGACGTTTCCATTTCATTCGAAGTTCACAGAGAAGTGGCTTACCAAGTGCACCTTGTTCCAATGCAGCCTTGATTTTCCGATTTTGTCCACCGTATCTTTCACCAAAATCAACGAGTAATTTTACATTATTGTCTTCACAAGTTTTTATTAGCGAATTGCAATTCTCAACACTAACATCCATCGGTTTTGTTGTAATGACGTGTTTACCACGACGTGCTGCTTCTTCACCAAACTTACCGTGCAAACCACTCGGTGTCATGATCATTGCAACATCAATGTCATCTCTGTCAAACATCTCCAATGCGTCATCGTGGCTTTCACAACCGAATTTCTCCTCTGCAGCTTTTCTCCGTTCCGCTTTTAGATCAGCAACAGCGACGAGTTCAGCTCCAGCTGTGTCATGGATAACATTGGAACGATTCATACCCATACCTAAACCGACAACACCAAAACGTAGAGTATCAGCCATTAATTTTCCTCCTGATATAGTACATTACTTTGAACAATATTATCGAAATACAAATACTTTAATAATAAACAAATAGGCACACATTCGTGAAAGTAAAACATCAGTTCAATATACGGTATTATACCACATACCTGTTCTATGTGAAAAATTATATTTCATTACTAATTGAATCTGAGTTGCTACCTATGTAGCACAATCTGTTAGATTGTGCCTATGGATACGCAAACTGAATGAAGATTAAGTTATTAATTCGGCAATAATCCGACATAGCGTAGCAATGACTGTGATCCTCCTATGAACTGCGACATAAAGGTAATCACCTTGCTTTTAAGAGTTTTCCAGTCCTCACAAAGACGATGGAGATGCAAAA
>JAPOQK010000042.1 GCA_026710795.1 Candidatus Poribacteria bacterium
GTTACCGTTTTTCTTTTTTTTTACATTCAAAAAAACCGATGAAAACAACCCATAAACCCAGACAGGAACTAAAACCAGTGAAAAATACTAAAAGTTACCGTTATGCAGAAATTAGACACAAAACGGTAACCTTTTTATACGGAAGAAAAATCCAATGAAAATACAAAACAAACAATTCACAGTCAAATATGATGTCCAAAGTCTTGTGCATAGTGTTTCCATTCTTTTCTTTATCCAAATAACTTTACACAATCCTTTTTTGATATAGTGTAAAATGGTTGACTTTGGATTGGGTTTGTAGTATAAAATTACCATTGAAATAGGAGGAATATTGTGAAACTCGTTTCATTCAAAAAGTTATCAAATTACGAACTTACCAAATTAGGTGTCCTGATTGCTGAAGACAAAGTTATTGAACTTGATTTAGAAGTTCAGGATATGATCCAGTTTTTTGAACAAGATTGTATGGAAAACACACTAAAATATATAGACACAGTTGAACAGCAACTCAATAATGGCGAAGACCTACCTCAAATAGTATTATCGGCATCAGACATTCAACTATTAGCACCATTTCCACAACCTATGAGTTTACGAGATTTCGGTGTATTCAAAACCCATATGGATGCAGCAGCACGAATTACTGGAAAGGAAATTTCACCTGAATGGTTCAAACTTCCTAACTACTATCGAGGAAGTACAAGTCCCGCTTCCATCGCAGGACACGAAGCAGTTGTTACATGGCCAAACTATACAGAAAAACTTGATTTTGAATTGGAATGGGGTGTTTATATTGGTAAAGTCGGGAAGAATATATCTATAGAAGAAGCACCTGAATACATTGCAGGATATACTATTTATAACGACATCAGTGCACGTGACATACAATTCCGTCATATGTCTCTTTCACTCGGTCCAGCAAAAGGTAAGGATTTCGACAATAGTAATATTATGGGTCCCTGTCTTGTAACACCTGATGAAATAGGAGATCCATATAATTTAAAGATGACAGCAAGGGTCAACGGAGAAATTTGGTCTGAAGGGAATACATCGGATATGTACTACTCCTTTGCAGAAATGATTTCTTTTGTTTCACAATCAGAAACGCTTTTTCCAGGTGAATTTTTGGGGTCAGGAACTGTAGGAAAAGGATGTGGTTGGGAACTGGACAGATGGATTCAACCAGGAGATGTTATAGAACTTGAAATTGAAAATATAGGCGTTTTGAGAAATAAGATTGGTGAACCAGAAGACAATCCAGCTGCTTGGAAGGAAAAAGTTTAACTGTGCGACTTAAGGATAAGGTTGCAATCATTACAGGTGCAGCCTCTGGGATAGGAAAAGCCACTGCAATACTCTTCGCGGAACACGGAGCGAAAATCGTTGTCGCAGATATAGATATGGATGGTGGGCAGAAAACTGCCTCAGATATTCAACACGATGGTAAAGATGCAATTTTTGTAAAAACCGATGTGACAGTCAGATCAGACACGGTAAATATGGTTGAAAATACAATAAATACATTCGGAAAACTGGATATACTTTTCAATAACGCGGGCATTGCAATGCGTTTACCAGTTGCTGAACTTTCTGAAGAAGATTGGCATCGTTGTTTGGATGTCAACCTTACAGGGGTTTTTCTTTGTGCAAAGGCAGCTATTCCAGCAATGCAAAAAAATGGTTGCGGTTCAATCATCAATATGTCATCAATATACGGAATTGTCGGTGCTGACGTTCGTGCTGCGTATGTTGCCTCTAAAGGTGCTGTCACAAACTTAACACGTGGCATGGCACTTGATTATGCATCAGACAATATCCGTGTCAACTGTATCTGTCCAGGTTTCGTAGAAACTCCTTTGGTCGCAGGTGTTGTCAAAACCCCTGAGGAATACCAGAAACTGGCTGATAAACACCCACTACGTAGACTTGGACAACCTGAAGAAATAGCTTATGGGGCATTGTACCTCGCATCTGATGAATCTGCCTTCGTTACAGGGATTGCATTACCAATTGATGGTGGTTATACTGCAGGATGAAATAAGTTTACCTGCTAATATAACCTATCTAATCTAAACAACCATAATCCTTACCTTTTCATAAGAACCAATGCGCAAATTTTCCATATACGCTTTTCTATTATTGCTTATCAATAGTGCCTATCTTTTCAGTTACGGTGAACCAACTCTTTTCTATATCGTTAACGTTTTATTCCACTTATTACTTGGTATAGTCTTACTAATTCCATTCAGCATCTACATCTTTCAAAAAATCAAAAACATATCAAATCTTGGGCGAATAAGTATTGTCAGTTTATTTGTCGGTATTGTAAGTGGTGGCTATCTAATGATAGTCGGTGCGACCACTCCATATCGCTGGCTTCTTTTTACCCACATCGTCAGCATAAGCATCGGTAGTCTTCTTTTTTGTATTCACTTGTTGAAGGATAGCACCAGTCTTTCACCCAGATTCAAAAGAACATTGATTGTTGTTATCATAGGTGTTATGTTCTTCCCAATAGGGGCAAAACTATCCCAACATTTCTTTCCGAATAAAGACTATCTTGTCATTAATCCTGCATTGCCACCTGCAAGCATGTATGATGAAGGAGGAGGACCAACAGGTCATTTTTTCCCTGCATCCGTTGAAACAGAAACAGGAGACTTGATACCCACAGACTTCTTTCTCACTTCAGAATCGTGTGCTACAACGGGATGCCATCCTGACATCTACAGACAATGGAATGAATCTGCTCATCACTTCTCTTCGTTCAACAACCAATGGTACCGTAAGTCAATTGTCTATATGCAGGAAGTAAATGGAATTCAACCCTCAAAATGGTGTGGGGGTTGCCACGACCCAGCAATACTACTCAACGGTGTCATGGACAAACCGATACGTGAGAATCTTCATACACCCGCAGCACAAGCAGGATTAGCATGTACTGCCTGTCACTCAATTGAACGCGTTAAAGATACGATGGGGAATAGTGGATATGTGATTAAATATCCTCCGCTCCATGAAATAGCAACAAGTAACAATAGTATCATACGCAGCCTGCACAACTATCTTATCCGACTCGATCCAGAACCACATCGTAGAAGTTTCCTCAAACCTTTTCACCGTGAAAATACAGCCGAATTCTGTTCAACCTGTCATAAAGTTCATTTAGACTTCCCTGTAAATAATTTCAAATGGGTGCGCGGTTTCAACGACTACGATCAATGGCAAAAAAGTGGAGTTTCACACCAAGGTGCTCTTTCATTTTACTATCCAGAGAATGCTAAAAAATGTGTTGATTGTCACATGCCCTTAGTTGACTCTCAAGATGCAGGAAACATAAAAGGTAAAGTTCATAGCCATCGTTTTCCAGCTGCAAACACAGCACTCCCATTTGTGAATCAACATGAGGAACAACTCCAAATCGTGACTGACTTCCTACAAAATGATGTGCTCACTTTAGATCTATTCGCAAATGGTAAACCAATACCAAAAGATGGATCTGAAATCAAGCGAGGTGATGACCCACTCATTGAAGTCATCGTTAGAACGCGAGGTATCGGACATCAATTCCCCGCTGGAACAATAGATGCATTTGACATTTGGCTTGAGGTGAAAGCCACAGATGAGAACGGAAAGATTGTGTTTTGGAACGGAAGAATCGACGCCCCGGATGGAAATGGTCCTGTTGATCCGAGTGCACATTTCTATCGTGCTTATATGTTGGATGAACACGGCAATCTAATAAATAAACGTAATGCTTGGGCGATGCGAACCATCTTATATTCCCGTACTATTCCTCCCGGTGCAGCTGATACTGTTCGCTATCGCTTAGAAATACCAGAGGATTGTGGTGATACTCTCAAATTGGAAGTGAAGTTGAA
Source organism: Candidatus Poribacteria bacterium (assembly GCA_026710795.1). Classification (GTDB taxonomy): domain Bacteria; phylum Poribacteria; class WGA-4E; order WGA-4E; family WGA-3G; genus MSPOR6. The sequence goes on from JAPOQK010000042.1 coordinate 3,882, forward strand.
ACATCGCAAATTCAACTGGTGGCATACTCAATGGGCTTATGCGGGTGTTCGCGATCCTGAGGATACAGATTATAAAGTGGATAAAGGTTACGACGATGGAAATTGGGTCTGGACGGGAGATACATCCGATGTCGCAGGCGAAGTAAAGGAGATTCCCAACCTTCCGATCACCGTTATGGCAGATGCTATTGCAACACTTCATGTCAAACCTGCAAACCTGTATGTCCCTCAGCAAAAATCAGAAGTGGCAAATGCACGTGAACGTTGGAATGATTACGGCATAGGACAACTATTACAAGGAGATCTCAGGTCTGCTATAAATGCATTTAGAGAGGTAACCAAATTAGAACCAGATTACCTTGATGGATGGGTTAATTTAGCACGTTGCTACATCAAAGAAGGTGATATGCCAAATGCAGAAAAAATGCTTGATAAGGCATTTGAAATTCAGAGACAGTTACCACCAGATAACCCGCACCGAGCTAAAGTTCACTACTTTTATGCATTGGTTCAAGAGTCTTATGGAAAATATAACTTAGCAATTCAACATCTTCAACATGCCATATCCCAGTTCCCGCGTGATACTCGTGTTCGCAATGTAATGGGAAGAACGCACTATCTTAAACGCGAATATGATACCGCTTTAACACATTTCCAAAAGACACTTGAAGTAGATCCAGAAGATTTGGATGCACACTACAATATTATGCGTTGTTATCGCGCACTAAAAAATCCATCAATGGCTGCAAAATCGCAAAAACTATACTTACGATTTAAGGCAGACGAATCAGTAGATGCCATCACGGGTATTGCCAGTCGTGCAGACACACACGCCAACCTTGAACGACAACCAATCCATGAACACGTCAACAGTTATTATGCTGACACGGAGAAAGACTAAAGTTGTTTTCAAAAAAGACGGTAACTTGGTTAGAATCGTATTAGTCGACTGATTTAGATTAAATTTCACATGAAAAGAAACTACCTGATACATTTCTTACAGTCTTCGTAGGTCGGAGTGAGCACAGCGACCTACGACATCTTACATTCTGTAGGAGCGATATCCGAATCGCGATGAAACTCACTGATAATCGGGAATAGGAGTTCCATCGGACATCTCAAAATGTCCCGTTAATTCTAAAGTTCACTATAGATTAAATTTCACATGGAAAGAAACTACCTGATACATTTCTTACAGCATCAAAAGGAATAAGCAAATGGCACGCCAACTTAGAATGGTACGACCCAATCTTGATGATTTGCCAAAATTAGAACTTCCTGATGGATATAGTATCCGCTCGTACCAAGAAGGTGATGATGTGCATTGGGCAAACATTATTAGCGATTCATTTGGTGGGAGAGAACGCACAGCACAGGATACTCATAATGAAATTACCAGTCGTGATGTATTTGTTCCAGATGGACTCTTCTTTGTAACGTATCAAGACAAGCCTGTCGGTACTGCTTGTGCATGGCGACAATCCGTTAATGAAACAGATGTTGGATATGTCCACATGGTTGGTGTATTAGGGGAACACACCGGACAGAAACTTGGAAAGTGGGTGTCACTTGCCGTTTTGTATTACTTTCGCGACCATGGATTCTCCTGTTCCATGCTGGACACAGATGACTTTCGCATCCCAGCGATTAAGACCTATCTCAATTTAGGGTTTGTACCTGTCTATGTTGAGATTACTCAACCTAAACGTTGGGAAACCATATTAAAGCAGATAGAATTCCCTCCAATGACAACACAAATTGTACAAGTACCAGAAATACTTCCTTCTGAATTGTGGGTAAAGGTTTCCCAATAATGTTATATGAAAGTCCTGACCACACTTAGACATAACTCCTCTGGTCTAAACATTGTTGTAATAGCTGTCATCCTTGTTTTCGGATTCATAATACGTCTACTTGGTATAGGAGTTGGTTTACCTGACTCTCCTGACCCACGCGAAACATTAATTGCACAAGACATCCTAAATCTCATCAATTTCACTGCCCCACCATCAATCTATAACTGGCCCGGAACCTCATGGTTTTACCTTGTAGCTTTAGTAAGTAAAATACTATCAATCTTTGGAATGGATATAACCGAGACAAATATAATCTGGATTGCTCGATTCATAAACGTCATATTGTCAACTGGGACAATATGGTTAACCTATTGTCTCGGAACAAAGTGTTACAACAAGCGTGTTGGTCAGATTGCTGCTGCCTTTTTGACAGTTGCTATGTTACATGTTACAAACGAGTCACGTTTTGCACTTGTTGATATACCTGCAACCTTTTGTGTGACACTTTTTCTTTGGTTTGTATCACGTGACACGAACCTATCATTCCGAACCTGTGTTTTGTTAGGTATTACCGCAGGGATCAGTATTGCAGTAAAATTCACTACTGTTTTTGTTTGTCTCTCTCTACTTACCTTATTTCAGACAAAATACTTCTATCGGAAATTCGTAACAATAATGGGAATATGTGCAATAACATTTTCTCTCCTCTGTCCATATTGGTTGATTGATCTGTTTTCTCCAGTTTGGAATCACTTCTTTGACGATTTCTGGTTTGAGACAATACATTATCATCGTGGACATTTTGGTCTATTTTCAACGAATGACACAGGGCTGCTGCAACGGTTTCTATATTTAGGAACATTGTTCAAATGGGGATTGGGGTTACCACTTGCCTTAATGGCAGGCATAAGTGTAGCCTGTACACTCTTTAAGACAGTCTCTTCATTAGTAAAACGTCATACAATAGAATACCCGCTTAATAATCAAGTTCAGCATGGATTGTTATTTCTCTCTTTTATTATTCCGTATCTACTGTTTATAGGTTCATACAAAGTATCGTTCACGCGTCATCTGCTAATACTCTATCCTTCACTAACAGTACTCATCGGTGTATTTCTCACTTCATTTGACAAACGGATAGCATTACCTATAGGAATTGCAGTCTGGTTATATTCATTCATATATACAGCTGCATTTGTTTCAGTAACGGTTTCACAACCTACAGGTCAGGAAGCAACACAATGGGTTTCTGAGAACATTCCTCAAGATGAATCAATATCGCGTTCACCAACTCTCCTATTTGATTGGCTTATTCCTGATATTGACCTTGAACTGGCAGAGGAGGAATCGGAATGGGTTTTAATCATCTACCCCAATATGGAAGTTTTTCTGAATTATCAACAGAATCCAAGAAACTATAGTCAAATTGATTGGTACCCGTTGCAAGAAATTGCACTTGAAGATACTCTACAATTTTACAATGTGATTTTAGGAGAGGAAAGTAAATATAAACTACACAAGACTTTCCAACGTATACCACGATTCATCGGTATCAGAATATCCGACAACGATGCCCCATTTCCTATACGGGCACTGATTCATCCGGAGATTCGTCTATATCGTCGTTTCGATTAACTGTATGTAATTTTGCTGTATGGAGAAATGAATAACGGTATTATATATTAGGGGGAGAAAAGCACCTTTTTTGTATTGGAACAATTACGGATAATATTTGATGTAATACGTGTGCAGGGATATTGTCAGCATCAATAATTCTAACTAATTCTTGAGGATAATAATCTATCAAAGGTTCCGTATCGCGTTTATATAAGTCCCAACGGTATCGAGCAACTAACTCATCTGCGTCGTCACGTCGGTGTTCCTTTAGGGCACGTCCACGAATACGTTGAAACATAACTTCTCGATCTTCACACACCATAAAAAGCACCTTAAGAATATCAATATGGGGGAATAATAAATCCGCTTGTGCGATGTTACGAGGAATACCATCTAATACAAGTAAATCGGTTTCTGGATGGTATGCTTCTTCATCAATCTTTGACCTGATGTATGTCTGCCATGTTTTAAGTGTAATATCATCTGGAACGAATTCACCATGGGTGGCATAATGGTGAAATAGTTGTCCTAATTCAGATTCTTCGTCAAGTTGACGAAACATATCTCCACTGGATAGGTGAAAAATACCGGGTATATGTGAAAGAAGTTTCCCTTGCGTTCCTTTACCAACACCCGGTGGACCGACCAGAACAACTGACCGATAACATGGTTCATCCTTTACACATAAAGGTTTGCCAGGAAAAAGTAACTTCTGATCAATTTTCATTCTAATTATCCCTCAATTGTCCTAAAGGTATTGCTGTAAAGGGGTTGATCTTATGCAAGGTAGGATGGCATATTAGGTGGTTCAATTAATTTTTTATTTCCCCAGTAAGTGTTCCAATATGTAAATATCTAGACCTTCGTAATCTCTTGCAGCAATAAACTCCTGTTCTACTTTTCTGTTCAACGTGCGTACTTTTTCAAGTAAATGTAAAAAGGTTCTACGACTACTTAGTAAGTGTTTTGTAGAAATATCACGTGGTTGCGTTCGCATAACTTTAACATCTAATCCAATGAATTCCCCATTTTTACCGTATCCGTTCTCTTCAAGGATGCGAACTTGATTGAAGGCGCGGCGTAAATTAGCAGAACCAAAGGCTTTATCTTGATCAAATTTTAGACCATTCTGGTCATTCAGGTGTACACTCCAAAGTTTATTATGGTATAATGCATAACCCATTTCATCGGATGGTTCCAATCCGGCAAGAATAGCATGGGCACTCTCGATTAAACCACCAACACGGTCTGGATCGGTACTTGCATAAGCCAATCCAATTGCATGTCCTATTGTAGGAATATAGGCAATATCCATGGGTTCATTCGGCTTAGGTTCAATCAAAATCCGTATCTCAGGATCGTAATCAAGTAGAACATTTATTGCATCTAAAATCTGTCCAACTGCGTCAGATGAACTCTTGGTTTCACGGATATATGTTCCTTCACGTGCAAGCCATAACACAAAATTTTTGCACCCAAGTTCATTAGCAACATCAATACAACGTTTAGAACGTTCAATCGCATACTGCCTTTCATTTGCCGAATTTGATGTGAAAGCACCGTCAATCGTCAGAGGAGATTCCCAGAGTCTTGGAGCAACTACCTCTGTTACCAATCCGTGATTTTCAAGTTGTGACTTAACATTTCGTGTACGTGAGATGATTTCTGAATGTGTTTTATCGTCAATATCAGGCACAACATCATCGTCATGAAATTGAATACCAACAAATCCGAGTTCTCGATAGAAACCAACTTTTTCATCAAAACTGAATGACTCACGCACAGGAGGTCCAAAAGGATCGGCACCCTCGTGTATGTTCCAAGGTCCGAAAGAGAACCGGTAATCTGTAAGCGAATTGGACATCAAATTACTCCACAAAATACAATTATTGGAATGGTCAACAACAAAGAATTAACCTATCTGTACAATAACGATTTTATCCTTAAAGAAGTTACTTTAGATTAACAATCTCCTTGACATATTAAATAAGTATAAAGTATTATTAATATAGTGTCAAGTCAATTTTCTTTCATTACTAATCAATGGGTACCATGATGTTGTCTGCAACTGAAATAAAATATTACAACGACACTTCATCTAAAATTGCAGTTTCACCATCACGTACTTTCACCTATTTTATTGATATGATTAGATATATTGGCAAGTTCAGATATTGCCAATTGTCCTTTTATCTTTTTATATTTGTCATCAGCCAATCCACTTTACCTATCCAAGCTTACGGGGATCAGTCAGATGACGCTAAACTTAGAAGATTCTTAGGAAAACAGACAGAATCAGACCAAACATTTACTTCCTACCTAACCTCATCCCAAGAATTCAGTTATAGTGATGTCTTACAAATAGATCTTAAATTAGACATTCCCGGAAACATTAGAATACTTACAATAGATGATACTGAAAAAAACAAAGACATAATTAGCGTAACCCTTGAAAAACACGTTTCAGAAAATCAACCCAGTTTTACGCAAGCTTTTCTACAAGACATTTCTATTTCTGGAAAAATAAAGAATGGATTACTTGAATTGAATACAGATATACCAGAGGATAATTCAGATTCGAATTTAAGGTTGCAAAGAATGCCTGATGTAATCAAACATCTCCAATTGAACTATGAAATAAGAACGCCACCTGATATCTCTGTTCAACTCAGTGTAAAGGAAGGAGATGTGTACTTAAACCGTCTACGTGGAAAGGTAATGATTATAAATGAGATGGGTAACGTGCATTTAGATGAGACTTCTGGAAACTTGGATGTGGTAGTAAAAAAGGGGCGTATTCATGGATCAATATTGTTGGTACCCGGTGAAAATCAACTACAGACAGACAACGGTTCAATTGATTTATCAATTTTGGATGAACTTGCAGCATCGCTGGAACTAACTGCTATTGGAGGTAATATAGGACTACTTCTACCAAAAGACTATCCTGCGGATATTAAATTTATGAATACGGACCAAGATTATATGCTTAATATCCCTTCAGAAACGGACAACGGTATTATCGTAATGAATGGTGGAGGTCCTCTAATGCAATTGTCCTCTACTGGTACAATATCTATACTGCCTAATCCTAAATTACATAATGCACCTAAAGAATATATCAACAAAAGTTTGCAGGAAAACCTTGCCAATAATATTGTTCAACCTGTTTACCAAACACCATTCACGCCTACTATTGACGGCAATTTATCTGAAACAGCATGGTTAAATGCTACCGCACTTCATACATTTCAGAATCCAATGGGGACTGAAACTGCTGAAAATCCGACAGATGTTTATTTATTGTGGGATCCTCGATACTTTTACATTGGAATAAGAGCACACATACAAGACAAGCAGATTCCACGTGTATCACAAACACAACATGATTCACCAATATGGGAAGATGAGTCGGTTGAATTATTACTTGATATGACTCCAGAGTCGTCTTCCTATTCACATATCATAATTAACCCTATTGGTGGTCTTTTCGATCAGTGGGTAACTAAAGAAGGTTTCCCAAATTTTAGATTCGCTCCAAATGATATAAAACGGGAACAGGCTGATGATTCAGTCGTGCGGTTCCAGGGGGATAGTACATGGAAATCAGATGCAATTGTCGCAACCAAAATCTACGCAAATTACTGGAGTTTAGAAATTGCAATACCCCATAAAATAAAGGAAAAAAGCACAAATGAAACTTGGTTATTCAATGTTCATCGAAAATCACAAACTAAACGTGTAAATGGAGATGAGTTGAACCCAATTATACACCGTGAGTACAGTTACTGGTTGCCGATAAATGATGAGAAATATCCGTGGTGGCCCCATTGGAAAGAGGGTATGGGGAAATTAAGTTTAATTAAGAAACAACCATCCCTGACGGAATTGTATGAGATATCTGAAAAGTTTATTGTTGAAGCAATTGAAATTAAGGGAAACAAAACTATTCCAACAGAAGATGTGTTAGAACAGATACCAATTCGTGTTGGAAGTACCATTACAAACGAACAACTATCCCGACTGATAAGTGAATTAGACAATAATGATTGGTTTGAAGAAGTGAAATTAGAAACAGTTCTTATGAATACCTTAGGAGAGAAACACCAATCAGACGATAAATCAATTGGTTCTTTTGAAAATGCAATATCTGACAGTGTTGAAAGTACGAAAAATGCGAATCTCAACAAAAACACTCACTATAAAGTAACTGTACAAATCAGTTTCACGGAAGCACCTGTGAATTATGCAAGATTAGTGTCAATCATCGGCAATAAAAGTTTTCCTAACAAATTCATCAAAGATTGGTATGATATTTTACCTGGGTATATCACTCTCGAAAATATAAAATATAAACAACTGATGATTAACGATTTCTATGTAAACCGTGGCTTCCCATTTGCTGAGGTATCACATCATGTTGTCAATGATGTATTACAGTATAATATAAATGAAGGTAAAATAGATGAGATTCGTTTCACTGGTAATAGGAAGATCTCGCGCGCTGAACTCATAACCGCACTTGATATAGATACTGAAGGTGTTTATTTTCATTCCCTCGGACAAGCAAAAGTCAATAATATGCAGAAAAAACTCAGTCAAACCAAGGAAGCATTCAAATCTGTTAGTGATTGGCATACACAACGCGAAGGAGGAAAAAATATACTGATTGTTGAAATAAAAGAACAATCATTGATACAACCTAATTGGTTTCCAATTGTAGGCTACAACCGCGTTCATGGGGTTGCACTCGGAGCAGGAGGAACACTCTCAACTCGATATATTAATGAAGAACAAATCTTCGGCTCAATCAGTCTTGGTGTTTCAAGTAAAATTCTAAACTATCATGTTGGAATTGAAAACAGCTTTTTTAAGCGTTTTCCGTTGACTTTAGGTGCAGGATTATTCAAATTAACTGATTATAGTAGTGGTAACCTACGTCTGCGACCAGCTGAAATAAGTCTAAGTGATTCATTTTATGGCACTTCAGTTGACAATTACTATCAACGACAAGGACAACATTTTTGGATAGCAAATAAGTTTGGACAATACTCACAGATTCGTCTTGAATATACGCTTGATAACCATGACAATTTATTTAAATCCACAAACTGGAGTTACTTACAAACAAGTCTGGTAAAACTAAGTAATCCACGGATTGATATTGGATCCCTGCAGTTGCTTTACTTAAGTTACACTTTTGATACCAGAGATCATAAATCACGGCTTGATAATGCTGAAAATCTCGCAAGTCAAATGATCCTGAGACCCAATGAACGAACACGACGTGGTTGGAGAGGTAATATTGGGGTTGAAATGGCAGGTGGGTATCTCGGAGGTGATCTTACATACAATGTCTACAAATTTGAACTGGTCCGTTACAATCCGCTGGTGGGAATACATAATATCAATTTTCGTATTGTCGGGGATTTCGCTGATGAACCATTACCAAGGCAAAGACTTCTTTATCTTGGGGGATCAAAGACAATTCGAGGGTACAGTTTCAACTCCTTTGCTGGTGATAGGAGAATTCTACTTAATGTGGAACATCGAATTGCAGACGAAATATCAATAGATACTGATGTAAATGCTTACTTGGGATGGGCATTAAGTACATTTATAGATATTGGACAAGTATGGTGGTATGGTGACAATCCATTTACCAACTTTTCAGTGAGTGATTTCAAATCCTCGGTTGGTGTCGGTTTTTCAATTTTTCTCAGTCCTTTAGGCAGTCCATTTCCTATTACTAATGTATTTGATTTTTCCATACCACTCACCTCAGATTCCAAATTACGCACACCGAAGTTATTTTGGCGGTTAGAACGGATGTTTTGATTTTTGAAAATAAAAGGTAAAATATGAAAATTACACCACTTCATGATGTACATCACAAACTTGGCGCGACATTTGGTGAAAGACACGATGGTTGGAATATAGCAGTCTGTTTTTCTGATCCTATTACAGAACATAAGGCAGTAAGAAATGGTATTGGAATTGCAGACATATCATACCTTGGAACACTCAGTCTGACTGGTGAGGATCGAGCCGTTTTTTTACATCGGTTAATATCTAACGGTGTTGAAAACCTATCTATTGGCGAAGGTAATTATGCCACTTTATTAACTAATCGTGGTAAAATCATAGCGGATATGAAGGTATATATATTTGAAGATACAATCTATCTCAGCACTGCTCCTGAAAGTGTAGAACAAACCTTTACAGAATTGGACAAGTACATTATTGCAGATGATGTGGAACTAAACATCGTAACTGATAGAGTTGGTGCAATTACGATTTTCGGACAAAAATCTCCAGAACTTGTTGAATCAGTTTTTGGATTAAAAGGGATATGTGAATTAGCAGAACATCACTCTCTTTCCTGTGAAATTGATAATCAATGGATAGGTTGTATACGGACAGAATATGTTGGTGAAAATGGGTTCTATCTATATACTACTTCTGATAGGTTGGAATGGCTTTGGAAGAAGCTGACAACAACGGCAGATATTGTTCCCATCGGGTGGGATGCCCTTGAGTCACTAAGAATTGAAGCGGGTACACCAAGATACGGAATGGAATTAACTGATGCGGTTTTCCCGCTTGAAGCAGAATTAGATCACGCAATTGACTTTGAGAAAGGATGCTATATTGGACAGGAGATCGTCGCCAGAATGAAGTATCAAGGACACCCGAATCGTCTCTTACGCGGTGTTGAAATTCATGCAGAAAAACCAGTACCACAGAATTCCTCTATAGTTGATGGAGAGAAAAAAATTGGATGGATTACAAGTTCATCCTATTCACCTACACTTGAAAAGCATATTGCATTAGGATATCTTCGAATGGTATACATTGAGAATGGCACTCCGATTCAGATACAGACACAAATGGAGAAAGTTGACGGGACAGTAGTTGATCTACCATTTATATCAAATACAACCTGAAAAAACACGATACTAATATTGAGACTACCATTTTATGAGCATATTATTCACATTTACAACAAGACCTTGACTATAGAATAATTTGTCACACAAATCGCCATCTCAAATAACAAGAAAGGAGGAATCCCTTACAATGGGAAATCCAGATTATGCAAAGATTCTGCTTGGATTAGACGGTTCCACTTACGCGCAAGCAGCGAAGGAATATGCATGTGAAATTGCACAAAGACAAGATGCGACTATTACAGGTGTTGCTATTATCGATCTACCAGGAATTCAATCGACTGGTGGACCAGTTCCCCTTGGTGGAGCACACTATGAGGTGCAACGTGAGGAAACACTCTTAGCAGAGACACAAGATAAGGCTAAGGTAATTCTTAATGAATTTGCACAAACATGTGAATCCAGAAACATAAAGGCAATCCTGCATGCAGATACAGGTAGTCCATTCTCTGAAATCGTAGAAGAATCAAAATTCCATGATTTTACTGTCATTGGTAAAAAATCCTTTTTCGGATATACTGATCATGAAACCTTCGGAACACTTGAGAAAATATTGAAGAATGGACTCGCACCCGTTCTTGCTGTTCCTGATTCAGTGCGGAAAATAGAAAAGGTTTTGGTTGCTTATGATAATAGTGTTCCCGCTGCAAAGGCAGTTCACATGTTTTTATTATTGGGAATATGGAACAACTGTGATATAACATTGCTTACTGTCAATGATAATACTGATGCTGCAGATATGCTATTATCGAATTTAGAACAATTTTTTCAAGGATATAGTATACAACCGAACCTTGTCAAAGCGAGTGGTATTCCTGATGAAATAATAAAATCCTATATTTCTGAAAATAATATTGATCTACTCGTAATGGGAGCGTATGGGAGAATGAGTGTCAGAGAATTTTTCCTTGGAAGCGTAACGCAACATCTCATTCAAGATACCGAAATACCACTATTTCTTTATCATTAGGGAAATGATAATTTCAGTAATAACATTGTAGATCCAAATGGTGTTTATATAAACCTACATTACATATTGGGGAGGATTTCTACACAGATGATTAACAATAAATTCATTAATCACATCGCTATTATACTTTTTCTATCAATACTCATAGGGGGATGTGGACTAAGTAAACTTTCCAAAATTCAAGAGGAAGGTGACTTAGTTGTGGTAGAAACTACACTTGAGAAAAACCTAAAGACACTTGAACGATTAGCTAAGTTAGGGAATAAATCTCTGATTGTTAAGACTTCAAGAGCACATGCTTCTTATAGCGGATTTCTCGAAGACAAGATGGAAGATGCAGAAATTGCAGGGAACACTGAAACTGCTGACGAGATGCGTGAAAAAGCGATTATGCATTACACGAGATCTGAAATGTATGCATTCAAAGCATTAGCAAAGTCAAATAAAATCTTCAAGAAAGGGAGATCTGTAGATAGTGAATCGTTTGAAAGTGCATTGCAAAAATTGAAAAAGAAGGATGTAGAGCCGATTTTTTGGGCTGCTTATTCAATCGCACGCGGTATTAGCCTACAGAAAGATGATCCAATGCAAGTTATAGACCTTGCTCGCGTGGAGTTAATGATGCGTCGTGTGCTTGAGTTAGATGAAACTTTCTACTTCGGTAGCGCGCATTTGTTCTATGCTGTCTATTACGGGGACCGCCCACCAGCAATCGGTGGAGATCCTGATAAAGCAAAAGAACACATCGAAAAAGTTGATGAAATCAACAGCGGGAAGTTCCTGATGAGTAAATTTTATCTTGCCCGATATTATGCTTACCCGAAACTTGATGTTGATCTTTATACAAAATCACTACAGGAAGTCATTCATGCACCAAACGATATTTATCCAGGACAAGAAGCGGCGACATCAATAGCAAAATCCCGCGCTAAACGTTGGCTTTCTCAAACTGATGTACTTTTTGATACAGAAATGGAAGAAGGAGACACAGAATAATGGTATATAATAAATTAAGTTTTAGGACATATGTTGCAAGTTTCGTTGGTATGATTGTATTTATTGTTGGCATGTTTTGTTTGCCAGCAAGCCTTCTGGCTGTTGAGTCGATTAAGTTCGCCACTTATGCACCTAAAGGGTCAACATGGATGAACAATTTTGATGCAATGGCAAAAGAAATCTCTAAAAACACTGATGGTCAAATCAAATTCCAATTCTTTGCCAATGGTATTCAGGGAGATGAACTGGATGTCATACGTAAAATGCGAACTGGACTGATTCATGCGGGGGCAATGACGGCTACCGGTCTTGGTGAAATAAATGAAGAGGTATTGATCTTCCAACTACCTCGATTGTTTAAAAACTATGAAGAACTTGATTATGTTCGCGACATTTTACTTAAGGATTTAGATAAAGTATTTCTGGATAAAGGTTATGTTCTCATTGGGATGGGAGACATCGGTTTTTATTACATTTTCAGTAATCAACCAATAAAAACAATTGCAGACCTCCAGTCCCCAAGTGTAAAAATGTGGGTTCGAACAAGCGATAAGATTGGTATTGAATTTTTCAAAAGAGCTAATATCGCAACCGTACCCAGAGAAGTTAACCAAGTATTGTCTTCACTGCACTCAGGTCAACTCAACACGTTAACTGCATCACCTTACGTTACGATTGCCTTGCAATGGCACGATAAATTCAAATACATGACGAAACTGCCAGTAAATGCTGGTGTAGGTGCGATTGTAATCACAAAGGAAAAGTTTGATAAATTTACCCCTGAACAACAGAAGGTCTTACGTGAAGCGGGGAAAAAATATATGAGATTGTTGATACAGGATATCCGTAGAGATAATGATAGGTCTGTTGAAGCACTGACAAAGAGAGCAGGTATTAAGATTGTTGAGTTTGAGGATGATGCAACAGATGCTTGGGATACCATAGCTACTGAAACTCACAATGCATTAATTGGGGACATATACTCACAAGAGTTTCTTGATAAGATTAATAACTTATTAAAAGACTATAGAGCGAAAAAATAGGTTGTCCTACATAAAATAGGCGGGTTTATAATACCTGCCTATATTTTATTTCTAAGATGGATTTCTATGTGCCATAGTAAAATTTATCGATATTAGGAGGGTAAGAGCAACATTTGCAGCATTACTTATTCCAGATTTTACTGCACTGATAATGGTATTTTATATTTTAGAAATGGTATAATCTATCAAGAAATCAGTTCTATATCTTATCTACTATCAAACCTGACATAGTCAGCGATTTCCAGATTTTCCTTCCTTACCCATCGCATCAACAAGTTTTTTTCCTTTTGTGTAGGACTTCGATTCCCTTTTCCTCTAACCTGACGGATAAGTTTTTCTCCCAATAATAATTCAATTGTCAGAACCTTCTTTCGGCTATCCTCATCTTCAACCTCTAACGACCAAATAGACGTTTTTCCACTAACACAGGAATCCGCATAAGTATAAACACAGTGTTTCAATGCTCTACCTTCGTCAATAAGTTCCTCTGTGCTTAGGAGTTCTCTAATGTGCCAGTTAATGGTCCTGTCCTTTGCTCCACTCCGGTCACTCAAATGCAATTCACCGATATTGGAATGTTCCCATATTAGATTCCCTTGCCTTCTTTTCTTCCCAAGCGTCCTGTGCCAATCATTAACTTGTCGGAGCAATGTGTCAGGTGTCCGACCTTTCATATTGAAGTTTGGTTGTGGAGGATCTATTTCCTCAATCACTCCTCTTTCAACAAAGACTCGTCGATTCTGGAATTTTTGATTCCAGATGAAGTCAATAATCGGATTCACATGACTCACATCCAACATTGGATTCGCAATAAAGAACCGAATTACATTCAACCAGAAATCATCATTGCTATAATTTTTGATTAATCGTGTCCCGCGAAGAGCATCAACTAAACGTCTATCCCCACCTAACGCCTGAACTTGTCCCCATCTTAGTGCTTCGTCAATCGTGTATTGCTTAGGGGCATTTAGAAAATGGTGTGCCATCTTTTTCGTAAGTACCACAGGTAATTCAGGTGCGGTTCGGATATTGTTCCCAACACCAATATGTTTATACCATTCCTGGTGTGTCTCGCTATCAGTGAACCAAACCTGATCCATAAAAGATGGCACATCATAAGCCACGAATAAATGCCGAAGAAGGTCTGAAAACTGACGGGTACGGTTATGTCTTTTGACATGCCATGTTTCTAAGTGACGTATCCAACTTTCTGAATGATTTGCAATCGCTTCAATTCCCTTAATATACAAAGTATCTTTTAACAAACCAGAGTTTTCCCCAATATATAACAATAATCGTTGAAGCACATCGCGACAATTACTTCTCTCAAAAGCAAGTGCAATTTCTTTTGCAATCGGATTTCTTAGGTCTTCACCATCAAGTTCTTCTACATATATCTTTGGTATTATATCCTTTAGGTTGCGTCCCTTCTTTTCTTTCGCCATTATTTCGGATAATTGTATTGACTTCGCAGCAGTAATTTCGTTTCGACGTTGAAGTGAATTTTTATTTATTCCGCAGCTGAAATTATGTTGACGACACCAGAGTTTATATTGTTCAACAGAAGAAAACCCTAGTAGCTCAATATGCTCACGCATTTTCCATGCGATTTGATCAAGACTGATTTTAGTTTGTGGTAACTTTTTCTTTTTTGCCATCTATTCCCTCCAAATTAACTTCAAAATGGATGTATTTTTCCAAAAGTACTATAAAAGTTTAATAGACGTTTTCATATAAACAAGGGTTTCAAGGTACAGATGGTTCAAAATTGGTAATTCTTATACCATTTCTAACATATAATGTCCCTTTTTGTAGAACAAACTGTTAGTTTGTGTCCTACAGCATTACTATACTAACAACCGAAAATGAGACAATTATTAATAGAAATGGTATTATGTTGATTTGTGAATACAATACGATACAATGTAAAACACAGGTGATTATGTATTCATTAGGTATCAGAATATTATGATAGTATACTGTTTTAACATTCACGCTTATGAAAGATTATATCGGAAATAATAAAACAAATAAACGTGGAAATCAAAACATTTTACTAACCTTAATCAAAGTTAACATATTCAGCTAAATCCAGTTTTTCCTTCCTGACCCACCGCATCAGCATGTTTTTCTCTTTTAGAGAGGGTAACCGATTTCGCTTTCCACGAACCTGACGGACAAGATTTTCCTCCAGTAAGACTTCAATCGTCAGAACCTTCTCTCGTATACCTTCATCTTCACTCTCCAAAGACCAAACTGATGTTTTTCCGTTATAGCAGGAATCGGCATAAGAATAAACACAATGATTCAACGCTCTTCCATCGTCAATAAGTTCCTCTGTGCTTAGGAGTTCTCTTATACGCCAGTTTATTATTCTGTTCTTTTCCACATTCCCTACTTCCAAATGCAATTCACCTATATTTGAACGTTCCCACTCTAAATTCTTTTGTCTTCTTTCCATACCAAGCCGCCGATGCCAATCGTTCACTTGTTGAAGCAATTTTCTTGGAGTCCTACCTCTCATGCTAAAGTTAGGTTGGGGTGGATCGATTTCCTCAGCTACTCCTCTCTCAACAAAGACACGGCGATTTTGGAATTTCTGATTCCAGATGAAATCAATGATCGGGTGCACATGATTAACATCCAACATTGGGTTCGCAATAAAGAAACGGATAACATTCATCCAGAAATCATCGTTGCTATAATTATTAATTAGTTTTGTGCCACGTAAGGCATCAACCAACCGCTTATCTCCACCCAGAGCTTGTACTTGTCCCCAACGGAGTGCTTCGTCAACTGTGTATTGCTTCGGTGCATTTAGAAAGTGGTGTGCCATCTTTTTAGTCAACGAAACAGGTATTTCAGGGGCAGTTCGGATATTGTTTCCAACACCGATATGTTTATACCAATTATGATGTGTCTCGTTTTCAGTGAACCAAACACGATCCATAAATGGAGGCACATCATAAGCCACGAATAAATGCCGCAGCAATTGTGAAAACTGATGATCACGGTTATGTCTTTTCACATGCCATGTATCTAAAGGACGAATCCAACTTTCATAATGGTTTGCTATAGCTTCAATTCCCTTAATATAGAAGGGATCTTTTAACAGATCTGAGTTTACCCCAATGTGCAACATAAGCCGTTGTAATACATCACGACAATTACTCCGTTCAAAAGCATAAGCAATTTCTTTCGCTATTGGATTTCTTAGGTTTTCTCCATCAATTTCTTCATCATAAATCCTTGGTATAACCTCCTTCAAGTTGCGTCCTTTTTTTTCATTCGTCATTATTCCCGATATTTGAATCGACATTAATGCATTAATTTCATTTCTACGTTGATACGAAGTCTTATTCAACCCGCTGCAGAAAGTGTGCTGACGACACCAATGTTTATATTCTTCAACAGAAGATAAACCGAGTTTTTCTATATGCCTACGCATATGCCCTGGGAGTCTATCAATATCATTTTCTGTCGGAGATACCTTTCGTTTCTTTGCCATCTATTCCCTCCAAATTAACTTCATTTTGGATGCACTTTTTCAGTTAGTTAAGTAAAATAAATAGACAATTTTCTACCGAGGCAATGTAAATATACATTCGGTTCAGTTAGACATTTCTAATGTTGAATGGGTTTGAATATAAGGCAATTAAAAACACAATTCATAGTGTGATTATTCATGAACTGTATTTAATGATAGCACACAAATTTTTCTTATGCAAGTTCTGTCAACTATTTCTTAACAGCACCGAATGTGACACCGCGCAACAAATGGCTTCGCATTAAGAATGTGAATATGGCTACAGGCAGCAGGAAAACAAAGGTCGAAGCTGCTATTTTACCCCAGTCCATACCTGCTGAACCTGTAGCACTCTGTATGGATGGAGGTGCGGTTACAGCTCTACCACCGGTTTCCGTTAGAACCAGCGCGAATGCAAATTCATTCCATGCTGTTATCAAGCAAAATACCGCAGTCGCAGCAATACCTGTCACTGATTGGGGTAATACGACTTTCATAAATGTCTGAAAACGAGTGTATCCATCTACGAGTGCAGCATCCTCATATTCCTTTGGAATCTCATCAATGAATCCTTTCATCAACCAAACTGCAAACGAAACGTTAAAAGTCGTATAGAGCAGAATCAGACCGAAATGCGTATCCTTTAACTTCAGGGCAATATACATCAGATAGATTGGAATGACAACCACGACAGGTGGCAGCATACGAGTACTGAGGATAAAGAAAAGGAGATCATCCTTACCAGCAATTTTAAATCGTGAAAAGGCATACGCAGAAATAGTTCCTAAACCGACTGCCAGAACTGTACTGCCTCCACCTATTATAATACTGTTGAAAAGTTGATAGAAATACTTTGATCCACCATTTGCAAGTGCTATACAGACACCGATTGTTGCGAAGATAACAGGTATAATAAATGCAAGTTTTTCTCTTTTATTTGGAATTATATCTCCATTGGAGTCAGTAAATACAGCATATAGTTTTTTCTTCAAAGGGACAACCAGAAAATATGCCCCTAACGAACAGAGTATTAGCGTGAAAAAATGATAACGTACATCCACTTTTAATCGAGGGTATGGAGATGTGCTGAAAAATCCGTAGATACATGTTATTACAAATAGGATGTTCCAAACAATACCGAGAGTCCGAAGCGATACATGTGATGGGAGTTTAATGTATGGTAAAGAGAATAGGGCAAATAGAATAAGTCCTGCAAATGCTTGTCCAATAAAGAGATAGGTTACTATAGATATATCGCCTTCAGGCATTAACTTTTGATAGTTTTCCAATGAGAGTATAAAGAGAAACTTTGGAACTTTCGTGTTGATGTCAGCTGATGCTTTTAGCGATGTGACCACAATCCAATATATTGGAAGGATGTAGGCAATTACTGCAAGGATAATTAGTACCATGATAATGGTGAATACAATCCAATTTCTTTTTGAATAGGTTGCCATTATGTTATGCTTCTCCCTTAACACGATTGAGGTATTTTACATATATGTTGCTAAGAGCAACGATAATAATCAGCAGAATATACGCCATCGCACAAGCTTTACCAGTGTCATAGTTCCGAAATGCGAGTCTATATAGATTCATAGAAACGGTTTCGGTTACTCTACCGGGACCACCTTCACGCGTGAGTACATACACAATATCAAACATCTTAAATGCATCCATTGTACGGAATAAAAGTGCAATGAGTAGAAGTGGGGACACCAATGGTAATGTAATCCAACGGAACTTAAACCAAGTTGATGCTCTATCAACATCCGCAGCTTCATAGAGTGACTTCGGGACGGCACTTAGACCTGCTAAGGAAATCAACATCATAAATGGTGACCACATCCATGTATCAACAATTACCACAGCCAACATCGCAATCTTAGGATTAGTCGTCCACTTAATAGGTGGGTCGAAGATTGTATCTATAATAGGTAAGTTGAGAATGGGACTCAGTAGATAGTTAAGCAAACCGGAGTTGTCTGAAGCAAGAATGAACCGCCAAAAAATCCCGACTACTACAGGAGACAACATCATAGGAAGTAGCAGTAGTGTAGTTACCAACCCTTTCGCTGGGAAAGTCCGATTCAGTAATAGTGCCAATCCGAACCCGATCAGGAATTGAGCACTTACCGCCACAACTACAAAATATGCTGTCGTACGAAAATATCCCCATATATCAGGATCTGTGAGTATGTCTACGTAGTTCTTGGCACCAATAAATACCGGCGGTTTTCGCATGGATGCTTCGTAGTCATGAAAACTCAAATAGAGAGACCACAATAGCGGAAAGATGTTCATCACAATGAGCAAAATCATCGTTGGCATAATGAATGCCATTTTCAACTGATAGTCACTCATTCCATTCGAAAAACGGTTGGTCTGCATATTCTTATGGTTGTATAGGTAAAGAGGAAGCGTGCCAAAACCAGCAAAAGCGCGATAGTATACGTGGAAAAGCGCGCTTATACAGCGCGCCTACAATATTAGATTCGTTTAGAATTCTTGATTCCATAGTAACAAATTCTGTACTGTTGAATTAAAGTTCCACTAATTTATTCAGCATCAGTACTTTCCTTCATTGCTTCAGTAAAGATCTCCTCATGCTTCTGTGCAATGGTATCAAGTGCTTCCTTCGATGTTTTGATTCCTGTGATTGCTTCACTCCAATTGGTTTGACATTCGTTTAAGAGTTGGGCATATTGTGGAACTGCCCAGAAGTCACGTAGGTATGGGAAACTTGCGGCAAATGCCTCATTATAAGGAGTTGCAGTTTTAAATGTATCCGACTCCAGGACTTCTTTCAATGGTGTAAAGCCACCCAGTTTTGCCCACTTTTCTTGCACAGGTTTCTGCATAAACCATTTCAGATATTGCTTTGCAATGTCTTGATTCTTAGAATAAGTTGAAATAGACATGCCTTGTCCACCAATACTAATATAATGCCCTTTTGGTCCCTTAGGTGCCATAAAGAAACCGCTCTTGTCATGAGAGATGGGGTTAGTCTCTGCATCAACTACACCAGGAAAGAAGGCGAAGTAATTCATCGCCATTGCTACTTTTCCAGCAACATACGCATCAGATGTTTCTGACCAATAATAGTTCGGAGCATCAGGTGGTGCAAATTTTAGCAGATCTTTGTAAAAATCAAGAGCCTTTACAGCATCTTCAGAATTAATATATCCATCAACCTTATAGGTATCTGGATCACCATAAGAGGCACCAAAACTCCACATTACCTGTTGGAAACCCATGGTAATGCCATCATATTCTTTACTATACCACGTCGCGATTCCGTATAGATCATCCTCTGGACGGGTAAAGAATTCTGCTATATCCCGTAGTTCAGTGTAAGTTTTCGGAGGTGCAAGTGCATAGCCATATTTCTTTTGGAATGCCTCCATCTCTTTCGGGTCTTCAAATAGGTCTTTTCGATATACATATCCTGCTGCATCCACTTCTGCGGGTAATGCCCAATACTTCTTGCTGCCTTTTGGATATTCTGCAAATGCTGTCATAGCGGGACCATAAATAGCATTAACATCAATATTTTTATTTATCCAATCGGTCATATCAACGTAGTGTCCACCGACAGAGTTTCTACCAAGCCATTGACTATCACCAATCACGATGTCGTATAAATCACCTTTTGCCACAAAGGTGTTAAATACCTTATCTTGAAAAGTCCCCCAAGGAATTTTAACCACATCAACTGCGATTCCTGTATCTGCAGTAAAATCCTTAGATAGTTCTTGTAAGTAGTTAGCTGGGTCCCATTCTGCCCAGACTATGGTTAGTGTTTTTTGTGGCTCTTCAGGTTGTGCATCATCTTTCTGATTATTACACCCCACAACAACTATTAGCATTAATAGGATAATACCTATAAACAAGCGTTTCATTACTGTAACTCCTTTTGATTCTGTAACACATATGATCGGCACAGGACGTTCGTTCGTCTACGTACAGCACCATCAACGATCTCAATTTATCATGATTATAGCAAATTGAAAAAATATAAGCAAATGAATAATCTCTACGGGTGTGTAAAGTTTTTTGTATAAAGAAAGGAATGGAAACACCATGCACAAGACTTCGGACATCATATTGACTGTGAATTGTTTGTCTTGTATTTTCATTGGATTTTTCTTCCGTGTAAAAAGGTTACCGTTTTGTGTCTAATTTCTGCATAACGGTAACTTTTGGTATTTTTCACTGGTTTTAGTTCCTGTCTGAGTTTATGGGTTGTTTTCATCGGTTTTTTTGAATGTAAAAAAAAAGAAAAACGGTAA
>JAPOQK010000079.1 GCA_026710795.1 Candidatus Poribacteria bacterium
AGTCAAAGACAAGTTGCGTAATTGGAAACAAGGGTTCAGCGATTTAGTCATGAAAATCTGTTGTGGATTACATAACTTTCGTCTAAACTTCAGACCTTGGTGTTATGACAAACATTTCGATTAAACTTATATAATGTCTAATATAGGCATCACCACCTGCAGTTTCGCGTATGTTATTTGCATGGGTTACTTCCCAGATACCATCGTTTTGCATTCGCCAAAAAGGGAAATGTGGATTATAGTTATCACGTCTGGGACCAAACTCTCTCAATAGATTTTTTAGGTTTTCCTCTATATCGTCATTGTAGGAAATAAGTCTGTCTTCACCGCGTAACAATTTACCAATTGCGTAAAGGGCTAACAAAGGTTTGTGCGGTGCTCTTTCTCCGCTTCGACTCCATTGTCGCAAAGTTTCAAATTGTTGTAGAATTATTTCACGATCCATAAGTAACCTCCCCAATATCACTTATGACATACTAAACATGGTTCCTCATCATCTTCATCGTCGTGAACGTCAGTTAAAATTTCTATCAGTCGACGGTTCGGTTTCTCTTTTTTCTTATTTGTTTTAGCCTTTTCAGTATTTGTCTTAATCTGTGCTATCCGTTCAGGATCTGCTAATTCTTCTAAACTCTCTCCCTGACTCCATGTGAACCTTTCACCTGTCTCAGTATTGAATTTCTCATATCCTTTTGCCAGTTCAAATAGGTCGGGATGTTGCTCTAAGAGTCCAACCCATTCGGATTTTCGTTGGAAGAAGCAGAAGTAGCACCCAGACCGAGTTCGCCACTTATAATAGTCTGGTAAACCGAGTCCACTTTCCTCAAGGATTCGGAAAACATCCTCTTTGGTTATACCATCATCTTTAAATGGATATTTGGGTATAATGTTTTGAAATGAACTTATTTTCGGTGGTTTGTAACCTATACGATCTTCGTCAGCACGGATAGCGATGTAATGATAAACTTCGTCATCACCGACGTATTCCTCAAACGGTTTAATTTTCAGTTTGATTGTACACCAACGGACTTGAGAGGATGGCAGTAAACCACCGTGCAATGTTAACCAATGATCAAAATCACGATCCATGTTGAGTCGTGCTATAGGTTTACCAAGGAATGCTTCAAGTCGATCTAAAAAATCGTATGTCTCTGGTAGTTCTTTACCGGTATCGGTAAAGAAGTATTCCATTTCAGGGACTCTGTCGCGCATATAGACAGCAAGTGCAGAACTGTCTTTACCACCGGAAAGACCGAGAAGATGTCGAAATTTTTCTGCCATATATTTTCACAATGTTTAGCATTTATTTAACTTATGTTTTGTTTTCTTTTGCGATACGTATTAGAAATCGTAGTACTTCATTAACATATGCAGCATCTGGAAAAACATCAACAACATCATGCTCTAATTGGATAACAGGTTTACCACCAAAGGACTTACGTTCTGGACCTATCTTTCGCACGTGTAACTTTTTTAAGTCGTATTCGGGTAAAAGATCGTCCTGTATTTCCATTATATCCATAACTTCTATTTCCATACAGTTAGTTTACCATGATTCATAGACAAATATCAATCAAATTACAGCTGCAGAGAGCACAATATTTCTGAATCACAGAATGCACAGAGAACACAGAAAACACAGAATACATCTATCCTACCCATACTCCAAACCTGTAAATACAACCTGAACATACAATAATCCTTTCTATGTTTACCGCTTCTTCTGCACAATCAGCAATTCTGAACAAAAAAAAATACATAAATCTTACGCGTTCCGCTCTTCCTTCTGTGTCTTCTGCGCTCTCTGTGCATTCTGTGATTCAGACAATAAATGAAAATACAAGACATACAATTCACAGTCAAATCTGACGACCAAAGTCTTTTACATAATATTTCCATTGCAATCTCTACGCACCAATCTTTACATTACCACACCAAGAATTGCGTTTGACATTCCACACCAAACCATGCTATCATTATCCAAAAATAAATCTGAGACCCACTCCATCAACAGAACAGGAATAAGGAGCAGAACAATGAAACAAAGAAAACCCCGAACATTCTTCAAACAGAAGAACATAAAAATGATGATCGCGTGGTATATACTTCTACTCGGAGGAATCATCATATTAATTTGGAAGATGCCAGCAATTGTTTCATTGATATAATAACTTCAGTCTCGGTTTTGTTTAACTGACTATATTTCATTGCTACATAAGCCATCAGAATCACCAGAGGAGAAATCACATACATGTCCCACTTATATCAACGTCAAAAGTCTCTGAATTTAACCCTCATCTCAACATTAGGCATACTACTATGTCTGATAATGTTTTGGAATTGCCAACCATCCGATAAGCAACAAGATCAACTCATCATCATCTCACCCCATCCGGAAGGTATTCAGACGGAATTCGGTGATGGTTTTGAAAAATGGTATGAACAACAAACCGGTAGGGTAGTCGAAACCGATTGGCGTGATTCTGGTGGAACATCCACAAACTATAGATTTATTGTATCAGAATTTGACCGTTTACCAGACGGCATAGGTGTTGATATTGTATTTGGTGGCGGAACCGATAATTATCTCCGTTTTGCAGATTTGGGGTTGCTGACTTCATACAAACTTCCCGATTCCCAATTAGAACAAATTCCACAAACATATCATGGAATACCAGTCTACGATGCAGAACATCGGTGGTATGGTGCAGTCCTTTCAAGTTTCGGAATCATGTATAATGAACAACTACGTGAGATAAATAACTTACCCAAAGTCACAAGATGGGATGAGTTGGGAGATACAGCATTAATCAATAATATAGGTGCAGCCGATCCGAGAGAAAGTGGCAGTGCACATATGGTCTATGAGATAATCCTTCAAACGCACGGTTGGGGAAAAGGTTTTGCACTTCTCACAAAATTGGGTGGTAATGTCAAAAAGTTCTCAGCAGGTGCAAATGAAATTCCAAGAAGCGTTGTTGCTGGTCAAGTGATATACGGCTTAGCAATAGATTTTTATGCAGCCAGCCAGATTGCGGACATCGGAGCAGACATAATAAAATATGTTCTTCCTGTTGATGGGGCAGTTGTCAATCCCGATTCTATCGCCATTCTCAAGGGGGCACCGAATATGGATGTAGCAAAGAAATTTGTTGAATATGTCCTATCTGAACAGGCACAAAAACTCTGGATGCTCCCTGATACTGATCCTGAAGGTCCCAATTGGAGTGGAGGTATAAACCGATCCAGTGTCATGCCTACTCTATATGAAAAATACAAGGGTCGTTATTTTGTCACCAATCCATTTAGTCCGGAGTTAACACCATTTCCCTATGATAGCAATATAGGTAGTGCACGTTGGAACATTCTCAACGATTTATTTGGAGTTCTCATTATAGATTCACATTCCGAACTTGTTGATGCATGGAGCGAAATTGGTAATTCCACAGATGAAAATAAACGTATAGCAGCAATAGCAGCACTTGTGGAAATGCCATTAACTGAAGAAGAGGTAATGAAAATTGCTAAGGAAGAATGGAAAGATCAAGCATATCGCAACGAAAAGATCAAAGAATGGGGGCAATTTGCCAAACAGAAATATAAGAAAGCAAAAGATTTAGCAAAATAAAATACTCGAGTTCTCATAATCCCTGTAAATTCACCTTACCTAAGAGGTAAAGGCTCTCAATTTAGAGATCTAAACATGAAAGTTGAAGAACGTAAAGAAAAATATGACCAATTGATTACTGATGGATATTGCGTTATAGAAAATGTGCTACAGGAAGATATGCTTTCCAGTCTACGGAAAGTTACAGACGAACTGCTGGATGCACAAACAGAGGAACAACGTGATGCTGTTCGTTCATCTGGAAGTATGATAAGCGTCTACACACATTCTCTATTCTCTGAATTGGTAGCCTACCCACGTGCGTTGATTGCTCTTGAAGCATTAGGTTTCTTACGTCCAAAATGGTCGTCAGGATATGTAATAAGTAAACCTCCACAGAGTCCACCTCTATTTTGGCATCAAGACTGGTGGGGTTGGGATGATCCATGTAGTTATACAGCACTGCCCCAACAACTCTTTCTGATGTATTATTTAGTAGACACCATACCTTATAATGGGTGTCTTCGGGTTATCAAAGGATCACATCTAAATAGACATCCACTCCATAATTCATTACCAAGTGCACATGCAGCCGAACTACAAAAAGTCGAAAATGAGGATCATCCTGCATTCCAGCACTATCCCGATGAGATTGATATAACTGTTAGGTCAGGTGACTTGGTAATCGGTGATTCACGACTACTCCACGCATCACACGCTAATCAATCTGATGAACGACGGACAGTAATTACGCTATGGTATCACCCATATTTTGCCCTATTGCCAGAAGCTATGCAAGCACACATCGGTAGACACAGACAGAATCCAGCTTGGACGAAAGCAGATTGGAATCGAATTGCAGAACTTGCCCCAATTTATGAGGGTAAAACTGAACCAATGAATTGGAATCGAACACCAGGTCCTGAACTGAGGTAACAAGTAATAATCTGCACTTGAATATTAGACTATGTTACAAAAACAGACAGATTTATTATTACGAAATTGATACTATACCTTTTGGATAGGAGTCTTGTAATGCAACATCCACCTATTTTTCATGATTTTACTTTCGGTAATCATGAACGTGAACAATTGGATTTTGATGGTCATTATGTGCTACCCGGACTTTTAACAGATGATGCTCAGGAACGATTAACAGAATCCTTAGCACATGTTCAATCTCTAATTCCTGGTTGTAAAGAAGGGCATGAACCCAACCGATTTTCTGCCGAATATGATACCTATCTTGAGAGTATTATCCCACATCCACAAATGCTACAACTCGCTCGCGAAGCACTTGGTGAAGATATTCGGTATGATCACTGTGTGAGTCTTAATCGTCCAGGCGGAAATGGTGGTATCGGTTGGCATAGCCACGGATACTCAGACGATGACCCGCGCTACGGTTTCCTCCGCATCTTCTTCTATGTCAATGGATTTGAGGTAGATGATGGTGGTTTGAAGGCAGTTCCCGGTAGCCATCTTTTCCGAGATGGTAGAATACACGGTAGAACAGATGATGTGCTGAGAGAAGGATGGCTTGCAGGTAAAACCCATCCTGAGAGTGGTGAACCGTTACAGATTCAGACCTTGTCAGTACCAGCGGGAACAGTAATATTAATGTGGACTCATGCCGCACATGCTGTATCAGCGAGAAAACCTGATAGCGATACGCGTTGGACCGTCGTTTACGCCTATCGTAATCCTGGAAAACCATCTGGTGCACGTTGGATCACACCCGATTTTGAACAAAAACCGATCCCCGGAGCAGAAGGTTTAATGTCACTATATTAAGGTTGTACTGACGAATAAAAAAGAATACGTCCTTTCTCCAGCGAACATTTGGTGTTGCTTCACCACACTGGAACGATATAACAAAGTAACCCTATGATCCACCATAAAAAGGGATAACATAGAAGTTTATATGCTACAAAACAGGATCTTTCATAATTACACCTTCGGGGATCAGGAACGCAAACAATTAGATCATGACGGTCATTATGTACTACCTGAACTTTTGACTATTGATGCTCGTGAACGTTTGACTGAATCCTTAGCACGTATTGAATCTCTCATACCTGGTGGTAAAAAAGGTTATGAACCCAACCGTTTTGCAGCGGAGTATGACATTTATCTTGAGAGTCTGATACCTCATCCGCAAATGCTTAAACTTGCACGCGAAGTGCTTGGAGAAGATATACGATACGACCACTGTGTGAGTCTTAATCGTCCAGGAGGTAATGGAGGAATCGGATGGCATAGTCATGGTTATTCTGAAGATGATGATAGATACGGTTATATACGAATATTTTTCTATGTCAACGGTTTTGAAAAAGATGATGGCGGTTTGAAGGCAGTACCCGGCAGTCATCATTACCGAGACCCCAAAATACATGGGGCAACTGATAAGGCGTTACAAGAAGGTTGGTTAGTTGATAAAATCCATCCTGACACGGGAAAACCGTTAAGAATAGAGCAATTATCAGTGCCACTAGGAACTGTTGTTTTGATGTGGACACATGCAGCACATGCTGTCACTCCAAGAAAACCAGACAGTGACACAAGATGGACAGTAGTCTATGGATATTATAAACCCGGAAAAGACCCTGGTAAAAAATGGATTTCGACTGAATTTGAACAAAAAATAATACCCGGTGAAGAAGAATTGATGAAACCTTACTAATGTAGTGAAAAACATAATCGACAATAACATAAGATAGTAGATACACACCATGCAACAAAAGAAACCAAACATTCTATTACTCATAAATGATGAACACCGTCCCGACGTCCTGCCAATAGAGGGAAATACTGCTATCCGTACTCCAACTATTTCTCGGTTTATGGATGAGGGAATATACTTCCGCAATGCATATACACCCTCTCCAGTTTGTGTTCCCGCAAGACAAAGTTTCCTATCTGGTCTTTATCCACGCAACAGCGGTTGTCTAAATTTTGGAGACCCAATGCCGACAGAAGTCCGAACAATTCCTGGACATCTTGGCAACTACGGTTATTATTCCTGCTGTGCTGGTAAAATGCACTTTGTCGGCACAGATGTAATGCACGGATGGCATGAACGGATTGGACGAGATATTATTGGAAACAACGGTTATCCATATCCTAATGTTAAGGATGAACACACAGCACAGTTTGAACGAGAACCCGGCACTGGAATGAAACGGGATAAGTGTGCTCAAGAAATCCGAGATGCACAACCGGGCATTGGACACTGGATGCTCCATGATCAATACAATGTGGACGGTGCACTTCTATTCCTTGAGGAATATTTTGTCAATGCATCTTATGACAGACCTAAAGCAGCTCCTTTGTGTATGGCAGTTAGCCTAATTGCTCCACACTATCCATATCAATGCCCGCTTGATCTGTTCAACTACTATATGCAGCGTGTTGAACCAATTGTTGAGGAACCAAATGAAAACTTTGGATACGATAACTTTTTTAGAGTTCAGGTAGGCAAAGATGTCACCTACCGTCAGGCACATCGCGCAACTGCGGCATATTACGGTATGATTGAGTGGATGGATACACAGTTTGGACGGGTGATTGAGAAATTGGAACACCTTAATGTGCTTGATGATTTTATTATCGTCTTTCTCTCCGACCATGGTGAGATGCTCGGTACAAAAGGATTGTGGGAAAAGCAGAGCTATTTTGATGCATCTGCACGTGTTCCTCTTTCCGTCTGGTACCCCAAGAAGTTTGGTTCAAAACCAAGAATTGTTGAACAAAATGTATCTTTAGTGGATCTTTTTCCAACATTATGTGAGTTAGCAGAAATTCCTGCTCCTGATGAACTTGATGGAAAATCACTTGTACCACTGATTGAAGGGAATACTACAGACTGGAATAATACAGTATACAGCGAATTATGGCGGACAATTAACGGTCCTTCTGTAATGGTGAAAGAAGGGGACTTGAAGTATTTTCGCTTTAACAACGATAAAGGATGGCAAGACCAACTATTTGATCTATCAAGTGACCCAGATGAATGTAATAATCTGATAGACCAACCCGAATATACCGATGCCCTTTCAAGATTACGTGCAAAGGTTGATGCATTACCCAATCCTCGTTGCAAGGACAATAATAACAGTTTCATTGATCCACATTGTCCGATCACACTATGAAATTGAATTTTATTTCACTTTCTAAAATTAATCATTATATATATCTTTATGAATGATATGTTATCTGATAAAGGTCATCATTTCTCCACTATAGGCATCTTTGATACGTTGCACGTGGTTCAAGAGCAGATCCAATTCTTGTATCTCTTGATAGGAGAAATATCCGTATTCAGTTGTTTCGCAACTCAGACGAAGTTCACCACCCACAATTTTCGCTTCAAAACATATAGCCACCAACTGAATTTTATTACCGTCTTGATACACGACTAATTCGTCTGGGGATGTGTAGATGCCGATTATACGTTTCATTTCGACTCTCAAACCTGTTTCTTCTTCAACCTCTCGAATACACGTTTCACTTGCGCTTTCGCCTGACTCCATACCTCCACTCGGTAGACACCACTGGTTGTTATCTTCGCGTCTCGTTAATAGAATCTTTTCGTTGGACTTATTAAAAATAACAGCAGAACATCCAACACGGATAGTACCGTATTGTCCAACGCGGTGTCCCGTAATTATATTAGCCATTTCCATTTCTCCGTATGTTTCACAATATAATAGTCTAAAGTATAATACTCTGGAGTATAATTATAATCCAACTATTTTATGGTGCTTGCAGATATTTTACTTTTAATGATATACTATTGGGCAACCTTGAGAATGGTAGGATGGGCGTTGATATAGAGAAGTTGACGACAGATGAACATCGAACATCACACCTACGAAAAATGGAGGAAACATTTCTATAATGTCACAGACACAACTATTACATTTGAGCACTTCTACATCGGTTCGCAGGAGTTATATAGGTGCCATAATAATCCTGTTGGTATTGGCAATTGTATTGCAACCCGCATACGCTGAAAAGCTCCAATTTGATCGAGATATTCGTCCGATATTGTCTGACAAATGCTACGCATGCCACGGTCCCGATCCTGCGGTACGACAAGCAAACCTTCGGCTTGATATAAAAGAAGGGGCATTTTCTGAACCAAGTGGTTATCCTATTATAGTTCCAGGTAAACCAGAGGAAAGTGAATTAGTTCTTCGTATTACCCATGAAGATATTGATAGACGCATGCCTCCACAGATTTCTAATCGTCAACCCACACAAGAACAGATTGATACCTTAATTCAGTGGATTGCTGAAGGTGCTGAATGGGAAGAACATTGGGCATATATGCCACCAAAAAGAGTCAATCCTCCAGACGTTAAATCTATGGATTGGGTAAAAAATCCTATTGATCAGTTTATTCTTGGTAAATTAGAATCTGAAGGACTTGAACCCTCTTCAGAAGCAGATAAACGCACACTCATAAGACGACTGTATTTCGATTTGACTGGGTTATTACCGACACCTGGTGAGGTGGATCAATTTATCAGAGACCAACGTCCAGATGCCTACGAACAACTTGTTAACCGTCTACTGTCCAAACCACAATTCGGTGAACGTATGGCAATCTATTGGCTTGATTTGGTGCGTTATGCAGATACAAGTGGGTATCATTCTGATGAAAATGTCAGTATTTGGCCCTACAGAGACTATGTGATTAAAGCATTTAATGACAATATGCCTTATGATCAATTTACCATTGAAAACCTCGCAGGAGATTTACTGACGAACGCATCACAAGAACAAAGGGTTGCATCTGGATATAATAGATTGAATCAAACTACTGCTGAAGGTGGCGCACAAGCAAAAGAATATCTTGCAATCTATGCTGCAGATAGAGTACGCACAACTGCATCAGTGTGGTTGGGTGCTACCCTTGGGTGTGCACAATGTCACGACCATAAATTTGATCCTTATACAGCAAAAGATTTTTATAGTTTTGCTGCCTTTTTCGCTGATATTGAAGGACCTGGTGTTTATAGAGGTGGCAGTAAATGGGATCCGGTAGTAATGTTACCAACTCCAGAACAACAAACGGAATTACAGGATATTGACAACGAGTTGGAAAGATTACGTAAAGTGTTGGACTTACCCTCTCATGGATTGAAAGTAGAACAGATAAAGTGGGAAGAAGAAATTCGGTCTTTTCTCACATCAAAAGAATCAACTGATTTTGCATGGGTTGACGATGCCCAATCAAATGGAGGCAAAACTGAAGGCACATGGAAATTTGTTGGTAAAAATGAGGCACCGGTTTTCAGCAAAGAACGTTCACGAATACAGACCGCTGCTCCTGAACAACTTGTACAACATTCATTTCATAATGCCAATCGAAAAGTTACACTAACTGAAGGTGACAAACTTTACGCGTATGTTTGGTTAGATCCAGATAATCCACCACAGACCATCATGCTTCAGTGGAATGATGGTAACTGGGAACATAGAGCGTTTTGGGGTGAAGACAAAATTATATATGGTGATATAGGAAATGATACACCTGCCCATAAAGCAATGGGAGACTTACCAAACCTTGGAGAATGGGTGCGACTTGAAGTTGATCCAACAGTTGTCGGTCTGAAGGTTGGCAGTGTCTTGAATGGTATGGCATTCACACAGTTCGGTGGTAAAGCATATTGGGATGCAGCTGGTATCGCAACGACCCTCGGTAATGTAACAAGGAATTCACACGACAGTAATATAATTAAGGCAATTCAAGTTGATCCTATCATCAGAACAACAAACCATCAGAAACAGATAGCTGATTACTATCGACGAATTGCACCAGCACTTGACGGCATCCGCAACCAGATTACTAACTTAGAAAAACGACAAAATGAAATTAAATCTAAGACTCCCTATTCACTAACTACCGTATCTGTTCAACCACGTACAACACGAATACTTCCAAGAGGGAATTGGCTTGACGATTCAGGTGAAATTGTAGATCCAATGATTCCAGAATTCATGGGTGATCTAAGTATAAATAATCGTCGTCCATCAAGACTTGATCTTGCAAAATGGGTGGTGTCAAAGAATAATCCATTGACCGCTCGTACATTTGTAAATCGTCTGTGGACTCTCTACTTCGGTACTGGTATATCACGTGTACTTGATGACCTTGGAGCACAAGGTGAACCTCCTATACATGCAGAGTTGCTTGATTGGTTAGCGGTAGAATTCATTGAAAGTGGATGGAACATGAAACACATGGTAAAACTCGTTGTCACCTCAAACGCTTACAGACAATCTTCTAAACCTAATGAAGTATTGCAGGAAAAAGACCCCTACAACCGCCTTATTGCCCGGCAATCGCGTTGGCGACTTGATGCAGAAATCGTGCGTGACAACGCGTTACTATTGAGTGGTCTCCTTGTGAATAAGATCGGAGGTCCAAGTGTTAGACCATATCAACCTGTAGGATATTATTCCAATCTAAACTTCCCCAAACGTAAATATGTGCATGACTCGGGAGAAAGTCAATACCGTAGAGGGTTATATACTCACTGGCAACGAACCTTCCTGCATCCAAGTATGATGGCATTTGATGCACCAAGTAGACAAGAGTGTACCGCAGAAAGGTCTACGTCCAATACACCAATGCAAGCACTAACGCTACTCAATGATCCGACTTATGTAGAGGCAGCAGGAGAGTTTGCTTCACGGATTATCCGTGAAGGTGGTGAAACTCCAACTGATCGTATCAATTGGGCATACCGTAGAGCTTTATCTCGATTACCGGCACAAAAAGAACTCGAAATCATGACCAGTTTGATAGATAAACATATACAGGAGTACACCAGCAATCCAGATGCAGCAAAAGCATTAATTGTCCTGAGAGAGACACCATCAATGAAGGGACTTGAACCCATTGAACTCGCTTCTTGGACATCTGTCGCACGAGTGCTATTGAACCTACATGAAACTATTACAAGATATTAAAAAAGGAATTCATAAAATGAAATCAAGTTTTAAAATAAAATCTCTGATACTGATTAAAATAATTTTATGTATCCTAATCGGAATTGCAAGCGGAGTCTATTTTGAATTTTTTGATGATTCTGCTACAGAAAGTAACACAATAAATTGGGAAAAAGGACTATTCAGAATTGGTGTTATTATCTCAATCGTTGATGCTGTCGTAATAGGTAGTTCTTTCGCATTTCTTGCTATAACGGGAAAGTTTGTTCTTGGAAATTTTGGTAATGATCATAAGGTTTTTTTTCGTTTTGCTACAGTATTTTTGGGATTTTGGTGGTTAGTATATTTTATTATTCAATGGCTAATTTACTATGCAGCACTCTTTGTTATTAATGGATTTACGAGTTAGGGACATAATTCATAATACATTATAATTTTTAATATATTAGGAAAAGATGGGATCAAGAATGTCTAAAGTAATAAAAATCTTATTACCATTACTTGTGGTTTTATGCATTCTATTTGGAATTGCAAGTGGAATTTACTATCAATATTCAGATGAGAGTAATGGTATTATTGGCAAAACAACCAATTTTAAAAAAGGATTTTTCAGATTAGTTCTTGTTTTCTCAATCCTTGTTAGTATTATAGGTGGAGTTTTCTTTGCACATCTAGCAAAAAAAGATGAACTTGCTGATGAAGATGATGGAGATCCACCTCCAAGACATTACACTAAACCTAAGTTGGCATTTTTTAGTTTTTCTTTTGTTATCTTTGGGTTTGTTTGGTTAGTGTACTTTATAATTCAATGGCCAGTTTATTATGTATTTGTTTTTGTTATAAATGGTTTTACAAGTTAATTCAATTGATTAAATGAACTAAATTTGTATGATAAAAGCAATCTTTAAGAGATTTTTATAGCGTTACCAAGCACAGTAAATTAATGAATATTTTTGGACAAACTCGCATAAACACTTCACCTGATAAAAAATCACGAGAGGTATGAGATATGGCTATAGATATTAATGAAGAAACAAAACTCAATCTTACAAGACGTACATTTCTGGGAAAATCAGTACGTGGTATTGGTTCTCTTGCACTTGCTTCTCTGTTATCGCCCTCATTGCTTAAAGCTGCGCCAAAGATTGAAAAATGGCAAGGTATAATTACAGAACCGCACATAGCACCGAAGGCAAAACAGGTGATACATCTCTGTATGGCAGGTGGTCCCTCACATTTAGAGACATTGGATTACAAACCGAAACTTGCTGAAATGCACGGTAAGCCGATGCCTAAATCCTTCACTAAAGGTCAACCGATTGCACAGTTACAAGGACAAGCGAATGCTCTCAAGTGTCTTGGACCGACACATGAATTTCAAACCTATGGTGAATCGGGTCAAGAGATGAGCAGTGCTTTCCCTCAAATAGGTAGTCTCGCTGATGACATTTGTATAGTGCGTTCTCTACGTACTGAACAAATAAATCATGACCCAGCACACACCTTTATGAACACAGGTACTGCCATTTCTGGTAGACCAAGTATGGGGTCATGGTTGTTATACGGTCTTGGTAGTGAAAACGAAAACCTTCCTGGATACGTCGTTCTTATTTCATCAGGAGGAGGACAGGATCAACCAATTGCTACACGACAATGGCATAGCGGATTCCTTCCTGGACAATTTCAAGGAGTTCAATTTCATTCAAAGGGCGATCCTGTTCATTATGTTTCAAATCCTGATGGAGTCAGTCAGGAACAGCAGCAGGATGTTGTTGGGGCAGTGCAGTCATTGAATAGTATTTTAGATGAAACTGTTGACGATCCGACAATCTCAACACGTATCAATCAATATGAGATGGCATTCCGTATGCAAACAAGTGTCCCAGAATTGACTGACATATCTAAAGAACCTCAGGATATACTTGATATGTACGGTGCGCAACCTGGTGATGGTTCGTATGCATCTAACTGTCTGCTTGCACGAAGGTTAGCAGAACGTGGTGTCCGATTTATTCAGCTTTACCATCGTGGTTGGGATCATCATGGTGGAATCCAAAATGCAATAAAAACAACTGCTGGCTATGTTGACAAAGCAACTGCAGCTCTTGTGAATGATTTAAAACAACGTGGTATGTTAGATGATACCTTAGTCATCTGGGGTGGAGAATTTGGACGGACACCAATGGCTCAAGGTAGTGGACGCGATCACCATATCAAAGGTTTCTCAATGTGGATGGCAGGTGGTGGAGTCAAAGGTGGAGTGAGCTATGGCAATACCGATGAACTTGGATATAATGCAGTTGAAAATATCGTGCATGTACATGATTTCCATGCAACAATGCTACACCTGTTAGGTATTGACCACGAAAAACTGACATACCGTTTCCAAGGTCGCGATTTCCGACTGACGGATGTGCACGGACACGTTGTTAAAGATATATTGACTTAGGATAGAATATTCAATCTGAATATATACAATGCAATGAAGACAGACAGTATAATAGAATAATATTGATCTGTCTTCTTGTCATTTACCTGTCTCCGCCAGTTTGGAACTTTGACCTTGCCTCCAACTCCCGACCAATTTCTATATCAGTCCT
This sequence comes from Candidatus Poribacteria bacterium, assembly GCA_026710795.1. Lineage (GTDB taxonomy): Bacteria > Poribacteria > WGA-4E > WGA-4E > WGA-3G > MSPOR6. The sequence goes on from JAPOQK010000079.1 coordinate 14,170, forward strand.
GCTACTCGTAGCACCGTTTCCTGAACTGTAAACTCGTGGTCAAGTGAACGATCAGGGGTTTTCTCACCTCGAATATCAGAAACAAATGCTTGAAGACTCTCAACGTAGCGCGGTTTCGCCTCCACCGATACAGTCTGCCATCCTTTAGAATATCCATCACGCTCTTCATCAAGACACAATCGCAACGCGGGTGGTTCAAGCGGTTCAAGAATTGCACTACCACGGGTCCCGTAAACTTCTAATCGTCTCGACTTTCCGGAATCTATTTCCAATGCCGTTGACTCAAGAACTGCCAATGCATTCGGATATTCTAATACAGCAGCAGTATTGTTTCGATACCACGGGACATCATGTACGTCGTGTCTCAAAAATGGAGTCACTCGTGTTGGTCGTCCTAACAATGCAACAATTATATCGGTGAGATGACATGCGAGGATAAACATAATACCACCAGAATGTTCACCGAGGGAATCCCAACGTTTCCAATGACCTTCGTTTGAAAGTCCTGATGATATTCGTCCACGAACAGAAAATATCTCACCAAGTTTACCAGAGTTCACCCAATCCAGGACAAACTGAAAACCGGCATTGTAGCGGAACATATAACCGAGTTGAACGAGTAGTTTTCTGTCTCTGGCAATGTTCAAAACTACTTGAAATTCATCTAAGCTATCACCAGCAGGTTTGTCAAACCAAACATGCTTACCGTGTTCAAGAATTTCACGCGCAAAGGTGAGGTTCTGTGAAACACGTCCCTGCGCAGCAATGCCAACGATACTTTCATCTGCAAGCATTTCTTCTTTGGTAGAAAACCAGTGAACACCATCATAGACAGAACTTTTGCCAATCGTCTCTTGGACTTCTGGAGATGGTTCAAACACTCCAACAAATTCAACTTCATCACTTTCCTTAAGCACGCGTGCTTTCCCACCTGCGTGGTCATGAGAAATACCGTATTGTGCAAGTCTTATTTTCACGTAATTAACTCCTAATTTAGCATCATCATCAAAGATTATATTTGCAAAATATAGTGTAAGGTTAGACATGATTATATCATTAAATCCGCAATGACTCGTGTAAAAAGTATGTGCGATTTTAGCATACATGTGCTAAACTTTATGATATGGTTCACTTAATCTGACCTCTGTTTTTATATCTGGATGATTCTGTTGAAAACCCAACCGTTGCAACTTTTGTTATACACAAAACCTAATTGTCCACTCTGTGACGAGGCAAAGGTAGTGCTGGACAAACTCAGTACGAAGCTGCACTATATTGATGTAGTGGAGATTGACATCACGAAAAACCTCCAATTATTCACTAAGTATAAGCTACAAATTCCTGTGCTTGAGTTAGATGGAAAGCAGTTTATTGCACAACAAATTGATGTCCAAAAATTGGTATGGCACTTAAGATGGAATCGATTTTGGAAACGTTTCGTTAAGAACTAAAAAAGTATAATGACTGACCCCAAACATATTGTTGCTGTCTCTGGTTTAATCACTCATCCAAACGGTCAAGTCTTACTTATTCGTAGTCCCCGTCGTGGATGGGAATTTCCAGGTGGTCAGGTAGAAGAAGGTGAAAATCTAATTGAAGGCTTACAACGCGAAATCAAAGAGGAATCAGGAGTCAACGTTACAATTGGATCACTCGTTGGAGTTTATTCAAACATTAGGTCTCCTTCTAAAGTAATATTTGGTTTCTTGGGGAAATTTGTCAATGGTAAACTAACGACCAGTGATGAAAGTGTCGAAACAAAATGGGTAGATCGGGATTCAGTTCTTGATAAAATAACAAATCCGATAATTCAGGATCGCCTCAAGGACATGCTTAATTTCAAAGGACAGATTATATATCGTGTCTATTCTACCAATCCATATAAGATTTATAATCAATATTTTCTATAAACATTAATTATTGAATTTATTGTAATAGTCAATTCAGAATAGGAGAGTAGATGAATAGTATCAAAATTGTATTTATACCGTTGATTTTATGTATTTTATTCCTGACTTTGTGTGGCTGTGAAAGGATTCAGGACGTATTGCCTACCGATATGACAAATGAATTAGAATCTGGACAATTAAAAGTTACAATGATATATCCAAACGATTGTGTAGGTTCAGCGGCTTACTGCACCAGTTTCCATATTGGTGTGAGAATTGCTGTCTCAGAACTTGGTATAATGTTGACAGAAGTTAACGGTATGGAAAACGATCCTGTTGCAACTGAAATGATCATGAGAGACGCTGCACAAAATTCAGACCTTGTAATAACTGCTGGATACCAAATGGGGGATATACTAAATAAAGTCGCACCTGAATTTCCTGATGTCAAATTTGCTATTTTTGATGTTGTTCTTGATATGCCGAACGTTGCAGCAGTCAACTATAAATCAAATGAAGGATCGTTTCTTGTTGGTGCAATTGCAGCCTTAAAAACAGAAACTGGTAAGATAGGTTATATTGGTGGTGTGGATGTACCATTATTACAAGAATTTGAAGCTGGTTACATTGCAGGAATTCAGACAATCAATCCTGAAACAGAGATCTTTGTTGATTACATTAGTGATGATGTAACCGGTTTTATCCAGCCAGAGAAAGCAAAAGAATTAGCATTAGCTCAATATGCAAGTGGTGTTGATGTTATCTACACTGCTGCAGGGGGTTCAGGTCAAGGTGTTCTTGAAGCAGCACAAGAAACGCAAAAGTTTATCATTTGGGTTGACTCAAACGGAAACCATCTTGCACCAGGAATTGTCTTGACCAGTATGGCAAAGGAAATTCCTGCATCGGTAGTACGTATTATTCAAGAAACTTTAGATGACAATTTTATGTATGGTATTCGTTATTTTGGGTTAGAAGATGGTGGGGTTTACTATGCTGTTGATGAACACAACCAATCATTACTCTCTGATGAGATAATTACAAAAGTCGAATCGCTCAAGGTTGATGTCATTGCGGGTGACATCATAGTACCTGATACAATATCCTTACCCCGTCAATAGTTACAAGTAATAAGTCTGACGACAATTTGACATCAATTATCTTATTGCTGAATTGATGTACACACCATCATTAAGGTAATTAATCTTATACCAATTCTAATATTTATTGTCCCATTACTGGATTCAACCATTGTTATTGATTGGAAATCTTTCTTCTGTAGGAGCGACCTCCCGGTCGCGACCAGGAGGTCGCTCCTACAAGTAGTCCTCAGCAAATGGCACCTTATTTATTAGAAATGGTATTACTATATCTTAAAAATATATAGGTGAATTATATGCTTAATCAATATCCATATCCAGAGTTTGAGGGAAGACGGAGTATTGTAACCGGGATTTTGGCAACAGTTCTCACATGCGGAATATATGGTATATATTGGCAGTTTAAACAGATGACAACACTCAATGCATGGCTTGGAAGAAATGAATATTCGTTTTGGTTATGGTTCTTTCTCTGCATTCTAACATGCGGTATTTTCGGCATATATTATGAATACAAAATGGCATGTGGAATTAATGAAATCCAGACGGACAAAGGAATGTATGTTGATCAAAACCTGCCTATATTATGTGTTGTGTTAGCGTTATTTGGTGTTGGCATTGCTTCTCTTGCAATACAGCAGTACCAGATAAATAAACTATACGGTGATTCTTCCGATGGTTAATCATATTTTTCTTGCGCGTCTTTTTCTTATAGGTTTAGCTATTGTTGCCATCTTCACAATTGTCGTTGACACATCACCTGAGGAAGTAAAATTGCTTCCCTGCCTGTTTCATACAGTAACAGATGTGCCGTGTCCAGGATGTGGTATGACACGAGCTTGTATTTCCTTATCACACGGACAATTCACTGACGCATGGCGGTACCATCCATTTTCCTTTATTATCATTGGTTTAGCAATTTGCCTTGCAATCTTCCCTACTAAGTTTACAGATGTGTGGTCTGGTCTATCATCAAAAACTCAAAGCATCATTGGTATCTTTGGAGTAGTACTTTGCTTATCTGTTTGGATAATGAAGTTAACATCGATCATTGAATGATATTTCAGTAAAAGTATTCAGATAATTTTTCAGGACCGAGAATGCTTTAATGCATATACAAGATCCTTATCAGAATCATAGTATTACACAGAATATTGGTTTAAGTGTCATATTATCTATATTAACTTTTGGTATATATTTTCTATATTGGCAATACAAACAAATGAAAATATTGAATTCTTGGCTTGGAAAAGATGAATACTTTTTTTGGAGATGGTTTTTTCTGTGCATTATTACGTGTGGTATTTATGAGGTATTTGAAGAATATAAAATGTCACAGAGTATAAACTGGGTAGAACAGAAATATAACATAGATGTCCACCGAAACTTACCCATCACTGCTGTTCTACTAACACTCATTGGGTTGGGAATCGTTACAACTGCTATTCAGCAACATTATATAAATAATTTCTACGAATATTATTTAAGACTACTTTCAAGAGATTAATTCTAATTCAACTTTAAGATAGTACCTTTCTCTCCTACAATCCATCCAGATTTCTTGTTGAGATGAATATCTTGCAAATTATACGCTGTTGGAGAAGCAATACGAATCCAGGTGATACCACCATCTGTAGTGTGAAGAATTGCACCTTCCTCCCCAATTACCCAACCTTCTGTCTCGTTGGAAAAGGCAACATCGCGTAATGATCCCTTGAACGAATTTTTCTGTCGGTTCCATGTCTGTCCACCATCCTCAGTATTGAGAATAAGACCATTTGTACCAACAATCCACCCCTTCATTAGATCCACAAAATAGACAGCAAACAATGGCTGTTCTGCATCAGTTTCTTGACGGATCCACTGTTTACCTCCATCTTGAGTATGTAGTATCTCACTATCTTCACCTACTATCCAACCATGTTTAGGATCTGCAAAATATACTCCCCATAGATGCTTCTCTGAAGAAGTGTTTATTTTCTCCCATTTTCCACCACCATTTTGTGTGTGTAAGACTGTGCCAAAACCACCAACTACCCATCCTTCTGATTTGGTAACAAAATGTATGTCCAAAATACCAGGTGATTTCCCAACAGAAGAACGTTCGTGATGTTGCACTACCCACGAATTACCACCACTACCAGTATAATGGACTTTTCCAATACTTACTACCCAACCATTTTTGTGAGTTGTGAAACTTACTTGTGTTAATGTATCTGACAGTTGTGCAATTTTACCTGTTTCCATCCATGTATTTCCTCCATCTTTTGAGGATAATACAAACCCATTACTTCCTACAGCCCAACCCAATTTTCCATCAATAAAATTCACACCATACAGATGTTTATCAGTACCACTATTTACCTGTTTCCATTCTAATTGTGTTCTATCTTGTGTACAACCGGGTAATATTAAAATAACAACGGTTATTAATATTAGAATTATATGTTGTATATTTCTCATTATATGCTCCCATAATATTCTTTGTATTTTGAATTGAATTGTGGTAAATTACTTTATATGAAATCATATACAATGTCAACTTGATTTACATTTGCGTTATATATTACGATATTTTCGCGCCAAAAATATCGTAAGTTATTGATGGATAATATGAAATATATAATTGGTATTGACGGAGGAGGCACCAACACTATAGGACAGTTGGCAACAATTTCTGGCGAATGTATTGCAAGGACCCAAGCAGGACCATCTAACTACCACGTTGTTGGAACAAAACAAACACAAGATATACTGAAAGAAGTAGTCAAGAATCTATTATCCCACATTGATGACATTTCATTGGATTCAATCTATTTCTGTCTTGGTATGGCAGGATTAGGACGCGATGAAGACAAAAAGGTAATTGGACAGATATGTGACGATATTGGTATAGGAAAAAATAGAATTCTTACGCACGATGCACATATCGCATTAGTTGGTGGAACAGGAAAACAGGAAGGTGTGATAATTATCTCTGGCACCGGATCTATTGTTTATGGTGTTGATAAAAATGACGTAGAAGCACGGACTGGAGGTTGGGGTTATATTCTCGGTGATGAAGGTAGTGGATACGATATAGCCATAAAAGGATTACAAGGAGTCGTCCGCGCAGCAGATCAACGTGATAAACCGACTCAATTGACTGACGTTATATTGAAACAACTTAAGTTAAAACAACCGAGTGAATTGATTCGATGGGCTTATACAGCCGATAGAGGCAAAATTGCACAACTATCACAAGTAGTGATTGAAACAGCAGAAATTGGTGATTCAAAAGCAGATGCAATAATTAACAGTGCTGTATATGAACTTGCACACACTTTTGTACCGGTTGTGAAACAACTGGAATTTACACATCCGTTAGAGGTTGTTTTTAACGGTGGAAATCTTATCCATAAAAACGTCCTTTCAGATAGACTGAAAAAATGGATTGAGATGAATTTTCCTGGATGTTCAGTGATGACACCAAAACACGAGCCTGTATATGGTGCGGTATTGTTGGCGATGGCAAATATTTAGTTCTTGAAACGTAAAGAAGTAGTACACATCAGACTAATAACACATTGTGATTACCGAACAACGTAACCCAAACTCTACTGACATAGACCTTAGGTCAATATCAGAGATTGTACAGATCTTTCACGAGGAAGACCGATATGCTGTAGAGGCAGTAGCAGCAGTATCAGATGCTATCACTCAAGGAATTGAGTTAATCGTAGATGCCTTCTGTAATGGTGGCAGATTATTTTATATTGGAGCAGGTACAAGTGGAAGACTCGGTGTTTTAGATGCATCTGAATGTCCACCCACATTTAGTACTGAACCTGATATGGTCCAAGGAATTATCGCTGGTGGTGATATCGCATTACGTAAATCTGTTGAGGGAATGGAGGATAAACATGAACGCGGTGCCAAAGTGATAGATGAACATCAACTTACTAATAATGATGTTCTTGTAGGAATTGCAAGCAGTGGGAGAACACCTTATGTATTAGGGGCTATGCATGAGGCACATATAATTGGAGCAAAAGTTATCTTTCTCTCATGTGTTTCACCTAATGAAGAATTGAAAGTATATGTTGATCATTTTATTACTCCAATTGTCGGTCCTGAAATAATCACTGGATCAACACGTTTGAAAGCAGGAACAGCAACAAAATTAGTTCTAAATATGCTGACAACCATATCAATGATTAAGTTAGGTAAAGTCTACAACAACCTAATGGTGGATGTGAACGCTTCAAATTCTAAACTTATTGATAGAAGCACACGAATAATTCAAACGGTTACTGGAGTGGACAAATCAAAAGCAAAAGAAGCATTAAATCGTTCGAGAGGAAGTGCGAAGATAGCAATCGTAATGTTGGAAAGAGAGATAAGTCGAAGTAATGCTATATCTCTGTTAGATAAACATAACGGATTTCTACGTCCTATTTTATCTGACGGAATCACAAATTGAGATAGTTTTAGGTGAATTCAATCTTTTAGGTTAGAAAAGGAGTAATCTTATGGCAATGAATGTTACTAAAGTAGGTCTGGCAAAAACAGGAAGACGACGTTCAAACGTTTTTGAAGCACTTGATAATATACGAGATGACATCACACCGAAAGTTAGAGAACAAGTGTTATTAAAACCAAATTTTCTTTCCAGTACAAACCAACTTGCGTCTTCACATGTAGATGTGATGCGAGGAGCCTTGGACTTTCTATTAAGCACACCCCAACCTCCAAAAGAAGTCATTATCGCAGAAGGGGCAAATGAGTCATTTTCTGGAGAAGCATTTCAAATTTTCGGATATGAAGCACTTCAGGCAGAATATGATGTCCCAATTAAACTTATTGATTTACATCAAGAAACAGACTGGGTGGAAACGACTGCATATCTCGCTGGTCGTGAAACAGATACTGTCAGAATGCCGAAAACTGTCCTTGACTGTCCATGCACTATTTCCGTAGCAATTGCAAAAACCCATGATGCGGGGGTTGTTACACTTGCAATGAAAAATATGATTATGGGAACAATACATAAGTCTGACCGTATCAAAATGCACGGATATCTAAGTCATGCAGACCGAGAATTACCACGTGAAGCTCAAACACTTAACATAAATTTACTTAGGGTATCGCGATTTCTCAAACCTGACATTGCTATTGTAGATGGCACTGTCGGACTACAAGGTAATGGACCAGGTGGTACTAATTCTGTTCCACTTGGAATTGCTGTTGCAAGTGGAGATGTGTTTGCTGCTGACGCTGTCACCTCAAAAACAATGGGATTTGAACCATTGGAAATTGGACTATTCAATTATGCCAATGAATTGGGATATGGCACCGCTGATCTAAACGAAATTGAAATAATCGGTCATAATGTTGAGGATGTTGCCATCCCATTTAAACCGCATGAGACTGCGGATCTTCAATTTCAATGGCAAGAGACTGAGGCATCTGAATTTCTTGCTGCTGACTAAATTAAAGGAGTTTTATGAAACGTTATATACAAGTATTAGTTATTTTTTTTATTGCTATTACGCCTACCTGGGCATGGTGGGGTGGTGGGCATGACATCCTAACGCAAGCATCAATTAAAGCAGTTCCTGACGATTTGCCAGAATTCTTCCGGTCTACAGCAGCAGAACAGATGATTGCACATATTGCTTATGACCCTGATGTATCAAAGAACCGTGATATGCCAAACGCACGCGCGGCAGAATACGGGGAACACTATTTTGATCTTGAACTTATCAAAGATAATCCTGTCCCTGCGGATCGTAACGCATTCATCAAACTGTGTTCTGAGTTGGATCTTGAGCCAATGAAGGTTGGATTCCTACCTTATGCTGTTGCAGAATGGACAGAAAGACTTGCGATTGCATTTGCTGAATATCGTAAATGGCCCGATAAACCTATTATCCAATATAAGTGTTATGTATATGCTGGTTTCCTCGCACACTATGCACAAGATATGTGTCAACCATTACACCTTACGGTACATTTCGACGGAATTATCCAAGAAGACGGATCAAAGTTACATGGTGGTATTCATGAAAAGGTCGATTCTTCAATTGAATTACTGAAATTGAATCCAAGTGAACTTGCAAAAGAACTACAAGTTGAACCCGTTGATGATTTGATGCCTGCGATTATCAAACAGATAAAAGATGGACACAGTTTGGTGGATCGTGTTTATGAATTGGTTCATGAATATCAGAAGCTAAATCAACCTTCCCAAGAATTGATGGTCTTTACGGATATACGTTCTCGTGAGGCAGTCCGTTGGACAGCTACACTGTATCTTACTGCTTGGAAAATGTCCGAAAATATAACTTTGCCGGGTTGGCTTGAAAGATAGTAATGTGTTTTATACAGAGTGAACTATACTGATGTATGTCAGTTTAATTGCTTGAAATTGAATCATAGCAAATAAAATTGGATTGACATCTGAAAAGAATGATGGTATTCTAATTTATATGTCAGAAAAGAACTTATTACCAGAAATAGTACCGGATGCTGCCTTTGATTTAGGAGAACTTGGATGTGGTGACCTTATCATAGCACTTTTAAAATCCATGAGAACGCTTGAATCTGGGCAGATAGCACAAATCCATGCAGTTGACCCGGGTGCACCTGTGGACATAGCTGCATGGTGTAACATGAAAGGCAATGTACTTCTCGCAGATTGTTGTGGTGAAGACAATGCCTATTTTTATATTAAAAAAGGAGATAATTCTTAATGTCGAAGTTGATGATAAGCATTACGCATGCAAAAGATAATACCGACAAAGCTACTGTCGGATTTGTTGTTGCGAATGCTTCTGTCGCATCAGGTGTAGAAACTGTTATTTTTCTTAGCACAGAAGGTGTACACCTGTCACAAAACGGTTATGCAGATGATATACATGAAGATGGTTTTGCACCACTAAAGCAACTTATGGCAGATTTTGTAGAGATCGGTGGAACAATCTGGATATGTTCACCGTGCTTCAAAAAACGTAATCTTGACGCTGATAACTTAGTAGATGAAGCACTTATAGTGGGTGGCGCAAAGGCAGTTGAGTTTTTAACTACCGGGGCATCTTGTATTACCTATTGAAAACAAGTAAAGGAGTTTCTGCTCACTGTAGCAGTATTTTCCTTATGGAATTGGTTGAATTCCACATTTAAAAAAGAGTCTCACTCTAAATTATAAAAAAGTACTTGAAACTTGGTCAAGATATAGTTCATCACTTATTTTCATAGTTTCCACGAGTGAGATTCTCATTTTTCTCAAAATAAAATCATCTCAAATTATATAAAATTACCTACCTTAATAAATATCAAATTATCTATAAGACTCAATACACAAATAAATATCAATTCTGATATCCTTTACTTTCTTAAAATAATACTAAAATAATATCTGCATTGGAATAAATATGCGAGAAGAAGATTTACAAGCTCCCAATTCTCTTCAAACACCTCATATATGTGAAGGTGGAAACCTTGACTGCGGATCAGGATTATTACTGCTTATACGAAAGTCTATGGAAAATGTGCCTGATGGAGAAGTCCTCGAAATTCGGAGCACAGAAATAAGTGTTAAAGAGGATCTACCTGCGTGGTGTCGAATGACAGAAAACCCATATCTTGGGTGGAGACCTACCGAAGAACATAATAAATATTTTGTTCGACGAGGAGAAGCGGAACAGGATGCTGATGCAGCGTATGAACAAGCACGCGATTACCGTTGGAAAACCCGTATCCATTGGGATGGTGGCTTACAAGCAAAGGTTTTTTGTAGAAATCATTCATGGTTTGTAGGACAACCCGCCAGTTTTGATGTGCGTGATGCTGCACCGAGTGCAGTGGAATATGTCCTTGGGGCATTAGGTGCATGTTTAGCAATGGGTTTCCAAATTCGTGCTTCACAGCAGAAAATTCAGATAGATGAGTTAGAAATATCACTAAGTGGTCAGATAGATAACATTTTTGTCTTTCTCGGTACAGAACAAGATGGTCATAGTGGGTTTAATGAAGTGCACGGCACAATTTATGTTTCTTCTGACGAGGATGATGAGGTATTAGAAAAGTTATGGGAAGAAACTCTTGCCGCATCTCCTGTGACAAATACAATGACTCAAGATGTTGATATTGATGTTGAACTTCGTGTGATATAATATAACTACAAAAGAAACTGTAGTATTAATAGATGGCAAATTACCGACAACCATCAATAATGAGATGTATAATTTGATAAATAAAATACAAATACTATCTTGCAACAAATATCAAACATGAACACACAAAAATACTTAGATATCCGAGTCAACCCCAAAATAACATCTGATGAACTATTCAACTTTTACGAACGAAACAACATCTGTGAGGTTGGATTTGGTAAAGAAATGGCAGCACGGATTCTGGAACACCCTCATCTTATCATTGCTGCTTATGATGTGCAAAAATTGATAGGACTTGCACGCGCTACCTTTGACGGACTTTCAGCACACATCATGGAGTTTTCCGTTGATATTCAATATCAAGGAAATAAGCTGAAATACAACAACGGTTCACTGATTGAAGTTGATAACAAAGGGGTTGGAAAACTCCTGGGAGAACACCTGCTATATGAATTAGAGAAAATGGAAGCAACATTCATCACAGGTTACATCGTTGCCAATTGTGAAGAGTCATTTTTCCATTCAATTGGTTTTGAAGAAAACGAAGGACATTTAGTCTATTACATTGACAAACGACCTTATATAAATGAGTCTTAAGCTTGATTGAGAATATTATGAAGTTAAGGAGAGCAGAACAATGAATAATTTACCTCTTTTTCCTGTATCTGTTGTAGGCAGTATGCCTCGCACACGAGAAGTTTCACGCGCATTACGGAATAAACAGAAAGGACGCGTTTCTGAAGCAGAATTCAATCAGATCGCTGATGAGGCTGTAATTGAAAGCATCAATCTACAGGAAGAAAATGGTGTAAATATAGTAAGTGATGGTGAACAACGAAGGGATAACTTTTATTCTTTCATTACAGATTGCATTGATGGTATCCGATTGATGACACTTGCTGAAATGCTGGACTATGTTGAAGATAAAGCAGCATTTGAACAATTACTCAATGCCCTTGATGTACCAGCATTTGCATTAAAAAATCCTGTTGTAGATGGCAAACTAAATCGCACAAAACCACTTGTGTTGCGAGATTACTTATTTTTAAAGAATCATACCACAAATCCTATCAAAGTTACACTCCCCGGTCCCTATCTATTGACGCGATCAATGTGGGTTAAGAAACTATCTTATGAATACTATCCAGATAAGGAATCTTTAGGTGACGCTGTAGTTTCAATTCTCCGTCAAGAATTGGATGAATTGAAGACTGCAGGATGCAAATTCGTCCAATTTGACGAACCTGTACTGACAGAAGTAGCTTTTACTGGACCCCATGAAACACACACCTTTATGTGTGCAGCACTATCCGAAAAGAGTAGTCCAGAAGAGGAACTCAATTTCGCAGTTGAACTGATGAATCGTGTTGTTGAAGGCATAGATAAAGATATGAAAACTGCATTACATGTATGTCGTGGAAATTGGAGCCAACAAGAAGATGTCTTACTACGTGGTTCTTATGACCTACTAATTCCATATTTTAGTCAGATGAATGTAAATCAATTTGTCCTAGAATATGCTACAGAACGTGCTGGAAGTTTAAAGGTGCTTGGAGACCTTCCTGCCAACAAAGAGATAGGACTCGGTGTGGTTGATCCGCGCACTACTGAAGTGGAATCCGTAGATTTCGTATTATCCAAGGTCCGAACATTATTGAATCAAATAGATCCAGATAAGATTTATCTGAATCCAGATTGTGGCTTTGGAACATTCGCTGACCGTCCAGTCAATACAACAGAAATTGCAGTTCATAAACTCCGTGTAATACACGAGGCTGCAAAAATATTAAGATCTGAATTCTAAACCTACTATCACTTTATGCAATCTTTTTCCATAGCAGTGTATCAATATGGTATATTGTGATAACGTATCCTCGCTTGTATTTACATTGTCTATTTGCTATAATTGTGTCAAATAAATAATAGAAAATTAAATGAATATAATCAGAAAGTGAAGGAGTAAAAACTTGATTCATCTATATGGAGAAAATTATGATAGAATGCAACTTCTTCGCCACTTGGGGGATATATCACAAGTAGCAGAAGCCAAGATTTACCAACTTAATGACGGAAATGAAAAAGGAACTGATGCAATCGGTTTTCGAACAGGATCTGGATTGAATTTCACTGTTCTACCCAACCGAGGATTGGATATCTCTTATGCAGATTACAACGGAATTCCCCTATGCTGGCGTTCTGGTACAGGTGATGTAGCTGCAAAACATTATGAACCTCAAGGACTTGGATGGTTGCGTGGATTTTATGGTGGTTTGCTTACAACTTGCGGGATGACACAAGCAGGCGCACCGAACACTGATGGTGAAGTTGAACTTGGTCTACACGGACGTGTATCTCATATTCCTGCTAAAAACGTATGGGTTGATAGTCGTTGGGAAGGAAATCGTTATATTATTTGGGCACAAGGTAAAGTATATGAAACGACAGCATTAGGTGAAAACCTGTGCCGAACCCGTCGTATATGGACAGAATTAGGATCAAATAGACTACATATTGAAGACATAGTTGAGAACCTTGGATATCAAGATTGTCCACATATGTATCTTTTTCACATTAATGTTGGTTTCCCGATCCTTGCCGATAGAAGTGAACTCATCGCACCTTCTTCTCAAGTAACACCGCGCGATCAAGATGCAAACAACAATCTGTCAAATTACAATATAGGTGAACCACCGACAGTTGATTTTAAAGAACAAGTATACTACCACGAAATGAAACCTGATGTGGACAACCACATCCGGGTAGCTCTTGTAAATAGAGGATTCAACAAAGGGAAAGGAATTGGAATTGCTGTACGATACCATAAAACACAATTTCCACATTTTGTTCAATGGAAACTGTGTGGACAAGGTTCGTATGTAATGGGTTTAGAACCCTCCAACTGTCGTGTTGATGGAAGAGCAGCTGAACGGGAACGTGGAGCCTTACAACATATTGAACCCGGTGGACGTCGTCATTATGAAGTCGAAATCAGTGTTCTAACTTCTAATGAAGAGATTGATACACTTGAGGCAAAAATAAATGAAAATTAATAATGTTTCTCGATTCTATGGCACGTAAAGCATGACATTTTATTAAGGAGAAAAGTCAATGAAGAAATTTTGGATTCATCCATTAAACATTGTCACTATTTTGGCAATAATTCTATTGGGTTGTATTTTTGTTGTTAATACAATTAACGCTGATCAGCATGAAAGTATACCTGTAGATACTGACAATAATAAAACTGATGTTGAACCACTCAACATCCCAAATGATAGTGTTCTAAACCTAATCCCAAATACAGCAATAGGCGTTGTCTATTGTCCCAGTTTATTGAAGTTAGACGATAGTATCAACTTACTAATTAGTAACCTGATACCACAAGGTGGTCCTCAACCTGAGTATCTGGCGCAAATATTGGCAGAGGCATTTGGCGCGGGATTTGAGAGTTTATCGGAATTAGAAGATTTAGGTTTGGATTTAGATGCTGATTTTGCTATATTTACGACAAGTTTGGATCCACCGATTCTTTCTGCAGTTGTCCATCTTACTGATCCA
>JAPOQK010000061.1 GCA_026710795.1 Candidatus Poribacteria bacterium
AGGTTACCGTTTTTCTTTTTTTTTACATTCAAAAAAACCGATGAAAACAACCCATAAACCCAGACAGGAACTAAAACCAGTGAAAAATACCAAAAGTTACCGTTATGCAGAAATTAGACACAAAACGGTAACCTTTTTATACGCTGGAAAATCTGATGTCCGAAATCCTGTGAATTGTGTTTCTTTGGTTATCTCTATGCAAAAAACCTTACACGCTCGTTCCAAGTTATTAATTTGCCATGATGAATAATCCATGCTAAAATATCAACAGAAATGCATTGCATATAGAGCAGAATAATGACAAACAAAGAACTATCACTCCCACAAGAACATAGAGATGAAATTGATCAACTATTATCCAATGCCTCGGATAGATACGGAAGAGTAAATACTGAATCTATACTGCGAAGCATTCAAGAAATCTCTTCTGACAATGTTGATATTCAAACCTATTTTGCTGACATTTGTATTAAATTGTTAGAATCCTCTCTAAACACTCCTAATCCTGAAGCAGCATTAACTAATTTTTCACGTTTTGCTCATGTAACTTTGAATCGCAAATGGATTTATCGGCTCTTGCATGACGCACCCTTTCTGATGACACCAATCATGCTCTGTTTTGGTGCATCCACATATCTATCTGAAATTCTCATACGTAATCCTATATATTTTTATGACATCATAGATACAAACGTGATGGAAAGCATAAAAACAAGCGACATTATGTACAATGAGCTTGCAACATCTCTGAGTAGATACAGAGATGTTGATCAGAAACTTTGTATCATACGAAGATACAAACGTCGTGAGAGCCTACGTATAGCATTACGCGATCTTCTTCAAGCAGTTGATGTCACAACAACAACATTGGAAATGAGTAATTTAGCTGAAGCTACATTGCAACATTGTTATGAAATTGCTATAAACCAGATCATGAAGCCAAAATATGGTACCCCAATGAATGAAGATGGTTCCGCTCCATGCCGTTTTGCTGTAATCGGCATGGGAAAATTCGGTGGATATGAACTCAACTTCAGCTCTGATATTGACCTAATCTTTGTTTATTCCGATGAAGGGAAAACTGATAAAGGAGTTGAGAATAGCGAATATTATTCAAGGTTATGTGAGTTTATCATAAATTCAATGAGTGAGGTAACCGCTGACGGGTATGTTTTTCGAGTCGATATACGTTTACGACCGGAAAGCAGTGCAGGTGTTATCATCCGTTCCATGGAGAGTTATGAAAGCTACTATGAAGGATGGGGTGATTTATGGGAACGACAAGCGTTAATCAAGGCACGTCCAGTCGCAGGTGATATTCCTTTTGGTGATGAGTTTATCAGAATGATACAGCCTTTTGTATATCAACGATACTTAGATGGTGTCACTCTAAATGAAATCAAGTCAGACATCCGCAATACAAAAGTCCGAATAGAAGAACGACTTGTAGGAGAAAGGACAGACCTTGAAAAGCACGTCAAGCTTGGTCCAGGGACAATTCGTGATATTGAATTTACAGTCCAGTGTCTTCAGATGATACATGGTGGTCAACGAAAATCACTCTGTTCTCAGAATACTGTGGAGACAATTAAAGCATTGAAGGATAACGGATTCCTTGAACCACACGAAGCAGATTCATTATCAGAAGCATACCGATATTTACGTAGAGTTGAAAACTGCATACAAATTGAGTCTGATCAACAACGTTACTCTGTTCCATCTAAGGAAGAAGAAGAAATACAATTGGCACGACGTTTAGGTTATCAGGATAACCCGCTACAGTCATTCCAACATGAATACCAACAACATAAAGCATGTGTCCGAGAATTATTTGAAAAGGTGTTAGATGTTCGTGAACCGGATCAACTGGATATAGCAGTACTACTAAACCAAGATGATATTGAAGAGATTCAGACGCAATTGAGTAAGTTCGGCTTTGAGAATGTGCGTGAAGCACACCGTTTACTTCGACAGCTTGCTAACGGGACGGATGGACAGCAGTTTTCTCCCGCAGTTAGACGGACTTTCTTCAAACTCGCACCAACACTCTTAAAATGCCTGCGTAATTCCCCTGATCCAGACATGGCATTGCGGTACTTCGAAGCATTTGCTGCAAAAGTTGGGGCACGAAGCAGTTACTATACCATGTTCATGGAAAGAGAAGGCACGCTTGAAGCACTTACAAGTGTCTGCGGTTCAAGCCTTTATTTAGCTGATCTATTGATTGCAAGTCCAGAACTGTTTGATCTGTTGACAGTACCAACTTTCACACAATTCCCAAAGACACTTACTGATAAACAGAATGAAGTAAAACAGAACCTTGAAGATACTTCACAGCCACATATACTCAGGTCACTTAGACGCTACAAGAATGATGAAATATGGCGTATTGCTTTACGTAACATCATCGGGAATGCTGACCTACCAACTACTACCGAAGAACTCTCAGATTTAGCTGAGGCGATACTACAAACCATCTATCCAAAGATTGATTCACAGTTACGTGAGGAACATGGAACACCGCAAAGTGAAGATGGAACACCAGTGAACTTCGCAATCATTGCAATGGGTAAATTCGGTGGACGGGATCTAAACTTCAGTTCAGATTTAGATATTATGTATGTCTACACTTCAGATGGAAAAACAACAAAAGGATTACCAAATTCTGAATATTTTACATCACTCGGTTTAGAGTTGGTAAATCAACTCAGTGGGAATCAGGGACTGAGTATTTACGAACTTGATCTACGGCTGCGACCTTATGGAACTGGTGGGGCTATAGCATTACCACTTTCAGGTTATCAGAACTACTATGACAACTCAGCGGAAATCTGGGAACGCCAAGCACTTACACGGGCACGAGTCGTAGCAGGTGATGTGGAAAGCTTAGGAAATAAATTCATTGAGATTGCACACGCATATTGCTATTCAGAACCACTGACTTCTGAGGGTATAGCTGAAATCGTACATACACGGCAACGCAAGGAAGCACAAGCAATAAGAAAACCTAAATCACGACGGAGACGCAGTGGTAGAAGTCAAAAATCTACTGCTAATGTAAAATCTGGATATGGCGGTCTTGTTGATATTGAATTTGCAGTTCAAACACTTCAACTTATCCATGGCACAAATGAAAAGTCTGTCCGTGTACCAAATACACTAATCGCAATTGATAAACTGCACGCGATTGGTGTTCTTACTGAAAAACAACGTATAGGATTATCAGATGCATATCAATACCTTCGTCGTGTTGAAAACGCCTTACGGATTGTACATGATCGTGCTTTGGATGCATTACCTACAAATCACACAGAATTGGCACATTTGGCAAAAAGACTCGGGTACGAAGATACTGATGAAACACCCATTGTTGAGGCATTTTTACAAGACTATGGCAAGTGGACAGAGATAACTCGTTCACTATTTAATGAAATTCTCGTTAAATAAAAGAAGGTATCGGACTTAAGAGATTTGAGTTGATTAGTAATACATTACTACAAACTGATGTATTCAATATTTTGTAGATAGATACGAACAATAACTCATGGAGGTATTGATGGTTTCCGAATCGTCATCTATTGATACCTGTCTCCCAAAGAATATCGTTATATGTATAGGGGATGGTATGGGTTTTGAAGCGGTAAAAGCTGCCGGATATTATGCATCTGGGGAAGCAGGCACTCTATCTTTTGAACAGTTTCCTTACCATGCTGAAATTCAAACCTATGCAGCAAATACACCGATGACTGACTCCGCTGCAGCTGCAACTGCCGTAGCAACAGGACATAAAGTAAACAACGGTGTAGTAAGTATGGAAATCCCTGGCAGTGGAACTCCATTAAAGACACTCTTGGAGATTTGTAAAGAAGCAAACAAACGAACAGGACTTGTCACTACAACATACATTACACATGCTACTCCCGCCTGCTTTGGTGCACATAACTCTCAACGTAATAACCTCGGTGAAATCGCACACGATTATCTTCATTTAACTCGTCCTAACGTTCTACTTGGTGGTGGGGGAAATGGAATTTCAGAAAATCGGGCAGAATCCGCAGGTTATACCGTCACAACAAATCGGGAGGAATTACTTAACCTTGACACCAATACTGAATCATATGTTTCTGGACAATTTGGACAGTCCAACATCCCATATATGTTTGATGGTCCAAACAATCTGCCACATTTGACAGAGATGGTTACCGTAGCATTGGATATACTTACTAATACTGAAGATGGGTTTTTTCTATTATTAGAAGGTGGACGTATTGATCATGCTGGACATTCCAACGACATAGAACGTCAACTCTTGGAAACAATTGAATTTGCTAACGCTGTCCAAACCGTATATGCACGGGTTTCAGATGATGACGACACCCTAATTCTTGTCACTGCAGACCACGAAACAGGTGGGTTACAGGTACAAAAAAACAATGGACAGGGAGAGATCCCTAAAATCACTTGGTCTACAGGAGGACATTCCGTGTCCAATGTGCCACTCTATGGGTGCGGAAAGAATGCAGAACATGTTGAAGGAATTCTGAATAACTCAGATATCATAAAAATTGTGATGGGTAATGAAGATTTCTCAGGTGTGCAACTCAGTTTATTATAATCAAAGTTTTCACACATGCATAACCCGCTGTTTATGGGTTAACGATGGCATGTGTTTACAGTTATATTCTATTTTCTATCGTTTATCGAGAATCATGAGATTATACTCTTGATAGTAGGAGCGTTCATTATAAGGAGGTTTATGAGAAAAAACTACCAATCAAATGTCAATATGTTAATTTTACTATTGTCTATCATGATAATCTTACAACAAATTGGAATGTCACACGCACAAGAAGAATCAAATCATAAAGAAGAAACAGAGACAGAATCAAAGTCTACAACAACCGATGATGTGTATGAACTTGATAAAATATTAGTTGAAGGGGAAAGGGCATATTCCACTGCATCCTCAAAGATGATACGAGATTTTGATCTCAACGTCCGTCCCGCAAGCACAGCACAAGATATGCTTCAACTCGTACCAGGTCTCGTTATTGCACAGCATGCTGGTGGGGGTAAAGCTGAACAGATTTTTTTTACGCGGTTTTGATGCTGACCACGGAACAGATGTCGCCATCTCAACTGATGGAATTCCAGTTAATATGGTTTCACATGGACACGGACAAGGATATGCAGACCTTCATTTTATGATACCCGAATTAGTTGATACAATTGACGTATTCAAGGGTCCATATTTCGCAAGACACGGTAATTTCTCAACAGCTGGTTCTGTGATGTACCGGACTAAAGACCATATTGATGGAAACCTTATAAAAATAGAAGGTGGTGAATTTAACACACAAAAATTCACTGGAATATATCAGCTGCCCACTATAAGAGAACATCAAAACGCTTACTTTGCTGGTCAGTATTACAATACAGATGGTGCTGTAGATAGTGAACAAGATTTCCAAAGATTGAATCTCTTCTCAAAGTTCAATTTATATCTTGATGATACGAGTAGAATATCATTTTCTGCGAGTTCCTTTAGTTCTGCATGGGATGCATCAGGACAGATTCCAAAACGGGCAATTGATAATGAACTTATAACACGATTTGGGGCAATTGATGACTTGGAAGGTGGACAAACAGGTAGACAGAATATCAACCTAATCTACACTTTAATCGGGGAAGACGATAGTCAATTTCTAATACAACCATATTTCAGCAATTATAACTTTAAACTTTTCTCAAATTTTACCTTTTATCTTGATGACCATGAGAACGGTGACATGATTGAACAAACCGATGATCGGACTATTCTTGGTTTGAACTCAGAATATGAATTCAAGAGAACTATCTATTCAATGCAGTCCAGCACAACCTTTGGGGGTGGATTTCGTTCCGATAACATTGCTGTTAGTCTATGGAACAGTCCAAACCGACGAAGATTAACACAGAATGTAAATTCCGGTATCATCGAACGGAACCTGTTTCTCTGGACACAGGAAGAATTAATCATCAACCCAAAACTACGTTTCCAGTTGGGATTACGAGGGGATTACTTCACCTTCAACGTTGAAGACCATCTTGACACAGTATCACCGGAGACAACCAATTTACCGCACGCATCAGGATATGCCCAAGAAGCGATGCTTAATCCCAAATTTAACATAGTCTATAGTCCCTTTAAGTCATCAGATGTTTTTCTGAATTTCGGTACAGGTTTCCACTCCAACGATGCCCGAGATGTCGTAATTGAAAAGACTATTTCTAAACTCGAACAGACACTTATTCGTCAAGGATTAGATAACAATGATATTAATGAGCAACTGAGTCAAATGAACTTCAGCCATGAATACGCTGGTATTAGCACCTTACCACGGGCAATTGGTTATGAAATAGGAACACGTCACAATATCTGGAACAGATTGACGTTTGGGTTTGCTATATGGAGATTGGATTTAGATGAAGAATTAGTATTTGTTGGAGACGCAGGTGAAACTGAAATAAGCGGTCAATCACAACGGGTTGGGATTGACTTGAAGCACGCGGACAGATTCTTTCTTGGTTGTGGGCGGATGTAGACCTAAACCTATCAAGCGGTAAATATGTTGGTGAACCTTCAGATGCAAATGAAATTCCTCTTGCCCCACGTATTACCTCAACAGGTGGTTTAACAGCAATCCATCCCACTGGTTTTAGTGTGAGTTTACGTTATCGTCATATCGGCGACCGTCCCGCTAATGAAGACAACAGTGTAACAGCAGAAGGTTACACTATTGTGAATCTCGGTGTTTCTTATACTTACGGTCTATTCAAGTATTTTGGAACTTTGGAAAACCTATTTGATGTCGAATGGAACGAAGCACAGTTTGACACTGAATCTCGCTTAAAAGATGAAGAAGAACCAGTTTCCGAAATACACTTTACACCGGGTAATCCACTAAACTTCCAAGTTAGCATTAGTTATGAATTCTAATACATTAGTACTATTCTAATCAAAATTCATGATATGCCAATTAAAAGGTTTTTAACACAACGCACTTATATACTTCTTGGCATTTATTGATGTATCTGTTGGAGACATAATACCAGACATCACTGCAACACCCAATGCACCTGCTTTCAAACATCCACCAACGCGTGCTGGTGTTATCCCGCCAAGGGCAAATACCGGTATTTTCACCTGTTTTACTAACGCTTCAAGGTTTGATAAACCAACCGCTGGTCCATAGTCCGGTTTGCTGGCAATCGGATAGATTGGACTATAGGTAAGAAAATCAGCACTTTCTGACTCACGTTTCTTTGCTGCATGAAATCCGTGGATTGAACAACCTATCATTATGCTGTTATTTACCTGTGCTCGCACTTCTGCTATGGACATATCGGTGTCTGGAAGATGAACGCCAGCAGCACCTACATCAACTGCAACTTTTATATTATTGTTTATAAACAGATGTGCGTTGTATGTGTTACATAAAGTTGATATGGTGTTTGCCAACTGAAATAAAGCAACATCGTCTAAATCCTTTTCTCGCAACTGAACTGCTGTGACTCCTGTATCCAGTAGTTCTGTTACCACCAAATGTAAAGGTTTGGGAGCACAGAGATGTCTGTTTGTTATTACATAGAGATTGAAATCTATCATTATCTCAGATTATATGCGACGAAGTCTTGCAGCGAAAGTGCCATCAACACCATGTTCGTGGGGTAACGTCTGGAGAAAACCCTGAGGTGTAATGGCACTTTGAGGTATATTCGGCAAACACTCTTGTGCATGTTCCACAATAAACATGGGGTACTTGCTCAAAAACCTATGGACTATCTTCTCATTTTCTGTTTGTTCAATGCTACAAGTACTATAAACTAAAATCCCACCTTGTTTAATGTGTCGTGCAGCATTTACCAACAGGATGTACTGCAAATCATTTAGGGATTGAAGTTGTTTAGCTGTCTTATTCCAACGAATATCGGGATGTCTTCGAAGCGTGCCAAATCCTGAACACGGAGCATCAATAAGCACTGCATCTGCTGATTTGATAAAACGTAGATTAGGATTTGTTGCATCAATGATTTGAGTTTCTATGTTTTGGACACTAAGTCGTTTACAATTCTCTCGTAACATAGTAAGTTTTTTCTCTGAGATATCGGTTGCAATTACGCTACCAGTATCACCTATCATAGACGCGATGTGTGTAGTTTTTCCACCCGGTGCTGCGCATAAGTCTACAATTAACTTGGGGGAATCTTTCATGAGAAGGTAAGACACTAACATCGCACTTTCATCTTGAATATAGACACCATGACGATTGATTACATCAGATAAGGTTTTACCTTGGAATTGATTTGCTTTGTCGCTGGATGGGGTAAATGTGTTGTTTTCAATTACAATACCATCGGGAGCTATTGTTGAAACTCTCGGATCCAAACCATAGGATTTGAGAGTTTCGCAAAGTTTATCACGATTTGTATTGAGGGTATTCACACGAAGTGTTAATGGGGCAATTTTATTACTTGCTTCACAGAACGCCAAGGTCCACGGCAAACCATGCGATTGAATCCACCGTTTTACCAACCACTTGGGATATGACATTGAGTAGGCTATATGGTCTATGGGATGGGTGTCAAGTGACGGATATACTAATTCTGTTTCGTTGCGTTGTACGGAGCGTAAAACAGCATTGATAAAACCTACTGTTTTTCTGTTCTTTTTTGCCAGTTGGACGGTTTCATTGATAGCTGCATGCGGAGGTATGCCATCCAAATGTAACAACTGGAACGCACCGAGTCTGAGGATAGCACGATGCTTGGAATCTAACCGAAATTGTGGATTGACAAATTGTCCTAATACCCAATCAAGTTGTTGTTTCCAACGGGTAACCCCATAGACAAGTGCATTTATAAACCGACGGTCGCGGATATTGATTGTATATCTGTTAAATGCATCATCAACGACAGACGATATTGACATATCTTCTGTTGACAGTTTTATCAGACATGTCAATGCGACTTCGCGAGGATTCATGTGTCATCACCCATAAACACGGTTGGGAATTATGCAGTTTGTGCAGTAAGTTCGTTTAATTTACGAGCGATCCGTGATTTTTGGCGATTCGCAGTGCCTTTTTTTATAACACCTTTTCCTGCTGCTCTATCAAGCAAACTCGCCGTTGTTTTGCACAACTTCTGTGCAGCTTCTACATCACCTTCCTGCAGTGCCAATTCTGTATTCTTTAGCGATGTTCTAAGTGATGTTTTGCGGTGTCTGTTTCTATTCCGTTTTTTCAGATCCGCACGTGCATGTTTCTTTGCTGATCGTCTATTCAAACCTTATTACTCCTTAATCATTATTCAGCATATTTTATGCTTTAATGATACCACAAAAAATGGTCTTTGTCCACTTTATTACAATTTTTCATATTATTCACACACTCACCGTATGATTGCTAACTTTTTGACGAATGAGTATGTTTCACCTTTTGATACAACCGAAATGTTGCAGATATAAATCCCCGCTGATACAGCTAATCCGTAAACGGTTTGCTGATTCCACCATGTTCTCCATATCCGTTTGTTCAGTCTGTCGTCAACCCCTTCAATTCTCTGAATTAGACTGCCATGCACGTCGTATACATTGATATGCATGCTGGTTATTTCCAAATTTCCTTCAACTCGAAATTCTGTGCGTGCGTTAAATCGAACAGGATTTGGTGAGATAATTACATCCTTCCAGATGAATCCTTCTTCTAAAACAACACTTCTCTTAACCGAAACAGCTCCGAGGGGATACTGTGCGACTACTATGAGTGTATTTTCACCGGGGGACAACGGGATGGTTGCATCATAAGTTTGGTTTTCTCTATCTAAATTTGCCTCAACGTTGCTTGGATGAACAACTATATCAATAGGATAATTAGTGCTAAATGTACCCGAGATATGTAATGGATTCTGTTTAACGGTATCAGGTAGTTCAAATGTAATCTTTGGAATTTCACGATCAGTATTAAACATATCTGTGAGTAAACTATCCATTGTAACCAACACCAATTGTGTGACTTTAGTAACCAAACGAAAGTTTATCTTGTCAACTGTATCGTTGAAGGTATGATAAAAAGGATTGGTGTCATAGTTCTGCGAATCACGCCATGGAGTTGAACTCTCAATGAGTGTTACTGCTGAATATCCAGACTCCCAGAACGGTTTATGTGATGCAATATCTATAAATTCGTCTTGAGTGCGTCGTATATTTAATCCAATGTTGTGCCATGTATTAGAAATTGCGAGAGCACGACTTATCCACGCTGAATCTCTATTTGCAATTACTTCAACGAGATCACTTCTCCAATTGAAACCGATCATATCCAAATTGAATACAGCAGTTATTTTTTCAGATTCTGGTGTGCGTTTCCTTGATTGATTAATGGTTAGAGATTGTTTGTTGTTTACTGCGTTATGTACATAGTTTCTACTTCCCAGAAAACCGAGTTCCTCTCCTCCAAATGCAATGAATTTTATTTCGTGGTCATATTCATATTGACTTAAGATACCTGCTATTTCCAACATCGCTGCTACACCTGTGCCGTTTTTGTTTGCTCCTGGTGCACTGGATGCTAAAGGATTCCAATTGGGTTCTCGATCTGCTATTGTATCGTAATGTGCAGTTATAATAAAAATGCGGTTGCTTGTTGAATTCTCTTTGGGTGGTAGAACTGCAATTACGTTGTGAACACCACCAACAATCTGTTCGTTAACTTTTAACCTTCCAAAACTATGGAATTTGGTTTTAATGTAATTGACAACATTTTCTGTTGCCTTATGATGATGTATGTTGCGTGTTCTAAATGTCTGTCCATTCGTCTGATATGAGGTATTTTCTTGCAGATCAGTAACATAAGACATCAGTGAATCTATTTGGACTTTATTTATAAGTTCCGCGCCTCTGTCGGCTGATACCGATAGGATAGGACAAAACACAAATAGACATGCTACGGTAAAGCGTGTTATCTGTAGCATATATTATCCTCTTTTTCCTTTATGTATTTACTTTTTATTGAATTTTATTATGTAAAAATAGTAATAACATAAATATATAGGTGATGATTGGGTTTGTCAAGTTAAATATAATATTTTTGATTAAACTTTACCATAAATAACCTTATTCATAATGGGTGTGTAAAGTTTTTGGCATAAAGATCTGCGATTCAAACGCGTAAGAAACATGACGGACGGTTTTGCCATATAAAATTAACGAGTGTAATGAACGCGGTAGAAATATAGGAAACTAAATATCCCTGCACTCACAATCATTATCTTTACTTTATTTATATAAAATGCTATAATAAAATTCAGCACTATGAAATATATATGAAATGGATTACTGACATCATAATGGATAAGTTAAATAGATCATTTAAAAGAAAACCGAATATAGTGCTTGTGGGTTTTATGGGAACTGGGAAAACCTCAGTTGGTAAAAGATTATCTACGAATCTACGCAGGCGGTATATTGATACCGATAATGTCATTGAAAGAGATAGTCAACGACGGATAAGCGATATCTTTGAGGAAGATGGTGAAGATGTTTTTCGGCAGCTTGAAAGTGAGGCTGTTAACAGAGTTTCTAAATTATACAATTATGTTATTTCTACCGGTGGCGGCGTAGTCTTGAAAGAGGTAAACGTCACAAAACTGAAAGAGAATGGTGTTGTTTTCTGTTTATCCGCAACACCAGAGGAAATCTATAACCGAGTTGGACATCAAACACACCGCCCTTTGCTCCAAACCCCCGATGCATTGGAAACGATTCGTATCATGTTAGCAGACCGAGCACCCTATTACGCACAAGCGGATTATACTGTGGAAACTACCGGAAAAACCTTTGGGGAAGTCATGACGCATATTACCAACATCTTTTTTAAGACAACTGTACCACGAAAATATACCAAGTAGCAATATGATAAAAACAATAAACGTTGACCTTAAAGAAAACAGTTATCCTATCCAAATCGGTACTGGGAATATCAATGATATTGGAGCATACCTTAAATCATACATACAACCCACGAAAGTGTTGATTGTAACAGATACATTTGTAAAAGATTGTTTTGCTCCTACAGTGAGAGAAAGTTTACAGGGGAGTGGTTTTGACGTTTCATTGGTTGATGTTCCTGTTGGTGAAAGCAGTAAATCGTTGGACCAGTTCGCTCGTATACAGGATAGTTTAGTTACTCATCAACTTGATCGTCGATCAGTGCTGGTTGCGCTCGGGGGCGGTGTTGTAGGTGATTTAGGTGGGTTCGCTGCTGCTGTATACATGAGAGGTATTTCTTATGTGCAAATCCCTACGACCTTGCAGGCACAAGTTGACGCAAGCGTTGGCGGAAAAACAGCCATTAACCATCAAAAAGGTAAAAATCTTATCGGTGCGTTTCATCAACCAAAATTAGTTCTGATAGATGTGAATACGCTTAGCACTCTCCCACACAGCGATCTTCGTTCAGGATTAATTGAAGTAATCAAAATGGGTGTTATTCGTGATGAACTCTTATTTGAAATGGTTGAGAATAACCTTGATGCGATATTACATTTAGATGCAAAGACACTTATTGAGTTAATCGCACGAGCATGTGCTAACAAAGCGGAAATAGTTGCCAAAGATGAAAAAGAGAGTGGTTTGAGAATGGTGCTGAACTATGGACACACCTTTGGGCATGCCCTCGAAGCATTGACACACTATAAAGTCTACCGACACGGTGAAGCAGTCTCCATTGGCATGCATTGTGCAGCACGATTAGCAGTCAATATTGGCATGTTTTCTGAAACAGACTATGAACGACAAAAAGTTCTTTTACAACGGACAAAATTACCGATTACTTTACCACAAAATCTATCCCCAGAAGCAATCTGTGATGCTATGTCTCTTGACAAGAAAACTGTAGATGGTAAACTACGGCTTATACTACCAACTCGAATTGGTGAAGTCGTTATCCGAGACGATGTATCAGAAACATATATTATGGAAGCAATTTCACAATGTTATTAGTTTATAATTTCAACTCATTTTATGAGGAAGTAAATGTTAAAATATAAAATAATTTTATGGATCATGTTGTGTTCCATTTTGTTCTTATATGACACCTATGTTTTCAGCCAAGAACCTGAGACCACACCTCCCGAAAACGTCACTGCAGTCGATACCCCAAACGACGATGGTTCCAGTATCACCGTCACATGGGATTCTGTTAGAGACGATTCAGTCCGTAGTTACAAAATCTTGCGCAACACTGATGGAGGTGAATTTGAGGAAATTGAGGAACAGTTAGACGTAGATACTTTAGAATATAAAGATTCCAATATAGAAAAAGGTAAGACCCACGCCTATGTCATACAAGCAATTACTGATACTGATGCGATATTGGTTTCGCTACAGACAGAAGGAGTAATAGCGACTGGTCAATGGTTTCACAGTGGTAAAATCCAATTATTTATTGCGATGATTATCTTTTGTGGGGCAATTCTTGGCAGTATATACCTTTGCCGTAATAATCAAGATGTATTTGTTCGTCGTATTCCTGGACTTGAAGCTGTCAATGAAGCAATTGGTAGAGCAACCGAGATGGGCCGTTCAATTTTATATGTGTTAGGCTTAGGGGGTGTTGAAAATGTTGCAACTATTGCCAGTATGACGATTCTTGGACAGGTTGCACGACGAACTGCTGACTATGAAACACCGCTACGCGTGCCTTGTAATGATCCCATTGTGTTGAACGTTGTTCGGGAGATGGTTAAAACTTCTTACCTTGACGAAGGTCGTCCAGATGCCTACCAGGAAGAGAACATTTTCTATCTTACGGGTGATCAATTCGCTTATGCAGCAGGTGTTGATGGTATGATGATTCGGGAAAAACCAGCAGCAGTCTTTCTACAAGGCACATTTTATGCGGAATCACTTCTTATGGCTGAAACAGGAAATTCCATCGGTGCAATACAAATTGCTGGTACAGATTCAGAACATCAACTCCCCTTCTTCATCGCAGCCTGTGACTATACCTTGATAGGTGAAGAACTCTATGCAGCAAGTGCGTATCTTTCCAAAGAACCAATGCTTCTAGGAAGTCTCAGAGGACAAGACTGGGGTAAAATCCTCATTTTTGTGACGATCATCCTTGGTGTGACTCTTGAGTTGTTCGGTATCAACTGGATTACTACACTTTTACAGAGTGTGAGATAGGAGAATATATGAAGAGACAAATACCCTTAGCATTCTGCTTTCTTTTTGGCATAGCGATGATCTTCACCCAATTTAGTCCACATTCATATTCCCAAGCAGTTTACAAAGAAGTGATCGATTGGGGGTTAATAATATCGCCATTCGCTATGGTATTGGCAGTAGTGACGCTCATCCAGACACACGTTACACGCATCAACCTTCGTACAGAACATTGGCAATACAGTCTGATTGTATTCGTTGGCATGATAGTGATGGTTTTAATTGGTGTTCCTTTTGGACCGCAAAACTCAATAGTTGAGTGGTTATATAATAACGTCCAAGTCCCAATGGATGCATCAATGTTTTCTTTGCTTGCCTTTTTTATTGCTTCAGCGGCTTTTCGTGCTTTCCGTGCACGGTCATTTGAGGCTTTCTTACTTCTTGCTACTGCCATGATTGTCATGATCGGAAATGTCCCCGTTGGCGATCTCGTTTGGAATAAGGTAATGTCTTGGATGCCTTGGACAGACGGTGCATCATGGTTACGCCAATGGATTTTAGATGTTCTAAACAATGCTGCGCGACGTGGTATTATTCTTGGTGTAAGTTTAGGGGTCATTTCACAATCTATCCGAATCATCTTAGGAATTGAACGGTCGTATCTTGGTGGAGGAGATTAGTCAATGCTTGAAAAAATCATGAATATGGACAGACGAGTAATTTTTATATTAGTTGCTTTAGTTGTTATCTTTCCAACACTTGTCCCAGTAAGGATGCCAATTACAGTTTCAGAACCAACACGAAATCTTTACGATTTTATTGAAGCACTCCCCTCAGGATCAACGATTATGATTGCTTTTGATTATGGACCATCTTCTCTCGCCGAACCAGAACCGATGGCAAAGGCAGTAATGCAACACTGTTTCAGTAAAGGGATAAAAATCATCGGTATGACCCTTCTCCCTAATACACCAACCTTGGCTCATAAACTCATGCGAAAGATTGCTGCAGAAAACAATGCTGTCTATGGTGAAGATTATGTATTTCTGGGTTACCGTCCCGGAACATTACAAGTTATCCTTGGTATGGGAACCGACATCAGTAGTGTCTTTGAAACCGACTATGAAAATAAAACTGTTGACGAAATTCCGATGATGGAAAATATCACAAACTATGATCAGATTGATTTGTTGCTTGATCTTGCTTCCGGAAGTACAACCGAAACTTGGATCATTTATGCCAACACAAGGTACGGTTTGAAGATTGCTGCAGGCGTTACAGCAGTAATTATTGCCCAGATGTATCCTTATTTGCAAACAGGACAGTTAATAGGCTTAATGCCCGGTTATTTAGGAGCCGCCGAATATGAGAAACTGTTGAATGCGCCTGGGGATGGGACTATTGGATTAAACACCGCAACCTATGCACATCTTTTGATTATCGGTTTGGTCATTCTAGGCAATATTGCATTTTTTATTCAGCGAAGAAGGGAGGGTTAAATTGATGGAAATTATTGGAATCTGGGTTGCAGCATTCTTAACACTCTGCATCTATAGTTTTCTTTACAGAGATAATCCATTCTATCGTTTTGCAGAACATCTCTTTGTAGGAATTTCGGTTGGATACATCATTATTATTAATATCCATCAAGGAGTTATACCATTAGCTTGGGAACCTTTATCTGAAGCAATCAGCGCGCTCTGGGCAGAGATAGTGGGGACAACAACACCAGAAACACGAAATGCACTTTGGGGGTTATTTAGAATATTACCAATTGCCATAGGTTTATTGTTTTTTGCCCGTTTGTCCCCGCGTCATACGTGGTTAATTCGTTATCCTATAGCTATTCTGATCGGATTTGGGGCTGGTGTTGCAATTCCAAATGTGTTGCAGGCAAATATCTTTGCTCAGACACGCGGAACAATTGAACCCTTTGCTGCAATAAATGCAGGAACGCTTTCCGCTTGGGATACTTTCGGAGCGATCCTCATAGCTATTGGTGTAATATGTACTCTCACCTACTTTTTCTTCTCTGTTGAACACCGAGGTCCCGTCAAATGGGCATCAAAGGTTGGAATCGGCTTTCTCATGATAGGGTTTGGAGCTGCATTTGGGAATACCGTTATGGGACGTCTTGCTCTCTTGATTCACCGTGTTGGTTTCCTCTTGAATGATTGGCTTGGTTCATTCGGCGCGTTCTTTGGTTGAGGGATTCACTATTAATTACTATGTTTGTCTCATAAGGAGCATACAACATGAAACTCGGTTATAGTACTTGGGGAATGCCTACTGTTCCAGTTGATAAAGCAATATCCCACTTAGCAAACCTCGGATTTGATGGAATTGAACTGACTATCATTCAGCGTTTTACCACCGAACTGAGTACGCTTGATGCAGCAGAACGAAAACGTATTGCTAGATTGCTGAAACAGCATAACTTAGCACTGCCTGCAATTGCAGCGCATTCCAACTTAATGGATGTTGATCCAGAATCACATAAAAGAAATATGTGGCGGCTTAAGGGTGGTGTTGACTTGGCTATTGAACTTGCACAGGGAGACGAATTGCCAGCAGTTAATACGACTACTGGCGGAAAACCTGATGAGTGGGGAACTAAGAAGGACTTCCTCGTAGAACGAGTCGGTGAATTGGTTGATTATGCAGCGTCACGCGGTGTAACTATTGCTATGGAACCGCACATCGGAGCAATTATTGATACTCCTGACAAGGTGCTTGAACTGCTTGAGATTATCAATTCTCCCTATCTAAAAGTGAATTTTGATATTAGTCATTTTGAAATTGTTGGGTTGTCCACTGAAGATACTGTATCAGCGTTAGCAGATGTATCGATTCATACGCACGTCAAGGATCAACGTGGTATCTCACCCGACTTTGAATTTCTTATCCCTGGTGAAGGAACCTTTGATTATGTCAATTACTTGAAGCTCATGCAGAAACAGGGGTATGACGGGTTTATTACTGCAGAAGTGAGTTTTATGGTACAAGCCCGTAAAGACTATGATCCGCTTGCTGCTGCAACTATGACCTATGAGACGTTGTCTAAAGCATTTGTTGATGCAGGAATAGAACGTAATTGAACTCGGGAGGTAACGTTGAAACCTAATATACTTCTTCTTATGACAGACCAGCAGCGTTGGGATGCAATGGGTTGCAGCGGCGAATGGGTGCAAACACCACATTTGGATCGGATTGCCAACGAAGGTGTCCGATTTACTAACTGCGTAACGACTTCTCCTGTTTGTATTCCTACACGACTAAGTTTAGCGACTGGGTTATATCCACACAACACTGGTGTTTGGAATAACATGACGCATACAATGTCTGCTGATACACCGACTTGGATGCAATCTGTTCGAGATGCTGGGTATCGGACAAGTCTCTTCGGAAAAACACACCTTCATCCTCACAATGGTGATTTGCGTGAGAAAGAAGGGTTAATGAACGCTTACGGCTTAGACGATGTTGACGAGATTGGTGGTCCGCGAGCAAGTAGAGGTGTTCTATCACACATGACTGCAATGTGGGAGGAAAAAGGTGTTTGGGACATATACAAAGAGGATTATGGAGAACGGTTCCAAAATAAACCTTATGTTGTTCGTCCTTCTCCACTTGAATTAGAAGATTATGCAGATGTATACGTTGGACAGCAGGCGAAGAAGTATCTACAGAACTATGACCGACAAGAACCATGGTGTTGCTGGGTAAGTTTTGGTGGACCCCATGAACCTTGGGACACACCTGAACCGTATGCAAGTATGTACGATCCTAATGATATGCCGCCTCCAATTCCACGGCAACAGGCTGGCGACCGTCCTCGTGGTAATTTGGATAATACGATGAATCGTATGAATCCGCAATTTGAAGAGGGTGAAGTTGGTAGACTACGAGCAAATTACGCAGGTAATGTTACACTTATTGATGCCCAAATAGGTGAAATACTTGAAGCAATTGATACGCGTGGGGAACTGGATAATACCGTTATTATCCACACATCAGACCACGGTGAAATGAATGGTGATTATGGATTGATTTACAAAGGCAATTTCCTTAATGGTGCAGTTCGTATTCCGTTACTTGTGCGTACCCCCGAAACAGTGAAGAACGCTGAAAAAGAATCTGTGTGTGATAGTCCTGCTGAATGGATGGATATTGGACCAACACTTGTTGAAGTGGCAGGTGGAGAGATGAAACATCGTCAATACGGCAAATCCTTGTGTCC
The DNA here is from genome assembly GCA_026710795.1 of Candidatus Poribacteria bacterium. Taxonomy (GTDB): domain Bacteria; phylum Poribacteria; class WGA-4E; order WGA-4E; family WGA-3G; genus MSPOR6. The sequence goes on from JAPOQK010000061.1 coordinate 18,450, forward strand.
CGTTCTTGATGACACATCATCAACGCATCGCGAGTTTGCTATATCTGAAATATCAGGTGAAATCATGTTGCTAAATAATGAGTGGAAGATAGTTTTAAACTCTGATAGTGAACCGTATCTCTTATTTGATGTTCATAACGATCCTGATGAGATTAATAACCTTGCTGGACAACCGAAAATGAAAGACTTGGAAACAGAATTGCGGTTGCAGATATTAGAGTTCCTCTTTCATACTCAGACTAAAAAATAACATGTAAATATAATGTCTAATAAACAGGATAATATCAACCGAAGAACATTCATCAAAGAACTCGGTATAGCAGGTGCAAGCACATTATCGCTTTTTGGCACTAATTCCCGTGCAATAACCCCGAAGGCAAACAAAGAACTTGGAATTGAACCAAAGAAACCTAACATACTTCTTCTCATGACAGACCAACAAAGGTGGGATGCAATGGGATGCAGTGGAGATTGGGTTCAAACACCAAACTTGGATAGAATTGCAAGTGAAGGTGTGCGATTTACCAACTGTGTTACCTCTTCACCTGTTTGCGTACCTGCGCGCCTTAGTTTAGCAACAGGATTGTACCCACACAACACAGGTGTTTGGAACAACCAGAAGCACAAAATGGCACCAGAAACACCAACCTGGATGCAGACAATACGGGATGCTGGATATCGCACAAGTCTTTTTGGCAAGACACATCTCCACACAAATAATGGTGATTTACGCAAACGCGAACACTTAATGAATGCCTATGGGTTAGATGATGTGAACGAAATTGGTGGTCCACGTGCGAGTATGAAGTGTCTGTCCTATATGACTGAAATGTGGGAAGAGAAAGGATTGTGGAAGGCTTACCGTGAGGATTATCAAGAACGTTTCAAAACGAAATCGCATCTCGTTCGCCCTACTCCTCTCGGACTCGAAAACGATGCAGATGTATATGTCGGACAGCAAGCAAAGAAGTATCTGCAAAACTATAACCGCCAAGAACCTTGGTTTTGTTGGGTGAGTTTCGGTGGACCTCATGAACCTTGGGATTGTCCTGAACCTTATGCAAGTATGTATAATCAAAATGAGATGCCAAAACCTGTGAATAGACCAGCAATAGGCAATCGTCCACTCGGAAGTTTGGACAACCTCATGAAAAACAGAAAGAAAAGTCCTAAATTTGATAAGGGGGATGTTGGGAAAATGCGTGCAGATTACGCTGGTAACGTTACCCTTATAGATGATCAGATTGGTGAAATATTAGATACAATAGAAAGTCGCGGTGAACTTGATAATACCGTCATCGTTTTCTGCTCGGATCATGGTGAAATGAACGGTGATTATGGGTTGATTCTGAAAAGCAACTTTCTCAACGGTGCTGTCCGAATACCCTTTATTGTGCGTTCTCCTGACACCTTAAAACTTGATGCATCAAATCGTATCTGTGATAGTCCAGTTGAGTGGATTGATATTGGTCCAACGCTTGTGGAGTTAGTTGATGAAAAAATGGAACATCGCCAATTCGGTAAATCGTTGTGTCCTATTCTTGATGACACAGAAACCACCCACCGTGAATTTGCTATATCTGAAATATCGCGTGAAATAATGCTACTCAATCAAGAGTGGAAAATAGCATTAAATAAAGAAAGATCACCGTATCTTTTGTTTAACGTGCAAGATGACCCTGATGAGGTAAACAATCTTGCAGGGTTATCGAAAATGAAGCAGATAGAAAAACAATTAACACAGCAAATATCAGAATACTTGGTACAAACACAAACAAAGAACTAAACAATATTGTCCATTTTTGTGCAGCATTGTATAGACTATGCACAATATGGTGCATGATTCTGCTGTGAAAATTCACATATTTCGTGCTTCTGGAATTGGCACGCAAATTGCTATTCTACTCTCATAATACTTGTAAGTTTTCTTGGAGGAATCAGCAATGCGTGTCAAAAGAGTTTTAGGAGCGTTTATTATTTCCATCGCCCTCCTCACACTTGGTGTGCTATTCATCGGAAACCCTATTCAAATACAAGAACAATCTATGGACAAAGACATAGTCAGTGTAGAGACATATTCTGCATCTGAACCACTGAAGGCGAAGTTAAAACAACGTAAAACAATTAGAAAATCATTACGAGCATCTACAGCCATGGGTCAATTCTCAAACAGGAGTGCAGCATCTACCCAAAATGTTCCACCACTAAATCCTCCCAACGGTGCTGCTTATGATGATGTATTCTATAAAAGTCATGGCACCAATCCATTTATTGATACAGAAGATGATAACTTTTCTACATTTGCAATGGATGTAGATACTGCTTCCTACAGTGTAATGCGACGTTATCTACGAGATGGAAATTTACCGCCAACTGCTGCTGTGCGTGTGGAAGAATATATCAATTCCTTTGATTACAACTATACTCCTCCAACAGAAGAAGCGTTTGCTGTTCATCTTGAGGGAGCACCATCAAGATTTGGCGAAGGTAAAAGACTTCAACTGCTTCGTATTGGCATTCAAGGTCGAGTCATTCCAGAAACTGACCGAAAAGATGCAATACTCACATTTGTGGTAGACATCTCTGGTTCTATGAACATGGAAAACCGATTAGGGTTGGTAAAGAGAGCGTTAACCCTCCTTGTGGATCAACTTCGTCCGACAGATAAGGTAGGAATAGTTGTTTACGGATCCAATGCCCGTGTTGTGCTGCCACACACCGGACTGGAAAATCGAGATTACATCTTAGAAGCAATCAATCAACTTCGTCCAGATGGATCAACGAATGCGGAGGAAGGGTTACGAACCGGATATATACTTGCCCTAAAGAATTCAAAATCCGATTGTATAAACCGTATAATTCTCTGTTCCGATGGTGTTGCAAACGTTGGTCGGACAGGACCGGAAGATATACTTAAAGAGATTGGCAACTATGTGAAAGAGGGTGTTACACTTACAACTGTCGGTTTTGGTATGGGTAACTACAACGATGTCCTTATGGAGCAGCTTGCCAACAAAGGAAACGGTAGCTATGCTTATGTTGATACCATAAAAGAAGCAAAACGTATCTTTATTGAGAACCTGACAGGGACACTGCAAGTCATTGCTAAAGATGCAAAGATTCAGGTTGAATTCAACCCAGCAACAGTCAGTCGATTTCGTCTGCTTGGTTATGAAAACCGATCACTTGCCCATGAAGATTTTCGTAAAGATGATGTGGATGCTGGGGAAGTCGGTTCTGGACATAGTGTAACTGCACTTTATGAGATAAAACTCCATGAAAATGCTGAAGGTAAACTCGCAACTGTCTTTCTCCGACATGAAGATCCGGACACCCAAAAGGTTACAGAGGTTAATGAGACTATTTCTACAGATGAATTGAAATCAACATTTGTTGAAGCGTCTCCTGAGTTTCAACTTGTTGCTTCTGTTGCAGAGTTGGCGGAAATCCTTCGCGAGAGTTACTGGGCAAAACAGGGGAGTTTAGCAGCAGTGCAACAGACAATAGAAGGTGCTATTGCAAATATCCACTCTAACACTCCTATTCACAAAGAACGGAAAGAGGAACTACTTAAGCTTGTGATTGAGGCACGTAATTTGAAGGAACAGGCAGGTGGATAGCACCTCTTCATAACCTTGTGAATTATTTGATATTGAGATGTTTGTAAGGCAAATCCTGAAAATCTTGGTTCAGACAAAAAACTCCTATACTAAACAACTGGAGCATAAAAATGCGTAGACTAATTTATACCGGAGTCATAACGGCTATTATGGTGATAGTTTTTATCATTTACGTTAAGTACGACACAAAGAAATTCGTTCAAGAGTTATCTCTGGAAACCCTACCCGAACAACAAGTCAACAGCACTGAAAAAGATACTTCAGAGGCTTCAATGGAAGGGGTAGATAAAACCGAACGAATTGGACATAAAAACACATCAATGGTAATATTGAAAGATGTCGGTCAATCTAAGGATTCTGATACCGAAACAGGAAGTAAAGTAGATGATCTTGATCTAGGACTAACACCAGAGATTACCGAGATCTCTCCGGAGTTAAAGAAAGTTTTCTCAAATTATCATAATCTCTATAAGAAATCCGAAGAGTTAAGCCTTGTGCTTGGACCACTTATAACCCAATCAGTTGAACTGTCACAACGGTTGACAGTAATTGGACAGGAACTCTCTGCGGCAAAAGATGAAGCAACAAGACGTAAAGTGCAATCGGAATGGGACGCAATAGATAAATGGATGGCAGAGGAAGGACCACGCACCTTCAAACTTCAATTCAAACTTCAAGACGAAGCTAGTCAATTGGCAAATGAGCGGTTACGGATCATTAATGAATACGGTTTTGCAACCGAAAAAGATTTTTTGAGAGCACATCGTAATGATTATGAAACTTGGGTATCTAACGAATCGCTCACTCCGCTCTCAATATTCCGTAGGTAATTTTAGTCGTTGCATAGAGTATTTTGGTTTACCATAGTTGATCTATTCGTAGACCATTTGAGTACAATGAGTAGTCTATCGGTTAAAAGATTTGGATAAGGTTTAATATATTCAAGATTCTTTTCACACACATTGATTCATATACGGTGCGTCCATTTCAAATAGACGCGCACTGATATTATTCTGTATGATTTCCGTGTTGGTGTTGAACCATTATCATTTACAAGCACAATATCCTTCTATATGTTATAATACTTACACTACGTTTTAACAATAAAACGGAGGAATCCGTCATGAAAAGGTTAAGTTTCTATACTACATTGTCCCTCCTCCTTTTTGCGGGAGTAATACAATTTGTTGAGGCACAAGGAATTATTGTCACGGGTATATCACGTACCCCTCGCATTGAAAACCTGAGAATTGAGAAACATCACGTAAATGTTACTATTGACAACCAACTCGCGACTACGAAAATCGATCAAGTTTTCGCTAATCCTAACAACAGACAACTTGAAGGCACGTATATATTTCCACTTGCAGACGATGTTGCCGTATCCAATTTTGTATTATACATTGATGGAAAACCTGTAAAAGGAGAATTGCTCGCGAAAGATAAGGCGCGTAGTATTTATGAAGGCATTGTCCGTTCCATGCAGGATCCTGCACTTCTTGAGTATGTCGGCACTCGTGCTTTTAAGGCAAGAGTGTTTCCTATACCGCCTAATGGTGAGAGACGGATACAACTTGAATACGCGCAGATTATAGATGTGGATTCAGGACTTGCGAAGTATACCTATCCGCTGCAAACTGACAAATTTACTTCACAACCCGTTGGTAGTCTTGCTGTATCAATAGACCTTAAAAGCAAACATGCACTCAAAACTATCTATTCACCCTCACATGAGGTAGCAGTCAACCGAGAAAACGACAATCGCGCTAATATTAGTTTTGAAGGATCGAATGTTCGTGTAAAACGTGATTTCGTCTGCTACTATTCACGTTCTGATAAAGACTTCGGAATTGATCTCATTACGCATAGAGACGATCCTGATGAGGAAGGATTCTTTATGCTTCTTGTTTCACCAAAATATGAAGTAGATAAGAAGAAGATAGTTGAGAAGGATTTCATTTTTGTTCTTGACAGGTCTGGCAGTATGAAAGGACCGAAGATTGAACAGGCAAAAGAAGCACTCCGTTATTGTGTTGAAAATCTAAACGATGGTGACCGATTTAACCTTATTACATTTAACACTGATGTCGACTCATTTTCAGAGACCTTAGTATCTGTTAAAAAAGAGCGAAAAAAGGCACTTGCATTTATAGAAGAAATTGTAGCAAACGGTGGCACTAATATCAATGACGCTTTGCTGGCTGCAATACAAGATAAACCGGATCCAAAGAGACCACGCATTGTTGTTTTCCTAACCGACGGAGAAGCAACAGTAGGGGTTACAGATCCTAACTTGATTATCAAGCATGTATCTGGTGCAAACAGAGACGAATCCCGTATCTTTGTGTTTGGAGTTGGCTATGATGTAAATGTCAACTTGCTGGACAAAATTGCAGAAAAGAATAACGGCACTCGTCAATATGTGAAACCACAAGAGAATTTAGAGGTAGCAGTTTCCTCTTTTTACACAAAGGTGAGTGAACCCGTTCTTGTCAATTTGGAATTACAACTCCTGAACATTAGAACTAAAAACCTTTATCCACAAAAGTTACCTCATCTATTCCGTGGCACTCAATTGACTGTACTTGGTAGGTATGCTGGTAGTGGGAAGTCAAAGATAACTTTAAGTGGAGACATCAACGGTAAGAAACAGGAATTCACAAATACTGCAAAGTTCCCCAAAAGTGAATCGGATCACCAATTTCTACCAAGGTTGTGGGCACAACGCAAGGTCGCCTATCTTGTGGACGAAGTTAGATTAAATGGTGAAAACAAGGAATTAGTAGAGGAGATTGTCCGTCTCAGCGAAAAGTATGGTATTATGACGCCGTACACATCATTTCTCGTTACAGAACCAGAAGAACAGAATCAACTATTGAGTCGCCTAGCCAGAGGGAGACAAACAACATCTGTACAACGAGTACAAGCACTTCAAAGAAGTAGCTCATCCCCGGCAATAAGTGCTATAAAGACAGTACCAACCAAGGAACTCAAGGTTAAGGAAAGTATAGCCTTGCAGGCACTCCAAACGCAAGATCAAGTAGCGGATACTGCTGTCAATATTAAGCAGGTCAAAGACAAAACATTTCATCTTCGTGAAGGTGTGTGGGTAGACAGCATTCATAAAGCTGAAACTAAAACTAAGAAGATTGAGTTTGGAAGTGAAGCATATTTTGAATTGCTTAAGAAGGAACCTGAATTGACTAAATATCTTGCAATCGGAAAACATGTGATTATTTTTTACAAGGGAACGAGTTATGAGATTCATCCGTCTAAGCATTCGGATGATGAAAATACTAAGTAGCGCGTTTTATTGTGTAAAGATTGATTTTTGATTTCCTATTGTCTAATGAAATTGAACAGGTGGATTTTTCAAAGGTAAACCCGCTTAGGCGAAGTTCCTTGAAAAATTTACCTGTATTTTTTCGATTCGGTTCAGATAAAAGTGCAATTCCGTCATGGGTAAGATGTTCCTTTAGCAGATCTATAATTGGCTGCCAATTCTGTGCTTCATATATCACATCCGAAGCGAGAATAAAGTCAAATTTACTTTGAAAGCAGCTTCTATTCCAATCCATCTGGATAAATGCAGCGGTATCAGCATTATTGTGCTGTGCATTATGTTTAGCAAACAATAGTGCATCATGTTCAAAATCAGTAAACACCACTTTCCCTCCAGCCTGACAAGCAACAATTCCTACTAACCCAAATCCACAACCGATCTCAAGTATATGTTTTCCTAAAAGTGAATCACCTAACCCCGAAACATGTCGCGCTAAACCAATCGCTGACTCCCAGAGATATGCCCAGTAAGGTAGATACAGTCTCCCTTCTCCATCTTCTCGACATAGTTTGTCTAAAAAACGATCAGGATCATCAACTATCTTTAGTTCAATGTCTCTATTGCCAATCTTAATTGCTATATTTGTAATAGGATAACCAAACAGATGTTTTTTCATTTTACTCAATTCCCTCAGAGAAATTATATCACTGTTTCCACTATTTTCACATTCTTTTGAACACATGAATTGGGTTATTTAGTTTTAAGAATTTTATGTTATTGAAGTTTACTTAAAGTTCATACTTTGAATTGGAATGGATAGATGTTTAATGGATTCACCTTTTATTCTCTGAACAGGTCTGCGTAGGTTGGAGTGAGCACAGCGAAGTCCGACACCTTATATTCTGTAGGAGCGACCCGGTGAATGCCAAAAAGGCATTCACCGGGTCGCTCCTACAGAAGAAAGATTTCCAATCAATAACAATGGTTGAATCCAGTAATGGGACAATAAATATTAGAATTGGTATAATATACGAATAAAATACCAATATATATCCAATAGAACATTTTACTTTTTAATTTGACATATACAAAAAGATAGTATATAATTAACGTATGTTTAGA
>JAPOQK010000063.1 GCA_026710795.1 Candidatus Poribacteria bacterium
AGGTTACCGTTTTTCTTTTTTTTTACATTCAAAAAAACCGATGAAAACAACCCATAAACCCAGACAGGAACTAAAACCAGTGAAAAATACCAAAAGTTACCGTTATGCAGAAATTAGACACAAAACGGTAACCTTTTTATTCGGAAGAAAAATCCAATGAAAATACAAGACAAACAATTCACAGTCAAATATGATGTCCGAAGTCTTGTGCAGGGTGTTTCCATTCCTTTCTTTATGCCAAAAACTTTACAACCCTTAATTGTCAATTGAAATAGACATATCAATCTACACATGGTATAATTTATAGGTCAAATTTCATGGAAAAGCAGGAAAACAACATGCCAGACATTGAACGGACATCACAATTAAAGAATATATTAAAGGAACGCATATTAGTGCTTGATGGTGCAATGGGTTCCCTGATTCAGACCTATAGACTTACTGAGGAAGATTTTCGGGGTGATCAATTTGTCAACCACACTTCAGATCTAAAAGGTTTTAATGACCTGCTCTGTATCACCCAACCTGAAGTAGTACGTGAAATACATACAAATTACTGTCAAGCAGGTGCGGATATCATAGAAACAAATACCTTTAATAGCACATCTGTTTCAATGGCTGACTATCAGATGCAGGATTACGCATATCAAGTAAACCATGCAGCTGCGAAATTAGCACGTGAAGTCGCCGACAAATGGACAACAATTGACACGCCACGGTTTGTTGCAGGTAGTATGGGACCCACCAATCGAAGTTGTTCCATCTCACCGAATGTGAACGATCCAGGATATAGAAACATCACGTTTTCACAACTTGTAACAGCATATACAACCCAAGCAGAAGGATTGATAGACGGTGGCGTTGATTTTCTCCTCGTTGAAACCGTCATGGATACACTTAATTGCAAAGCAGCACTCTTTGCAATTCAAACTCTTGCTGAAACACGAGAAATAGATATACCCATCATCGTATCTTCTGATAGAAGCGGAGGCGGAGGTAGAAATCTTTCCGGACAGACAGTTGAGGCATTTTGGAACTCCGTTCGTCATGCAAACCTACTCGCTGTAGGATTAAACTGTGGGTTTGGTTCACAACAGATACGACCCTATTTAGCAGAAATGGCAAAGCTCGCTGACATTCCAGTGATCTGTTATCCAAATGCGGGTCTCCCAGATGAACTTGGTCATTATACACAAACACCTGAAGAAATGGGAAATTGGATGCATGAATTTGCTCAAAACGGGTTCGTTAATATCGTCGGTGGTTGTTGTGGTAGTCAACCCGAACATATACAAACTATTGTAAAAGTCGCTGCAGAATATCCTCCACGCAAACCAGAACCACAAGACCGTGCTTGCCGCCTAAGTGGCTTAGAGGCATTTAACATTACACCAGATTCTCTGTTTGTTAACGTCGGTGAACGTACTAACGTAACAGGGTCTCGACGCTTCGATACACTGATAAAAAATGAAGATTATGAGACTGCTTTAGAAGTTGCTCGTGACCAAGTCGAAAACGGGGCACAACTTATTGACATCAATATGGATGCTGGAATGTTGGATGCTAAAACTGCAATGGTTAAGTTTCTGAATCTTATCGCAGCTGAACCTGATATTAGTCGCGTCCCTATCATGATCGATTCCAGCAAATGGGATGTTATTGAAGATGGTTTAGCTTGTGTTCAGGGTAAAGGCGTTGTCAACTCGATTAGTTTAAAAGAAGGAGAAGAGGATTTTTTAGAAAAAGCACGTATTATCAGAAAATATGGTGCAGCTGTAATCGTAATGGCTTTTGACGAAAAAGGACAAGCGGAGACATACCAACGAAAAATGGAGATTTGTCAAAAGGCGTATAAACTCTTAACGGAGAAGGTGGGATTTCCACCAGAAGATATTATTTTTGATCCTAATATCTTTGCTGTCGCTACAGGAATTGAAGAACACAACGAATATGCTTTGGCTTATATTAAAGCATGTAAAGAGATAAAATCAACTTGTCAACATTCGTTAGTTAGTGGAGGTGTAAGTAATATCTCATTTGCCTTCCGTGGGAATGATACTGTTCGTGAGGCTATGCATGCTGCTTTTCTATACCACGCAATCAATTCAGGTATGGATATGGGAATTGTAAATGCAGGACAACTTGCAGTATACGACGATCTACCGAAACCACTCTTAGAGGCAGTGGAAGATGTTCTCTTTAATCGTCGTAAAGATGCAACGGATAGACTTGTCAACCATGCAAACACACTTGAAAGAAAAGGTAAAAAGAAACAGGTTAACATAGAATGGAGAAAATTATCTGTACAGGAACGCATAAGTCACGCACTTGTTGAAGGGATAGTCAAATATATAGTGGAAGATACCGAGGAAGCACGCTTAAAGTATGAAAAACCCATACATGTAATTGAAGGTCCGTTAATGGATGGCATGGACCGTGTTGGTGAACTATTCGGAGATGGAAAAATGTTCCTTCCACAAGTAATTAAAAGTGCGCAAGTGATGAAAAAGGCAGTTGCACATCTGATTCCATATATCGAAAGAGAACAAGCTGATGGTGCTATTCAATCCAGAGGAAAAATCGTACTCGCAACTGTAAAAGGGGACGTTCACGACATTGGAAAGAATATTGTAGGAGTAGTTTTAGGATGTAACAATTACGATGTTGTTGACCTTGGTGTAATGGTTCATGCCACAGATATTTTAGATACAGCACGTAAGGAAAATGCAGATATGATTGGGTTAAGTGGACTCATTACACCATCCTTGGACGAGATGGTACACGTCGCCTCAGAGATGGAACGTGAAGGATTTCAAATCCCACTTCTCATCGGAGGGGCAACAACATCTAAAGTGCACACTGCAGTTCAAATTGAACCTGAATATACAGGTCCAACGATACATGTTAAAGACGCTTCTCGGAGTGTCGGTGTAGTTGGTAATTTGATGAGTATTGAAAACAAACTGCAGATTATTGAACAAACGAGAGATGAATATGAAGAGATCCGTGTACGCCGTTCGAAAAGTACAAAACAAACAAAACTATTAGCATTTGATGTGGCTCAACAGAGAAAATATATAGCTGACTGGAATAATTATCTACCTCCTAAACCTAACACAATTGGCATTCAGGTATTTAACGACTATCCTTTGTCAAAACTTGTTGACTACATTGATTGGACACCCTTTTTTATTACATGGGGTTTATCTGGAAAATATCCAAATATATTGGATCATCCAGAGATGGGAACAAAGGCACATGAACTCCTTAAAGATGCAAAAATACTACTAAACAAGATCATTAAACAGAATAAAATCTGTGCCCGTGCTGTGGTAGGTATATTCCCAGCAAACGGTGTAGGTGAGGATACACAAATCTATACTGACGAAGGAAGAACAGAAGTGTTAACGACGTTGCATCATCTACGACAACAGACAGAACAACCTTTCTCCAGACCGAACCTAAGTCTCGGAGATTATATCGCACCGAAAGCAACAAACCTTCATGACTATATCGGAGCATTTGCAATTACAACTGGAATTGGTGTGGCTGAACTCTGTGCAGAGTTCGAAAAGGAACATGATGATTATAACAGCATTATGACAAAAGCATTAGCAGACCGTTTAGCTGAAGCATTTGCTGAGAATATGCATCACTTTGTCCGTACCACATTATGGGGTTATGTGCCTAACGAAAATCTGGAAAATCAAGCATTGATCGCAGAAAAATATCAAGGAATACGTCCTGCACCTGGCTATCCAGCATGTCCCGACCATACTCAAAAACGTGCCTTGTTTAATCTATTAAATGCCACAGATAACACTGGTATCATATTGACCGAGAATCTCGCGATGTCTCCCGCTGCATCTGTCAGTGGGTGGTATTTTTCACACCCAGATGCAAAATATTTCAGTATTGCCAGAATTGGCGAGGATCAAGTTAAGGATTATGCTAAACGGACTGGTATGGAATCTGAAATAGCAAAACAGTGGCTAAAACCTATACTTTCATAGTTTTTATACCAATTCTAATATTTATTGTCCCATTACTGGATTCAACCATTGTTATTGATTGGAAATCTTTATTCTGTAGGATCGACCCGGTGAATGCCTAAATGGCATTCATACCGTTGATTTCCCGGTCGCGACCAGGAGGTCGCTCCTACAAGTAGTCCTCAGCAAATGGCGCTTTATTTATTAGAAATGGTATTATTTCAATTTTCAATTGATGTTAAAGAGTAACAGGATAGTGTATATGAACCACTATCCTGCACAGTTGTTCTCTGATATATTTTTCTATCAACAGTTGTATTAGATTTATGATTTATGTAATCCAATCAAATTACCACTTGGGTCAAGAATCCACGCAAACGAACCCATACCTCCCGGTATTTCCTGTGGTGGTATGACAATCTTTCCGCCTTTACTCTCAACCTTCGCTACAGATGCTCCAAGGTCATCTACAGAAATATAAAGAGTTACATGATTTGTTGTCGGCATATCGTCAGTTGTAGGAAAAATATGTCCCTTAATTCCTTCATCAGGTGAAGGTTCACACAAATGGACACCGTTAGACTCTGGGGATACTTCCCAACCAAAAATTGAACCATAAAACTCACATAATACTCCACTATTTTTACCTGCAATTTCAAACCACATGACTGGATTTGACATATAAAATTACTCCTTATGTGTTACTATTCATAAAATAGAATTGAATTGCTTAACTTCTGTTTAGATTAGATATATTTTACACAGTTTTGTGTAAATAACTATATTTCAAATTTTGTATTTAATATTATCATATTTGATATATACCAATTACGTTACTACTTGGGTCAAGAAACATTGCGATTGATCCCATGTTATCAGGAAGCACTTGTGGGGTAATAAGCATACTTCCACCAAGATTTTCTACTTTTTTGAGAGTATCCTCAAGGTTTTCAACTTGAATAAAAACAGAAATACGATTAGAGAAATCCATTTCTTCAGACAGAGGATAAATGTGTCCCTTTATGCCTTCATCAGATAAAGGTGGAGGTGTTGGATCGATTGCATATATATCGTTTGGAAAATGAGATGTTTTCCATCCAAAAGGAAGAATTGTCCAACCAAACATGTCAGTATAAAACTTTCGTAAAGTTTCGCCATTTTTGCCTGCAATTTCAAAAAACATCACGGGATTACCCATTGACACTTACCTCCTGAAACAGATTTTTCAATTCTCTTTGATTTTGTTTGTACAAACCAATTACATTTCCTCTCGGATCCGCGAACATGGCAATACTACCAGCATTGCCTGGAATCGGTTGTGGCGGCAAGATAGTGTTTCCACCATTGGTCTCTACTTTTTCAAGTGCTTTCTCAAGATTATCAACTGTAATATAAACAGAAACATAGTTTGTTATACACATTTCTTCGGTAACGGGTAATATGTTTCCTTCTATTCCTATTCCTCCATTCGGAACTATAGAGTATATACCACTTGGATCCTTAGTAATTTTCCAATCAAACAGATCACCGTAAAACTCACTAAGTTTTTCAGCATTTCTACCTGCGATTTCAAAATGTGTAACTGGATTTCCCATTGTAAGTACTCCTTTTAATTTGGTTGGTACAGACCGATACGGTTACCCTCTGGATCAAGAAACATAGCCAATTGTTCTCCTTTTTCCGAGACAACTGTAGGAGGCATTAGAGTCTTCCCTCCAATACTATCGAGTTTCTCTAACGTAGCATGAATATCATCTACTACGACATAGATAGTGACATTGTTACCAAACGGAACATCATCTACTAAAGGTATTTCATCATTGGGAGGATACATATGTCCTTCAATCCCGCGGTCTGACTCAGTACCAGTCTTAAATCCATAATACCCCACTTCGTACTCATTCATCTTCCAGTCGAAAACCTTACTGTAAAATTCACTCAAGGATTTACCTTCATCACCTACGATTTCAAAATTTCTCACTGGATTACCCATTTAGACTTACTCCTTAGTCACATTTAGAAGACTTCCTTCTAAGATAACCTTCTTTGCAATAAACCGATTGAGTTACCACTCGGATCATTGAACAATGCATAGTGACTTACATTCCCAGGTATTTCCTGAGGTTGAATGATGATTTTTCCGCCAAGATTCTCCACTTGTTCCAAGCAACCCCATATATCATCAACATCAACATAAATGAGAACCAGATTTGAAAAGTTGTCATCTTTGTTTATCTGAAATAGATGTCCTTCTATACCTTCATCAGATCTTGGGTCTGCAATATATATGTCCTCAGTTAACTGAGAAATACCCCATTCAAAAACTGAACTATAAAAGTCAATCAGTTTTTCTATATCCTTTCCACCGATTTCAAAATGCACCACAGGATTACTCATGCATTCTATCTTCCTTAATATATCAAACCACTATAGAAACAGCCATACTTGCAAGCAACCTATAGTGAACATTTGCATCTTCCACTGAAACACCAATTAAATTACGATGCATCTAACAATCATCAATTATGACTGGAATAGTCCAAGACAGTTTCCACTTGGATCAATGAACATAGCGAATGTGCCTTCACCTTCTGGGACAGGCATGGGTCCCATGACAATCTTTCCGCCATTACTTTCTACCTTCTTAGATGATGCATTAATATCTTCAACTCGTATATAGAAAGTTACATGGTTTGTAATTGGCATTTCTTCAGTTGTTTGAACGATGTGTCCTTGAATGCCCTGATCTGATCCTGTGTTTACAGAATTACCACAATCATCGTCTTGTTTAATATCCCAACCGAACAAAGAACTATAAAAATCACACAACGAATCTTCTTTTTTACCTGCTATTTCAAATATCGTAACTGGATTTGCCATTTGTATTTTCTCCTTAATAAACACATAAAAATAGAGTGATGATTAATGGTTCACCACCCTTTTCATTTAACCTCTGAGTTTCCTATTATTTATATAAGAGGAATATCATAACTGTATTATTGTGAATCTGGTTGACGGTATAAGCCAAGACAGTTACCACTCGGGTCAACGAACCATGCGAATGACCCTCTGTTGCCGGGAATTTGCTGAGGCGGTATAAGGGTATGACCACCAAGACTTTCCACCTTCTGAAGATAGGTTTGTAGATTGTCTACTTTAACGTAAAAAGTGACTTGGTTTGCAAAATCAAAAAACTCAGGCAACACAAAAATGTGTCCGCCTATTCCGTCTTCTGACTGTGATTCAATACCGTAAGAGTAAATACCTTGATCGCCACCAGGCAATTGTTCAATTTTCCAACCAAAGACGGAACTGTAAAAAGAGCATAACTCTTTACCGTTTTTAGCAGCTATTTCGAAGTATGTTACAGGATTACCCATTGATATATGCTCCAAACTTCTTATTGTCAGATTAGTAACATTGTGATTGTTTACATGCCCAAGAAAATAGGCTAAGGTAATAATGTATGCAGAAAAATCCGTGAGATATTATCTGTTTCCCAACAAAATATAATACGATATAATTTGCTAACAGTTGCACTCTTTTGTGTGCAATATACACTTTTCTTTTGTTGTGGAACACCTATTTTTTATGTAAAAGGGATTGTTGCCAATTCACTTGATATACATAAGATCTTTTGTTATAATTGGAGACAACTCACTTTTGCACATTCCGTTGTGACTACTTTGTTCACAAGCGCATTCATCTGAAAATGTGCAAGAAGTTTTGTTCATATTGTGTCGTAGGTTACCTAAGTCAGGAAGCACGGTAAAAATTCAAAGTATATTAAAATTCAGAGAAAATACCATACCGAAAAATCCCGTATCAGTTGTTGTTATGAATAAATCTCTTAAGGAATATCATGCAAACATCTCATAAATATCTTGACCCATTAGCTCTTACACGTATCGGTGGTATGGAACTCGTTGCAAGACTTGTTGTAGAAGGATTTGTCACGGGGTTACACAAAAGTCCATATCAAGGATTTAGCGTTGAATTCGCAGAACACAGACAATACATGCCCGGTGATGAAATCCGTTATATTGACTGGAAAGTTTATGGAAAATCAGACCGATTTTATGTCAAAAAATTTGAAGAGGAAACAAACCTCCGTGCATATATCCTCCTTGATACAAGCGCATCCATGAACTATCAACATAAAGATGACGCGTTAACTAAGTTTGAATACGGATGCTATCTTGCTGCTACCCTCACCTACCTCATGCTAAAACAACGAGACTCTGTAGGTTTAGCACTATTCGACACCGCTATCAACGAATATATCCCACCAAGGGGAGCAGCAACGCATCTACGTGCTATAATGTCTGCATTAGAGAATGCCACACCGGGTGAAGAAACAGAATTGAGTAGTCTATTCCATGAACTCGCAAAAAGAATTGTAAGACGTGGGTTAGTGATAGTTATTTCAGACTTACTTGATGAACCAACACATGTCATCTCCGCCCTGAAACACCTTCGACATCAAAAACATGAAGTGATCGTCTTTCATCTACTTGACCATGCTGAACTTACCTTTCCATATAACGGTTCTGTCATTTTTCGTGATATGGAAACAGGACAAACACTTTCCACACAAGCTGACTCACTAAAAGAAGCATACCTTGAGAATCTCAACAAATTTATTCAGAATTACCGTCGTGGATGTGGTGCAAGCCAAATAGACTATGTTCAGATGGATACAACGACACCTTTCGACCACGCTCTGTCAGAATATCTTTCACGGAGATAACAACTATCATTTGAACTGAATATACTCTATATTCCAATTTGTAATCTATAAGTACTGCAAGACATTAAACAAAAACAAAATCAAAAAATTCAAATGTATATATGACATTTTTGGTTATCTGTGTATCTCTGATGACAATTCAAATAGTAATCAGAATGACCTAATAGATTTATTCAAAGAATTAGTGAAAGAGGATAATGTCAAAATACTTTACCCAGAAGGATTCTAATCTATATCATGGATATGATATCTATATGAGGAATTGCCTATGAAAACATACCGTATTGCAATATTAGGTTGTAGAAGTAGAGGAGCATCGGCAGCACGCGCATATCATGCACATCCCCGTACTGAAATAGTTGGACTCTGCGACTTAATTGAAGAACGTCGTAATTCTTTAGGTGAAGAAGTCAAAGTCTCAGCTCGGTTCGCTGATCTTGATGAGATGATACAACAGACTTCACCAGATATCGTTGCGATCCCTACAGGGACTGAATTGCACTATGATTTATGTATGCGTGTATTAGAACACGGTGTTCACATTGAAGTTGAAAAACCGATGTGTGTTGATCTTGTGGAAGCGGATGCTGTTATAGAGAAAGCCGAAGAAAAAGGTGTACAAGTAGCAGTGCATCATCAAGGCAGAGTCGGTGCATCTATGCAAGCGATTGCCCATGCTTTCAATGCAGGGAAAATCGGTGAGTTGCGATATATATACGGTAGTGGGAAAGGTTATTACGGTGGTTATGGTTTGATGAACATTGGCACACATATGCTCAATAATATGCTACATTTTGGCAAGCGGTGCAGAAGTGTTGTTGCCCAACTAACAACAGGTGGTAAACCGATTTCACCTGAAGATGTTGTTCCTTCACCGAGTGGAATGGGTACTATCGCTGGTGAATATATCACCGCAACAATGCAATTTGAAGGTAACATTACTGGCACGTTACTACAACATCGTTTTGACAAGATGGACACTGGTGCATATTCAATGGAACTATATGGGACAGAAGGAAGACTTATCTGGAAATTAGGTAGTGCTTACTATTTACCGACACCACACTATCTACCAGATGGAACTAACGACAAATGGGAATCGTTGGATCTAATCTATCCTGAACATTACGATCCCAATAGTAACGCATCTGAAATGGATTATTGGTTTGTTGAGGACTATGTTAACGCCCTTGATGAGGAAAGACATCCTGTCTGTAGTGGTTATGCAGGACGGCATATCATCGAGATGATGATGGGAATCTTTGAATCCGCCGCTTACGGACAACGGGTGAATATACCACAAACTGACCGACGGCATCCGTTGTTACGATGGCGTGAAGAGGAAGGATTAGGATCCCCTACGAAGATGCCTCGCGGATACGGTGAGTGGCTAACAATGGAGTCCAAGCGGATTGGATAAAGAAAATTTTATGGAATTCATTACGAGAAAAATTCAACTATTGTCAGTATAAATCTGGGAAATGATAGCGTTTGTCTGCAAACCTGACTCACCTGAACAACGGATCGGTTCTCCAGTCTTGATATGATTGACAAAATCCTCCACAAGTCCAGTATGTGTATATGGCAAAGGTGTTTGATTCATCTCTACTTGTCCATCGGATTTCGTCATAAGTGTCAGATTCCCAGAATTGAGAGGAGAACACGTTAGACTTCCTGTCGTGCCGTATACCTCAACATTGTCAATTCCGATACCGACATTCCAGTTGATGTTTGCTACCGCATGGGAACCATTCTCAAAACGGAGCGTAAATACTGCGGAATCATCAACAGGAATATCCTGATGAACGGTCTCTGCAAAACCTCTAACGGATTCAATGTCTCCCATCAGATATTCAAGCAGGCTAATTCGATGGCTACCGATATCCATCAAAACACCGCCACCACTCATTTCTGGGTTTATTCGCCAGTTCTTCAGATCGGGACGATTTGGGTTATAAAAACCGGTGCAGTTAATGCGAGCGAGTACTACCTCACCGATAACACCCTCATCCATTAGTGCTTTCATCTTGACGATATTTGGGTAATGGTTTCGGTAGTAAGCAAGCATCAAGATTACGCCTGCTTTATCGCAGACATCAACCATGCGTTGACACTCTTCCACAGTCATCGCCATCGGTTTTTCACAGAGAATGTGTTTGCCTGCTTGTGCTGCACGGATGGTCTGTTCGCAGTGGAGATATGGATGGGTTGCAATGTAAACTGCATTGATTTCGTCATCAGCAAGGAGTTTGTCAACATCGGTATAAACACGTTTTGCACCGTGTTTTTCTGCAAATGCTACTGCTTTTTCACGATCACGCCGCATTACCGCAATTAGTTCTGAACCGTCAACGGTGTATAAGGGCGGACCACCTTTATGTTCTGCGACATTACCACAACCGATTATACCCCATCTGAGTATTGCCATGAAATGTATACCTTTCTAATTCATTCAACTTGATATGAGGAGAATTTTGATGCAAGAAGATGTAAAACTTGAGAGAATCTACCCATTTTTCATTGTTGACAATCTTGCTGATTCTATCGATTTCTATAATGAAAAACTCGGATTTGAGACAGATTTACTTGTCCCTGAAGACGATCCATTTTTTGGTATTGTCAGTCGAGATAATGTGCGGATACTTCTCAAACAGATAACAGAGTATATCCATCCAGTTCCCAACCACACACGACATGAATGGGCACGTTGGGATGCATTTGTTCTGGTTTCTGATCCAGATGCTCTCTATGCTGAATATCAATCTCGTGGGTTAGAATTTCACGAACCACTTGAAGATACAGATGATGGACTGCGTGCTTTTGAGTTGAAGGATCATGATGGTTATGTTTTGTGTTTTGCAAAACCGTTATGAAGAAATGAAGACGAAAACTTTTAGTGCTGATTCAAGGTGTTGTCTAAATTACTATTCTTTGTCGTTGATTTCTTGCAATATTTTCTCAATAGTGATTATTAAATTTTGGTTTTCTTGCTTTTTAGCAACTTCTATAGCAGTCTGAAAATTCTTTTTTGCCTCCTTAACTCTTCAAAAATAACGGTTGGCAGCATCACGATTGATGTATACACTTGAAGAATCCGGATTTAGGTGGATTGCTTTATTCATATCAGTCTATGCTTCACCATATCAACCGAAGGCAAGTTTTGCAGCACCACGATTGATATAAGCATCAGACTATTTGTTTATTTAAGAACTCGCTTTTCAAAATCAAGACGTTTTATTCGTTGAAACCGGTTGTGTCGAAGGTTTTCATAGAAGACCCACGATTCTCTATTTTTACAAGAAGCAAGAATACCAAATTGTGTGTCAGTTGCACAGAGGTAACTCTGTAGTGATTTGGATTCGGAATTAGAATCTTTCAGTGACATACACTCAGCAATAGCAATGAAATTCCCATCGGTATCACATAATACAATGTCAGTTTTGTAATTCATATCACCTATATGGATTACGCATTCTCTGACAATGTTGTATCTTTCGAATCTTTTTTCAGAGAAATATGCATTAACAGACTCTACCACATCAAGTTCCCGTAATCGATTCTTTATGGCTGTACTGAAATTATCCTCTCCTTGTTTTTCTGTGAGTTTCAATGCATTCTGGAGATCTACCTTTGCCCCTATAAGGTCATTTAAACTGGACTTTGCTTCTCCCCGACTTGTGTGAAGACTGGCATAATCAGGTTTGATACCAAGTGCTAAGTCATAAGCAGAAATGGCTTTATCTGGCTTACCTCCCTTCCAAAGAAGACATCCAATTGTAAAGAGAACGATAACAAAATCTATCTCTAATTGTCCAGATATGGTAGTAGGTGATTCACTGATTTCCAAAGTATTTTTAACGGCAGCACTCTCTGCAAGTTCTGGAAAGAGCGTTGTTAACTTTGGTAAGTGTTGATCCTCATACATCTTAATAAGAACACCGATCAAGGTCATTGTTGCAGACAAAGGATGAGTTTCATCTTCGCCAACACTGTAGATTAACTCGTCAAGGACTCCAGAAAGTTGTTTGTATTCCGTTTCAGTTATTACAACACAACTAAGGTCATTGTTGCGATTTATGATGCCTGTGAAAAGGTCTAATAAATTAATTAGCCACTCTGCAGCACTTTCAGGATAAGGTGTAACATGAACAAATTCCTTGGTGAAAGGTTGTGTCGACGCAGGCAATGTCCGTTCTTGCAAGTCGTGTGCCCTTAAGACAGGTGGTACAAATGGTGAAAATGTTGATAACAAATTTTTAGGTATTGGAATTTCAGTTAACATCATTTATTACCTTTTCTTGTTCCATGCATTATACTCAGCGTGTGTCAGCACTTCATGAATAACAACTTGCTGAGACTCATATCGCATAATTGTAATTAGTCGTACTTTGTTACCACCAATGTTGAAGACTGTAAACGTAGTTTCTCGGTTGCTATATGGAACATGCTGTATCAATTGAACAGGCGTTTCTTTTTTAACAAGGTCTGCATGAGGGAACGTCTCTCTTAATGCAGTCACCGAACGGAAATTATTTTGCTGTATTAGGTTAATCCAACGTAGTAGTCCTGGTCTGGAGGTAGAGTGTCTACCGGCAAATTCTACAAGTTTATGTTCATAAATAATCTGCATTGTAAAATTGTCTCAACAGTGGGAATCGTGAACACAACCGAATCCTACCTTGATAACAATAACACAATGAAACTTGGATTTGCTGATAGGAACGTTATCACACTTAGATTTATGGTTTCACATTACATTCGTTTTAGGTATTGTGAAATTATACATCAATTTGTGATATATATTCAAGGGAAAGAGATTACAATTTAAAAGATAACTTCAGTCAATAAATTTACATGGGAATATTCCGTTTATTGATTAACGCAGTTAGTCGTTTTGGACTTAGGATTATGCAGTATTCCATCCTGCAGCCTGAAATAAAAACCTCCAAAAGAGTTGGCTATCTTTCCTATAGTTATATTTATAGCATGCCTCTGCTACATACAAAGGGGCATACGCAACGCTATAGTGATGATGTGACCCATACCATGCCCGTTTCAACAGAGACCAAAATCCTTCTATGGTATTGGTATGAATATCACCATCTGCATATTGCCGTTTATGATGGATAACAGCGTGCATCATTTCTCTGCCAACAACATTGTAAGCTTGGAATTCATCTGTAATCAACTCAGATCGTTCCATGAGTACATATCTCTGAATGAATTTTAGAATACTCCTACCCGTGAGATCCGTTGCTAATTGTGCAATAACCTGTCCACCTCTTTCAACAGCACCAATCACAGCCTGTTTAGGTGTTCCACGACCTCGCTTTATAGGTTTATCGCCTTCACGCTTGTTACGTTTTCTTGGTTTTCCGCCAATATAGGTTTCATCTGCTTCTATAATGCCTGATAATAACGGATCTGTTTTGTCTGCCATCTCCGCACGGATACGAGTCATCATATACCATGCTGCCTTTTGCTTTATATCTAAATTACGGGCTAATTGACAACTTGATAAACTTTTCTTAGCATCCACTATCAACGCAATCGCTAAATACCATTTTTGTAATGGTATTTTTGTACCATGAAATACGGTGCCTTGCGTCACTTTGAAACTCACTTTACACGAGTTACAATTCCATCTACCAATTCTACCTGTCTCTGTTTCTTTGCGTTTGGTAACGTGATCGCCACCGCAATGAACGCAAACAGGATTATCACCCCATCGGATATGCTCTAAAAATGATATGCATGTTGACTGATCGGGGAATAATCCCATGACTTCCACTAAATTCATATCTCAATTCCTTTCTTAATTTTACTTGACTAATTAATGAGATGCAAATATAATTATAAATGTGACAGGTAGTCTTTTAGTCACATGCTAAATATAGTTGCAAACATTTAAGCCTTTTGGCTATAATCAGCTTAATTACAATATTCTTTGAGCCTATCTGTTGCATTTGATTATATTAGAATTCTATAAGACAGTATATCAGGCAGGCATTATATTTTATAGAATTCCAACACAACCAAATCGATAAAAATTTGAGTACTCACCATCTTTATCATAACGATATTATATTGTTATCGTTATGATAATATTATAACATATCATCAATCGTTTGTCAAGCAAAAATACGATGGTAATATCGTTGAAATTTAACTCACAAACGTTAATTGCTATAATTCAGTTGAATGTATGGGAATATTACACGACTGGGTTTGTGGCAATTTTTGAAAATTGTTGTAGAGGCATCACGGCTAATTTGGGAATTCAGTTAAAACCGTACTGATGGAGTCAAAATCTATGTTTCAAATGTATCAAGTTCGGATATATAAACTTATTTTGTTTGCTTTAGAACATAATGAGCGACTAAGTTCATAGCGATTTTCAATTCAAAACAATTCCAATAAAATTTGCAATTTCAAAATTTGCAAACTGGTTCATTTCATGATATAATAAGCCCTTGTAAATACTGGTGTGACACCGAATCATTCAGTTTTACAAGGGTTGAATGCATTATCTATCATTCCAAATATTTTCAAGATCACGTTTTTCAGATTTCAATTTTTTCAGTTCAAAATTCTTTAAAATCTTCAGACGGTTATCACAATTGAGTTGGTGTTGAATTTGAGATTTTTTCGTTCTAATCTGATTTAATGAAGATCTACGTTTCTTGGACATATCGGGAACCTCCGATTTAGGAAAGGTAATTTTCAAACCTGTTTTCTCGGCATGGTTTTCACGTAACCGTGCCGAGTTTCTTATGGCATATATTATATCGAAAAATTTGCAGAAATGCAATAGATATTTTCGGGCACTAGTATTCTACTGTCCTAAGTTGTTGAGGGGAACCTTATTTTGATGATTGGCATTAAAGCCTGTCCCTTATTCTAAGGAGTAGATGTTTTGTTACATGGAGGAACGTACTTATCAATGATGTCGTCTTCAACTGCCTTTCTTTCATCAGGTGAAGAATCTGGCATTTCATAAATACCTATATAGTTAGAACCATGCTTATCAGCACACTCCCAATGGGAATGTGTTTCAACGATACGATCTTGAAACGATTTTGTTTCACCTACATATAGCGGATCATAGTCGGGGTGTCCTGTTATATTGTTATGTTTTTCCTTAGCAAAAGTATAAACACCTGGAACATCAGTGAATTTAGGAAAACCTCTTAAAACCATGTTGAGTGCGTAAAACTTAAAGGGGTAGAGATGTCCAGATTCACCAAGTAGTTTCCCCCATTTCGGACCTGCTGCCATAATATTTTTCTCCTATTATTAGCGTTACAAATTTGCCATCATAATTATAGTTAATAGTATCATATTTTCGTTTTCCTGTCAAGATTTTAATCTTTGTTTTCATCCAATTTAGGTCTAGACTGGTGAAAATCTGATCTAATATTATCTATCAACTCATATACCCCTTTAGTTGCATTGTTGCTCATAATCAGATGCTTTTTACATGCCCTCAGTTCAATTGCATCCATCTTAGATTGGGCTGATTTTTTGAGTAAGTCAATCACATCTCTAAAATCATCTACTCTCTCAGATTGAAAAGAATAGTTTAATGCATCAATTTTCTTGCTAATAATTTGGCTATTTAAGTCGTTTATAACCAATGACAAAACTACCATACCGCCCGTATCCAGAATATCTTTCTCTGCATCTGTAGTATTGACACTAAAATATATAACACTGGCAATCGCCATGCCGATGCATACAAACACTATCCTATCAAAATGCTTGGATTGTCTAAGATTTTTCATTATCTGTAATTCCTCCGTTTGCGTGAAACCTATCGTTTAATATATCCAAATTCCTATTCAATTTCTAGTGGAACTGGTTGAAATACTATTTTCTTACTCTGAGATACTATGAATTCAGCCTGAATTCTCCATACTCCAGTTGTGAGAATTAATATTTCATGAATACGACATTTGAAAGCGTATTTTTGGTTTGGAACTATATCTTGTTCTTCACCATCTGCATCTATCCAAAACAAAGGGGCACCATGCGTATTTATATGAAACTCCATTTGTCTTCGGTTTGTATATAATTCTGGATGAGCATTATAATGCAAGCGTTTTACAACAGCTTCAAATGTAAGAAGTCTGTCCATATAACTTTCAGGATCGTTCAGTATTTCAGAAAAACTGACATCCATATTTGGATCAGTTGTGTCCCGATTAGATAAATCTATTAGGCATTGACTATCAGCCTTAATAATGATATTACCTTCATTATCCACTTCAGGAATACTAGATAAACATTCAGACAATCTGTCTATATCTCCACTATCCCTAAACATGCCTATAAAATAATTAGGCTTTACATCTGTATCGCAACCTACTATTGCAATAGTTGTTGCTATGATAGCGATAATTGAAAACAATCCTTTTGACATCTTCAACTCCTTTAAATTATTTCGGACTTGACTAACATGATAGTATCAAGAATGTCATAAAAAATACTACAATGAAAAAGAGTGCCATGACACCGCAGCAGCCTTTACCTTCTTCACTTGTTAATATACCTGCACCTACAGCTGCACCACCGATAATAAATGGAGATGCAATGACCAGCAGGACTACAAGTATCAGAAATAACAAGAATATAATCATTCTGTTTTAGATAAATCACATATCCAAGAAAAACATGGTATGTGATTAGTTAGTGAGGAACAGCTGCCATCCCCCGAACATATAACTACATACCATGTCTAAATTAAAAAAGCCAAGTATGCCTTTATAGTACGCATAGGTACTAAAACGGTACTTGACTATTAAGATACAGTATGGTATTATAAATATGACGAGGAATGGCAAACTGCTTCTCAAGTTCGTTGATCCTTTGTCAAGCAGGGTAAGTAATGCAATACTTGCCCTGCAACAATCGCTCGTTGTGAGTTTATTCTATTCACAGGATGACTCGCAACGAGTCATCAACGTATACATTGTAGCACATAGAGATAATGAGTGTCAATAAAAATTGAAAATACTTGAATTTTACTTGATAATATACAACATCTTGTGTTAAAATTTTTTCTTGCAGTAAATTTTCGCCTACATCAGAATTTCACTTTAAATGCAACTGGCAAAGGAATTTTAGGAAGTAAATCTCAAAGGCAAAATAAAAAAGTTATAGCAAGATCCGACAATCTTGCTATAACTGAATCAACCCAATTTGAGGACATAAAAATGGTTGACATGAAAACTTTTGATCTGCCAATCCCAAATATGGTAGATCATTTGATAAAATTGATGGAACAAATGGAAATCTCTAATAAAGAACGTAACTTATACGATGAAGCTGATGAAGGTAAAACTTCAATGATTCAGAAACTTATACTTTTGGAAAATTATATCAATATGCAATTTGACATGTTCTTGAACATAGGAAGCCAACATTATCAATTGAGAAAAAACCTTTACAATGGAAATAAACCGACACTGGCAGAAATATCAAACAATAACAATCAATTGATAGATACATTTAACAATATAAAATCAAAAATTTCTGAATATGAATTCATACGTATGTGTATATATCCAATCATTCCAGCCCAACTTTAACAGCACTTATAATATATATACCATAACAATTGCTAATTTAAAATTAACTTATATTATATCAGTTTGATATAAAAAAGTCAAGCGAAACCAGTTGTGAAGCGGTTTCGCTGGCAAATTACAAACGCTATTTTAATAGGTGTAATTTATGAAATTCAATATCAGTTGTGTATTGTTTGAAATTAGGTGCCAAGAAAAAGGAATGTATAATGAAACAGTTTTTCAAAGATTTGACAGTAAGTATGTTTAGTGGGCTATTTGGTAAAGTATTAATTCCTTTATTGTTGATTCTATTTGCAGGTTATACAGGATATAAAGTTGTTAATGTAAACCCACGACCTGTCAACTCTACAGAAATAGTTAACTCTGAAATAGTCAATTCTGCTGATGTAGAGAAAAAGGAAGTAGTTGACAACAATCAATTTAATATGGCACGATATATTGCAGTTACTTTATCATCCCTCACTTCTATGCTACTAGCTTTTATGTGTGGCAGTGGATTGATTTTTGATATATTTAGATGGATAAAAGAGAGGCGACCTCTAAAAATAAAGGAATTAGAACTAAAAATAAAATTAGCAGAACTTCAACAGAATTCTATAAATAATAAAGATGATAAAGATAATACTGATTAACTACAAACGCGGATTTAATGGCAAATGTGATGAGGTTGCAAACACAGAATAAATCTAATTATCGATGCAAGGATGCTTCAATAGCAACCAATCCCTCTATCATGCTTGTATGGGTATTTCTATTGCTTACCAAATGACCTTTACCAATTTCCTAAGTCCAAAACGACTAACTGCGTTGATTAATATGTCTTGATAAAGTATGTATTCTTCTCATTTTTCTCAATCCTCCTGCTGTTTTCCGAGGTCAATTGCCTTATTCATATCAGCTCTGGCTTCTTCATGTTGACCGAGAGCACGTTTAGCTGTACCTCGATTAATATAGGCATCAGCGTAATTGGGTTGTAGACTAATTGCCTTGTCATGGTCTTCAATAGCATCCTGATGGTTACCAAGTTCGTTTTTTGATACTCCACGATGGGTGTAGGCTGCAGCAGAATTCGGATTTATACGGATCGCTTCATCATAATCAATAATTGCATCACGATGCTTACCTAACGATCTTTTTGCATTACCGCGATTGATGTAAGCCTCTGTAAAATCCGGTTTAAGTCGTACTGCTTCGGTATAGTCAACAATAGCATTAGTAGGTTCACCAAGTTTACTCTTTACAATACCTCGACTGTTGTATGCTTGTGCATAATCTGGATTCAGTCTAATTGCTTCGTCATAAGCAGAGAGTGCTTGATCAGTTTCATTCTGTTCGGAGTGTAGAAAACCAATAGAGAAAAATGCCCGTGCTACTAATTCATTATCAACACCTTTGGCAGTATTGGCGATAGATCTCCATTTCTCTATCGCATCTGTGACATTCCCGTCTCGTTGCATTTTATAAGCTTCAATAATTGCTCTGTCTTCCAGTGATAATTCAGGATTTCTAAGGATGTCTTGTATGGAAGTATTTAATGTTTCTATCTTATTTGGATTACTAAAATCTTTACTGGTTAACTTTGAAACTATTGCTTGTATTCTGGCATTGTTCTGCTGAATTTCCTTTTGGTTTTTTGTAATTTCGGTCGCTGATGTTTTAGCAGCTGCAGCATGTTGTTCAGCTTCTTTGACATGATTCAACATTTGGGATTGTAGATCACCAAACTTCATATAGATTAAATACGCTGCAACACCAGTCACCAAAGGAATAAGTAGTGTAAAGAATACAAGGACTATACTGGTAAAAGATAACCATCGATTAATTGACCTTGACCTTTCATCAAGATACGCACTTCGTAATTCGTTAAATTGCTGCTGTATTGAGGTATTAACTTCCGGTTCATCATTCGTTTCGTTTGCAGCTTCATCAAGGGAGGGGTTGGGTGTTTGTGCAGACTCATCATTTGCTTTATCGTTCATTTTTTTCACCTTCCATAAGTATTTATTAGTGTTTACAATTATCAAAGCCTCTCTTAGTCTGATGAAGAAAATAAGCCAAGGATATTGCGTTTGTAATAATTATATTATCACAAACAAAATAATGTATGTCAAGTCAATTCTTTTCCAGATAAAGCACTTCAATGTCCTTACAGGACAACAATTACTAAACAATCAACTATTCAATGAACAAAAAAACTACACTAACCTCCTAAAACTAAGCGATATACGTCGCTGCCGTTCATATTTACGACCATCCCACATATCCGATTTTCTACTGGGAATACCGTGCATCCATCTGTTTTTCGCATCCCCACTCAATACAGTCAAACTTCTTGGTGCAAGCCAGACTGGAACCTTTATTGTTCTATCCTTTACGTTTGTCAAATCCATCACACAACTTGAACTCAAACTCAAAATAACAATCGTATCCATATAACATGCTTCTTTATCCGTATGGTCCCCGATACCTTGTCCGGGTTCGTATTCACTGACAAGCACCTGATTAGCAATCATTGGCATGTGTCCATCGTTATGTAATTTGAGACAGAGACGATTTATCCACTCAGGAAATGGATCAAACTGTTTCTCCTGTTCTTGCTGTTGTCCATTGAAGGTATAACTATGACCGTAATGTTGGACACGCCGCTGATAGAATGTACTCCATTCCTGTTGATCGATATGATTTAACAACCATTCGTGTTGAAACTCAGATAGGTAATCTAATATGTATCGAAATCCGTGAATAGCATCAACAGCGTGCTGATTGTTCGGATAAGGTTTAGGATGAAGAGTCTGTGTATCTAATAAAGGGAATAAAGATATTTGTGCCATCATCTATTCCATAAATGCAATTAATCTGCGCTGTTATATTCAGGATTTTCTTCCAACTCGCTATGATATGCGATGAGGATTGATGCTGCGATGAATGTTCCAACAATGCCAACTGGTGCAAACTTAGCAACACCTACAGGAGCAAAACTACTGAATACATCTACTAACCATCCGAGTAACGGTGCGAAGATTATAGTTGCTAATGACTTAGCTTGTGCCTCAATAGATAACACTGTCGCCCCCATGTCTGGTGTGGATTGTGCATCAAATCTGCTTATCAATACAGGTCTCCAGAAGTTTTGAAGGATGGCTAAGGCAATGAATAGTATTATTACTGCTGGTAGCCACCTGAACCACAGTGCCGGAATTAATAAGGCAAAAAGTGCTAAATCTACCCACCACATTAATTGTGATGCACTTTCTTCACCACCTCTCCAATCCGATAGCCTATGAGAATTCCGAGAAGCGAAGGAAGATAACAAATAAAGCGCAAAATAGACTCCAGCAACAAGTAATGCTGCCCGTTTAGAATCGTCTAATACTAATAATACTGGCAATGCAATTGCGGTCTGTTTGAGTATCGGTTGCAGGAAGTCCTTACTCGCTTTATACATGCCTTCAAATCCCATTCCCTCAAAAACAAGTCTGCGTAATGGAGGGAAAAGAATCGCTGTTTTCAGAGCTTTACCAAGAAGCGTGCCAACGGCTTTCAAGGAAAACTTGCTATCTCTATCTCCATCCAACTCAGCTGGATATCCGAGGAAATTGATTATGTTTATTCCATACGGAATAATTGAATACCAGAAGATATCGATGAAATTACCACGATAAAATACTAAAGCACCTGCGATAAGTACGGATAGTGCTGACCCCATTTGGGACCAAGAACGTGTAAAACCGTATACCTTTGTTTTTTCGTCTAACCTATCTTGCATCCGTAGCCAGTCGAAAATCATTGCTTTATGTGTGCCAGTACGGAACGCATCACCTAATCCGAAGAAGAACATAGCCATGAACAGAATAGCAAACGATGTACTGAGTGCAAATGTAACAAACGAAGCAATATATGCACAGAAAGAAAAGATCATGGCGCGGCGTCTACCATGAAGATCCGCGATTGCACCAGATGGAATTTCAAATAGGTTGGTGCATATTTCACGAAATCCAATGAGGATACCAATTTGAAAAAAGGTTAAACCTTTCTCAAGAAATGCTAATATCAAGAATGGGTCATAGTAGCGTTGATTCTTTAAGAATCCGTAGAGTGAAAAACGGAACAACATCGGTATTCGCATTGGTTTACTATCGTAATCTTACTGTTTTTCCCAGATTTGAACGTTATACCTTGGTAAATCAAACGGATATTCACCGTATTCAAGTATGGGTATTCCGTTTTCATCTACTGTGACAACAGCGTGGAGTTGATGGGGAGTGACACTTGTATCTACACGTTCAAGGAATTGCCACCTATCTCCCTCTGCTGTAATAAGTCTTATTTTTGTCCAGAGTATGCCTTCACCATCTGTGTAGGTGCCATCTGACGTTTGTAAGATAGGTTGGGGATCTGCAGGTAATGTAAAACTTTCACCGATTGTAGATGTTGAATTGAGGTGTGTATGGGATACCAACACCCATGTGCCAGGTATCGGGACCTCAACCCCGTTCTGATCAACAGGCCATACGTGATCACGTTCGGGTACTGGAGTAGGAGTGTCTAATACTTGTGGTAACCGTTCACAACCGAAAAATCCAATTACTATAAACGTAAATGCAATAATTAGCGCGAGTTTTGTGGTTGTTTTTATATACAAATTTTATTCCTTTGTTTATCTACAGGTTAAAATAAAGATATGCTTTACAGTGAAGTAACTCTTATATCAGAATAAGTAATCCTTGATTTGGATTATTCGATAAAGCTTGAATATCTGCGTAATGATCTGTCAATATCTTTTCTACGGTACTTGTAGAACAATTACCACGTCTAATCCAAATTACTTTAGGAGGATGTCCCTGAATTATGCTTTTATCACCGAAGTCTGTATCCTTTGATACAATGATATAGTATTATCGCGGGCATAATCCCATATTAAAGGATCCGCTGCTGTATCTAACCCAATATATAGTGCATGTGTAGAATTAGGATACAAATCATTCAGATGGGTTACAAGTTTGGGTGATAGATTCTGATCGAATAGTAGTTTCATTCGTATAAACAACCATTTGTGCTTTTTCTCTATCAGCAGCATAAGCAAGGCATGCTCGGATGTCAGTCTCAGTTAAATAGGGAAAATCATCAAGTATTTCCAATTCTGTCATACCCGATGCAAGGTAATCTAAAACATCATAGACGGTGATTCGCATTCCACGAATACAAGGTTTCCCACCTCTTTTATCCGGTTCAATAGTAATAATATCTCGATAATTCATCTTCTCATCTCCCAAATTGTTATTAACAGATTGATATCAATTGAATTTTAATCATAAATTGTTACTATTGATCTAAAGTAAGTGTTGTTCCATCCTCAATAGGTATACAGACTCTAATATCTTCAAAGAATATCATAGTTTTCCATTGAACTATATATAAATTATACTACAAATTATATGAAATGTAAAACTAACAATACTATTTGTTTAATATGCATTTATAATATACTTTTTATTAACCGACTGTCTTATCTTTGCGTTGATGTATGATTATACCGTTACCGTCAGGGTCTTGCACAATCGCCCAATAACAGACAGGGGACTCACCCAGAGCGGAATGTAGTGTAATCCCCTTTTGTTCTAATTCCTCTACGGCAGCCTTTACATCCTCAACTGCCAACGCTACTGTCCCACCTCCGGGAGAGGTAAAATCAAAATCCTGTCCTAGTACAAGAGTGCCTGGGTTGATCTCAAATTCTGCCCATTTACCTTCATGTGCCAACCCAGCAAGTGAAATACCAAGCACATCACGGTAAAAGGTGATTGATTTCTGCATATCACTCACAGCGAAGTAAGTAAAGTCAATACCTAATATATTCATCACTACCACCTTCAATACAGACCCAACAGATAAGTTAGGCAGCAAGGGATTTAATAGGATAGTCAGGGGAATCGGACATTGCTTCGGTCCAGTAAGGCTGCCAATTAGTAGCTTGGTCACGACCGATATAAAGTGTCTTACCGACAACTGCCCAAGCGGTTCCATCTGCAGTAAAGGTGATACAACCTGTGCTCATACGTTCTGTTGTTTCTTCGAGTTGATCATTGAGTTGAGTCCATGTCGCACCACCATTATCTGATCGACAGAGCCAAGCTCCACCACCCCTTGGTCCTTTTTGGACTGTAGCAATCATTAAGTTTGGGTTAGTTGGATCTACCGCAATAGCAGTACCGTAGCGAACCGGTAAACCTTCAATCCGGTTTACCCACGAGTTCCCTCGGTCTGTGCTGACATAGACACCGTTTTGGGTATTCGCATAAACTTGATCATCGTCTGCGGGACACGTGGCGACCTGATGAACATCTTTATTAAGTTCCGGTGTAACAGGTTCCCACGACATGCCTTCATCGGGTGAACGCATGATACTCCCAACATGTATATCTGCATAACAATAACCATCTTTAGTTTTAGCTAATGTCCGTACAGCTGGTGGACCTCCCCATGGTGTGTACCAATCTTTTCGACATTCAAGTTCATCAAATGTTTGAACTCGTTCTGCAGGTACTTCCTCTCCAACGAGGCGATAGACATGAGCACCTTCATCCGTTCCGATCAATAGTGTCAAGGGTTCTTCACGAATAAGTAGCATTGAAGCAATCGGATCTTTAATTCCTGTCTGAATAGGAGATGCTGCATGCTTTGAAATGATCCACAGAACCCCATCTGACATTGCTATTGCTCCTGCTTGTCGTTCTGGTAGTGACAGTAGTGCTCGATGTCCCGATTCTTGCGGATCTTTAGTTTCAAAGACTTGTCTTGGTTCACCATTTCCATCATCTTCAACGGCATAGATAGCATTGTTTGTTGCAAAAAACATTATGTGTTCTCCTTTGTTATGTAGTAGGTTATCTATTAACCCGATTTGTCTTGTTCTGAGTCATCCCAATTATCAATAACACGGTAGTGTTTCAGCAAATCACTTGACTGATAGGTCTCAACTTTTTCTGGGGTAATTTCATCCTCAGTTACAGCAACCTGATACGGATCAATGTAAATTTTCTTGTCCTCTGAGATCTTTGTTGAGTCTACATAATAAATATAAATCGGTTCATCTGGCTGAAACTGATCTGGTTTGTCAAAGGATATGGTGCGTTCTGTCAGATCTATTTTAGAGGTGCCGGGTGGTCTTGCAGCACAAGCCAATGCAAAGAGAAAATCGGGTGTGAGATAGATTGCTTCCAGTGCTTCTTCGGGAGGTCTTCCCGGAGGTGCTAAAGCCTGACGTTTTTTCAATTTGGGAAGCAACTGCTTGCTTCCGTGATATAAATACGTTGCTTGTCTTTTAATAAATCCAAAAGGTAAATTGGTACTATTCTGACCATACGCTTTAACTATCAGTGAGAGTTTGTCGGTGTCTTTACCTAACTCAGAATTGACACATGTTGGATTCAACACCGTGATTGTCCCTGTGACATCCTGAAGTGGTAAATCACTGTCTTGTTGTGTATATGCAACAGCAGGACGCTCAAAATTATCCTCAACGAAACAATCTATGAAATCAATACCACCCATAGCTTGGACTATATTCGTTTGTGGTAATGATAATGAAATCGGAGACCATTCACCACCAAAATCCCGATCAGTCGCTGCGTTGATAACTGCACAATCATTGAAAGTTACACGGGCTCCTGTAATAGATTTTTCCTGAACTTTGATTCCATAACTTTTTGTATTCTCAACAGTACAGTTATTGAATTCGATGTATCCACCAGGTCCGTTGTCTCTAACCTTGGAAACACGAATACCTGCACCGTGTTGACTGCTAATATAACAATTATCAAATCGTATGGTCACATCTTCAGTTTCATCCGTTATATGTGCTAAGAATATCTCAATTCCGTCCCCAGCATTATCAACGAACTGACATCCTGAGAATTTCACATTTTTGATCCGCTGATCAGCCAAGTCAGGTTCAATGTCTACGCCAGACGAGGGAGGTGTTCCCCAAGTATTTGAGAAGGTACAGTTATCAACTATTAAGTTTTCAGCGCTTATCACACTGATCCCTTGCCGATAGTGGTTTTCACAAGTGATGTCGCGCAGATACACGTTTTCTGAGTGTCTAAGACTCTTCCCACCATCAACATAAATACCATCTCCACCACTATCTTTGAGCGTTAAACCTGATACATTGACATTCTTTGATCCGCGAATTGACAACGTCATACGCCATTCAGCCTTTGGATATTGTCCATACCACCGATGCCAATCAAATTGCTCAAGCACAAGTCCAGTGATATAGTCCTGTTTCCACATGCGGAAGGTAGCACCATATCCGCGTATAGTAAGATTCTCAACATCTTGTGCGGTGAACAAGGAATCCCCTTTTCCACGATATTCACCCCTTTTTGCAGAGACGACCGTGCCGCGCTCAAAGATAATTTCCTGATTGCTGGCAAGTTTAATCGGTCGGACAATCCAATCAGCACGCATATTCGGGACAATCAAACGCCTCGCACCAGAATCAATGGCTGCTTGCAAGCCTTCAGTCGCGTCTTCAGGATCAAATCCCCACCATGATGCATTTGCATCTGTCCTCTTGCCTGATTTAACTTCTGCTATAGCTTCAAGATTTTTCATGATAGTGTGCTCCATTAAAGCATGGTTGTTTGCACAAAACATAATACAAATCATAGAAGTTTGGTTGCTATAAAGTTTTTAGATCCATCAGTATGAACTTCACGGATAGCATTCCAATCAATTATAGCAACCCATATCTCTTCTTCATCCGAATACTGCACTATGCCATCAACTTCTAATTCTTCACTATATAGAACGACGTGTTGACTGTCACACAAAGTAATTTTCTGAGAAGCAAGGTCTTCAAGAGTACCGTTGCAATTCAAACGTAATCTACCTTTTGCGTCAGCGTTATGAAAATCTGCAAAGACTCTACTCTTTTTCATCATCTTCTCTCCGTGAGGGGTTTAGAATTGTTGGTGTAAGAAGTCTACTGGATTTCTCTGGTGTAAGACCTGTCAATGTAGCATGAAATAAACTCCTGCCGGAAGTTCTTATAACATCACCACCAAGTTCCCGAATTTCACCTACAGTGGTCACACCAATTTGACGGTGAGGAATAGTACGCGATAGTTCGGTAATTGATACACCTTCTGCACTTTCTACTGATACACCACGAATTCCACTCGGATGTGTTCCTATTCCACGTTGTAAATCTTGAATTCGGTTTTGTCCTCCCCTAACTACAAGTGCATCATCAGCAATTCTGACAGAAGAAATATATTGAGAATCCTCTGTCATTTAAAGGTAATCCTTAATATTAACATCCCGTTTCCTATATTACTGCCAATATCTAATTTACTTTTCATTCAAATGTTAGTTGCAGCATTGAAACTCTGGGTTTTACAGTGCAAACGTCTTCTCATCATCAAGGTCCATCATAGCAAACCAAGTGTTGATATCCGTTCGGTCCGGTGCAACTTTTTTCAGCATTCTTGCCATCATTGCCTTATGCCGTTCGGTTTCAGGACCCATTTGCGTTATCTTTTCATTAAACGCTTTGATGTCTGCATCACTCTTTGAATAGTTCTCCTTTAACCATGCTTCAACATCGGCATCGGTGGATAACGTTTTCAGTGCCTCAGTAAAATCATCCGTAGATACACCGAGAAAACCCAGTGCCATTCTGTCCATACCCGAATCCTCTGCATAAAAATACTCACCTAATGTATTACCATTAAATGCTCTTCCTTTATCAACCAATCGAGCAAGGTGTACCATACCACAAACATCTGTATTATAGGGACTGCGCGGTGCGCGACGATTAAGATCAACGATACCAAAACTCAACTCGTCATCCAAGTCTTGAAGTGCAACCCAAGTTGTAATGTCCGTACGTGTCGGATCCACTTCTTGTCGGCGCGCTTCAAATCGTTCGCGCGTCGTTTCATCCGGACCTCGATTGACCATAGTCTTGTTATAAGTAAAAATCTCTTGTTCGGATTTATTAATGTTTTCAATTACCCACTCACCGAGTTCTATATCATTGGGATTACTGACTGCGGCATCTTGAAAATCATCAGCGGAAACATCTAAAAATTCTAAAATACGTACATCTTGTCCAGATATATCTCCGTATTTATAGTCTCCGATTTTCCCCGCACGATCCGCGCGTGCTTTGTCTGCCATACGAGCAATGCCGCAGATACCTGAAACATCTCTTGCACGCGCACTGCGAGGAGGTCTTACAGTAAGATCCACTTGCCAGAAACATCCCCAATCGTCAAGTTCTATAGATTGCAAGACAGTCTTTATATCAGTACGATCAGGAGCATACTTTGCAAGCCTTTCTGTCAACAGTTGTTGATGTTTTTTATCTGCTGGAAGTCTCTCTAATTCTGATTGATTGAAACCTTCAATCTCTTCATCCGTCTTCTGACCTTGTTCAAGCATCCAAGTACTAAGTGTAGCATCGTCTTTATCGTCTGCAGCTTCAGCAAAATCGTCTGCAGAAATTCCCATAAATTCTAAAATCCTACGATCTAATCCTGAATATTTTCCGTAAACAAAGTCACCGAGTGTCTCATTGTTGTGTGCACGTGCCTTGTCTGTCATACGTGCCGCCCCAACTATCCCTGCTACTCCGAGGTTAGAAGGACGACGTGGTGGTTGGCGTGTTAAATCCATATTTTATTTCCTTTCAATTAAGAAATGTGTTATTATATCTGCTATAGTATTGTAGCATATTATATGAGCGTGTCAACTGAAAAAGCCTGTGATATAAAATGAAATGTATTAAGAAAAATTAAAACTATGAAATACAAGTTTATCCTTATTATCTCCATACTCGGTGTTATACTATCCATTGTCCTAAGCGGCATATTCCTCAACTTCTCGTATTTTGAACCCGATACCGCTTCATACCTATTTCAAGCGAAGTTGTTCACACAAGGCAAAATATCCATACCTGTACCTATCAAAACATCAGATGATGGATCTCCTGTCCAAGACCCAAACGGTAAACCTATGCCTGAATATGGTCTGTCTCCATCACCGCATATTAACATGCTGAACGGTAAATGGTATTCCAAATATCCTTTCGGCAACGCATTAATGTTGATGTTCGGTGAGTTTTTTAACGCCCCATGGCTTATACCTGCGCTTGCAACAGGAGCAGCAATTTTTCTGCTATTCCTACTCGTCAAAGACACTTATGGAAAACCTATAGCATTTATCGCAGCTGTAATCGCATTAATCTCACCAGCAACATCTGGTATGGGATCCACATGGTTCAGTGAACCTGTAAGTCGATTTTACCTGACGCTGTTTCTTTTCTCGTTGGTCCGCACTTTAAATGGTAAGGGTGGTATAATCTATCCACTTCTTTCAGGGTTTGCGTTAGGATATGCTTTCAATACGCGCCCACTTTCTGCCATTGTATTTGGTGTTGTTGGGGCAGGATTCGTGCTATATCATCTCTATAAACTAAGATTAGCAAAAGACTCCTCCAATATAGAAGAAGAAAATGAAACAAATACTCCTTCACAGAAACAATTAGTCACTCGGTTGGGTATTTTTCTAATTCCCTTTGCATTATGGGTATTGGTATGCATGACTTGGAATCATCATTTTACTGGTAATCCATTCAAGTTCACCCATACCGCAGCCCAACCTTACGACAAAATCGGTTTCGGTAAACGCACTGAAAGTTACTATCCAGATATTGAACGAGCATGGGAATTCAAACCGATACATGCACTTAACAGACCGTGGCGACACATCCTACCGTGTATAAGTTTCAACGCACTTGGTTGGGGTAACTACCGACCGAGACTCATAACAGAGGCAAAACCATCTCTTAAATTCTTTTTTGACTTTCTACCATTACTGATACCGTGGTTCTTCGTTCTCATACCATTTTTCCATTCAACACGAAATAGATATGATGTCCTATGTATGTCTTTTATTGTAGGGTGTCTAATTCTTTATGCTTTCTTTTATTTTGAAGGATCAACATGGGGATTTACTCCAGTCAATGCCCGGTACTACACTGAGGCAATATTCCTCGGATTCATTCCACTTGCAGCACGAGGAATGTATATCCTTTATCAACAGTTCAAGAAACCGATATGGACTAACAAACTCGCTTATGTTGCAGGAATATGTCTGTTATTGCTAAGTGTAAATACTGTATGGAGTTACGTCCGCATTGGGAAAGTGTATCAGAATTGGAGTGCTGTTTATCAGAAATTACCACCGTTGGTGAAAAAATTTGATATACACAACGCAGTCATTTTTGTTCCCGGTACACGAGATGCACCGGTTGGTGACTATCCTTTTGATAGTATGGAAGAAGCAAATATAGTCTATTTTAAACTGGGTCCTGCACCACATTGGGGTTTAACAAACAGCGATTGGAAGAACGTGTATAAAGAGTATTTTAAGGGGAGAGATGCTTATCTTTATGAACCAGGTCCGAACAATATAAAACCATTAATCCCTGACCCATAAGGTTAGTTGACAATAGGTATATGAAATCCATTTTACCGAAAATATCTCTCATAGACGTCGGAGGTACGGTTTCCTAACCGCACCTTATGCGTCAATTTAAGAAAAATTAAGCTCAAATGACTCAGTATTCGTAGGTTTCCTAACCGCACTTCTTCCGTTCGCAGTCGCCCAATTCATTAAGCCTCATACATTTAAAGAAAAAAGTGAAAATCATTTTTAGAATTTGGTATTATCTTGATTCAGATACAAAATAGTGATACATTATGTGACAATGTTGAATGAGGTTGAAGGATATCATCATGTCATATACCACAAAATTTCTCATAAGTGTCTTTACCGTCTGCATTCTGACCATTGGCGCGATTTTTCTCTGGGCACAAATTACAAAACAAAAAATCGCAGCATTACCGAGTATCAATCAACAGACAGAAACCGATGTAAAACCTAAAAGAAAACTTTTTTTGACAAAAAGGCATCCACGTCAACATATTATTCCCAAAAAACAGATGCTGTTAGATAATAGTGTTGATACGAATAATGCCTCATTGCTTGACAATACTGTTATCCCACCTGTAACATTTCAAACTGATGTCCAGTTAGATTATCGCTCGTTCGATCTTAATCTGAAGCTTCCTCCCATTCTACTTCAAACTGGTGTCCAGTTAGATTTTCACCAATTTCATCCGACAATTAGAATTAGTATGATCAGATTAATAAACATGTACAACCAAGGCAAGTTAGATCTTGATTATGTTGTTGACTACCTTGAATCACAGCACCACTTTGATCCTGCTATATTAGACAAATTGGCACCTCGACGTGCATTCAGGTACATCGCAGGAACATCACCATCTATGTCTGGAACAAGATCCAGGAATATTGCTAAAGATTACGCGGAACGTATACTTGCAAGAGACCCTGACAATCCTGATGCTCAATTACACATGGTGCGTTATGAAAAAGACGAAACAAAAATCATTCAACGATACAAACAGATTCTCACACAACACCCTGATCATCCTAACACACTAAATGCCTTAGGATACAGACTACATGACAACTCGCCAGAGGAAGCACTTCAATACTTAAAAAAGGCAAATAGACTTGATCCTACTACCGGAATATTCAGTTTAGGTATGGTATATGAAAAACTCGGTGATTTTAAATCTGCATGGTTTTGTTACAGTAAGACTGTCTTAATTCGGGAACGAAGGAAGGCAAGATTTCCACCTTCTCGGATTCACGAAGATTTTTTTGTCGATGGAATGAAGATGCGTGATATCGAAGGCGGCAGACAATGGAGGTCAGTGATGAAATTAGTACCCGATCCTAACGGGGATGCAAATCGCATGGTGCGAACTTTTCAACCGGTGAACGCACAGCAAGAAAGAGAAATACGAGAATTCTATCAATTTAGAGATTGGGTGCGAAATATTGAAAATAGAAAGAACTTAAAGCAGGATAATGATTTCCTTGTCATAGAGATAGGGAAACACCTAAATGGTGGAAAACCTATGTTTGATTCTCAACGCATCGTGCGTGCTTATGAAATCACCACACGACACCCCGGCAACGAAGGCATACAACGCCTCAAGAAAACCGACCTTGAAATCGCTTTAGAAATTGAACGTCTTTTGCAGCAAGAATAGATAACTACTTGCAAGAGACATTCAATTGTCGTAATTCACTATTGTAGGAGGGTTTCCAAACCCCAATCTTAGAGGAAACCCGTTCGTAGTCGCATAATTCATTGCACCTCTTACATTCCAATTCAAATGGGAATACCATTTAATGAATTTGCATTATCTCAGAACTGTACCTTCTCTCTAAATTTCCGCGTAAAATCACAGCTCCGTTTTATACTGGTAACATCTTCCATCTTATACTGAACTACAAGCGGTCCCAAGAAATTAATCTCCTTCAAACCCTTTGCAAAAGTCTCAAAATCAAACACACCACCACCCGGTTCACCACGATTGCTCCCAGAGACATGCACATCTCCTAAGCAATCTTTCATCGCAAGTGCTGCACTATATGGTTCAGCACCGTCGTTATTTAGATGATATGTATCACATGTCAAATATACGGGTAAACCTGTATCTGAAATAAAGGCAATTCCTTCGCGATAGTTATCAAGCGGACACCCCTTTTCAAATTCCAGCGCGATCTTAATACCATGCTCATCACAAGCAGGTACCATTTGAGTCAAGTTATCTGCAAGTGAATCCAGCGAATCTTGCCGTGACACATCCGCTGAGGGATTCACCCAAACTCCGATAAAGTCTGCATCAAATTTACAGGCAACTTCAAACACAATTTCAAAATGTTGCAACGCTTCATCTTTTCGAGTAGGTGTCGTTAAAATATGATTTCCGAAGCCTATCGTCGGTGCAACGAGTTTGTGTTTTTCAGCGAGGTTCACGGCATCTTCTATCTCTGCAGTTGAAAGTTCACCGAGAAAAGCAGCATTCACGGGAATGTTAATGCCTTCATATCCTGCGTCTGCGACAAGATCAAAAATCTCGGCACGTGAAAACCTTCCTAATGTACCTGAATACGGATCGTAACATACTGCTAACATGGTCTTATCTGCCCTCTGTTTTTTACGTTTATAGTTAAATTAATAAACAACACCAATCTCTTCACGCCATGCGTCTAAGACTTTCATATTACCTAATGTATCGTCCCATGACATTGCCGGTGCTTGTCGTTCAGATATATGGTTAGCAACCATATCTGCTTCGTATGTAAAAAGATCACGGTCAACTTCTACGGTTATCTCAGATGTAC
Organism: Candidatus Poribacteria bacterium; assembly: GCA_026710795.1. Lineage (GTDB taxonomy): Bacteria > Poribacteria > WGA-4E > WGA-4E > WGA-3G > MSPOR6. The sequence goes on from JAPOQK010000063.1 coordinate 33,633, forward strand.
CTCCACCTTGATAGGAGTTAAGCACAAGCTGACTCGGTGGAAAGGTCGTATCTAAAGGTAATGCTGTTCTTGAACCACGGCAAGGTGAGGATGGCAACCAAGGACTTGGTATAGTTAATGTCCCACCAGATCCATATATTTTAACGTGACTCCCGATATTACATTCCACAGCACAAACTATCTCAGCAATAATCTCATTCTCAAATTTTAGGGTTGCCGCTGCAATGTGATCAACACCTGTTGGTCCAACTTTTCCATGTGCCTTCACAGAAATCGGATCTAAAAACAGTTTATTCGAAGCAGCACCTGCCACTTTACGCGCCATTGAGGCAGTATAGCAACCAATATCAAGGATTCCACCACCACCCATTTCACGATTGAAGAGTCTACTTTCGGGATTGAAATTGGATTGAAATCCGAATGTTGCTTGTATGAAACACACTTCACCGATTGATCCGTTCTGTATCAAATCAACCATACGTTCTATCTGTGGATGACAACGGTACATAAATGCTTCCATAAGAAAAACGTCATTTTCACGTGCTGCATCAACCATTCCTGATGTCGTAGTGTGATCTATACTAATCGGTTTCTCAACCAAAATATGCTTCTTCGCTTCAGCGGTCTTTATTACCCATTCTGCATGGTGTGGATGTATTGTAGAAATATAAACCGCATCAATATCGTCATCTGCTAACAATGCTTCATAAGAATTATATGATCGTGGAATATCAAAAACATTAGCAAAATTTTCAGCGCGTGATTCGGTACGACTTGCAACTGCAAGAATTTGTCCTGTATCAGTAAACCTCATTCCATTGCAAAATACATGAGCTATACCGCCTGGTCCTATTACACCCCAATTTAACATCTATGCTTATCTCCTTCAATCAATATGCAACTTGTTTGCATCACTTTATCATATTTGTTCATATTTAGCAATGGGTTTGGAAGGTTTGGGTGTTTATCATTATTATCAAGTGTTGCGGTAAGTACAGAAAACGCAGAGGACGCGGAAGGACAATTGTTTTTCAATGTTGTTTTCTAAGGAATAGCGTAATGGTAGGTAGTGTAATTCTATGTCTTCTGCGATTCTGACAAATTGAAATCAAGTATATAAGCACACCAACATATAAGATCGTATAGTTTATGTCAAATTTTTACACGCACGTCTCTGTATGTCTCTGGATTACAGTTTGACTTTTCATGTAATTTACATTATAATAGATTCCAATATCCACAATTAAAAATTAGGAAAAAATGCAATTTTACTCTATAAATTAATTTAACATATTCAACCTAATACCTACTACTCGTTGGTTAAATATAACATACTTTAGGAGAAATAGATGGCAACGATTGTAAGACACGATGATACAGGTAAAAATTACTGCTTACTCGGTACAGGTTTTGGGGTATTTCAGTCCTCAAAACCAAATGTCTTTTTTGGTAATCTTATGGCGGATGTAGACGAAGGTGAATACGCTATGGTCTGTGTTTGTGATAAGGCTGGTGAAATTTACTGGATAGATGCAGCCAAGGTTACCGTTGTAAGCGTTGACGGACATAATGTTGGAGAACTCCCACTGGCATAATTGAGTTTCAATGATCATTCTACAGTAGGATAATTACTTCAATATACTTTTACTCACGAAAGGATTATATACACCGAATGGAATTACAACAGATTAATATCAAGGTTTTCACAACCGAAGATAGCACTATTAACTACACCAACTTTATTAAGGTTTTCAACCGATGGATGGAAGAAGCTGATTCCGATGATTACCTTAACTATGCCGACTATTCACACGTTGATGCCGGTCCAGGCGTGCTGTTGATATTGAAACAAGCGAACTATAGCATTGACAATGCTTATCATGAAACGGGTTTTCTTTACAACAGAAAGCATAATGTAGAAGGTGAAAACGGTGATAAAATTCGTCAGGCACTTACTGATGTACTCTCTAAGTGTGAACTTCTTGAAGCATCTGAAGAATTGGAAAATGCTATTCGTTTCAACGGTTCAGATATCTTATTTATGATAAATAACCGAAACATTGCACCGAATACCACAGATACTGCAAATGCAATTCAAGCTGACCTTGAACCTGTCCTAAAACAGATGTATGGAGATGATGATTTCACAATAGAACGGACATCTGAGGATATCCGAGAACGATTTGCCCTACGAATCTCCACCAATTCAGATAAACCTATCTCAGAACTCATTGCCAATCTCGGAGGATAAAATGTATAGTTTTTCCAACGAACAGATTGAGCGATATAGTCGACATATAATCCTCAAAGAGGTAGGTGGGATTGGACAGACAAAACTACTTGAGTCTAAAGTGTTACTAATAGGAGCAGGTGGACTCGGTTCTCCTATTGGTGTCTACCTTGCAGCAGCAGGGGTGGGTACACTCGGTATTATTGATGATGATGTGGTTGACTTAAGTAACTTGCAGCGACAAATATTACACGGAACAAGCGATATTGGCATACCTAAAACGAAGTCTGCAGAAGCCACCATCACCGAGATGAATCCTGATGTTAAGGTGATCCCTCACAACGAACGTATCAACTCAGACAATGCATTTGGGATACTGGAACAGTACGATCTAATTATTGATGGATGTGACAACTTTCCAACACGCTATCTCCTCAACGACGCTTGCGTCATGCTTGGAAAACCGATTGTGCATGGAAGCATATTCCAATTTGAAGGTCAGGTAACCGTCATATATCCCGGTAAGGGTCCCTGTTATCGTTGCATCTTCCCCGAACCACCGCCAGCAGGAATGGCACCGAGTTGTCAAGAAGCAGGTGTCTTTGGTGTACTACCCGGTATTATCGGCACAATTCAAGCTGTTGAAGCGATAAAAGTCCTTTTAGATATTGGTGAAACGTTGATGGGAACCCTCCTACTTTTCAACGCACTAACCATGGATTTCAAGCGTTTGAAACTCCGTCAAGATAGCAGCTGTCCTATGTGCGGTGAAAACCCCTCCATTAAGGAACTTATTGATTATGAGGAATTCTGTGAAGTGCGATGGTAATGCTTATTTAATACTATTTCAGTGTGAGAGGGGAGGACATAATTGTGGATAATAGTTCATGGATAATATTATTGAGTATTGCTGTTATTCTGTTCTGTCAAGTGCTTATGCTATTTGTGATAGTACAAATTCTCAAGAAGACCAATAAAAGTCTTGCAATTATTGAGAATCACCTTGAGCATATTCTTGGAAAATTGAAGGATGATGAATAAGTTATTGCTTTTTCGATTACGCCAATACCTCCCTCCGAATTGGCGAATCAATAAATAGCGAATCTCCTCCATCAACTGTCAATTCCAACCCCGTAACCCACGCTGCTTCATCCGAGCATAACCAAAGCGCAGCATACGCAACATCAATTGGATTACCTAATCTCTCTAACTGAGTCGCCACAGGAGCAATTTTACCTTCTGGCAACGGATCCCAGATGATACCTGGACATAACGCATGAACACGGATGTTTTTTTCATACAGTTCTTTCGCAAGGTTTTTTGCGGTTGCTACCATTCCTGCTTTTGCTGCAGCGTAGGCAGCATTCGCATCCTGCCGTACACGGGTTCCCGCTGAAATAGTAATAATACAACCGCCACTGCGCGTATCTAAAATTGGAACAAGTCTGCGGACAGGATTGAAAAGAGTTCTTAAGTTGTTCTGCAATGCACCATCCCAGTAGTCAGGATCCATATTTGTAATATCATGTTCGGTTGAGAAATACCCACCTGCAGCATGAATGAAGCAGTCTACACCACCATATTCTGATACTACATTATTAATAAGTGTGTCTACTTGTTCTGCATCAGTCAAATCAGTCTGATGTGTTATAACGTTACCGTTGTTTGCTTGAATTCGTTCTGCGGTTTCATCCATCTTTTCAGTTGTGCGTGCGGCAAGTGCAACCTTCGCGCCTTCTTGAGCAAATAACAGTGCTGTCGCTCGACTCATGTTCGAGCCTGTACCACCGATTAGTACAACCTTGTCTTTCATTCGCATTTATTATTCCTTTCTAAATCAGTAACTATTTGATCAAACCTTCATACATAATCATAACCATTACATTTTCTGATAACTATAATCCATTGCTGATTTCATGAGTTTCAATGCATCGTGAATTTGTGGGAGTTCCTCAAACCCGTAAGAGATACGTAACTGCCTTTTCCCAATATCAACTATATCTCCACTCGGATGTACACAATATTCACCGGGAATATAAATCACCTTAGGATGTGGATTATTCTTAGGTCCGTCAATATTTTCATCACCAGTTGTTCTTGTCAAATACTTAAAAAAATTGGAGTTTGAGTCGGTTCTGATATTGGCAAATGTCAGATAATAGTAGAAACCAGCACTACCACCGCGACATTCTTGAATGTCGTCATCAAACATTTCTTCTATCCACATGCTGACCTTTTTTGCCTTCTCACGATAACCATTATTGACCTTTACAATTTGAGTTTCAATACCGTTATCAAGAAGATAACTTGCAATTTCTTGATTGATAAGTGGTGCGCTGAAACCAATGTCACTTGTGCGTTGGATAATACTGTTGAGGAATGGTCCTTTCGATCCGATGAGATAGCCGATACGCAACCCAGGAGCAAGTATTTTTGACAACGTACTAATCTCATATACGATACCGATTTCATCATAGCAGAATGCTGTCTGTAAAGGTTCAACGGTGATGTCATGGATAAGGTCGCTATATGCATTGTCAAAAAATATGGGTATTTTCCGTCCGATTTCGTGTGAAAGTTCGCTTACAATCTCAACAAGTTCCTGTTTTCGTTTATTAGAGAGAATAGTGCAGCTTGGGTTGTTAACCGTTACGACATAGAAAAACTGAATTGTCTCTTTACTATCTGCTAACGTCTTTAACTTTTCTCTTAATACGTCGGTTTGCAGTCCCTCATTGTCTTCAGGTATTGCGACAATAGAGAATCCTATTCTTTCAAGGTCGTTACAATAGATGTAGTACATTGGATCAGCAGTGATTACAATGCCAGATGGGAGAAGGTGAGTGATGCTCTCCAACAAACTGGTTGCACCGTTAGCACCGATAACAACATCTCTCTGTGAAAAGGTATCATGTGTTATGCCGACAATATGGTTGTTGATTTGGTACGATTTGATTGATTCAATTAGATTGGTTGAACCTTGCGCGCCACCATAATTGAGAGATGCTCGGTACTTTTTGGGATGCGAAAGTACTGCTTCACATGCATTTTGTATTTGTTGACGTGGGATTGTGTTTTCGTTGACATATCCCACACCGAGATTTATATCAATTCCATCACGAAAACCGACTGCATAGTCAGTCATCATCCTGTTCACTGGAGATGGAATACTTGAAGCTTTACCGTATTTAGAAAGCAAAACATCGCGAATTTTCATTTATTACCGTTGAAATCCACCCTTTTATAGTAAATCTTTGAGTGCCGATTCAAGTGTGGGGTATTGAAATTGGTATCCACATGCCTCTGTTTTTTCAGGGAGTACGCTTTGGCTTAACACAACAAAGTTTGCAAACTCACCCATCATTATTTTTAACCCGAATGTTGGTACAGGAAAGATTGTTGGCTTACCGAGAACTGACCCAAGTGTCTTTGTAAATTCAATGTTTCTCACTGGTGAAGGAGCCGTAGCATTCAACGCACCTTCAATGTTGTCGTTATCCATAGCATGTAGTACAATCCCAATTACATCATCAACATGAATCCACGACATCCACTGATTACCACTACCAAGTTTACCTCCGACTCCCATTTTAAATGGAGGTAACACCTGTTCCAATAGTCCACCACCAATTCCAAGCACAAGTCCAATTCGAACCCATACGACCCGTATCCCATATTCACTTGCTTTCTGTGATTCTGTTTCCCATTCCTGACACACTTCTGCCAGAAAATCAGTTCCAGGAGGTGATTCTTCAGTAAAATTTTCGTCACCACTATCACCATAAAGACCGATTGCTGATGCACAAATAAGTGTTTGGGGTTTCGTATCAGATGACGCAAAAGATGCAACCAGATTTCGTGTCGAGAGGACACGACTGTCGCGTATCCGTCGCTTTTTCTCAGCATTCCACCTTCCTGCAATAGTTTCACCTGCAAGATGAATCACTGTGTTAACATCAGTTGTGGCTCCTGAAGGCAGTTGCTCCGTATCGGGGTTCCAAGCGTATATTTCATTCACTGAATTTAATTTCTTTCTGGCACGTTCTGGATCTCTTGAAACGGCATTCACAGTATATTCTTTTTCGCGGAGGGCATCACACACACGGCTTCCAATAAATCCTGTTGCCCCGGTGACCAATACATTTTTCATTGTTTTCCTCCATAATATTTATTGTGAGAGTTCGGCGATAACAGCCTCCAATTGCCTATAATCATCAATTACTGCATCGCTGAGTGTATCGTCTGTTTCTGATTTATTAACCCCTGCAAACCGTATCGCCTTCATACCAGCGTTTTTTGCCCCGACAATATCTGTCCGCACAATATCTCCAATATGTATCGCTGCTTCCGGTTTAGCATTCAGCTGCTTCAGTGTAGTTTCATATTGTGCTACCACGGGTTTAGTATGTTCTGATTCATCGGAATAAGTAAATGCTGTAAAGTGCTGCAATATTCCGTCACGTTCCATAAGTTGTTTTGTGTATCTACCCGGTGTCAATGCAGAATCTGAAATAATCCCTAAAGAATACCTTTTGCTGAACGTTTCCAACATTGGTTTGACATGCGGAATCATCACTGGTGGAGACTCTAAAAATGCATTACCAAGACATACAATCAGTGAAGCAATTTCAGTTTTATCCAGCGAAAGTTCCACCGTTTCAGCAAACTTCTTCATGCATGTTTCTACTGACACACCTATGTGTTGATGCCAACAGGTATTTGAAACCATATATGCTTCTTCCATACCTTTTGCTATTATTTCTGTATTGCATGAATACCCTTGTTTCTTCAAGTACCCATGACAATTATCTATCCGTATAGACTGCCGATTCTCCCAGTTTTCGAGAGAATCTGCATAAAGTGTTTGCCAAAAATCAAATGTAATTGCTTTGAACATCGTTTCCTCTATCTTCCTAAATAGATTCTATTTTTGAAGTTATCGCCTTATTGTTTAGTGTGCAAAAATAAGATGTCATAAGTAAAGTACAGAATGCAGGGTTATTTTCCGAACTGTAATTGAAAAGAGAAACGGAAAATGGCTAAGAATGTTGACATATATCGGTTTTCTAATCAATTATGTAGGACATGAGATGCACTCTATATAGATATGTGTTGCAACTTCTTTGTATTACAAATACATATACCCACAGCGTGCAATACACTCACGCTATGGGTATATGTATACACAATGAAATTACTAACGGACTTAAGCATTAGGGTTTTCAGATGTGCGAACTTTTATCGCCTCTGGTGTCAATGCACCAAGGGGTTCCTTACCATTTAACACACGTTCCATATCGTCAACAATCATATCTGAAACGCGTAAGTTAGCATCTTTCGTTCTTCCTGCGATATGAGGTGTATGAACGACGTTATTTCTATTCCTCAATTCATCATCAATTGGCACAGGTTCTCTGTCATAGACATCAAACGCACCAGAAAGTTCGTCTTTGACAATCCGTTCGCGTAATGCTGCCATATCAACAGCGTGAGCACGAGTAATGATTACAACCAATGCCCCTTTGTGAAGATGGTAGATACGTTCACGATTGAGTAGATGTCGGGCTGATGGAGTGGGTGGGATTGCAACGAATACAATATCTGCCCTATCCACGAGTGTATCCATATCAACGCGTTCCACGTCCCATTCTTCAAGAAGTTCATCGGAGACAAATGGATCATATCCCATAACGGTCGCACCGAATGCACGAGACCAGATTGCAATTTTCCTTCCAATCTGTCCAAGACCCATTACACCGACCTGTTTCGTTCCGAGGTCACCATTGACGAAGTCAGGATCATCACAGAATTGATGTGCAACTGGGAGTTTATCCGGTCCCCATATTGGGTCCGTCCAATTCCACAGTTTTTCACCTTGTGCCATCTGCATGTGCCATTGTGCTGTCCGTCGTAAAGAAGACAATGCCAATCCAAAAGCACATTCTGCAACAGATTGTGACCAAGCACGTGTGGATTCTATGACAGGAATGCCACGTTCTTGAAGTTTAGCATAAGGGATACCGTGTCCCGTGTTATCTGTCATTGTGCCAAGTACTTTTAGTTTCGGTGCGTTATCAATGCACTCCTCTGTGAGATTACCACCCCAATGTGAGAGTCCGATGACTTCGCTGAGATCCACCTGTTGATGGAGAGGGTCTTTGCTTGTGGTATTCAAAACAAGTGTTACGCCTAATTCTTCAAGACGTTTTACCATCTGTTCGTGGACAAAGGGCCACGAACCTTCTAATCCAGGGTGACGTGTAAAAAGAAATTGGTGTGTTGACATATAAGTTTCCTCCTCATTAAGTAATGACTATATGTGGAACTGTTGGGTATCTGCCACGACGGTTGCCGTAAAGCGTAAGTCCACCCTTGTTTTCAGCATTACCTTTGACTTCATATCGTACAGTGAGATTTCCTGAAGTATTATCTGTTAAGCACGTATCCTTATCCAATGGGACACGATATAAGTAACCGTAGTTCCCAAGATTTTCGTGGATATAAGTTAAGACACCCCGTGCATCAGCAGGACAATCAGGTAACGTCAAAGTTTCTATCTCAGTTCCATTGACAGAGATGGTAACATCGGATGGGAATTTTTCAGGTTCAGTTTGCCGTGAACCACCATTTGATGAAGATGCTTCAAAAACAAGTTCCATCTTTGATATTTCATCAGCATTTAGTTTAGCAGGCAGCGGCATCTGATATTCAACATATCCTGAACCTTGTGCATTGAAAAGTTGCTCCTTGATTTCAGTTGCTGCATCCCACTTGCTGACAGAAATATCTCCAGGAAAGTGACTAAGTGAAGTTAAGCCAGCGGTGTCTTCCAGGTATATCTCAAAGTTAATGAAATTACGCGCCACAACCGCTCCTGTCTTATCGGAAACCCATACATGCAACGTACCGACAGCAGCGTTAATATCAGGAATAGTGAGTTCCAGTTGATGTGCTTTCTCAACCTGATATTGTGGAAAAGGAATTTCAACACTCTTACTTATACGACCATAGGTTAATTCACCATTTTTATCAACTGTATCCAATTGCCAGTGGAGTGTTGTATCGTTAATTGTCTTATGAGAGAAGTGACTTGAATAAACGTCTGCCTTTATTGTGTCACCGGGAGCAACAGTGGTACCGGGTGAATAGTCTATTGCAATAAAATCAAGTGTGTTGATGTCATTGTAATCATATCCAAATTCCTTCACTGACCGATCGTAGTTCATGAAACCGTTATGTTCCCATTCAATATCTTGGAGTTCAGTGTAGACATAGCCACAGATTTTGGGGTGTAGGCGTAACTCGTTAGTCAGATATTTGAAGCACCATGCAATGTCCTTGTCACCTGCCCCAGCACCGATACCACCATATTCGCTATTTATCAATGGGACATCAGTTTGTTCGTTATCCCCCGCATAATTGAATTTTGATCCAGGATAGGTCTGTTCCACAACATTAGCAATGTGGTCCTTAGCATGTTGATAGTTGTTGATATAGAAATGCCATGAATTGATGTCGGTTTCAACATGATCATATAGACAAGGTGAGTTGTCTTCAACAAGTCGAGTAGGGTCAAGTGATTTGGCATAATAATACATCTCTCGTACCCACTCCTGACGGTCTTTTTGCTGTTTGTAGTCTCCACCACCGAGTCCCCAAGTTTCATTGAAGTTGCACCATGAGATGATGGATGGATGGTTATAGTCGCGTTCTATGTTCCCACGAAGTGTATACTTGAATCTATCTTTTGCTTTATCTGTGTAAGTTCCGAAGTTAGGAATATCGCACATAAAGAGCAATCCTAATTTATCTGCCCAATAGTAGAGACGTGGTTCGTCAACTTTTATGTGAAGACGGAGGAAGTTGAAGCCGAATTCTTTGGCGCGTTCCACATCAGTTCGGATAGCTTCATCGGTCAGAAATGTATACACACTTTCCGGATTTAACGACTGATTAAGTGCACCTAATAAGTATATGGGACGGTTATTCAGGTAAATGTAGTTATAGTCTCCATCTGGTGCTTTTTCAATTGATACCTTCCGCATACCGAAATAGGTGTAAACAGTATCAATATCTGAACCGTCGGATACCAATTTGAGTGTTACGTCATAAAGGTTTGGAGTCTCTACATCCCACAGTCGAAGTTTGTCTGATGGTATATTGACTGTGATTTCTGTATTTTCTTCTGCATCAACACTACCATTCATACCCTCGAAATCCCAATGTAATTTTGTACCAGACGTTATTTCACCATCTAATGTAACGTCAAAACTGGCACTGCTATTGTCTATGTCAGGTGTGATAAGACACTGCTTAATATATGTTGTATTTCGTGGTTCAAGGTAGACAGTCTGCCAAATACCGCTGGTACGGACGTACCAACCTATCTGTTTTCCTGCGAGTTGTTCTCCGTGGTCTTGTGCATCATAAGCACGCAGGACGATGGTAGCATTTTCACCGGGGGTAAGCACATCTGTAATGTCAAATTCAAAAGGTAAATACCCGTTACTATGCCCTCCAATTTCCTTACCATTTACCCATAACGTTGTTTCCCAATCAACAGCACAGAATTTCAGAATAACGCGTTTATCATTCCAATTTTCTGGAATAGAGACAGTTCTACGGTACCACCCAATTGTGTGTCTGGGTTCACCACGGTAATTACCTTCTCGACTTAGACCACCACAAGTGATCTCTTCAGGTTTAAGGTATGCTTTTGTGCTTAGATAAGTCGCGCTATCTGCACGATCCTCTTCTCCCCATGCAGCAAGGCTTTCCCATGGATAAGGGACCTGTATTTGCATAGGGAAGTCATGTGCGTTATCAGTAAACCATTGTTCTTTATTACCAACATCATCAGGGTCAAACGCAAATTCCCATGTTCCGTTGAGATTTATCCAGTCAATTCCTTCGGATGTTCCGCGCTGGAAATCGGGTCTCGGATATTCTGGACGTGGTATTTCAATCTTTGTCACTATCAGCCCTTCCTTATTATCGCAGCTCTGTGTGGTTTTATTGCTGCTTAGTATTGTTCTTATGTTATCTTCATCGTCTACTATCTTGGATCTTGATGTAATATCTTGCTTGTATTATATTGGATTCGTTGAATTTAGGCAATTGAAAACTTTCTGTGGAGTGTGCAAGTTTTGTAAAAATCATCTACACTTATGAGTGTGTAAAGTTATGTGCCAACAAAGCACCAATTAACCCTTGTAGGAACAGTCTACTATGTATAAAAACTTAATACACCATCTCCTTAGTTGTGATATACTAAAGAATGTCATTTATCTTAGTCTATTATCAATCTTTGGTGTCAAAACCCCGTTGCTTTAGCACGGAGATGTAGACACCGCCATATAACCTGACTTTTAGCGTGAAATATGGTATCCTTGTAGGACTACTTCAGTGCAGATATTTTTCGTATCTGCACACCACCACAAATGGGAAGTAGTGACCTTTCAAGGAAGTAATGATATGCCATTAAAAACACATAAGATTGCCTTAATTCCAAATAACAAGCAGTATAATTGGTTTGCTCAGCAATGTGGTTATGCCCGTTTTG